>JBOEGZ010000003.1:0-116922 GCA_050633705.1 Hyphomicrobiaceae bacterium | reverse complement strand
TCGCAAAGGGTGCGAACCAAAGCGCACCGGCCGGTTACTATCTTGGTCAGCAGCTGCTCTTAATTCCTTGGCTATTCTTCTCCCTGTGCGAGGCAAACCGGCAGATAGCAACTATGTGCGGCAAGAGGATTCTTTCGCTGCAATTGGTTGTTGTGCCGATTGGCTTGCTCTTCCTCATTTGTCTCTGGGATTTGAACTCATTTTTTGCCTCCGAAAGCCACGCTCTTGGCCTCACCATCATCCTGATTGGATTGGTCTATTTAAGTGCGCTGACAGAAGAGGACACCACAAAATTTTCAGCTAGCACACTCCTGACCGGCTGCCTCATCGCCCTACTCGCGTTCTCGTCGAAGGTTTCCACGGGTGGGATTTTTGCATCAGGTTTTGCTTACTTGTTGTTGCGATCACGACACCGCTTGGCGCTTCATCATTACGGCATGCTTGTGCTGTTTGCTGTCGCGCTGACCTGGCTTCTTGTGAGCTATCTCCTACCTCTCAATCACGCAGGACATACCTGGATCAATCCTTTCCATTTTCCGCGTCACTTTCCGACCGTCGCATCGATAAACCTCTCTGTGATTTGCGCAGTGGTGGCCCTTTGTCTATGGCATTGGAACCGGGGCCAATCGCCAATGTGGAACCAGATTTTGCTGGTCATGCTCGTAGTGAGCACGGCACCAACTCTCGCACTGGAGGTCCTGGGCGGTAGCGCCTACTATTTCATCAATGTTGGCACTTGGATTGCGGTGGCTGTGTTGTCTGCTCGGACGGTCGGGGCCCTAAGTGCACGGCCTGGCCGTGTAGCGCCACTCGGTGCAGCGGCTTTGGCGGTCTGTGTGGTGGCCGCAAATTTTGGAGATGGATGGCACTATCGGAAAGTGGAAAAGGCCATCGCTCGTCTTTATCGATCGCTTTCGGCCAAGGACACGCCGGTATCGATGATGGAAAAACTGACTATCATCGGAGAGGCGGCAAAGAGTGCGCCGCTGAAACGGCTTACCGATCGGCTCGCCCCCTATGTAGGCGCCTCTCCCACTCCGCTCGTTCTCTTCTCTTCGACAATGTGGAAGGCGATTCCTTATTCCTGTCTCAATGCCCCTCTCTTCGTTCCCGCCAATGTCGGACTTCCGATGTTGATGGGCTTGAGGACAACCGAACAGCCTTGTGTCTTTAACCTTTACTATACCGACTATGACAAGCGCCAGTTTCCTGCCGTAGAAATGCTGACGAGGACCGAAATTTGCGCATCAGCCAAGAAGCGGGGATTTGTCAGTATTGTTTATGTGACGTCGCCGGACGAGGTCGATGAGATTATATGTTAGAATAATGAACGGGCATACGGCGCGATGTCCAAGCTCTTCTGAACTATCAGCCTTCGAGAACCGCCTGCAATGCCAGCAATTCGGGAATGCTATCGCTGATCGGCGAACTGCCAATCGCGCCTGCACGCTCCGAAAGAAATGCTCCTAACTCCAATCGCAGTGTGCTGGTCATCTGAGATGTGACGGGAATGGACATGCTCTCTCCGTCGACAACAACCTTTGGATGTTTCGTCCTGAAATCAATCCTGACGGTCTGTTGCGGCCCTTCCACTTCTAGTAGCCTCTTCCGCATCGCCGACCGCTTACTGCAACGAAGCTGATAGCGGGCGCCCGTCTCGTCTTGCAACTGGATATGCCCAGACTCTTTTTCTATATCCTGATCGAAATCGGTAATCATGAGCGTTGAGTTGCCAGAGAAGATCCGAAAGATCGAATAGGCATGGGGCATTAGGTCTATGAGCACACCGATTTCACGATGAACCCTCTTAAGTTCTCCGTGGCGCAATTCCCCCGCCGGATCGTCCCAAGTCAGTCGGGCTGTAGTGATGCCTGCATCACCACAGATGGTGCGGGCGAAAGAATGAAACACTGGCAAGAAGGCAAATTCGGTCCCAATAGTTAGGAGGCGATTTGCTCGCCGCGCAACGCTCACTAGTTCCATTCCCCGCGTGGCGATATCGCTGAGGGGCTTCTCTACCAACACGTCCAATCCGCTATTCATTGCAGCCGTTGCATCGGCTACGTGATCGCGGGCACGGGTCGCCACGATCGCAGCACCAGAAGGCGGCTTATTTGCTAATGCCTCCTCAAGGCTTTTGTAGACCTTCAGGTTCTGTATCCCGATCTGATTGTCGACCCAAGAGCGTGTCTCATCCGTATTGCTGCGTGCCACTAGTGTGACATCTTGGCCCGTACCACGGGCCTGGCTTACAACGGTCGCCCAGACACGACCCCACCGACCGCCGCCCATGATGACTAGAGGGACGGGCTCTGCTGCCATCCGCCAGAATTCGGAGAAGGTCTGATCTGATATCAAGGGACATCCTTGCGGCGAAATTATTCGGGCTTCACCGCACTAAGATAATATTGAGCGCCGAAGGGCAGATAGCCGAGCATCGAGTCGAGCCTTGACAGCGCCGTCCCGATGGGCGGCACCGAAAGAATTGTCTTGGTATTAATATCGGCAAAGCCGGGCTCCTTGAAGAGCTTGCGCAATTTTGCGGGCCGGAGCAGCACCGCATCCTTATCAATCTCACAGGAGCGTACAATGTATTGTGTCGCAGGATTGTATGGGTTGTGCTCGAACACCACGGCAAGGCCGGCGGGCTTTAGCACCCGAAACATCTCGTTCACGAAGTGTACCCATTGCCCAGTCGGCACGTGGTGCATCACGCAGATAGTAAAAATAAGATCAAAGCTGTCCGAGGGGTAGGGTAGTACGCCGCCGTCAGAGCTTTCATATTTGATGGATGGGTGTTTCTCGCGGGCGACTTCAACGCTGCGAGCAGAGACATCAAAGCCATGCAGCTGGCGAAATTTTCCGTCGAGGCGTGCGTGGTAGGCGCCAATACCGCAGCCGAGATCCAAGACATCAAGCTGACTGGTGCGACCGAAATAAGCTTTAGCAAGACGCAATAGATGGTCTTTTTTTACGTCGATATAGAACCCGTGCTCCTGGCCGCCAAAGGCGAGAGCCTCGTTGATTTTGTCCTCGTAAACTTCGGTCAGACGATCGAAGTCCTCAGCTACTTGTTTCTGGTTGACGTTATCCGGTCTGCCATTTGTTGCTTCACTACTGTCCATTACTGGTCCTACGATTATATAACAGGTAGCACGAAGCGGGCTATGTGCGCGTCGCGAACACCCAGAACTTGAACACAAAATAGTTTGATATGGGAATTAAAATACATACGATTATCGAGGCGATCAGGGCAGGACACTGCAGGGTATGTGTTGCCAAGTACATCACACCGGAAGAAAGTCCAATGCCCACGATAGCCGACAACAAGAATTTGACGACTTGGTCGAATGAGTCCGAGTCGATTCGGAATGTATAACGGGCCTGCAAAAAGTAAGAGACTCCGAGCGCCATCAGATATGCCAGCGTTGAGCTAACCACTGGTGTCAGCCCTGGGCCGTAGATCAGTAGATTGACAATGACGAAATAGAAAAGCGTCGCTGCAATGCCGGATGTGCAAAAGCGCAAAAGTTCGGATCCTTGCGCAGGCGAAGTCCAATCCGACGCCCCATGTTTTCGCTCCATCCGGTTGCCGGCCTGCGAGGGCTTCTGCTCGATACTCACCAGGTCTTCCAAGGCGCCTCTCCAGAGATCCACATAGCTTCCAATTCTCTTTGATCGCGAAGGGTATCCATAGGTCGCCAAAATCCATGATGCCGGTAGGCCGCCAGTTGATTATCTTGGGCCAGTTTCTCCAACGGCTCCCGCTCCCAGGATATTGCATCGCCCTCGATATATTCGAAAACACCAGGTTCAAGGACGAAAAATCCGCCATTTATCCATCCGACCTCCAAGTTCGGCTTTTCATGAAAGCGGTCGACAACCTCATCATTTCCAATATCGAGAATACCAAATCTGCCTGGGGATGGGACTGCTGTGACGGTTGCCAATCGGTCGGTTTTTCGGTGGAAGTCTACGAGTGCGCCTAGGTCGACGTTTGACACGCCGTCACCATAGGTCAGGCAAAAGGTTTCATTGTTGACCCACTCGGCAATGCGCTTTACGCGACCACCGGTCATAGTGTGCTGACCGGTATCAACTAGGGTGACGCTCCAGCGTTCATTGGCATCGCCGTGGAAATCGATGCGATTGTCGCCAAGATGCACGGTCATGTCATAATTTTCCGCGAAATAATTGGCGAAGTAGGATTTGATCATGGGAGCCTTGTAGCCACAGCACACCACAAACTCTTTGAAACCTGAGGCGGCATAGTGCTTCATGATGTGCCAAATAATTGGCCGGTCGCCAATTTCAACTAACGGCTTGGGCTTGACTTGAGTTGCCTCAGAAAGCCGAGTACCCATTCCGCCTGCCAGGATAACAACTTTCATGCCGTCTTTTCTCTTTCTAATTGTGACTGTTTCATGACTTGCCTAGTTGGGTGGTACGGTGGCCGCTGATCGCGCGCTGATGGTGCGGGCCCTGTCCTCTCATGCCGCCCTATGATATATAATCCAAGATGTCTCTATCGACCAACTCCTGAGCGTCGCCGCCGTTGCTGTAGGCCCGATACCAATCGACCGTCCGAACGACCGCCTCACGGCCATTCCAGCGCGGCTGCCAGCCGAGCTTAGCGCGCGCTAGGGCACTATCGATGGTGAGAATTTCCGCCTCTTTCTCTGCCGGCGGCGTTTTGGAGGTGATCCATTTCCTCTCGCCGGACCAGTTCTGCACGAAGAGATCAGCCACCTCTCTCACTTTGAGGGCATCCATCGGAGCAGGCCCGAAATTCCATGCAATTGGTAGATCGTGCTGAGCGGTGGCCATAGTCTCAGCGAGAAGCAGATAACCGGCGAGCGGATCGAGAACATGCTGCCAAGGCCTTACCGAATCGGGATTGCGGCAGATGAGCGGTTCATCACGATCTAATGCGCGGGCGGCGTCGGGCAGCAAGCGATGCTCGGCCCAATCACCACCTCCTATGACATTACCGGCGCGTGCCGTGGCGACGCCGGGTGAACCGCCATTGGGGAAATACGACTTGCTCATGGATTGAGTCACGATCTCAGCGGCCGCTTTCGAGGCGCTGTAAGGGTCGGCAGCGCCGAGTGCGTCTTGCTCACGATAGGCCCATGGCCATTCATGGTTCTCATAGACCTTATCGGTCGTGATTACGATGATCGACTTCAGCGCCGGACCCTTGCGGGCAGCTTGCAGTACTTTCGCGGTCCCTAAGATGTTGGTATCGAAGGTGCCAACGGGATCACCGTACGAACTTAACACCAAGGGCCAGGCGGCCAGATGAATGAGTACCTCGGCGCCGGATTCCACGAGCGCGCTTTCCAATGCAGATCCATCGTTAATGTCGCCGAGATTATGTATATGGTTATGTGGCTTAAGCTCGCGGTAGAGAAGTGGCTCCCTATTGTCTTTGCCAAAGCCAATGCTAATTGCGCCGAGTCGCGAAAGCAATGCGCAGAGCCAAGCCCCCTTGAAGCCCATGTGGCCGGTGACAAAGACTCGCCGACCCTTCCAGAATGCGGGATCAATACGTCTCACGGCCGGTCACCTTCGCGCATCACTTCAACATGCTCCGTTCCACCGAGTCAATCGACTCATCGAAATTGACGAGATCCGAAATGATAGTTTGCGGTCGCGTTCTCACCTGGTCATAGATCCGTCCAACGTAGATACCGAGAATCCCTAGAAAGATACTGTTTAGACCAATGCCGAAGAGAATAAGGATTTGTGTAGTAGCAAAGCCCTGAGGCGTCTGGCCGGGATATAAGAGCTTAATGAAGATGTAGAAAAATGCCAATATCGCGGCCGCGACTGCAATAAACAAACCGACATAGAAGGCGACCCTAAGCGGCATGCTGGAATGGGTTAAAATCCCTTCCATTGCCAGTCTAACTAAGCTACCAAATTTGAACTTACTTTGATTGTGCAGTCGTTTGGCGCGATCAAACGGGATACCAGCCTGGTTTCGGGCGAGCGATGATATCAGTCCTCGCAAATACATGTGCGGTTCGCGAATGCTCCGAAGTCGTTCGATGACTGAGCGATCGATAAGGCGAAAATCGCCCGCGTCCGGGATGAGGTGCGGACCATCCAGCTGCTTCAGCACTCTGTAAAAGGTGCGGCGACCGTAGCTTAGCAAGGCGGACTCTTGTCTAAGTCGGCGGATGCCGACGACGACGTCATACCCTTCGGCCCATTTTTCCAGAAAGGGGCCGAACATGGATGGCGGATCCTGCAAATCGGCGTCGATCTGAATAGCTGCAGCGCCACGAGCCAGGCGGTAGCCGGTCAGAACCGAATTCTGAAAGCCAAAATTTCTAGAAAATCGGATCAGACGAACATCCGGGTCCTCGGATGCTATCGCCTCGAGCTTTTCAAATGTTCTGTCCGTGGAGCGGTTGTCTGTGAATAAAAATTCGAATCGGTATTCTGGTAGAGCTAACGTCTCTTGCTTGAGTTCGGCATAGGTGCAATCGACGTTGTCCTCTTCATTGTAAACGGGAACTATAATCGAGATGAGAGGTCGCTCATCGTCTCTTCTGGTCTCCTTTGATGTCACGGTTCCGGTCGCCAACTGTCTGTCCCGATTTAAGGCGTAAGCCGATCAAACTCGTCGGTAGAGAAGAGGTCGATGATTTCGCCGTTATATCCACGCTTGCGCATATATCCATGAATTTCCGAAGCAATATGCCATGCTAGGTTGAGTAGTGGTGTGTTTTTAGATGGCCGAGCGTCGAATTCGTCGTCGGAAAGTATAGGGATACGGGTGCCGGGAATGTAATTGCCGATCTTCATTGAACCCGGTTTTTCGTAAACCGCTTGGATCATGGTCTCATCTAGATCGAGGAGCTTAACCAGGATAGCGGCGCGACCCGGAAAAGCTTTGCCGTGGAGTGGCCCGTGCTTTGCCACTGCCTCACTGATCTCCGCGCGCTTTACTTCCCGCCATCGCGGTATTAAGCGACCCATCTTGTTTAGCCGATCACCGAAACCTTCTTCAGTACGGATCTGTTCTTCGAAGATTGATAGATCGTTTTCTGAATGCGCATTATTGAAACTCATAATCACTCGGATATTGCCGCCATAGCGTTTCGGAAATTCTGCTGACACAACTTTGCACCCGAGAGATGCTGCAATTTTTACAAACGAGCTAAGGCTATAGGTGCGGGGGTGTTCGTGATAGAAGGTGTCAAACTGATAACGGTCGAGCACAGCACCCAGATAGTGATTTTCTATAACTAGCACTGTCGTAGGGTTTGCGAGGGTTAGAAGTGCGCGGATCACACTCGGCAAATCTTCAATATGGGCAAACACATTAGTGAATGTGATGATGTCGGGGGAGCCCTGTTCGGCTACGAATCTTTCCGCCACTTCGGGCGTCAAGAAATCGTTGATCACGATATGCCCCGCCTTGGCTGCGTCTGCCGCAGCATCGGTTGGCTCTATGCCGAAGCATTTAGCGCCCTTCTCGGCGAAGAAAGAGAGCAGGCTCCCATCGTTACAGCCAATATCCAATACCTTGATATCGGAGAGGTTTTCAACATACGCTTCGCAGCGTTCGACGAGATCCTGCATGCCATTCAAGACATCGGCGGTATGCCTTGCCCGGTAGTGATAGTTGGTCGGAAAGAGCGTGTGCTTAGGGATCTGGAAGCTCTGATGAGCAGTCTTGCAGATTGGGCAAAAGACAATTGAAATGGGAAATAATGTTGGACGAATTGGGTTGCCAACCGGAACAAGGTCGTCGCACATAGGGTGCTTTCCCAAATCCAAAGAAGGCTGCAATTCACTTCCACCGCACACTTCGCAGCCATCAATCTTTTTCATAGTTTCACTCTCGCCAGTACTTGCTAGTATTGGGTAAAGGGTTATACGTGTAGCTTGTAAAATGCAATCCGTCGGATTTGTGACAATGGCCAAGGCAGCTGCCTTGAATTCTGGTACAATCTATTCAGTAATTTTGCTGCTCGAAGCTGCCTCTGGGGCGATAGCCTCAGATCCATTTCCTTTAGTTGAGGCTGCTGGACGGTCCCGTCATTTGATCCCCGCAGTCCTTTAAGAATTCAATGAGCTTTCTAAACTCGATTGTGATAACTAGCATGCTGAGCGCGCCTTGCTTGCTCGTCCTCTATTCGGGCAAAAGGTGGCCGAAATTGACCTCCGAACGGCAGGCAGTGGTCATAGGCACGTTGTTTATCCTTGCTAGCCTCTATCCCTATTGGCTTTTTGGATCGGCTTCCGCCATTGGGTGGTATGACGAGTATGACGCGGTAATCCCATACTACCTGTTACGAGTTGCAAGCCTTTCTCCGCTTGATTTTGCCCATGGTTATGCCGGTGGGACACGAGTCAACGCTCCCTTGCCCGATATAGGTAATGGGTATGTTGATTTCTATCTGATCCTTATTCAGTGGGTTGGACCAGAGCTTGGTAGCTTCCTCTATCGCTTTCTGCAAATGGGTTTGCTCTACTTGGGGATGTTCCGCATGGCGAGGCAGTTTTTTATTGCTTCGGTTCCGGCCTCCGCCGTCGCCGGACTTGTTGGTGTTTTTGCCTCCGTTTATCCCTACGCCTGGGTGCTTGGCGGATATGGTTGGAATTGGACCTTAATGGTCTGGGCGCCTCTGCTATTCTTGAGTGGTATAAGGCCGATGTCTCGAATGTTATTCGGGTTCGTTTATGGTGCCATCGCTGCTACTACCGTGACCATTGGGTTCTTTCTTCCCTGTCTCGTTCTCTATTGCTTCGTCGTCACGCTTTTTCTTCGTCTGCCCATATATTCGATAGTATTGCGCAATCTGTCAGCCATATTGTTGATTGGGGTCCTCTTGATCTGGAACAACATTCCGATGTTGAACTTAGTGATGGAATCTTGGGACCAGTCGAGCCGTTTTCTTCGTGTGACAAGCCCGAACGCCCTGACATCGCTATTCGGTGGTCCGCCTGTACCTGGGCCGACCTTGTTTGAATCTCTCCAGCAAGTCTGGAAGGTCTTTAGTCTCACTCTTTTGCGGGGGCTTGAGGTGCTCAACGGACATAGAACTTGGCAAGGCTTTCCGTTCACGGTGATCTTTACAGCGTTTGCAATTGCCGCGTCAATTTGGCTCACGCTTACGAGGCGTAGTCTTCTCTATATCTTGGTTTTACTGGTCCCTACCGCTGGAATCGCCGTTCTGACCTTTATTGGGACAGCCTTTCGTTTTCCCGTAATCTCGAGCTACCGCTGGGACATCCTTTATCTCTGTCTACCGTTCATCTACGGCTTTATTTTTGCGATGTTTATTGATGATATGGATAAGACTTGTAAGGCAGGGAGATACATCTCTCGGGTGTCAGCTTTTTTTCTGTTGGGTATGACTTTCGTGAGTGTTGGCGGGCTTTCTGCTCGCGCAATGGACGATCTCGACGCCTATGGCGGCTGGGCAACACTTGGCCACTATTCAGAACTTGCCAAGTTCGCTGAGAAGGCACCCTTGACCCGCGCCGGATCGATGCCGGCTTATAAGCCAAAGCCTTATCTCGGTCTAAACTACGGTCTTGATGTCATTGATGGGGTTCGCCGCGATTTTACCTGGCGAAGGGTCGCGTTCTGGTTTGAATCGTTGCCATTAAAGTCAAAATCATCCTGGCACACCCACCGGCACACTCTCGGGAAGAAGCTCGACGAGATTAATCTCGATACCCTCAGAATCACTAATACTGGTCTTTTGTTGTCGACGGACTCTCTGGAGTCTGACGCGGTGACTCTGGTGCTCGCGCTCGACGGTCTCCGATTGAAGGATATGCCCTCGTCCTATCACCAACTGCTCTCCAAGCTCTTGCCAAGGACCCAGTTGGTCCCTCCGCTTTACGTGTACCGTTTAGACAATACCTGGGACCGGGTATTCGCGCCAGTTGAGCTTCGCCTCGCCGAGATGAACGATTTTGATCTTAGCTATTTTGGGAAGCTGTCGACTCTACCGCGGCATTCGCTTTTCATCCCTCAGAACGCTCCTAATTGGCTGAGAAAGGCAGCATTGGGTGGTCTAAAGGTTAGGAGTGTCGTCAAGACAAGATACGGTATCCGCATCACGACCAATGGTGATGAGGGACAACTTGTCTACAATCAAGAATATACTAAATCCTGGCAGGCCCATTGCGGTAAGACCCTGCTTCCCCTTTCCCCGGTGAATGCCATGCAGATGGTCGTGCAGATTCCTCAAGGCTGCTCTCTGGTGATGTTTCGGTACAAACCCGAGAACTAGTGGTTGGCCTCGGGGAACGTTTACTACGGGACGTGGCTCTATTTTTGAATGGTGGGAATTGATGGCTCAGGTCACGGATGCCGCCGCGTCTTATAAACTATAATGATGGACAGTTTTTCTCCTAAAGTTCAGCCCAAAAAACGTGTCCTGATACGCCTGAATGCGGTTATTAAAATTGGTTCCTTTATCACCGTTTTTTGGCCAGGGAGTAAGCCCAGGAAGCGATTTCGAACACGCTTTACTGCGGCGTTGAAAAAACGGTCCTTTGCCTCTTTTTCGGTTGAGATCGGCAATCGATTGGTGCGAATGAAAAAACGGGTCAATTCATGTTTGAAGTTGTTGGTTTTTAGTACATCATGCCTATTGCCGGACAAGAATATTAGGGCTTGTCCCACTGCTACAGGAGATTTCCCAATCTCAATATACTTCTCCAGTGCAGATGTTGCTTCTTCATGATCATGAAAAACAAATTGGTGCATTCCAACCATGTACATTGCGGCAGCGACCAAATCTTTGTCATCATATTCGAACTTGTTTTCAATTAGTGATGTTTGGGAGTTATCAAAAAGAGATTTCATTTGCTTAAGGAAAAGGATTTGATCTGCTCCGAGTGTTCCCGCCCCTAGGTCTTTGCAAAGTCGGTCAAGTTCAGGTCCTAAGCCAAATTTCAACAGCCAGCTCAGGATATCCAATTGATTCCAATCTACTGTGTGTTTAGCAACGTTCTTTTTAAGCAGCAAAACCGTGGAATGATCGTCAAAGAGGCCGGTGGACAAAGGTGAAGGTTGAACTGACAGCAGTTCAAACTGGTCGAATTTGAATTGAGAAAGATTTTCGACAGTGCCTTCATTCCGCTGGACCCCATTTTTTGAATAAAAAAGGCCGCCTGGCAGAAGGGCATGATAAATTCGATCTACATAATTGCGGCATACGTCAGCAGGCATCTCACCGAGAGAGTCGCAATTGATTACTAGGTCGTATGTATCAATTCCAATTTTTGAGATTTCGCCTGGAGTGAAAAAATTCAAGTTTCCGTCGTTGGTGAACTCTTCTTGAGCACAGTAGTGAGCAGTGAAGTCCGGATTTTCCATCGTCAAGTAATAAGCAGACAGCGCCAAATTGTCAGGAAGGTCCACAATAGTATACGAAATTACGGCACCACGCTTTATTAAAAGGTTGGCCATGCCACCATACCCAGCACCGATTTCGAGAACGCGAATGGGGCGCTTAGGGAATTCATCATAGTCGAATAATTGCTTTATCCGCGTTTCGTTTTGCATAATTGCTAAGTTTGCGGGGCGGCCGTGAACTTGAATTAGAGACGGACATCCCGTATCGCTTGGTGTAATTCTACAAATATCCTTTTGGGTATGAATTGTTTCATACAGCCTGACATAATCCGTTTGAAACTTCGGATCACCCAAGTTGGCTACACCAAGCGTCACGTCGTTATTTTGGTCAAGTAGACGAAAAATACTATCGAAGCCCGAATCCGAATTTCGTCGGGAAAAAATCTCCCGCCACATTTTTGATGTTCCGGAAAACTCGTTCGATGCATGAGTGGTTAGAGAGGTATCAATCGCCGCCATGATTTTCTGGTAGATCGCGTATTGATCGAGAGTTGTTACATTGGACTCTACCATCAGTATTTTCTCCCTCTCCGGGTTGGGTCAGATGTTGCAATCAGCAAAAGTAGCCCTAGCTAGGTCAGCTGCTTTAGCCACATATTTGGATGCAAATTTTGATCAGCATTTTGTCTGGTAGAGTAAGCGTAGGATAGGCGAGATGTAGGAAGCAAGGCTGAATTTGGTGTGAATGGAGAAACAACAATCGAAGCGTGTGTCCGCATTAAATGTTTAGTATTGGTGGAGCAACGGCACTAACACATTGTGTTCTTCGGGAACAGCCGCCTTGGTTGACACCCATGCTAGCCGACTGTAATCAGCCGATATTACCATCCAGAAATCGGAGGTGCTAGTTGCTACAGAATGCTTCAATACTTATCACCGGCGGGACCGGGTCGTTCGGGCATGCCTTCGTGCCGATGACTCTGGAGCGCTACAATCCTCGCAGACTTGTCGTCCTATCAAGGGATGAAATGAAGCAGTGGGAAATGGCAAAGCTTTTTGGCGATGATCCTCGTGTGCGTTTTTTCTTAGGAGATGTTCGCGACAAGGATCGCCTGGAACGCGCCATGGATGGTATTGATTATGTGGTTCATGCCGCTGCTACAAAGATTGTGCCAATTGCGGAGTATAATCCATTCGAGTGCATAAAAACTAATGTTATCGGTGCGATGAATTTGATTGACGCCTGTATCAATTGTGGTGTGAAACGGGTGGTTGCGCTTTCGACTGATAAAGCAAGTAGTCCACTTAATCTTTATGGCGCTTCAAAGCTTGCATCCGATAAGTTATTTGTTGCTGGAAATTCCTACACTGGGTCACAAAACACATCATTTTCGGTCGTCCGTTATGGCAATGTCATGGGATCTCGAGGTTCAGTCATACCGTATTTCCTTAGCATTGCCAAAAGTGGTGAACTTCCAATAACCGACGTTGGCATGACGCGGTTCATGATCACTTTGGAGGAGGGCGTAAATCTTGTCTGGCATGCTTTTGACGACATGATCGGTGGCGAAATTTATGTGAAGAAGATTCCCTCAATAAACATTTTAGATATCGCCGAGGCTACAGCACCAGGCGCACGCCACAAATTGATAGGCATTCGACCAGGTGAAAAACTTCATGAACAGATGTTAGGTGAAGAGGACGCCTACTTTACATACGAATATGATGACTATTTTAAAATACTGCCAGCTATCAATGATTGGAGCGACGACAAAAAACGAATAAAAGACGGGAAAAAGGTGCCTAAAGGTTTCGCATATCGCTCGAACACAAATGATCAGTGGATGAGTAAAGAGACGTTGTATGCGTGGATTGAGAAAAATCGGAGTTCAATTGGCAAGATCTGATCCCAATCGACGTATTATTCCTTACGGTCGGCAGGACATAACTGAGGCTGACATACAAGCCGTTGTCGATGTGATGCGCTCTGAATTTCTGACGCAAGGACCTGTTGTGCCAAAGTTTGAAAAGGCGGTCGCTTGCAAAGTCGGCGCGAAATACGCAGTAGCCTCAAATAGTGGGACGTCCTCTTTGCATTTGGCTTGCCGAGCACTCGGTGTTGGTCCCGGAGATTGGGTGTGGACAAGCCCGATTACTTTTGTTGCGAGCGCAAATTGTGCCCGTTACTGCGGCGCTGATGTGGATTTCGTAGATATTGACCGTAAATACCGGAACCTCAGCGTTGAGAAACTTACAAACAAACTTCAACAAGCTGAACAAGAGGGAAAATTACCGAAAGTCGTCATTCCTGTTCATTTGGCCGGCCATCCAGCCGACATGGCTGAGATACGGAAACTATCGAAAAAATATGGTTTCTATGTAATTGAAGATGCGTCTCATGCCCTAGCTGGAAGCTATAGGGGTGTTCCCATCGGTAGCTGCCAATTTTCTGATGTGACTGTGTTTAGTTTTCATCCTGTAAAGATTGTGACTTCCGCCGAAGGAGGTATAGCTGCTACAAATGATCCCGAAATTGCCCAACGCATTGCCTTACTGAATTCCCACGGTATAACCCGCGAGCCTTCTATATTTACGCGAGAAAGTGATGGGCCGTGGTACTATGAGCAGCTTGATCTTGGCTTTAACTATCGCATGACAGAGCTACAAGGCGCACTAGGCCTCAGTCAGATCAAAAGGGTTGATCAATACATAGCCCGTCGGCATGAGCTGGCTGCTCGATATGACACGCTACTCGCGGATCTGCCAATGGAGCTTCCTGCGCGTGATCCGCGAGACTACTCTGCATTTCATTTGTACATTGTGAGATTGAACACAAAGGAGATTTCGTCGAGCCATCGTGAAATTTTCGAGCGATTACGCGCGGCCGGGGTTTTGGTAAACTTGCATTACATTCCTATTTACCGACAACCTTATTATATTGATCTTGGTTTTGATCTACAGAATTTCCCAGAAGCCGAAAGCTATTACACTGAGGCGATAAGCCTTCCGCTCCACCCTAGGCTTACAGAGGGTGATCAGGATTATGTTGTCTCGTGCATTCGCCGTGAAATTCTGCAGTGATGTTGTCCAAGCTGCAGTGAAAATATCTGCGAGTAAGTCCGTTGATATTGCTTTTGTTGATTTTGGCCATTGACGCGTTTCTTTTGTGCGTTGGCAAAAATGTGGAGAGAGATTCGTGCATGTCGCAATTCGTGCTGACGCCTCGCCAACAATCGGCACCGGCCACATCGTACGCTGCCGGACTCTTGCGGAAGACTTGAAGGCCCGAGGAGTAGAACTAACTCTTATCTGCGCAAAGCCGACTGGCACAGCAATGCATCTTTTTGCTGAGGCTGGATTCACGGTCGAATCGAACAACGTAAAGGCAATCGATGCTGGCGCACCTCATGATCAAGTCAAAGATGTGCAAAATACAATTAAGATTGTTTCGGATATAAAGCCTGATTGGCTCATCGTCGATCATTATGGGTTAGATAAACAATTCGAGCAGAAATTGCGTCCGTTTGTAAAAAACATATTAGTCGTAGATGATCTGTTTAATCGTTCGCATGATTGCGATGTACTGGTAAATCCCAGTGTAATTTATGATCGTGCGGCTTCTGCTTCGTACATGAAATTGGTGCCACAAGACTGTCGTATTTTCATAGGTCCGAGATATGCGCCACTGCGGACGAGATATCGCAGCGTAACTAAGCGGTCCGTCACTTCGGTTGAGAGAGTGTTGGTGTTTTTTGGTGGCGTCGATTCTTTGAATTTGACCACGACATCTTTAAGAGCTCTAAGTTTGGGAGAGTTGGCTGATATTTATGTTGATGTGGTAGTAGGCGTTGATAATCCTCACTTTGACGAAATAATGAATTTGGCAAATGAACGTGAACGAACTAAGGTATTTAGTGATCTTCCACACTTAGCTCATGTGATGTCTTCCGCCGATATCGCCATAGGAGCCGGTGGTGCTACGACTTGGGAGAGAATGTGTTGCGGGTTGCCGAGTATTGTCGTCAGTATTGCGGACAATCAGACCGAGATCGCAGAGCAACTTTCACAGCAAAATTTGTTGGTTTACGCTGGTCTTGGCGAAAAGATATTTGTTGATCAACTCGCTAAACTTATTTCTGATGTTGTCAATGATCGGGTGTTGAGAGCCGAACTTGCCGAGAGGGGCCGCTCTACCGTCGATGGATATGGCGCTCTTCGATTGGCGGAGATTGTCTGTCCCAGTCACTCGTCTCAATTGAGAATACGCCCAGCGAAAGAAACCGATATTTCTGTGGTTTTCGGTTGGAGCAATGATCCCGAAACACGAAGTCAGTCACTGAGATCCGAATCAGTAAACTGGGCGGATCACGTCGCTTGGTATTCTTCCGTCCTAATGGACCACAAACGGTTTCTGTTTATTCTCGAAATCGGCGATCTGCCTGTTGGTCAGGTGCGATTTGACACAGTTGGTCATGGACAGCTTAAGCTCAGCTACGGCCTCGATAGAATCGTACGGGGGAGAGGCTGGGGGCAGCATCTATTGGAACTTGGTATCGCTCAGATTGCACAAAAGGGTGATTTTCAAATCATGGCAGAGGTTAAAGAAAGTAATCCTGCTTCAATCCGGTCACTGGAACGCATAAAGTTTTTGTGTGAGTCTCAAACTGAGTCTGGCATTCGGCGATACATCAGGTTGGTTGAGCGGAAAGTGCCTGACAGTCAATCTTAAATTCTCAAAGAGGTCGTCACGATGGTCGATATCGCAGGGCGTTTGATTGGTCGTAACCAATCCCCGTTTGTCATTGCGGAAATTTCTGGCAACCATAACCAATCATTGGATCGAGCACTCGAGATTGTTGATGCAGCTGCCGCAAGTGGTGCACATGCAGTAAAGATACAAACTTATACTGCAGACACTATGACAATTGACTTTGATGACGGACCGTTCCTGATTGATGACCCCGATAGTTTATGGTCAGGAAAAACGCTTCACAATTTATATAAGGAGGCACACACACCCTGGGAGTGGCACAAACCTATATTTGATCGTGCGCGCTCAAAGGGGATTATCTGCTTCAGTTCTGCATTTGATAAGACCTCCGTGGATTTTCTCGAGAGCCTTGATGTACCTTGTTACAAGATTGCATCTTTCGAGAACACTGATTTGCCACTTATCAAATATGTCGCCGCGACCAGAAAGCCACTAATTATTTCAACAGGCATGGCAACTATGGCAGAAATTGATGATGCTGTTCGCACAGCTCAAGGTGCCGGTTGTAAAGAACTGTTACTCTTACAATGTACGAGCAGCTACCCAGCATCACCGAATGATTCGAATCTGTTAAGGATTCCTCTTCTGCGCGAGTTGTTTGGTGTCGAAGTAGGATTGTCAGACCACACGTTGGGAATAGGTGTTCCGGTTGCGAGCGTTGCTTTGGGAGCAACCGTAATTGAAAAACACATAACTCTTTCTCGCAAAGATGAGGGAGTGGATAGTGCTTTCTCTTTAGAACCACAAGAATTCTTGGAACTAGTCAATGAAACAGATCGAGCCAGGTTGGCTTTGGGCTCTGGCACATACGATCCGAGAGCAGGCGTAGAATCAAAATCTCTTCGTTTCCGAAGGTCGCTGTTTGTTGTCGAAGACATTGAACCTGGTGAGGAACTGACAGCGACGAATGTTCGGGCCATTCGACCGGGCACGGGGTTGCCCGCGAAATATATAAGCGAATTTCTTGGCATGAAAGTCACAAGGCGAATCCAGCGCGGTACGCCACTGTCATGGAAATTACTAAGAAGTATTTAGGTCGAGTGCATAAGACTATTGGCCTGCAAAAGGCTTTAGATAAAAGTTGGCGGGGTTCATTTGGTGGTGTCAGCACAAGAGGGATTGGTGAAGTGAATTCTACAAGATACCACCGCGAAGGCCTGAAACGTTTTGTGCGGGTTATAGATGGTAATGAAAACTATGCAAAAGTCCTAAAGAGTCGGCTGCACAAACACCACTATCGGTTGTTTGGTGAACATTCAAATTTGATGGATTGTAAGAACCACGCAATCCATCTTGCACGGGTCGCGCTCAAAAAACACAAATTTAGGCCCTTCTTGCCCAAGTACGAACGGGTTGCATGTTTTGGTGGGACCGAAAACAATCTCAGAGAATTTCGATTTCTGAACGATTTGTGCAATGATCTTGAGTTAGATCTTTTGAACAATAACTATGTAAATTGTCCTCGCACAACCGGAGTGGATGACCCTGAACTAATTCAAATGTTGGAATTCGAGATATGTCAATTCTATGCGCAGCGAAAAAGAATTGATGCTGCTATAGTACACCAACAAAACCTCTTCACCGCCAGTTATATTGATTTTGTCCACTCATTTTCGGCGGCTAACGGTGTTCGGCCAAAACTATTGGTCCTAGCGAATGATCATTCCCCTTCCCATGTGGCCATGTCGATGGCGGCCAAAAGTTTTGGAATTCCTCGAGTTTACTTGCAGCACGCCGAAGTTTCGTCGAGCTTTCCAGCACTAGATTTCGAAGCGACCGTTCTTCGTAATTCTAGATCTAAGGAAATATATAAGGAAATTTCGGAGCTTGTTGGAGAAGTTTTTATAATTCCGCGCTCGAAGACAAGCTTCTCTAAAGAAAAATTGACAAGAAGCATGTCTGACGAAGTGTCCGTCGTAGTTTATCCAACCAATGTGATCCTGTTCGATGAACTCAAGACAATTATTGATGAACTGAGGAAAAATCCGCGGGTAAATAGAATTGCTTTAAAACTTCATCCTCAAGCACCTACAGCTGAGGCGGAAAAATGCTTCGAGCTGGGTGTTGAACAATTAAAAACGATTCCAAAAGAGCAGCATGTAGCAATTGTCGCCAACTCTTCCGTCGTCATTGAACTTCTGCATCGCGGAATTCCAGTGTATCAAAACTTCAGTTTTGATCCGGTCATGGATGACTACTATGGTTTCGTGAATGCTGGTCTTGCAACGATCGCTCATCAAGGGGAATTCTCTGAAAATTTTTGGGGCAATTATAAGGTCAGCAGCAAGTGGTTGACAGAGTTTTCCAAATGGGACCCTACAGCGGAAAAAGAGTCATCGTTTGATGACGAATGTTTCAAGACATGGATTCAAGCGAAAATTTGTGACCGCACTAAAATGCTGGACAAAAGTTCACCAGTTTCTGTTCAAAAAGAAAGCGGACCCAATGAAGTTCAAGTGGTAACATTACCGGACCGTACTTACTCGAGGGTGACCGGGCGGGAGTTGGCTAAGAAAGTTGCGAGACGTAGTATTGAGATCCATCCGAGACTATTCTATCGAACCGCATTGTTTATTCTGAGAAATTTATCGCAATCTGTAGAACAACAATCTGTAGAACAACAAGCTGCAGGTCAAGTCGTGGTGCCTGACGGCGTCGACATTGATCACGTGCTTAACTCTCTTGTTGAGGCCGACGATCCTTCAAGTTGGTTAGCTCAAGCTCAATTGTCTCAGCTGTTTACCGAAGAACAACTGGTTTTCGTTTTGAAGAGATGTTTCGACAACCGACTACCACTCACAAACAGCATTCTTTACGATGTAGAAAATCTAAAATACGGTTCTTTGGTTTATGTATGGGCTCGAATGAGGGCGGCACATTGGGTCGACAGAGAGATCCCTACGTCAGAACTAAAAGAAGCGATTAATCTGATCCATGAGAAGATGGCCTCCATCGGACCTTCGCGGAGGTTGTTGAATGTCGTCAAAAATGAGATTATCGATACTGTCATTGCATGCAACGATTTAAAGGCATGTCAATATTTTTTGGAACGAGCAAACCTAAATGAACTCCAAAGTCTAACCTTGCGCCATAAATTTCGTGTTGTGCAGTTATTGGAGCAGTGTCAGTGCGACAACTCCCAGGCAAACTATTATAAAGAGATATTTTTTACGGGTTTGAGTTCCTATGAGAACTTTCGTCTCAAATCCTTTAATATTCTGTCACTACAAGCCTTGGACAGTTGCTGTACGCATGGGGAAGCAGAGCGGGAATTCTTAAACCTTGCTCCGAGAGGGATCGCTGCGGAATATCGCGAATATGTGCAACCAACCTACGACAGGCTGCGTGCACGAATGACACTTATGGATGTACGGACAATTCCAGGCATACGCGAAGCCTTTAGAGAGATTGTAGAGAAAGCAATCTCGGATAAACGTGGATTTTCCATGGTCCGCCTATGCGATAGGGAAGGCTATGTCTTTTCTCAATGTAATGGCTTTTTCAATACTCAAGATGTGGCTAATTGTGAACGTCATTGGTGGGGAGAGGAACTCGATCAGGAAAAGCGTCGAGAAATACTTCATGAAGTTAAGTCCTCGGTGCAACAGGCGGATATTGTTGGTCTACCTAGTATTTATAGGTTTGCGCGGGACAATTCGCCTACCAGTTCTGCAATTTCTAATTCGTTGCAGGGCCGAGGACTGCTTGATGTTTGCTCCATTGGAGTGGAGCAGATTGCGAGTGATGCGATAATAACAGATTGTAATGTAAACGATGTCTTGTACAAAGACGCCGAATATATTGCAAAACTCGGATCTTGTGTTGAAACTGTCCATTTGATTAGTAGCGTCAAGAGAGGTTCTTTGGTTCCCGCTTTGCAGGATCTCCAGTCTCTTAGGATTATCGAGATCCCAGGGCACTTTAAATCCGTCCATAATGAGAACTTTGTAAACCATGATCGACCAATTCCCTACATGTACAAATCGGTTTGCGAAGAAATCGTCTGCTATGTAAGGCCAGGAGATTTGGTGCTAGTATCAGGCGGGCTGGTTGGCAAGATTTTTCTGTCGCAGGTGAAATCTGTTGGAGGAATCGCACTTGACATCGGCCACGCAATTGACTTTTGGACGAACAGTGGCAGCAAAGTCATCCGCTGAACGAGTTAGTTTAATGCTACATGGCGTTGTTATTCTAAAATTGCGGTGTCTTATACCCTTAAAACTAGGCCATCATTCGTAGAGTTTTACTAAATAAATGGCCTAGTTTTAATGGAGGAGAGCAGTTTGGCATCAGGGCTATACAGATAAACCCAAGCTCACCGTGGGAGAATGGTTTTAACGAGCGCTTCAACGGGACGAAGCGTCGTGAGGTCCTGAACGCCGAGTGGTTCAATAGCGTCGATCAAGCCCGTGTGGTCATCAATCAATGGCTCAGACTAGACAATCACGTCCGCCCACATCAAGCGCTCTACATGCGCCCGCCGGTGCTAAAATTCTTCATCAAAATGGCCCAGGACAATGGGGCTTTACACCTGCTTCTGCCGGACCATTTCATCAGCATGTTTTAGCTCGCTCGCGGTCCTTGGAGTATTGGGCGCAAATGAAACTTGCGATTGCGGTGGACTAACCCTCAGCTAGGCTTTAGTTCCGGATCTTGTGCCCCAATCAATGTGTAGGTAAAGGGTTATTTAGGGTGCATTTGGGAGCGGGATAACCTGTTATGATAAACAGTGGTAAGAAAAATACACCTAAAGCAATTCTCTTGATCCAATGCCGGTTGGCTTCATCACGCTTGCCAGGTAAAGGGCTGTTGCCAATTGCTGGTATGCCCGCGATCCTATTATGTGCCCGTCGTGCTGCTAATACAGGGTTGAACATACGCGTTCTCACGACTGTGGATTCCAGCGACGATCAGCTGAGTTATCTATTGGCTGAAAACAATATTGAATTCCTTCGAGGTCACCCGCAAAATGTTTTGGAGCGTTTTGTAATGGCGGTAGAAAACTTAAATGAAATGTCCACGCCGATTGTGCGATTGACCGCTGATAATTTGTTCATCGACGGAAACTTGATCGATGAAATGTTGGAGGTTTTTCATGCAAAAAAATTAAATTATTTGACGCTAAACCCACCGTCAATCACCGGCGCGCCTCATGGTCTAAGCCTGGAAATTTTCAGCCTTTCTGCTCTACGCGTTGCGTATGAACAAGCAGCCGACTCATTCGATCGCGAACATGTTACTCCTGCAATTGTACGCAAAGAGGGACTAAACGCTTTTTCTCCGAAGAATTTGAAGAAAGGACAGGCTCATTTGAGGTGCACAATGGATACGTGGACCGATTATCTAACTTTGCATAAAGTGTTCGAAGCCGTAACCAATCCAGTGAATGTCAGTTGGAATACACTTTGCGACAAGCTTCACGAGATTAGCCCATCAGTTGGAATACCTACACGCTATTCCAAAAACCAATCAATTTCAGAGTTGTCACTTGGCACAGCGCAATTTGGTTTGTCCTACGGAATTGCCAATTCCGAGGGACAAGTTAACCCGGATACAGCAAGTGATTTACTAAGTCGCGCTGTGGAACATGGGGTTACGCACATCGACTGCGCTGCCGCCTATGGAGAGGCGGAGAATGTTGTTGGGAAGGCAATGGATGCAGAAATCCGATCTCGAACCACGGTCATCACAAAACTTTTGCCACTTCAAGAGTTGGATGACCGGTGCTCAGATGCTGACTTACGCGCCCATGTGGAGGCAAGTATTTACAGATCATGTCATCAGTTAGGAATCGCATCACTCCCGTTCCTCTTGCTTCACCGCTGGAACCATCGCCGCAGTCATTCAGGTCGCATTTGGCAGTGCTTAAAAGAACTACAGGCGAAAGGGGTTGTGCAACACTTAGGGGCGTCGGTGCAAAACCCAATGGAAGCAAACGAAGCAATTGTCGATCCGGATGTGAAGTTTATCCAGCTCCCGTTTAATTTGCTTGATCGCCGTTTTCAGAAATCTGGATTTCCAGGTCATGCGAATTTTCGGCAAGATGTAATAATTCAGGCACGAAGTGTTCTTCTTCAGGGCCTCCTAGTGCTGCCAAGTACGAAGTGGCCGAGATTGCCCCGTGTCAAACCACTCGAGATCGAAGAAAACCTGCAACGTTTAGTCATACTGTTTAACAGAGAAAGTGTCATTGACCTCGCCATCGCATACGTACGTGCGCAGAACTGGATCGACTGCCTGGTCATCGGCATACAAAACTCTCAGCAATTGCAGAAAAATATTTCGCTATTTCAGAAATCACCATTGACTGAAGAAGAGTGTGTGCAAGTTGAAAACCTATTTCCGCACACGAATGAACAGCTCTTGGATCCTTCAAAATGGATTTCGAGGTAAGGTAAGATAATGAAGTCTTTGGGATTGAAAAACAAAACGATTTTGCTCACAGGTGCCGGTGGCTATCTCGGACAAGCAGTAGCATGTCAACTGGCTAGCGCAGGCGCAAATGTTCTTCTAAATGGTCGCGCTAGCGGAAGTCTTGAAAAGATCCGAACAAAAATTCAAAATTCCGGTGGATCAGCTACTTCGATCGTAGGAGATATTTCAGACGGAAATAGCCAAACATCGATTTGCCAGGAAATCCAAACTAAATTTGGAAAACTTGACGGTCTAGTCAACAATGCCTACTCGGGAACAGTTGGAGGTATTAAGCATGTGAACCAAGACGACATGCGAAATAGTCTCGAACTCAATGTAGTCGCGCCCTTTTTTCTTACGAGACGGCTGATACCTCTACTGACAAAGTCAGGTGCTGGCAGCGTTGTGAATATCGCATCGATATACGGAATGGTGAGTCCCGATCCAAGCATTTATTCAGAGGCTCGTGGAGAGAACCCATCTTTTTATGGGGCCGGAAAAGCTGGACTGATTCAATTGACCCGCTATTTATCTTGCCATTTGACAAGAAATAACATTCGCGTGAATTGCGTTAGTCCAGGACCATTCCCTTCCGATATTGTTCAACGTAATGATCCCGAGTTTATCAAAAAATTAGCCCATAAGGTTCCGATGGGTAGAATCGGCAGGGCGGAAGAAGTCGGCGGCGCAGTGCAATTCTTATTGTCGGACGCCGCCTCATACGTGACAGGTGTAAATATTCCGGTCGATGGTGGCTGGACTGCTGGGAGCAATTGACGTCACAATTTTCAATTGCAGTTTGGCTGGCCTTTAGAGCCCCCTTGTAATGGGCCACTTTAATGAAAAGTTTTTGGCACCGACGGGCACATGTTGAGCGCTTGATGCAGGCGTTGTGATTCTATGGTCTGAGTCATTGATAGATGACCGCACGGGCTTGATCGACGCTATTGAAACACTCAGCGTCCAGGATCTCACGACGGAGCGTCCCGTTGAAGCGCTCCCTGCGTCGCGCCCATCACAGCAACATCCTTCAATCCCAGCTCGGATTAAAATTTCTCCAAGTCGTTGATTTGAACAATCTCGCTGCCAGCAATGCAATCTAACGTTACATTAATAATTTATGCACTACCATAGATTGTGTCTAGCTCGCACTTGAGCGGTGGAGGACCAATATCTCGATGGATGTACGTATATACACCTCCCGACCTATAAGAAGATTCGGCGGATTCCATCGTGCGGACATGGGATGGGCTCGTGAGCCGTTTGGCCGGGGCATCGTCATCTCTATAGGACTATGGCTGTTGATGGTGTGCGCCGTTGAGGCACAGGCACACGATCGGTTTTTGGGTCTCGTAGAACGACTGGAATCGAGATCTCTCCGGACGATGGTGGCGAACGAGCAAGTCTTGCGTGGTGGGCGTGCCTTACTGATCTCAGAACCAATTACGATGCACGCCGATTTCAAAACTCACATTCGTGCGCTTAAGATCGAACGAAGATGTTCTGGCTTGCAGGGCGTAGGCTATTTCATATTCGTTTCGCCCACCGAAAAACTGAGCCATGAACGGGATATTCAAGCAGAAGGGTTTCCTGAATACAAAATTCAACCCTCAGGAACCCGCGTCTCTTACTCAAAAATTGATTTTCTTGAACCCTTCGATTGGCGCAACCAACGTGCGTTTGATTACGACATGTATTCATATGATGTTCGTCGAGACGTCATGAACACTGCGCGAAACAGCGGTCATCCGATTGCTTCAGGGTGTGTGAAGTTGGTTCAAGAAACAACGAAAGATGTTCAGGCTGGTTTTTTACTCTTCCTTCCACACTCAAAGCCGCGACCTGCGCATGAGATTGGTGATTTTATCAACGATTGCGCGAAAAAGGCGAAATCTTCCAACGCATCCAATTCCTTGAGATTGGTCAAAAGCGAATAGCTGCGTAAAAGGATAATCACGATGTCTTCCGTCGACACAATGCCACCGTCTTATGCGCCGATTTGGGGTCACTACCAGGCTCTTGGAACATCTCTTGATCCAGCGACAGCACGAATGTTGTTGGGCATGCCAGAAGAGGTCCGCTATAGCTTCACGCCCGCTCAGCTCAATGCGTTTATAGCAGCCAACAAAGCGCCGCCAGCCAACCACGCTTTTGATTACAGTGTCAGCCTTCCTTGGTTTGGAAGTTGGTTCTATTTAAGACTGTTTGTCGGTCGGGAGCGCCGCAACCGCTCGCGCTTGACTGCCGAAGGGCAAATCAGTTTGCCAAAAACATCGATTGCCTTTGTGTTTGTCGTTTGGCTGTTTTGTTGTTTGTCTTTGTTTGGCAGTGTGATTGTCCTCTATCTTATAAAATCGACCATGGGCATCGATTTCATGTCTGGACCGTCAATCTTCCATCCCCTCTTTTTCAACTAGACAGGTTGAGAGACATAAACCTGAAAAGATCGTATCGAACCACCGGAAGCGGTCGTACTTCCAGGGCTTTTAAAAATGTCAAAGAAGGCTTGGAAAATGATGGTGGAGCCGAGGGGAATCGAACCCCTGACCTCTACAATGCCATTGTAGCGCTCTCCCAACTGAGCTACGGCCCCATCAATTTGTTTGCCACGTTGCAAGGCTATCGTTTGGGAACGATAGAAACGTACATCGGTTCATTAGGCCCGCTTGCGATAAACTTCAAGGTTCATTCGCGCGTTTGGACACTAATATCACTGTTGGTGACCAACAAGATCTTGCCAACAGTCTTTCATTGTCGCTGTTTTGCTGATTTCTCATCAGTCAGCGTAATTCAATTCTTCCCGCCTATTCGACAGCTTTCCCAGGCTTGTCGGTTCCAATGATATCGCTGACGTTGCTGTTGTCTTCCTCTTCTTCGAGGAATGCGTCTTTATCATTGGCATCGTCATCACCGACAACGGCATCGGCTTCGGCATCGACCAATTCTTCTTCAACCGGATCCTCATCATCGCTCTTTTTCTCGACGATTGGTTCGGGCTTGGGCTCGTTCTTCAAAGTTGCGGCCGGAGAGTGAGCAACAACATACTCAGATTCACACATCGGACAGATAATGGGATCGCGTTCTAGATCATAGAAACGCACACCGCAATCACCGTTCTGACAGGTGCGTTTTGTGCCACGTACCTTTTTTGTCGCCATGAAAACTCGCCTCGAAGTGTAAGAAGAAAATGTTTGAGAGAACGCGGGATGCCACACTGTGCGCTGGCTGTCAAAATCTAAACTGCCCTGTGCCAAATTCCCAGCCTAAACGGGGTTTTAGCCAATGTGGAGGGTTGGCGCCAAAAGAAGGCGCGGCAGTCTGTCCCGTGTGGTCGCCACAGCAGCGTTGACAGGGGTAGGGTCGGGTTGCTCTAAACCAGCAATCTTATTGTTTGGTGGGGCGTTGTAAATTGGGGCGCCAGCCTGCAGCAGGCCGACTTAGACGGCTGCTTTATATTCGGCCGGGGGCTGCAATTGACTGAAAAAAATGGAAAAGATCTGAGCGTTAACCGGGCAAGTCGCCTAAATGGGCACACGCGTGTTCCAGGGGACAAGTCGATTTCCCATCGTGCCCTGTTATTCGGCGCTTTGGCGATTGGCCGCACACGGATTTCAGGTCTGCTTGAAGCTGAAGATGTCATCAATACTGCAAATGCTGTGACGGCGCTGGGGGCAAAGGCTGAGAAAACCGGCGATGTTTGGCACGTTCTGGGCCGCGGCGTGAGCGGTTTGTCAGCGCCCAAAGAGCCCCTCGATTTTGGCAATTCGGGAACCGGCGTGCGCTTGATGATGGGTGTTCTTGCAGGGCATCCATTTGAGGTAGCGTTGATTGGTGATGCCTCGCTTTCGCGCCGACCGATGGGACGAGTGTTGGGACCGCTGCAACAGATGGGACTGAATGTCAGCCCGAACGGTCAAACGATACTGCCGTTGCAGGTTTCGGGAACGGATCAGTTGGTGCCAATTGCGTATCGCCTGCCGGTGCCGTCTGCACAGGTGAAATCTGCTGTGTTGCTTGCAGGACTGCACGCGGCTGGTGAGACCACGGTGATCGAGAAGGAGGCAACGCGGGATCACACGGAGCGGATGTTGCGTTTTTTTGGTGCTGAAGTGAAAACGAATGAAGCGGAAGAAGGTCGACGTATCACGGTTGTTGGCCATCCAGAGTTGACCGGCCAGGATATTACCGTCCCGGGAGACCCAAGTTCGGCGGCCTTCCTGGTGGCTGCGGCGGTGATTGTTCCTCAATCTGAGGTGACAGTGGAAGGTGTGTTGATCAATCCAACCCGCACTGGCTTTTACACAACCATGCAAGAAATGGGCGCGGACGTTCAATTTAAGAATGTGCGTGAAGAAGGCGGCGAGCCGATTGCCGACATCGTTGCGTGCTATTCAAAATTAAAAGGTGTGACGGTTCCCGCCGAGCGGGCGCCATCGATGATCGACGAGTATCCAGTGCTAGCCGCCGTTGCCGCATATGCCGATGGTGTGACGCGCATGGAAGGGCTTGGCGAATTAAAAGTGAAGGAGAGCGATCGATTGGCCGCAACAGCAGAGGGGCTGTTGGTCAATGGTGTTCGTTGCGAAGCTGATGGCGATACCCTCAGTGTTGAAGGGGCTGAGACCGTACCGGGCGGTGGGGTGGTTCAGACCCATCTTGATCACCGCATGGCGATGGCGTTTTTGACCCTGGGACTGGCAAGTGAAAAAACCGTCACCGTTGATGATGGTGAAATTATCGCAACAAGCTTTCCAGCTTTCCGCTCCTTGATGGAGGATTTGGGGGCCAGTTATCATCAGCCAGGTAAGGCGTCTTCATCATGATCATCGCCATTGATGGTCCTGCGGCCTCAGGCAAAGGGACGCTGGCACGACGTATCGCCAAGCATTTTGGATATCGCTACCTGGATACTGGTGCGCTTTACCGGGGCGTGGCACGCGATTGCCTGAAACGAGGGTTTCGCCCGAGCGATCGTTGGGCGGTGGTGGCAATGGCCAGGAGCCTTGATCCTGCAACACTGGACGATGCTGGACTGCGTGATCAAGGTGTCGGTGACGCCGCCTCGATTGTGGCGCAGTTGCCTGAGGTGCGGGCCGCCCTATTGGATTATCAGCGGCGATTTGCCAAGCAGCCTCCAGGCGCCGTACTTGATGGTCGGGATATCGGAACAACGATTTGTCCGCATGCGGATATAAAAATTTTCGTCCAGGCAACCCCGGAAGTTCGGGCAAATCGGCGATTTTTGGAGCTTAAGGCATCAGGTGCCGACGTCGATGAGGCGGGTGTTTTGGAGCTTATTCGCTTGCGCGATGCCCGCGATGCCGGACGAGAGAACGCGCCAATGCGCGTGGCCGACGATGCCCACTTGCTCGATACCTCTGATTTAGATATAGAAACGGCATTCGCAGCTGCCCTCGGTATCATCACGAGGTTGAGTGGCCAATCGGCGTCGTAAATCTTTCTGCGGCACCAAAACTAAATTGGCGGGCAATAGAGGCCCATCCAGGCAGCAACGCGTAGTCAAACTCTTAAAGAACACCGGAAGAGTCATCCGGCGCATACGAGCGCGCGGATGTCTTCGGCGTTTTCTATAAAAAATTTAAAGCCGTGTGCGCTCAGAATGTGGGCGTGGCACAAAATGCAATGAACAAAATTGGCAAGGAGCCACCGCGCGTATGTCGCAGACTGATATTCCAAAGGAAATGAATCCAACTCTCGATGAGTTTTCGGCAATGCTGGCTGAAAGCCTCTCAAGCACCGATGTTCAAGAAGGTCAGGTTGTCAAAGGCAAGATCATCAGCATTGAAAAAGACTTGGCGGTTATCGACGTTGGCCTAAAAATGGAAGGCCGCGTGCCACTGCGCGAGTTTTCAATGCCAGGCGTTGAAGCAAAGCTCGGTGTCGGTGACCAAGTCGAAGTTTATCTTGAGCGCGTTGAGAATGCGCTGGGCGAAGCCGTTCTTAGCCGTGAAAAAGCACGTCGCGAAGAAAGTTGGAATCGTCTTGAGAAGCAGTTTGAAGCTGGTGAGAAGGTCAAGGGTGTGATCTTCAACAAAGTCAAAGGCGGCTTCACAGTTGACCTTGATGGCGCTGTCGCGTTCCTGCCAGGCTCACAAGTCGACATTCGTCCTGTGCGCGACATCGGTCCTTTGATGCACCAAGAACAGCCGTTCCAGATTCTGAAGATGGATCGTCGTCGGGGTAACATTGTTGTTTCGCGTCGTTCGGTTCTCGAAGAAACACGTGCCGAACAGCGTGCAGACATCGTTGCTCGCTTGGCCGAAGGTCAGGTCATCGAAGGTGTGGTCAAAAACATCACGGATTACGGCGGGTTTATCGACCTTGGTGGGATCGACGGATTGTTACACGTCACAGACATGGCATGGCGCCGCGTCAACCACCCGTCGGAAATTCTCAACGTTGGCGACACAGTCAAGGTTCAGATTATTCGCATCAACCCTGAAACACAGCGCATCAGCCTTGGTATGAAGCAGCTTCAGGACGATCCATGGCAAGCAATCGAAGCGAAATACCCAATCGGTGCCAAGTTCACAGGTACTGTGACAAACATCGCCGATTACGGTGCCTTTGTTGAGCTGGAAGCGGGTGTTGAAGGTCTCATTCACGTTTCAGAAATGAGCTGGACGAAGAAAAATGTTCACCCTGGCAAAATTGTTTCTACAAGCCAGGAAGTTGAAGTTCAGGTGCTGGAAGTTGACAGCAACAAGCGGCGTATTTCGCTCGGGCTGAAGCAGACGCAGGACAACCCTTGGGATGCGTTCCTGGCTGTTCATCCGAAAGGCTCGGAAGTTGAAGGCCCAATCCGCAACATCACGGAATTCGGTCTCTTTATTGGCCTTGAAGGTGGCGTCGATGGCATGATCCACTTGTCGGATCTTGACTGGAACCGGTCCGGTGATGAAGCCATTAAGGATTACAAAAAGGGCGACGACATCAAAGCCGTTGTTCTCGATGTCGATCCGTCGAAAGAGCGCATCTCGCTTGGCATCAAACAGCTTGGCAATGACCCAATCGAAACGATTGGTGGCTTCAAGAAGGGCGATCCGGTTACTTGTGAGATCATCGCGATTCAAGATAACGGCGTTGAAGTGAAGCTGGCAGACAGCGAAGTGACAACGTTTATGCGTCGCTCAGACTTGGCGCGCGATCGAAATGACCAGCGTCCTGACCGCTTCAATGTTGGCGATAAGATCGATGCGGCTGTAACCAACATCGACAAGGCCTCCCGTCGCGTCACGGTTTCGATCAAATCGCTTGAGATTGCCGAAGAAAAAGAGGCAGTCGCGCAATTTGGTTCATCAGATTCCGGTGCTTCGCTGGGTGATATCCTTCAGGCTGCGATCAAGAAAAGCGGCAATGGCGATGAAGGCGAAACACCAACTGACGGTGAAGCGTCAACGGAAGGTGAAGCGCCTAAGGATGGTGATGCGTCTTAGGACGTCCCATTTAAAGACAGTGTGCTGGATCGACAAAGGTTCAGGACCTTTAGGTGAAATTATTAACGCGGCCCCAAATACAGGGGTCGCGTTTTTTTATCGCCTCGTTGGAGATTTGTTATTGTGAATAGGGCTTTAGCGGATTGATGAAGCGCGACGTTCGCCGTAAGGTAGGGTAAATTTTTTCTCCCTGAGTGGCCGGGGACTTGCTTTATAGAAGTCGGCCGTAGTGATGAGCGCCATGGTGGCTTTGCCTGGAAGCTCTCGCCTATTTGTACTGCGTTGGAGGCTTTGTATGACGAATGAAACTGAGACTGTGTTGGATCGTCGCCGGTTGCGACGCCGGCTTACAGTCTGGCGCGCCGCTGCGATCGCAGCTTTAGCCCTCTTTCTTGGATACATGGCATTCGGTGGAGACAAACTCTCGTCTCTCGCGGGCATCAAACAAATCGCGCGCGTTGAAATATCGGGTACGATTTTTGAGGACCGAGATCAGCTTGAAATGCTGCGCAAGATTGCAAAAGATGACAATGTTGCAGCCTTGCTTTTATACGTGAATAGTCCTGGTGGAACGACCACCGGTGGCGAGGCGCTTTACGAAGAGCTGCGCAAGATCTCCGAGAAAAAACCAGTGGTTGGACAATTTGGTACTGTTGCTGCGTCTGCGGGCTACATCGTTGGGCTTGGCACAGACCACATCGTTGCGCGCGGCAATTCGATTACAGGTTCCGTCGGCGTCATTATGCAATGGCCTCAGGTCACCGAAATGCTGGATAAGATTGGCGTTAAGTTTCGAACTGTAAGGAGTGGTGAAAATAAAGCGCTGCCCAATTTCGTCGAAGATCCAACGCCCGCCAGCCTGCAAGTGACCCAAGAAATGATCGACGACGGCTTCCAATGGTTTCTCTCTTTGGTCGAGAAGCGCCGGAAAATAGCACCGAGTACGTTGGCAGCCCTTAAAACAGGTCGAATCTACTCTGGCCGCGAGGCCATGCGTCTAAAACTCATTGATGAAATCGGCGGGGAGGCTGAGGCGATCAAGTGGTTGGAGACAAAACGTAATATTACCAAGGACTTAAAGGTGGTCACCTGGAAAAAGGAGACACAAAGTACATTCGGTTTCTCAGCAGCGCTGTCTGGTCTGGCGACGGCTGCATTGGGGGCAAATGGTGACGCCATCGCCCGGATGTTGAGCCGTGATGGCCAACTCGGCTCACTTGGCCTTGACGGCATGCTATCTGTTTGGCACCCTTCGAAAAATTGAGTAATAACAATACTTTTCTTGGGGAGCGGACGGGTGATCAAATCAGAATTGATCCAGAAAATTGCGGCGGCCAACCCGCATTTATTTCATCGTGACGTCGAACGCATTGTGAATGTTATTTTTGACGAGATTGTTGATGCGCTTGCGCGGGGCGATCGGGTGGAATTGCGCGGCTTTGGTGCGTTTACTGTGAAACATCGTCCTGCACGTGAGGGACGCAATCCAAGAACTGGCGAGCCGGTTCCTGTTGCGGAAAAATTCATTCCGTTTTTTAAAACAGGTAAAGAGCTTAGAGATCGTTTGAATCCAAGCAATTAAGTGTCCGATTACAAATACGTGGCAAAACCAATCCGGTGATGCAAAGCAGTCGGCATCACGAAACCTAAAATCCAGGGTGCGCGGCCAGCGGGCTCTAAGACTTTGATTGAGGATCTGCCATGCTAAAGCGTCTTGGCCTTTTTCTTTTCGCCCTACCAATTGCTGTGCTGATGATAACGCTTGCGGTTGCCAATCGACATGGCGTGCGTTTGGTTCTTGACCCTTTTCGTCCAGAAAGCCCGGCATTGGCGGTGGATTTGCCATTCTATATCTATCTGTTCGCCGCTTTGGTTTTAGGTGTGATTGCCGGTGGCCTATCAGTTTGGTTCAGTCAAAGTCATTGGCGTCGTTCGGCACGAACGCGGTCTCAAGATGCCAAGCGTTGGCAAGCTGAGGCAGATCGTTTGACACGTGAACGCGATGCGTCCATTGCCGCTGGCGGTTCGCCACCAAAGCAGTTGATCGGTGTCGGTCAATAGTGCACACCACGGTCATTCGCCTGCGTGTGCGACGACAGAAGCCATGACAACGATGTTGGGCATCGCTTGTTACGGAGTGAGCACCCCACTCAAACCAATCGGGTTCTATGACGGTCGATATCAAGATATGTGGTCTTTCTGACGACGCTGGCATTGATGCTGCAATCGGCGATATCGCATCTGCTGAGACCCGCTATGTCGGGCTGGTGTTTTTCTCCAAAAGTCCCCGCAATGTTAATCTGGAGCAAGCCCGCCATTTGGCCGATCGGGCCCGGGGGCGGGCCAAGGTCGTTGCCTTGATGGTTGATCCTGATAATGCCCTGATCGACGAAGTGAATGCTCAAGTTGCACCAGATCTACTACAGCTGCATGGACACGAGCCTGTTGAGCGTGTGAAGGAAATCCGCCAGCGGACGTCTCGCCGCATCATTAAGGCAATTGGCGTTGCAACGGCTGAAGATGTCGAAAGTGCTGCTTCCTACTTTGCCCCAGATCGGGCGGCGGATATAATACTGTTTGATGCCAAACCCCCAGCCAATGGTGAACTGCCTGGTGGGAACGGGCTCACTTTTGACTGGCGTGTTCTGGCCAATGCGCCGGATTGGGCGAAAGGGCGGTTTATGTTGTCTGGTGGTCTGACACCGGAAAATGTCGCCGAAGCCGTTGCTCGAACCGGGCCAGCGGCTGTTGATGTGTCGTCGGGTGTAGAGACTGCCCCTGGCAAAAAGTCACCTCAACTGATCGAACGCTTTATTCGCGCCGTAAAGACAGCTAAGCAGAGATCGTAAGCAGTGGGTTTGGATTTTATTTGCCCAGGAAATTAGGATTACGACAGTTATGGCGACGAATGACGACGCTCAGTCGGCTCAAAAACACAACAGTTTGCGTACGGGTCCTGATGAACGCGGGCACTTTGGCTTATATGGCGGGCGTTTTGTTGCCGAAACCTTGATGCCGCTGATCCTTGATCTGGAAACGGCTTACAATGACGCAAAGGCTGATCCGGCATTTGCTGCTGAATTGCAAAATCTGAATACACACTACGCTGGACGCCCAAGTCCGTTGTATTTTGCAGAGCGCCTGACAGACCACCTTGGTGGCGCAAAGATCTACTTTAAACGCGATGAGCTCAACCATACCGGCTCGCACAAGATCAACAATTGCCTCGGCCAGATCCTATTGGCGATGCGGATGGGTAAAACAAGAATTATCGCTGAGACAGGTGCAGGTCAGCACGGTGTCGCGGTTGCCACTGTTTGTGCGCGATTTGGTTTGCCGTGTGAAATTTTTATGGGGGCAACGGACGTCGAGCGCCAACAGCCAAATGTATTTCGAATGAATTTGCTGGGCGCCAAACTTAATGCTGTGACAAGTGGCGCGGGAACGCTCAAAGATGCAATGAACGAAGCTCTGCGTGATTGGGTCACCAACGTTGACGACACGTATTACATTATTGGCACCGCTGCTGGCCCTCATCCTTATCCAGAAATGGTACGTAATTTCCAGTCGGTGATTGGCTCTGAAGTTCGCGAACAGATGATGGAACGCGAAGGTCGATTGCCAGATACGCTTGTTGCGTGCATTGGCGGTGGCTCCAACGCGATAGGATTGTTCCATCCATTTCTTGATGATGAGGGTGTGAAAATTTACGGCGTTGAAGCTGGCGGACATGGCGTTGAAGTTGAGAGCGGTCACGCGGCATCAATGACGGGTGGGGAACCTGGCGTCCTACACGGAAACCGGACCTACTTGCTGCAAGACGATGAAGGTCAGATTATTGAAGGGCATTCGATTTCGGCGGGGTTGGATTATCCCGGTGTCGGGCCAGAGCATTCGTGGCTGAAAGATACGGGCCGAGTTGAATATGTTTCCGTCACGGACCAAGAAGCGTTGACGGCCTTCCAACTGTGCACACAGCAAGAAGGTATAATTCCAGCGCTTGAACCGGCGCATGCGCTGGCATTTGTCTCACGCGTGGCGCCAACTTTGCCGAAAGACAATTTGTTGGTGATGAATTTATGTGGACGTGGTGACAAAGACATCTTTGCCGTGGCGGAACATCTCGGTCGTAAAATCTGATTGCGTGGGACACGAAAATACAATGACAATAGAAACACGCATTGATCGCCGCTTTGCAGCGTTGAAAGCTGAAGGTCGCGCAGCGCTCGTAACGTTTATTTCCGCCGGCGACCCTGATCTCAAGACATCGCAAGATATTCTCAATGGCCTACCCGGCGCCGGTGCCGACGTCATTGAACTTGGAATGCCATTTTCAGATCCAATGGCGGATGGCCCGGCGATCCAGGCGTCTTCGCAACGCGCACTAAAGGCCGGACAGAAGATGCGCCAGACGCTCGATATGGTGGTGGAATTTCGCAAGTCCGACAATGAAACGCCAATCGTTTTGATGGGTTATTACAACCCAATTTATCGCTATCCCGGTGAGATGTTTTTAAGCGAAGCGGCAAACGCTGGGGTTGATGGTTTGATTGTTGTTGACCTGCCGCCTGAGGCTGATGATGAGCTGTGTATCCCAGCCATGAAACATGGGCTGAACTTTATTCGTTTGGCGACACCAACGACGGATGAAAAACGGCTGCCGCAGGTCCTCAATAATACGTCTGGTTTTGTCTACTACGTTTCGATTACTGGAATTACCGGCGCCGCGACGCCTGAGGCCAAAAAGGTGCAACAGCAAGTCGGACGGATTAAAGCTGCCACCGATCTGCCCGTCGCGGTTGGATTTGGCGTTAAAACGCCAGAACAGGCCAAATTGCTTTCTCAGGGGGCGGATGGTGTTGTTGTCGGTTCCGCTTTGGTCACCAAAATTGAAGAAAGTCTCGATGATCAGGGTAGAGCGACTGGAAAAACTGTGCCAGCTCTCCTAAATCTTGTGCAGGATTTGGCCGTCGCACTGAAATAATACCTCGCAATTCGGCCAAAACGCCTGTGTTTACCGGGAGTATGGCTGAGTTGTCGCGCTGGGCCATATTGCTTCTGGCGCCCACATGTTAGAAAAGAAGTCTGAAATTTGCACTGCGCCGCAACAATCTCTACTTCGGCAAACGAGAATGTTGCAACAGCAAGGTTTATGATGCCTGAGGTGCGCACGACCTGGTATTTTTAAGGAGCGTTCAGTCGTGAACTGGATCAATAACCTTGTTCGGCCAAAGATTCGCGGCTTTCTAACAACGAAGCGTGATGTGCCGGAGAACTTGTGGGCGACGTGTCCTGAGACCGGTGAAATGGTTTTCCGTAAAGATTTGGAAAGCAATGACTTCGTATTTCCTGGTTCCGAATATCATGAGCAGATGACAGCGCCACAGCGCCTTGCTCATCTATTTGGCGGTGAAGAGGCTTATACGCCGGTCTTACTTCCAGAAACCAAAGCCGATCCTCTGAAATTTCGCGACAAGCGGCGCTATAGTGATCGACTGAAAGAAGCGCGGGGTAAGACCGAACTTGAAGATGCGGTCTTGGTTGGTGAAGGGGATTTATTTGGCGAGCCTGTTGTCATCGCCGCACAAGATTTTCGCTTCATGGCGGGCTCACTCGGGATGGCTGCTGGTGAAGCAATTATTGCGGGTATGCTACGCGCCGTTGCCAAGAAAGTTCCGTTCATTCTAGTTTCAGCTTCCGGCGGCGCGCGTATGCAGGAAGGCATTATGTCTTTGATGCAAATGCCGCGCACAACAATTGCTGTGCAACGATTGCGTGAGGCAGGTCTTCCCTACATCGTCGTTTTAACAAACCCGACAACCGGTGGCGTGACGGCGTCGTACGCGATGCTCGGTGACATTCAAATTGCGGAACCAGGCGCGTTGATTTGTTTTGCAGGACCGCGCGTCATTCAACAAACCATCCGTGAAAAACTGCCGGAAGGATTCCAGCGTTCAGAATACCTGCTTGAGCATGGCATGATCGATATGGTTGTGCATCGCCACGACATGAGGGAAACGCTTGGACGCGTATGTCGGCTTTTGATGGCCAACAATAAAGCAGCGAAAAAAGATATCGATCTCTTTGGCAAAAAGAATGGCAAATCGGTCGATCTTGCTAGTGTCAATGGTGCACCTGCAAAAGGTTCACGAAAGGGAAGTGACGCTGACAGTAACAAGATCGGTAGCGTTGACGGGTCAAAGAAGACATCCGAGACGGTGATTGAAGCTGAACCCGTCGATGGCAACAAAGGGTTTAAGTCCAAGAAGAATGGCAGCGCGAGAGCTGCTGACAACGGGGACGGCGCTGCATCGCCTCAGGCTTCTGGAAAGAAAACGAAGGCGAAGTCTCAAAATGGATCGGCATCTAAAGGGCCAGGTGAGTAACCCATAGCGAATAATAGGCAACTTCGAATATTGAGCCTGTGCATTCGGCCAAGCCCTTCGCCGGTGCAATAGATTTCTTTTCCAAAGAGTGCGTTTCCAACTGACGCGTCAGTGCTATAAGCAAACTCACGAGTCTTCGGTACAAGGCGCGCATGAATGCCAAAGAGCGACCAACTTCTCGCCGAACTAAAAGAATTGCATCCCAAGCTGATTGATCTGTCGCTAGGGCGCATCGAGAGATTGCTTGGAAAAATGGGCAATCCTCATCATCGTCTGCCACCAGTAATTCATATTGCAGGGACAAATGGAAAAGGCTCAACGGGCGCTTTCATAAAGGCCATTTTGCAGGCGGCGGGCCTGCGGGTTCACGTTTACACGTCACCACATCTTGTGACATTCCATGAGCGCATTTCATTGGCCTGTGAAGATGGCACATGTCGCCCAATCGCCGAGGATGCGTTGTGCGATATTCTCGAACGCGCGCAGGCGGCCAATGACAAAGACGATATTACTCAATTTGAGATTACAACTGCAGCAGCCTTCTTAGCATTTTCAGAAACGCCAGCCGATGTCTTGTTGTTGGAGGTCGGTCTTGGTGGGCGCCTGGATGCCACAAACGTTATTGCAAAGCCGGCGTTGACCGTGATTACTCCCGTTTCAATTGATCATGCTGACAAGCTGGGTGACACGTTGGCGAAGATTGCGATGGAGAAAGCTGGCATCCTGAAGAGGGGTGTGCCTGCGATTGTCTCGATGCAACAAGAAAGCGCTATGTCAGTCATACGCGCAACGGCTGACAAAGTAGGCGCCAAACTGCGTGCTTGGGGTGAGGACTTTGATGCCTACGAGCAGTCCGGACGATTGGTGGTGCAGAACCAAGACCAATTGCTGGACCTGCCATTGCCATCATTGGTTGGACGGCATCAAATTACCAATGCCGGGACAGCGGTCGCAGCAGTGATCGAATTGAAAAATTTCGATATCAGCGAACAAGCGATCGAACAGGGCTTGGTTTCAGCCCGGTGGCCGGCACGAATGGAGCGTCTGCACAAGGGGCCGTTGACGGATACATTGCGTTCGGGAACAGAGTTGTGGGTTGATGGAGGTCATAATCCTGCAGCCGGAGAAGCTTTGGCGCAAACCTTAGCTGAGTTAGACGAGCGCAGTCCAAAGCCTGTTTATTTGATTGTTGGAATGTTGGGTATCAAGGATGTCGTTGGTTTCTTAAGTCCGTTTCGCGGTGTGGCCCGTCACGTTCTGACGGTGCCGGTTGCTGATGCGCCTGAGGCGACGCAAACTCCACAGCGTTTGGCCGAAGCGGCAGATGAGGTCGGGCTTACGGCTGAAGCAATGCCTAATGTGCGTGAGGCAATCCGTCATGCCGACGGACTTATTGTGGCACCCAAGCGCATTCTTATTTGCGGATCATTGTACCTGGCTGGCGAAACACTCGGACTGCATGAGGGCGTTTTACCAGAAGCAAACCCGTGATGTGATGATGCTTCGTGGAAGTGTCAGCGGAACGTCCAATGGTTGTATGATTTTTTCTGTTGATGTTTGGTCTTATACTCAAATAGCCAAATAACAAAAAAGGCCGCAGCACCAATCGTGCTACGGCCAAAATTTTTGCATCTATCAACGAGATTAAGCGGCGGTTGATACGGAATCATTGACCCACTTTTCAAGCGACGCTTTCTGCACAAGTGCACCAACGTGTTGGGCGGCAACCTGCCCGTCTTTGAAAATTAGCAGGGTCGGCATCGCGCGAATATTGTATTGCTGCGTAATGTTTGGGTTCTGGTCGACGTCAAGTTGCACGACTTTCAGCTTGCCTTGCATTTCCTGCGCGATTTGGTCGAGCGCAGGCGCCATGGCCTTACAGGGCCCGCACCATTCCGCAAAGAAATCAACAAGCACGGGTTCCGATGATTTCAAGACGTCAGCCTCAAATGAAGCGTCGCTCACAGTGTTGGCCATTTAGGTATCTCCTAGTGTTTTTCAGCGCTTGCGCTTTGGCGGCTGCAAAGGTTTTTTTGCAGCAACGCTGGTCGGTATATATTGAACTCGAGGGGAACGTAGGTATGCGGTCGTCAAGCGTCAAGGTGTTGCCGTTTGGTTTGTCCCAGTGACCAGAGTTTTTCTGTTGCACGATCAATAAACTGATCCGGAATTTCCATAATTCTCGGGCCATCCGTCCATAGTAACGCGCATGTGATCGCTTTATCAGGGTAGAGTTGGGCAATCGCAAGGCGGTAGGCTGCGAGTTGGAGAAGGTACGATTCTGCGACAGATTCGGCGTCCAGTGGGGGTGGGCGATTCGTTTTGTAGTCGATGATGCGAACGTACTTTGGCTCCACGACCAAGCGGTCGATTTGTCCAGATAAGCGCAATGGCGGAGCCGTCTCATCGCCATTGCTAGCGGGATTGGGGATCTCGGCTGCGATATTCACTTCCGCGCGACTGTCGGGACTGAACAGGTTTGCAAACTGTGGAGCTTGTAGAACAGCCATCGTTTCTTTGACGATGCTTTTGCGGACACGTGGAGACAATATTGCGCCGCGTTGGCTCACGAATGTTTCAGCGGCTTGTTGGCGTTCGGCTTGAGCAAAAGCTGGAAGATGCTGTAACAGTGCGTGTGTTAGCGTGCCGCGCAAAAAGCGATAGCCATCTGCCATCGTCGTTGGCGGCAAAGTGACGGGGTCTTGTGGTTCCGGTGTTATTGCTGTGAACTCAGTCGCGTCCGCGTTTAAGGTGCTCTGAGTATCAACCGGCGGATCAAGTGTCACCTCATCGGCATTCGCAGGACTGACGTTTTCCTCTTTGCGGACAGGATCACCATCGTCGTCTGTCTCGTACGGTGCCAACCGTGACGGTGCAAGCGGGATGGCAAGCGTTGGTTCAACAGGTGCTTTTTTCTCGACCCAGTCTGGCAAGGCTTGATCAGAGAGCGGCGTTTGCACGTCGTGATCTGCTTCATCACAAGGTGCTGTTTGTGGTGTTGACGTGCGCAAAACTTCGCGGCCATCGGTAAGGCCTACCGTCTCCATGCTGCCGGCTAGGCAATTATGCAGTGTTTCAAACCAACAGCCCGACTGCGGTTCTTTTGATTGGCCGGTTAAAAATCCGCCGATGTAAAGCCGGTCGCGGGCCCGCGTCATCGCAACGTAGAGCAGGCGGTTTCTTTCTTCGATATCGCTGTGTTGTTGCTGTTTTTTTGCGTCAGCAACGGCGGCAATGCGTTCGAAATCTTTGCGCGGCCAGATGAATGGGATTGTGGTGTTGGTTGGCGTGGTCGTATCTGGGTCGCCGTTGGCCCAAGGTAACAATGTGATGCCCCCACCACCTGATTTTGTGCTGCAGGTATCGGGCAGAAAGACGATGGGGGCTTCCAATCCCTTCGCGCCATGCACGGTCATCACACGAACTTCGTTACGGCCTTGGTCCATATCGCGTTTGACTTTGCGGTTTGTGGCCCGAAGCCACGTCACGAAGCCAGCAAGTGAGGGTGGGTTGTCTTCGTCGTAGGTCAACGCCAGATTGAGCATTTCATCAATCGGGTCGGCGGCCTCCGCGCCAAGTTGGTTTAAGAACTTGGCGCGCATGGCGTCGCGATCCAGCAAGCGCGAGAAAAATTCGAATGGTGGTGTGAAATCAGCGCGTTTGCGCCAGGCACGCAGCATATCTGCGGCCTCGATGTGTTTGTGATTTGTCTTGGCAGTATCCAGTAAGGCTTTCCAAAGTGTGCCTTTGTGTTTTCGTGTCATCAAGAAAAGATCGTCGTCGTTGAGGCCGAACATCGGGCTTTTTAAAACACACGCCAGCGACAAGTCGTCTTCGGGCAGTGTTAGAAAATCGCCAAGCGCCATTAAGTCTTGCACGGCCATCTGCTCGGTCAGCACCATTCGATCGGCACCGGCAACAGGAATGCCGCGCGCCTTGAGAGCCGCGACCATCGGGCCTGCAAAGGGTGCGCGCTTGCGCACGAGAATGAGGATGTCACCAGCTTGAATAGGGCGATTTTCTGAGACCAGTTGTTCTCCCGTATCGAGCCAACGGCCGATGGTGTCGCCAATGCGGTCGGCAAGGCGAACAACAGGCGACGTTGCCGTTTCTTCATCCAGTGGCTTCCATGGATCGGCTTCGCGCGTCTCGGCAGGTTTTTCCGGCGGCCACATTTCGACCAGGCCGGCTTGTCCTGCGCGTTTGGCTGCGTGATGGATTTTGGATCCGGTTCGCGCGACACCTGGGGCGTTCAGTGGATCAGCAAAGACTTGGTCGACGGCTTGAAGTATGGGCGACACCGTTCGAAATGATAATGTCAAATCGATTGGCGAGAATTTTTCTCCGGCGTTATCGGCCATTGTGTTGAACTGGCGGCCTTTCTCGGCGAACAAGTGTGGTACTGCACCTTGGAAGCTGTAGATGGATTGCTTCTCGTCGCCGACGGCAAAAACCGTGCGCTTGGTGTCGGAATGCGCACCAAAGCCCGAGAAAAACTCATGCGCCAGCGTTTCAACAACCTGCCATTGTTGCGGACTGGTATCCTGGCTTTCGTCGACGAGAATATGGTCGATGCCATTGTCGAGTTTGAATAATACCCACTCTGTTGCGCCGTCACCTTCGAGAAGGCTGGCTGTTTTTGAGATGAGATCGTCGTAATCGAGAGCGGCTTTGGAAGCTTTAATTTGGGCGTATGACTGGTGTACGACTTTTGCCAGCCGCATGAGTGCCATCATCACAGCAAGTGTTTTTAGACCTTCGCGCTCAGTTGCCAGATCAAAAAATGCCTCTTGTGCGTCTTTGGCAGCTTGAGCAAGGTCTTGATGGGCTTCTCTAATCGCTTTCGTCATCAGGCTCGCGCGTTTGGTTTTAGCGCCGGTGAGAAAAACTTTGCCAAAATGATAAGATCTGTTTTCTGCTTCGCCTGCTTGATGCGCTGATTTAAAGACCTCGCCGAGCGTTTTGTCGGTCTTTTTTCCTTCTGCGATCATGACGGATGACATGCGCTGAAGCGTGTTGTCATCCAAGACATTTGCCATCTTAGATGTAATATCGCTTTCGTCACCTGTTGTTGTGATGGCGAGTTTTTGGCGCAATGTTTTTTCGATGACGTCGTCACTTGGCATTGCCTTGGGTTTCAGAGAAGCAATGGTCTGGAAGTCAGAGTTGGCAAGGGCCGTCGCCATGAGATCGTCAAAGCGCTCGTCGACGGCAAACGCGACCAAGGCATGTAGCGATTGACCCATCGAACTATCGGGGCTTGCACTGGCCTGCGACAGGGCTCGGTCGATTGCTTCACGCAAAATTTCACGCTTTTGTTCGTCATCGAGGATTGTAAACCCAGGCGAAACATTGGCTTCAAGTGGAAAGCGTTGCAGCAACTGTTCGCAAAAGGCATGAAAGGTTTGAACCTTCAGCCCGCCCGGTGTTTCGATTGCGGTTGTGAAAAGTGTGCGGGCAAACTGAAGCTGTTTGGTGTTGGGCTCGTCGTCGATGAGTTTCGCGATCTCTTCGCGCAACGTGTCGTCTTTCTTTGTCACCCATTTTGAGAGTTCGTTGAAGACACGTGTCGACATCTCTGCCGCTGCGGCTTTGGTGTACGTGAGGCAAAGAATTTTTTCAGGTGGCGTTCCCGACAACAACAACCGCAACACCCGCATTTTTAGAACGTGAGTTTTACCTGTACCAGCGTTGGCGCTCACCCAAACGGATGATTTTGGATCGGACGCCTTGGTTTGGCGTTTTGTCGTCCGAGCCAGCTCTTGTTGGATGTCAATGGAGGCGATGGGCTTGTTCATGCGCCGTCTCCTTCGCCATCAACAGACCATTCACCGACTCTTGCAAGGTGTGCATAGTCGTCAAATCTGTAGTCAAACCCGCGCCGACGTTTGGCTTCATATGCGGTCGTTGGGTCGTCATACAACGCCACCAAAGCTTCAAGCTTGGCGAGCATTGTTTCGGCAATGGCGTGACTGTCTGTGGTTGCGACAATGCTTTCTTCGCCCGGTTCGTCTTTCCCGGATGCGGAAATGTATCGCAAGCCTTCAATTGCGATGTCCGCTGGTATGTCATCAAAACCGCCAGCGCGTGCGATCGCAGCCTCGAGTGGCAGTTGTGGGCTTTGGCCGGAGATAACTCTCTTTTTGTTGGGAGGTGTGCCGGTTTTATAGTCGGTGATAATGGCGCTGGATGAGTTTTGGCTGTCGGACAGCAAATCGATCCGGTCTGCGCGGGCGGTAAGCGTAAACTTATCGAACGGAGCTTCGATAACAAGGCGGCCGGTTCGTTCTGCGATTGATTTCATCACATGTTCGCGGCGCGCGGTTTCGGTTTCGCCAAACCAAGCCGCAAAGCGTTCAAAACGCGGTATCCAGAATGCGGCAATTCGTGTGTCGCCGGCATAGTCTGAAAGTACGTCACGAGCTTCGGCGAGCAATGCAGTTTCGATGTTGTCGGGGAGAGATTTGGGATGCTTGTTGGCAAAACGTGCGAGGGCTTCGTGAATAATCGTTCCCTTCAGGCTTGCTCCTGCGTCTTCGCCAATCGCATCCAGTGGCTCAAGCCCAAGAATATTGCGAGCAAAAATGGAGTAGGGGCTGGCAAGCCAACGCTCAACACCCGATACGCTGATGTAACGCGGGCGGTCTTTAACCGGTGGGCAAGGTGCGGGTGGCTTGAGTGTTGGACGCCTGCCGGATACGTAATCGCGTTGTCGAGCCCAGTTCAACCAGGGTCGTTCGGTTTGTAAAATGTTGGGCAGATCAAATCCTTCAAGTAAGGCCTGCATCCGCATCATCCAGCGGGATGGGACCGTTGGCACTCCCTCGACTTTTTCCGAACGCGTGAGGTAGACGCGTTTTGCACCAACCAGACATGTAAAGTCATGCGCGGCGCGACCTAATGCTTCTTCAGGTGCGGGCAAACCAAGACTTTGGCGCATCGGTCGGTTCAGCCAGGGGCCGGGATCGGCAGGACCAGGCCAAGTACCGTCATTAAGCGAGCCAAGGATGACAACATCAGGCTGTTGCAGGCGAGCTTCGAAAGGCCCCCAGATCGCCAGGCGTGGATGCACGGGAATATGAGGTCTTACATTCTCATCGACAATGAGACTGCGGTAGAGGTCGGGATATTCGCGGGCAACAACTTTTGGGGCACGGATTGCTGGATCGAGCATGTTGGCAAAAAACTGTGCTGCGGCTGCGCCTGCTTCTCCTTGATATAAAGGTGCGGTTTCTGCGCCATCGGCTTCGTCTTCCGGCAATTTCGTTAAAGCATCGCCGACCAGCAAATGTGCTTCGACGAAATCTCTAAGCTCTTTTGAGTTGCTTGCAGCGTATAGTTTGCTGAGTGGCTCATAAGCTTGGGTCAACCGTTCGACCAGATCGACGACGGCTTTCCGGTCCTCTTCCCACAGCCTTTTTACAGCACGATGTTGCGGAGCATGGTTCTCGTGATCAGCCAGACGTCGTTTAAGTGCTGCATCAATGCCGTCGAGGCCTTTGCCAAGATAGGTTGTTCGAAAGACGATCAACTCCAAAGCTCGCGCAGCGCGGCGGACTTCAAATGCACCGAGTCCAAGACGCGTTAATGGATGTTTGAGCAATGCGACGACTTTAGCGGGAGCAAAGTCTTTAGCAATGCAATCGATGACAAGGTCGAGAAATGTACCGGTGACGGTTTTGGCAAACGGTCGGCCGGCGCTATCGTCAACACGAATGCCCCAGGTTTCAAGCCGAATGGCAACGCGGCGCGCGAGAAAACGATCCGGCGATATGAGGGCCGCGGTCCGTCCCGGTGTTTCAGCGGCTTCGCGCAGGATCAGGGCGATGACCTCAGCTTCGTCCTGAGCGCTGGGTGCCGTAATTGCGCTCATGGTATTTAGTGCATTGGCGACTTCGGTTTTGTCGGTTCCATGGACCCAGGTATGCCATTTGTCAGTGGTGCGGGTTGGTCGCATTGTTTCACTGAAAAATTTTAAGCGGGTGGCCTGCATCGCGTCGGGTTCGCCGCCAGCAAGGGTGCGAATTTGAGCGCGTGATACATCGAGCTGGCGCAGAAGTTTGCAGAACCCGTATTGCGGTTGTTCCGGGTGCTGTGGCTTGTCAGGATCAGATGGTGCAATCGCTTCCCAGCTTTCGTCATCAAGTTCCAAGTCAACGGCGGGCAATACGATTGCACCGTTCTCTAACCCCAGCACGGCGCGCATTAATTGCGTTGTGGCAGGAACCGATCCCGTGACCCCAGCGACAATAACTGGCCCTTGAGGTGGATGGTTTTCTAGGCGTCGCGCTTCGGCATGGATAAGTTCATTGCGCCTTTTGGTCGTGGAGATCAGATTTTTTTCTGTAAGGTGGGCGGGCCAGGCTTGCGTGATAATTTCGAGAAACTGAAGGGTTTCCTGCCAGTGTTCGGCAAACGAATCTCCGGCCAATTCGCTGAGGCCGTCAAGGCTGACGGCTTCGGTTTCCACCAGGTCCATCAAGCTTGCCAGGTCTCGCGCCAGGTTGGCAGATTGTGCGGGCGTAAAAGGATTGTCGGGGTCTTTGGCACGCGACCATGCCAAGACCAGCTCGGTGAGCGTTAGGCGGCGTTCGGTTTCGCTGATTGCTGGTGCGATGCCAATGGACGCAGGGTTGTCTGTTCCAAGTCCAACGGCATCGGTTAGGAGTGTCAGCTCTTCGTCGCCTTCAGAAATGGGACGAATTGTTGGCAACAGCATTGTGCCGCCATTGTTGGCTGAGAGAAAGGCGTTGGACAACGCGCGCGCAGCACGACGTGTCGGCATATAAAGCGTGATGTCGGCTAGCTCGAGTGACGTTGGCGGGCTGCCACCGGTGTTTGGCAAATCTCCGTTGAGTATGGCGCGCGCAAGGCCTGTGAGAAACGGTTGGCTCGATGGAACCGTATAAATGCGCGGTGTTTTAGACTTGTTGGTTGTCATTGCGCAGACCTCTTGGCGAGCAAGTTTTCTGCTTCGGCTAACGCTTCAGGTGTTCCGACATGCATCCAATGACCATCCATGCAAACACCATAAGCTCTTTTTTCAGCAATGGCTCGGTCCCATAAAGTGTTCAATGAAAATGCTCCTTCGGGTGCATGTTTAAACAATCTTGGATGAGCGATGGACACGCCTGCGAAGACGTATGGAGATTTGGTTGATGGTGCACGACGCGAGATGTTTCCCTTGGCTGACAAGTCAAAGTCACCTGCGCCATCGTAGCCAAGACAGGCGTTCGTTGGCGCCAACAGCATAAGCGTGTCCATACGTTCTGGATCCCAGGCTTGGAACAAACGCGTTAGGTCATTGCTGGCGCCATCAATCCAAACGGAATCAGAATTGTGTATGACAATTGCCTCTTCACCAAGCAGCGCCAATGCCTTGATGAGACCGCCGCCTGTTTCAAGTAGCTGGTCACGTTCGTCGGAAATGATGATTTCAGGGTGAGCGCGTTGGGCAAGGTGGGCTTCGAGTTTGTCGGCCAAATAATGAACATTGACCACGGCCCGCGCCACGCCAGCTTTACTCAATCGATCAAGAACATGATCGATGAGTGGGCGTTCGGCCAAACGCACGAGTGGCTTTGGCACGGAGGATGTTAAGGGACGCATGCGCTTGCCCATTCCGGCGGCAAAGACCATCGCAGTATTGGGAACCCAGCTCATAAAAAAAACATGCCCTCAACAATTAGAAGTTTTCTCAAGGTCCGCTTTTCTAGGACCCGAATATGGCATGTTATCAAATGTTGAGGCTGGCGGAGCGTCTCTCCACTGGAAAGTGTCCATCGTACCATGCCTTTAGGTCGGCCAGTTCAGGATGGGCGAGGTTGCGGGCCAGATAACCCCAGATTCGCGGCAGATGACGCAGATATCCAGGCTTACCGTCACGCACAGCAAGACGGGCAAATATACCAAGGATTTTGGTGTTGCGCTGGGCGCCGGCAATCGCATAACTCAGGCGAAACAGAGCTTCGTCGAATGTCCGATCCGACGAACAAGCCGCAGCGCAGTAAGCATCCAAAAGTTCAGATTCGACGTCTTGTGCAATATCGACGCGGGCATCTTGTAACAATGATACCAGATCGTAGGCCAACGGTCCGCGTAACGCGTCCTGGACATCAATTAGGCCAACAGCTTTAACGCCTTTGCGATTCGGAAGTGAAATTAAATTTGGAGAGTGAAAGTCGCGCAGAACCCAACCTGACGGTTGGTCGCTAAGTGTTTCAAGGTGCCCGCGCCAGGCCGTTGTGAATGTCTCTCGCTCGCAATCTGTAATGGCGTTGTTCAGGATGGCTGGAAAGTACCAGTCAGTGAGGAGCTCGGTCTCGATCCCGAATGCACCAAGATCGTAGTTTGGCAATTGATAGGGCGTTTGCCCGCCTGGGATCGCGAGTGTTTCTGGTGGTGGATTTTGGCGCAACGTCACCAGCACTTCAACAGCGGCGCGATAGCGGTGTCGAGGGTCTTCGCCGGCCAAGATTGCGGTTTGAAAAACATCGCCACCAAAATCCTCTAAAACAACAAACCCGTTTTCGATATCTGCAGAAAAGATCTTCGGGGCGCTAAGGCCGATCTCGCGTAAAGCTGAAGTGACGCCAAGAAAAGGTTTTATGTTTTCTGCGAGGTGGGCAATTTGGCTGTAGGGCAAGCCGTCGCGAACAGGGGGGCCATCGGGTTGTTCAGCCCAGTCCATCACAATGGCACTTGTGCGGGGTTCGCTATCTGAAGGTTGGGCGAGGCGAGCGTAACGTCGTACCGACGCGTCTCCTTGCAAATACCGCAGTTGAGCTGTGGGGGGCCACGCGTTTTCCTGTAAGAGTTTATGAAGTGCCATGAGGCGGGAAACGCGGGAGCGATCTTGTCCAGTAAGCGTGATTGATCTTTGCTCATGGTTGTTGGCCTGTTCGCTCAAGTAAATGTGGAATGCGGCGGGCGGGATGAGGTCCTGAGCTTGTTCCGGCCATTCGAGAAGCGCGATGCCGCTGGTTAAAGCGTAATCCAGACCCAATTCGTCGAGTTCTTCAGGTGCACCAAGACGATAAAGGTCAAAGTGGGCAATAGAGAAACGAGCAGCGTCGTAGGTTTGTACGAGTGTGTAGGTTGGACTTGGTATTTCGCAGTTGTCGTCATCGAGCAAGGCTTGAATGGCAGCACGTGCCAAAGTTGTCTTTCCGGCACCGAGATCCCCGGACAAGCAAACAATGTCTCCAGGCTGAACTGAGAATGCCAGTACTTGGGCAAAGCGCGTCACGTCGGTCTCAGAACAGTTTTCCAGGCGAAGGGGTGCGGTCATGATTGAGAATGGCTTGTTGTTGGGTCAATCAATAAAAGTGATTTAGGGCAATTAAAGTGACTTAGGGCGGGAGTGGATTGTAAGCTTGGACAGATTGGGAACCTTAGTTCAAGAGTTCACCTGTGACAAAGGCGCATCCTTTACGGCATGTCAGTCAGGCTCTCTAGTCGTCGGTTCCTGTTCGCACCTTTTCAATGGTGTGTTCAACTTCCAGTTCAGCATCGACGACATCAAATGCTGCCAACGCCCTGGCTTCCTCGTCACTGTAAGTGTCCGTTTCGATTGTGGCCGTTTCAGGCTCAGGCAAGCAAACCGTGACGCGGGTTCCAAAACCTTCCTTCGAGTCGAGGATTATGTTGCCGCCGTGCTGCTCGACAAGGCTCTTGACGATTGACAAGCCCAGGCCAACGCCACGGTGTTTTGAGCCTTTGCTCCGGCTTTCGAACCGATCGAAGATGTGGGCTTGGTCTTCCTTCGAAATGCCGGCGCCACGATCTTCAACCTGGAAGATGGTTTGATTGCCATCCCGCCAACACGTGACCAAAACCACCCCCTCAGGGTGAGAGAAGCCAACAGCATTTGACAAAAGATTGTAGAGGACTTGGCGGATGCGGGCCTTATCGCCCATGAATGTTTCTGCATCATCGCCAATTGCGATATCGATGATCAGACCTTCGCGCGCGGCGCGGTCGGCAACCCCAGCAATGGCCGCATCGATTGTTTCGCGGACATTCAGAGGTTCGATTACAAGCTCCAACTCACCAGCATCAATCGTTGCTAGATCGAGAATGTCGTCGATGATGGCAAGGAGCGATTTGGATGACGACGTAATGTCGTTTAAAAACTCACGTTGCTTATCGTTTAAGTTGCCAAAGTGAGGCGCGGCTAAAAGATCGCTGAAGCCGATAATGTTTGTTAGCGGAGTGCGCAATTCGTAGGATACATGGCCAATGAATTGGTTTTTCAATCGATCCGAAAGAACAAGTGCGTCGTTGCGTTCTTCCAAGGTTTTTTCATAGCGCTTCACCTCGGTCACGTCTGTAAAGGTCAGCAACGTTGCCCCATCCGGTAGCGGCAATGTTGCGTAATTGATCACCGAGTTGTCAGGCCGCAGCATATGCCCTTTCAATGGTTCGCGTTCGTCGGAGAAGGAGGCAATTGCGCGCGTGAGATTGTTCCAGGTGTGTTCGTCTTCAAACAGCGTCTTGGCTTGATGAACAATTTCGCTGATGTGTGGCTGGCTATCCAGCATCGCGACAGATAAATGCCAAACCTTCGTGAAGGCCGTATTGTAAAGCTTCAAGCGACCGTCGGTTGCAAAAACGGCAACACCTTCATTGAGGCTGTTGAGTGTCTCACCTTGCACGCGACTTAGAGCATTAAACCGGCTTTTCAACGCAAAGCGTTCTGTTTCGTCGACGTAGAGATACGTAATGCCGCCATCAAGTCGCTGTTCTGAAATGACGTGAAGCACACGCCCATCGGGTAAATGCCAGTAGTCATTTTTGTTGTCGTCGTCATCGCCGTTGTTTTCTAAGACCTTGCGGCGCCATTCACGGTAACTGCCAACTTCTGGGAGACGACCTTGTTCGCTCAATTCATCGAGCACTTCTGCATCGCCTGGGTGTGTATCAAGCCAATCGGTATCAAGTTGCCATAGTTTCTCGAAGGCTTCATTGCGAAATACAAGTTTGCGGTCAGCACTGAACATCGCAATAGCCGTTGTAACCTGATCAAGGGTGCGGTCAAAGGCTTCAACTTGTCGATCGAGTTCACCTTGAGCGGTCTCAAGTTCTGCGACGTCGATCGCGACGGCCGCTGTGGCGTGATCCATGCGCAAAGCGATCACGTCGTGAGGTTTGCGCGTGCCAGCGACGTTGATTGCAAGGCGTTGGTTGAACGAAGCGCCAATCCGCAAAGCATCGCGCATTGATTTTCTTTGGCGTTGTTCAAGAATTTCTATTTGATCTTCGAGGACTTCGGCTATGTCCGCGGCTTCGACGGCTGAGAGGTAAGCCTGGTTGACCCATGTCAATTTGTTGTCGCTATTGGTCAGCCAAGCTGGCATGGGCAGCGCATCCAAAAGCCCCTGGCTTGTCGCAATGTCCTGCGCCAGAGTTTTGTGTTGGTCGAGAATTTTGGCCAGATCATTTCGATAACCTGCGACATCACGGAACCGAATAACGGCGCGTGCGCCAGCGCCGCGTCCATCTGCTTCGATATGTGTCGCCGATTTTGTTTTCAAAATAATGTTGAAGCCGCGCCCGCTATCAAACAGTCTTGTGAGGTGGTCTTTTAGATTTTTCGCAGAAGCTTCATCGAGCCAACTGCCAAACTGAATGATGTCACTTTCTAGCCGGGGAAGGCCATCCATCCCGGTTAAAGTATGAGAAACAACTTTAAGATCTTGCTCGCGTTTCCAGAATAACAATACCTGCGGTTCGGCGCCGATGATTGCTTCAAGTGCTTCGTATTCACTTCGTAACTCGGCCAGCTCCTCATCGGTTTTTCGTTTCAGGCGCCGCGCGCCAACAACTATCCTCCAAACCATAAGGATCGTTGCAATCGCACTCACGCCAACGCTGAACAATAATAGGAGATTGGTTGCAGACTGAAAGGCGGGTGTGCTTGTCGGATTGAGATTTCCGGTGACGGCCATTGTTAAAAACAGCACGCAAGCCATGCTTGCACCGAGCAACAGCACTAGCTCCCGACGCGTTGTCAGGAAACGTGTCTTGCGCGTTGTTGATCGCATCGTGATCATGGAATTGAAATTTGCCCCGCACAACCGCAGGCCGCTCTTTCTCCAAAAAGCGGCTCAACAGCCCATCTCCTCAATTTACGCTTGAACGAATCATTCTGAGTATGCCGGGGCATACCTGCATTGGCCAGTGTTCACAGGGCTTTACAATAAAGAAGCGGCGCCTGGGTGACCCAGACGCCGCGCTCGATATTGCAGATTGTTCTGACCTGAACCAGATAGGGTTCTAGCCTTAGTAGCGATAAGGTTCTGGCTTGAAGGGGCCTTCCGGTTTCACACCAATGTAGGCTGCTTGTTCATCGGACAGTTTCGATAGCTTCACGCCGATCTTCTCAAGGTGCAATGTTGCGACTTTCTCGTCGAGATGCTTGGGCAACGTGTAGACCTTCTTCTCATACTTGTCTGGATTGTTCCAAAGCTCGATTTGAGCAAGTGTCTGGTTTGTAAAGGAGGCTGACATCACGAACGATGGGTGGCCCATCGCGTTGCCAAGGTTCACAAGACGGCCTTCTGACAACAAAATGATGCGGTGGCCGTCAGGGAACTCAATCTCATCGACTTGCGGTTTAATGTTGTTCCACTTGAGGTTTTTCAGACCAGCAACATCGATCTCGTTGTCGAAGTGGCCAATATTACAGACGATGGCGCGGTCTTTCATATTGTGCATGTGGTCAGCGGTGATGACGTCTTTGTTTCCTGTTGCAGTTACAAATATATCCGCTTCGGGTGCTGCATCTTCCATGGTGACAACTTCGTAGCCTTCCATGGCGGCTTGCAGCGCACAGATCGGATCAACTTCCGATACCATGACGCGACATCCCGCATTTCGCATGGAGGCGGCTGAGCCTTTGCCAACATCGCCAAAGCCGGCGATCATTGCGACTTTACCCGCCATCATGACGTCTGTCCCGCGACGAATGCCATCGACCAAGCTCTCACGACAGCCATAAAGGTTGTCGAATTTTGACTTCGTAACACTGTCGTTGACGTTGATAACAGGGAAGAGCAGCCTGCCTTCTTTCTCCATCATGTAGAGACGGTGAACACCTGTGGTTGTTTCCTCAGAGACGCCTTTGATGTTTTTGGCGCGTTCGGCGAACCAGCCAGGTGCTTCGGACAGAATTTGCTTGATGAGCGCGAAGAACACGACCTCTTCTTCAGAGCCTGGATTATCAAGAAATGCAGTGTCGCCCTGCTCGGCGCGTAGTCCTAAGTGAACCAGCATTGTTGCATCACCACCATCATCGAGGATCATGTTGGGTGTTCCGCCGTCGCTCCACTCAAGAATTTTTCGCGTGTAAGCCCAATACTCTTCCAGGCTTTCACCTTTGTAGGCAAATACAGGTGTGCCGCCTGCTGCAATGGCCGCAGCGGCGTGGTCCTGTGTTGAGTAGATGTTGCAAGACGCCCAGCGAACGTCGGCACCAAGTGCTTTGAGTGTCTCGATCAAAACCGCTGTTTGAATTGTCATATGCAACGAGCCGGCGATGCGTGCCCCCTTCAAGGGCTGGCTGGCGCCAAATTCGGCGCGGGTCGCCATCAGGCCCGGCATTTCAGTTTCCGCCATGGAAATCTCTTTGCGGCCCCAGTCGGCAAGACTGATGTCTTTGACAACATAATCAGGAGTGGTCATCGGCAAATTTTCCTATTTGTCCAGGATTGGTGCATTGGCGTGTGCCATTCGGGGGCGCAGACCAGCGATATGAGCCGCATTTTGGTACGGCAGGTTCATTGATTTTGCAGGATCTCCCACCCGCATCGGCCCTGGTATATCGTCCGGCAGGGAAAGAGGCAACAAGATATAAACAACTCTTTATGTCTTAGGCGCTTGGACGTGCGCACCGCAAAGCGGTTCAAACGATGGCGATGTTTTCCGTTCCGACGAACAAATTAAGCGGCTCTCGAGTGAAAAGTAACCAGAAAGTTAACCCGAAGCTTAAACTTTAAAGCAAATAGCAAATGTAAATGAAGTCAAATAGTTACGATGTCTTTGCGTTACTTTAGAAGTTTACAAGTTGTAAAGTAATTGGTCCCATCTTTTGTCAGATTAGATTGTAATGTGCAGGAGAAATGCCATGTTACACGTTAAAAACCAGCCAATGAATGCTGGTCGGGGAAAAACCCCTAAGACGTGCGAGCCCCTCGTTGGTTCCAGCCGGACTTTAATGGGATTGGGGAATTTTGTCAGTGACCGCTCAGGTGCGGTTGCGATTGTCGCTGCGGCTTCATTCTTTGTGATCATGGCATCAATTGCCGGCGCTGTGGAATATGCCCGGTATTCGACTGCCAAAACAGATCTTCGCAATGCTGTGGATACCGCTGTTCTGGCGGCAGCCCGTGAATTCCAAAGATCTGGTGATTTTGCTGCAGCTCAGCAGATTGGCTCCGACTATCTTAGTGAAAATACAAAAAACATTATTCCGCTTAACCCAGTGACGGGACAGCCATCGAATATCAATGCTCTGATCAATATTTCATTGACGGGTAATGGCACAACGATTTCTGCAACCGGTTCGGTTGACATTGAGAACTCGCTGTTTTCTGGGCTTGGGAAAATAAACAAGGCCTTTGCAGCCACGGGCAACAATAGCGGCAAATTTTCCGGATTGACTCGGTTGCCACTGTTTCGTGGGTCTGGAGCGGACGAAGCTTCTGCAACACTTCGCGTTGGTTCAGACGCCGGCCGCAGTATTGAAGTTGCCATGATGCTTGATGTCACCGGCTCGATGGGCGGCAGTAAGTTGGAGGATTTGAAGACCGCCGCAAAGACTTTCATTGATACAGTTATCTGGGACGATCAGAGCGAATTTACATCTCGCGTTGCGTTGGTGCCGTTTTCAGAGGCGGTCAACACCACCAAGTTGGACTTTAACAACGTTATGCGTTCCAAAAACAGCGGTTCTGATAAGAACTCGAAAAAAGGGAACAGTTCCAGCCATAATCTTCACAACAGGTGGGGTAGTGACGTAACTGTATATCGTCAAGACAAGTGTATCGTTGAACGTACGGGTTCAGAAGCCTTTACGGACGCTACACCATCGTCTCAGGCAGATCGCTTTCCGCGCTACTACAGTCGTCACAGTTATTGCAATGCATCAGCCGATATGATCCCGCTTTCGAGCAATAAGTCGAACTTGAAAAGCCAGATCAACAACTTGACAGCCGGCGGGTATACAGCGGGACACATCGGTACAGCTTGGTCTTGGTATATGCTGTCGCCTAACTTTGCTTCGGTCTTAGGAAATGGCAGTGAACCTGCAGCATACCCAGATCCAAGCACGCCTGTGAAAGAAAGAGATGTTGTCAAATATGCGATTTTGATGACGGACGGTGAATACAACCAGCAGTATTGTGGCGGTAGCGATCCCATTAGTTACAGTGGCATGGCCGATCGTTACTCTGGAAATGGGCCAAACGATTGCAATGCTGCGAATGGATCGTCAGTGAATCAGGCGCGCACACTTTGCACGAACATGAAAGCACAGGGTATTATCGTTTACTCCATCGGCTTCAAGTTGAGAAATGGCGGTACGGCTGAGCAAACCATGAACCACTGTGCGTCCTCGCCAGACCATTCGTTTGACGTGAACAATGGTGACCAACTGCAACAGGCTTATGCCGATATTGCGGTTCAGATTGCTCAACTCTACTTGTCAAAGTAGAAGCGGCAATTACGAAACCTTCTCCTGTACAGACGGGAGCGCTTTTCAGGGCGCTCCCGTTTTTCGTTTTATGAGAGTGCCTTGGTAGCGTTTTCCGTGTCGGCGTTCTAAGTGATCTGTTGTTGAGAGCACAAAGCCTTAGTTGCCCTCTTCAAGGTCTTCGCCAAAGCCGTCTTCGATTAAAGCAACAAGAGCATCGATCGCTTCGGGTGCTTCAGGACCCGTGGCCGAGAGATGGAGAGCGGTGCCGGGGCCGGCTGCCAACATCATCAAGCCCATTATCGAAGTTCCACCAACTTTTTGATCGTCGCGTGTAACCGAAATTTCTGCATCAAAGGTTTCCGCCGACTTTACAAACTTTGCCGAGGCGCGTGCGTGCAAACCTTTTCGATTTCGGATTGTAACGATCGCTTCGGGGTGCTTGGTGTCAATTTCTTTTTGCATCGTTTCGTTTGTATGTAGCATTTGCGGGGGTCAGCAGTCGCTGGCGAGTTCCTGACTGGCGACCTTGATGTATTTGCGTCCGGAATCTCTAGCAACGGTGACAGCGTCTGAAAGAGGTGTTTCAGCCCGCACAGAGACGAGTTTTACAAGGATGGGCAGGTTAATACCGGCAATAACTTCAACCTGTGCATCGTCCATGACAGAAATTGCGAGGTTGGATGGTGTGCCCCCAAACATGTCGGTCAAGACGATAACGCCTTTGCCGCTCTCAACCCGGCCGATCGCCGCTATGATTTCAGCGCGTCGTTGCACGGCATCGTCGTCTGGACCAATAGCAATCGTTTCAAGCTGTTGTTGTTTACCAACGACATGCTCAAGTGCCGCGCGGAATTCGGCAGCCAGGCCACCGTGTGTGACAATCACCAGTCCGATCATGTCGTCGTGTCACTCTCAATCAAATTCAGGATGAGACGGAAGTCTAATGCCTGTTCAAGCCCGCATCCGTGATGGGCAAATAACGGGTGTAACGTGACAAGGGTTCGCCTCAAGCGCAAGAACAATTCTGAAAGGCAAGTCGCTTTCTAGGTTTTGGCGTGGAAAATATCGATGAACGGCGATCGAAATTTAAGAGTTTTCTTGGGATCTGCGCCAGCCTCAGAATTATTTATACCGCATTGGCTGACTAGGCCGTCAATCCCGTTTCGATTTGTCCCGTTAGAGCTATCAAGATCTTGATAGGTGCGGAAGCCTCGAAGGGGGCAACAAATAGGTTTGGCAACCGAACACCAAGAAGTTCTGTTTGTGGCCAAGGCAAAGGCAAGCGCTCAATCTGATCGGGCGTCGTAAGATCGGCGACCATCACCAGCTCGGCAGATGGGGCCGTCTTAACAGCGACGATGCCGAGGCCGCGAACTTCCAAACGGCCGTGAATGGTTTCAGGTGCGCTGGCGATCAACTTGTTGTCTTGCGGCGAAATAACGACGTAGTCGTCAGCGATGAGGACGCAATTTTGATGTGTCGTGTTGGGCAAAAAGTTTGATGAAATTTGCGTGTTGAGGCACCGCAATGCCAAATCTGACTTCCCGGATCCGGAAGGTCCGCGGATCAGAACGGCGCGATTTTCGACCGCGATGACAGTTCCGTAGTGAAGGCTAGGCGGTGCGACGGCGCTCATGGCAGGGGCTCATTAAGTAGGTCGCTTGGCGCGATTGCTTTGAACGGGTAGCTCAATAAAGAAGCGAGCCCCCAGTGGAGACAGGTCGTCAGTGCTGTTGTCGGCAACATCGAGATTTGAGGCAAAGCGGTTTTCTCCCCAAATCCGGCCACCATGTGCCAGCACGATTTCGCGTGAGATGTTAAGACCAAGGCCGGAATTATTTCCACGGCTGCTTTCCGCGGTTGGTCGATAGGTGTAAAAGCGATCAAAGATTGCTTCGAGTTTATCTTCGTCAATGCCTGGGCCTTCATCCTCAACGCTTATCAGAACGGCGTCGTTGAGGCGTTGTGCAGTGACCGTTACTGTGCCGCCCGGTCTAGAAAAAGAGACGGCGTTATCAATCAGATTTGTCATAACTTGCGCCAATCTCCCAGCATTGCCTGAGACGATCAGGTCGTCGGAGATTGTTGAGCCTGCAATGGTGGGTGTTGTCGGGCGTAGCACGAAATCCAACTTGCAATTTGTCTCTTCAATCTTTGCGCTAAATGACTGGACAATGTTTTCAAGCAATTGATCGAGGTGTACGGGTTCGCGCGCTTGCCGGGCAAGTTCGGCATCAAGACGTGATGCGCTTGAAACATCGGTGATTAAGCGATTGAGGCGTTTGAGCTCGCCTTGAATCTGTTCAACGAGTGTTGCGAGTTGTTCTGGAGTTTTGGCGTATTCCAGAGATTGGGCCGTTGAACTTGCGGCTGTGAGAGGATTTTTGAGTTCGTGAGCCACGTCGGCGGCAAATCTTTCACTTCCCTCAATTCGTTTAAACAGCGCCGCGGTCATTGAGCGGAAGGCTTGTGCCATTTGCCCAACTTCATCAGTGCGTCCGACGAGTTCTGGCAACCTTTGGTGTGCTGTGATGTTCTGGCTGACGCTTTCAGCGGCATCTGATAGACGTTTCATCGGGCCGGCGACAGTTCGTGACAGGAAGAATGAGGTGATGATACTTGCGATCAATGCAACGATCGCGAGTGGCCAAACAGCATTGCGGTTTTTTCTTAAAATTTCGCCGAGTTCACCTTCGCGGCTGGTGAGGATCACGATGCCTTGGATGGAATTTGTTCGACGAATGGGCACGATTGCTGAAACGGTCTGTTCGCCTTTGTCGGTCAGCAGGATCATCGCTTGGTTTTCGCCCGTCCGCAAGGCTTCATTGACCTCAGGATAGTCTGTTGCGTGGACACTCTCCAATTCTTTGTAGACCTCAAACTCGCGGCCAATCATAAACTCGATAATGCGCGTCCAGATGTTTTTTGGGCGTTCCGTAGCGCGGCGTTCTTCTGCATCAGGGCGGATAACCTGGCCTCGCGTCAGCAACGATGCTGTATCGATAATCAAACGGCCTTCAAAGTTATGAACGCGGGCTCGCGCCTTAGTTGCTCGCACCATTTTGATTAAGATCGGAGCGAGTTGCTCTGGTGAAAGCTGCATTTCGTGTCGGGTAAATGCATCATCACGAGTTGGGAAAAGCGTGCCGCGATCCAAGGGAAGTTTGTCAGGGTCTATGAGCATTTGATCGGGTTGCCCAGACCGCATCTTTGCGCCACTTGCGATTGCAGTCGCGATCATTTCAGCTTGGACTTCCAGAGAACGACGTTTTTCTTCAATCAAAACCGTGCTGCTTTGATTGAGATAGAGAAAGCCTGCAATCAAGAAAACGAGACCGAGAAGGTTTGAGGCGAGAATCCGTCGCAACAGTGTCGCGGTGATGAAATTGGTGACGGGTTTGGATATGGCGTGTCGAACCGGCGCCCAGGCGTGGTGCATCCGCATAAAGCCGTCTGTAAATAGCCGCGCCCAACCGGGTATTTCAAGGTCTTTGCAGGATGCGAAAAATTTTTCGACAATGGCGTTGGTGTTGGAAAAGGCACGCACGCCCGCTGCGCTGGCGCGTCTTGCAACTTTTCTGGCAAAAGTCGCAATCTTGGCCAAGCGAACGCTTTTTACCCTGGCGCTATCAAGCAAACGATTGGTTCGCTCAACCGCGCCGCTCAGTCGCTCTTCTTCGAGCGCCATTCGTCCTCCATTGACAAAGCGGTTGATACGATTTGGGTGCGCTGCTCCCGACTTAAAACTAGCTTTATACGGCGCTCGGTATTGTTGGCAAAGGTTCTAACGCCATTTGCGCAAAACAACTGAGCAAACGATGCTTCAATAGGGCTTCAAAGAGGCACCGTGGGGTTGAAAAAGTACTGGTTGTGCGAATTTAGAGCAAATAGCTGTTTAGCAAAAATGCGCCACTGTTCGTTCAGTAGCGCATTTATTGTTCCGATTAAGCTTCTTTAAAGCGATAGCCGACACCGTACAGCGTCTCGATAACGTCAAAGTCGTCGTCAACTTGCTTAAATTTCTTCCGCAGACGTTTAATATGACTGTCGATGGTGCGGTCATCGACATACACCTGGTCATCGTAGGCTGCATCCATGAGGGCGTCGCGCGTTTTCACGACCCCAGGACGCGCTGCTAAGGCCTGGAGAATGAGAAACTCCGTGACTGTTAATGTCACAGGCTTGCTATCCCAATGACAAGTATGGCGCTCGGGGTCCAGTTTCAATTGTCCGCGCTCCAGCACCTGGGCGCTTTCGGATTCTTCCACCACCCCATCGCGAATGCCTGAGCGACGCAGGACAGCTTTCACACGCTCGATAATCAGACGCTGGGAAAATGGTTTCGAGATGTAGTCATCGGCACCCATTTTCAAGCCAAACAACTGATCGATCTCTTCGTCTTTGGATGTGAGAAAGATCACCGGCATGTCCGATTGTTGGCGAACGCGGCGTAACAGCTCCATTCCATCCATACGCGGCATTTTAATATCGAAGATGCCAAGATCTGCAGGTTCTTCGGTCAGCGCTTCAAGTGCGGCTGCACCATCACTGTATGTGCGCACGTTATACCCCTCGGCTTCCAATGCCATGCCGAGGGATGTCAAAATGTTGCGCTCGTCATCGACTAAAGCGATTGTGCTCTTTTCCTTGACCATCTTTTGCTTGCCTTTCCCGCCTCACACGGCTGACGTTCATTCCACCGCGCTTTATGGCCCTATGATGTACCAAATATGGCAGGTGGTAACGTGCTCTTACTGGCCTGAACGCCAGCTGAATAAGGCAGCACCAAACATATCTCAGTTCGAGGAGCAAGTGGGATGACAGATCGAGCCCCGGTTAAGCCAGGCAGCGCAACAGACCAGAGTTCAGCTCCGCGACCGGAAGTATTGCCAGACCAAGATCACGGGACTGTAAACGTTGTTGAGTTGTCTCAATATATTGTTTTAACAGCAAAAAAATCATTTCTGGGAACGATCGACAAGTCCACTGACCACCCGCACGTGTCACTCGTGGCGGTGGCAACGACCAGGGGTGGTGTGCCGGTATTTCTCCTTTCAAGCCTCGCGCGCCACACGCAAAATCTCTTGGAAAACCCAAAAGTGAGCGTATTTTTCGATGCAACCGGCGACAGCGATGATGTGATGGCGGGAGATCGCATTACAGTATTTGGGACAATTATTCCCTTAGATAATGGCGACGACCAAGCGGAAATACGCGATCGTTTCCTCTCCAATCATCCGACAGCAATCCAATATATCGATTTTTCCGACTTCAGATTTTACAAACTTTGTCCGGAATCGGCACACTTTGTTGGTGGCTTTGGGCGAATTGTCGAGATCGCTGGCCAGGACCTGGTGAAACGATCTGATGGGCGGTGATCGCACGGGCTAAAGTCGCCAAGTGATTCTGTCTGCAAGTTCACTCAGTTGAGGCGCGCGCTTGAACGAACCGATCGCGTCGCAGCCGCTTGCCGGGGAGTATCCACAGTTCAACATTGTTGGGTTTAGGTCTGCACTAACCAAATGCCGCAGAATTTATGAGTCACCATCGTTTAACTCTTGGTGTTTGGCTGTTGGCCTTAATCTGGGTTGGTTAAACCGGTCTGTTCTGCCAAATCTGTATACAAATTTGGGAATTTTGGTGAAGTCTACTGGAGCGACCAGTTAGACTTAGTGACAAGTTTGCCAAGAGACGAAGCCTTAAGCGCGCCTGTTAACCGGGAAGACGTAATCGAAACCATCTCCGGCAATCGAGCCTACAACTTTAGACTAGTTGTGGGGTGTTTGTCAGTTGCGTAGTCAATCATTGACAATAAGGTTTTCGGGAGCGGCTTTAATTGTTTCCCCAAGCTGCGCATGCAGGTCGAAGGACGAGTGCCCAAGTCGGCAGCTCTCTTGCATATCTATAATATACGCGCCGAATTTGGCGACTGACACTCATTGAGGGTAGGAGAAATACCTCACGATGACTATAAAAACGTTTCCTGTCGACTGTGGTGAGACTGTCCACCACAATCTGAATGGTGCAGAACTTGTTGAGCATGCTATCTCTGGGAAAGAGGGGCGCCTGTCTGCAACTGGCGCATTTGTTACACAGACCGGCCAGCATACGGGGCGGTCAGCATCTGACAAATTTGTGGTTCGAGACAACGAGACCGAAGATGCGATTTGGTGGTCCAACTCCAAGTCCATAACAAGCGAGCAGTTCGATGCCCTTTATGCGGACTTTATGGACGCGGCATCCAAGAAAAAAATGTATGTGCAGGACTTGTTTGCTGGTGCAGACTTGGATCATCGTCTGCCAACGCGCATTCACTGCGAATTTGCATGGCATGCACTGTTTATTCGCCACTTACTGCGCAGACCGGAAAAGTCAGACCTCACTGACTTTGCACCTGAATTTACGGTCGTCAACCTGCCGAGTTTCCGTGCAGATCCCGCGCGACATGGAGCTGAAACCGAGACCATTATTGCGTGCGATTTCACACGCCGAATTGTTTTGATTGGTGGTACGTCATACGCAGGTGAAACGAAGAAGAGTGTATTTTCGTTCCTCAACTACTTGTTGCCGTCAAAGGGCGTTATGCCAATGCATTGCTCCGCCAATGTCGGTGACGAGGATAACTCTGCTGTCTTTTTCGGACTTTCTGGAACAGGCAAAACAACACTGTCAGCGGATCCGGGACGGACACTTATTGGTGATGATGAGCATGGTTGGTCGGATAACGGCATCTTCAACTTTGAAGGTGGCTGTTATGCCAAAACCATTCGTTTGACGCGTGATGCTGAACCAGAAATCTTCGACGCATCAAATGGATTCAGCACTGTCCTCGAGAACGTCATTCTCGATGAGAACCGTGTTCCAGATTTTGATGATGGAAGTCTGACAGAGAACACGCGCTCGGCTTATCCGCTAAATTACATTTCCAATGCCAGCTCGACCGGTCGTGCAGGCCATCCCAAAAACATTGTGATGTTGACGGCTGATGCATTCGGTGTCTTGCCGCCGATTGCCAAAATGACACCAAGCCAGGCGATGTATCACTTTTTATCAGGTTACACGGCAAAAGTGGCCGGCACGGAAAAGGGCGTTGGCAAGGAACCCCAAGCAACGTTCTCAACCTGCTTTGGCGCACCGTTTATGCCTTTGCACCCGTCAGTTTATGGCAATCTGCTGCGGGAATTAATAGCCAAACACAGCGTTGATTGCTGGTTGGTCAATACAGGTTGGAGTGGTGGCAAATATGGTGTTGGCAAACGCATGCCGTTGAAAGAGACGCGCGCGCTTTTGAATGCAGCACTTGATGGCTCGTTGACGTCCTCACCGATGCGCAAAGATCCAGTGTTTGGTTTCGATGTTCCAACTGAAGTGCCAGGTGTTACAACCGCACTTCTTGATCCGCGCTCGACCTGGACTGATGTTGCAGAGTACGACAAAACGGCGACCGCAATGGTTGATATGTTTGCCAAGAACTTTGCGAAGTTCGCCGAACATGTTGATCAAGATGTGCTCCAAGCTGGCCCAATTGCTGCTGCGGCAACGGCGGCAGAGTAATCGGGGGCTAGCAACAGGCCCGTTTAAAAGTTCATTTGGAAATTTGAAAAAGACCTGCCAGCGTGAGCCGGCAGGTCTTTTTTGTCGCAAACGCGCAGTTGTCCACCATGAGCAAAGGTCTGCTTGATCAGGTATGAGCTAGCAGTGTGCCTATTTTGATGGTCGGTATTCACACATGAAATAATCATCGCCCTATGTGATGCGGTCGTTTGTATGTCTAAACTTCAGGCGTGGACGCGGTTGGTGGTTTTTTTTGATGCATGCATCTTGTTGAAGAAAGATGAAAGGTTGGGCGCGATGGGCTGGTACAGGTTTGGAATTCGTATCGTAATATCGTTGCTCGCATGCTTTGGTCTGAGCCATTTTTCGTCTGCGGCAATAGCGCTTGAGCTTTCGCTTCCTGTGGCGTGCGAGATTCAAAAAACATGTTTTGTTCAGAACTATGTCGACGTTGATGCAAGTGATGCACGTCGAGACTTTGCCTGTGGTGCGGCAACGTATGATGGACATAAGGGAACGGATTTTCGTCTTATTAGCACGCCGGAAACGCAAAATAATGTCGCGGTGTTGGCCGCCGCACCTGGCAAGATCAAAAATGTCCGCGATGGTATGAGTGATCGGTTGGTCAACAAAGCAACTGCGTCGATTGTAGCTGGGCGTGAGTGTGGCAATGGTGTTGTGATTGATCATGGCGATGGTTGGGAAACGCAATACTGTCACTTGAAACGCGCAAGTGTTGCGGTGAAGAGGGGTGATGTCGTTGCCCGTGGTGAACAACTTGGCGTGATTGGTTTTTCCGGACGTGCTCAGTTTGCGCATGTGCATTTAGAGGTGCGCCATCAAGGCCGTGTTATTGATCCCTTCACAGCCGAGGAACCAAATCGTGGGTGTGATCGTGGCGTGATGGTCGATACGGGTAAGGCGTTATGGACGCCGCAGATTAGATCAGCCCTCAGGTATCAAACGGGTCAGATTATTGAAGTTGGTTTTTCCGGTGTCGTGCCCAAAAGACCGCAAGCCGAGACAGGATTGTCGGTTTTACCAATGCCAAAAGCCAACAGTAAAGCGTTGTTGTTTATTGTGCGTGGCATCAATTTTCGTAAAGGTGATCGTGTGCAGATGAGCATAAATGGGCCGGGGCAATTTCAACTTAAGAGAACAAAATCTGTGCCACGTGCGCGAGCGACGGCAGCGTTTTACATCGGCAAATCTTTAAAGAATAAGCGGCGTTGGCAGGCCGGGCGTTACAAGGCGCAAGCGGTTGTGCTGCGTGATGGCAAGGCGATTGATAAGAAAAGCCTTGACCTTGTCATAAACTAATTTGCGCGCACGAGGGTCATGCCTGAAGTGATCACGAGTTTGTCAATTCAGGAGCCAAACAGGCAATGACAGAGTTGCCAGACCCAAAACAAGTGATACCATTTCGCAAAAACACGAACCTTATGGTCGGCGAAAGGGAGCGATTGCGTGCGAAAATTGAATTTTGCTTTGGGGGGCTTTTTTTTAACAATAGCTTTGGTTGCAATGGCTTCGTCGGCCCAGGCTCAAAGCAAAGCACCTCCATTGGGAGAAGTTGAATTCACGTTGCCGATTGATTGTGAACTTGGCAAGACGTGCTTCATTCAACATTACTTTGACGTGGACTCGAGTCGCAAAGGTCGTGATTATACCTGTGGTAACGCCACTTATAACGGACACAATGGTGTCGATTTTCGATTGCTCTCAACAAAAGATGTCAAACGCGGCGTGGCTGTGATTGCTGCAGCACCTGGCAAGGTCGCGGGTCGTTGGCGCGGTATGATGGATCAGTTTTTTGATCCTTCAAAGCATCCCGGTTTTCGCGGACGTGAATGTGGTAACGGCGTTGTCGTTGATCATGGCAATCGTTGGAAAACGACTTACTGCCACTTGAGATTTCGCAGCATAAGGGTTTGGGCGGGTAAGCAAGTCGAGCGTGGCGAAATTCTGGGTTACGTTGGATACACAGGGGCTTCGCAGTTCCCGCACTTGCATTTTTCTGTTCGTTACAACGAAGAACGCCTCGACCCCTTCACTGGAATGTTTGCAGCCGATGGTTGCTCCAAACCCGAAATTGTCGCCAAAAGGAGTTTGTGGAAAGCGGGTACGTTTGCGAACTACTCTTACCGCACGGGACGGATTTTAGAGGCGGTCTTTGCTGCAGAGCCCGTTTTAAATCCGCGTGATGAAAAAGGATTGTCGGCTCTTGCAAAACCGGTATCTGATAGTCCAAGCCTCGTGTTTGCAACACGCGCGATGCATTTGGAAGCTGGTGACAGACTGAAACTCGTCGTCGAGGGTCCTGGAGGATTTCATCTCGAACAGATGACCGACCCAGAGGAGTATCCTCTGCCAGCGCAAGGCGCATCTGTTTCGCAAAAGCGGGTTGAGAATTCGTTATGGACGAAAGGTCTTTATGTTGGCCGTGTCGCAATTTTGCGCGGTGGAAAAATTGTCGACCAACTGAAACAGACGTTCGAAATGAAGTAATGGGCGCTTAAGACCAAACCAATTTTCGATTACTTTGTAAAATCTGCTTTGGTGAGAATTGCTTCGAATGGAAGGTCGGCTTGGGTAAACGCTTCAGCAGCGCCTTCTTGGCGGTCGACGATGGTGATTACAGAGATAATTTCTGCTCCTTCTTCGCGCAACGCCTGTGCCGCTTTAATGGCGGAGCCTCCGGTTGTTGTCACGTCCTCGATCACAACGATTTTTTTTCCAGCCATCGTGTCGTCTGCAACTAATCCTTCGACGAGACTTTGCGTGCCATGTTGCTTGGCGGCTTTGCGGACGAAAAATGCATTGATGACTTTTGCGGTTTGGCTTGAGGCTTGGGCAACCGCCGTTGCTAGAGGCACGGCACCCATTTCAAGTCCACCGATCAGGTCGACATTGCGATCGCCGATTTTGTGCAGCACCTGAGCAGCAATGAGGCGCGCGCCGTCAGCCGACATCATGGTCGGCTTTAGGTTGAAATAGATGGTCGATTTTCGACCTGATGCCAGCGTGAACTCTTCTCCATCGCGAAAAGAGCGCTCGGTGATGAGAGCGATCAGTTTGGCGCGATCTTCGCCGTGATTCTGCGTCATTTTAAGTGTTCCAGACATTGGAATTCGTTTGAGTTGGCTGGACAGATAGCACGACGGGAGGAAACACAAAACGTCTGGATAGTACTCAGGCGCGTTTGTCTGTTGATGGGCACTGTTTATCGACCTGCCCTAGCCCTGCGCGATAGTTATCTGTAAATATGCCAGTTGAGCATGAGAAACGGGGAGGGACGATCATGGCCAAGCGGGCCGCCGTATCAACAAGCGGCAAATCATCTGCCGGAAAGTCGACCGCGGCGCGACGCAAGGCGAAGTCGAAATCCAAATCGGCGGCTGAGAAAACCGGTGCGGGGGCGAAGTCGAGCGGATTTGCCAAAACAACGATCGCCTTGGTTTACGATTTTGATGGCACACTCTCGCCAAAACCTATGCAAGAATATGCTTTTCTTCCATCAATTGGCGCGGACCCAGCGGCATTCTGGACTGAAAGTACGGCACTTGCTGCCAAACAGAATGCCGACCCAATGATTACGTACATGCGCCTTCTGTATGAAAAAGCGCGCAAAAAGGGTGTGCGTATTGATCGCGAGGATTTGGTTGCTCAAGGTGCTGCCGTAGAGTTTTTCAAGGGTGTGGAAGGTTGGTTTGATGCGATCCAAGATTACGTCAACATTCGCTCGGAAAATGAAAACGTCGAATTGCGCCATTACCTTATTTCTGCGGGACTGGCTGAGATCGTTGAGGGTACGTCGATCTACAAGCATTTCCACAATGTCTTTGCATCGGAATACTGGTTTGATGCTTACGAATTGCCCTATCCCAAAAGGGTGATGACCGATACGGGCAAAACACAATATCTCTTTCGTATCAACAAAGGCATCGAGGACGAGCGCAAAAGTATCAACCAACACATGCCAGAAGCAGACCGACCAATTCCATTTTCAAACATGATTTATTTCGGCGATGGTGACACCGACGTTCCGTCAATGACTGTTACACGAAAGAATGGAGGGTATTCGGTGGCGGTATATCCGCCTGGGCGCTCGAAGAAAAAGTGCGTAGATTTATTTGCCGACGATCGCGTTGATTTCTATGCGCCAGCAGATTATCGCCGCGGCAGTGACTTGTTTAAACGGACGTGCTTGCTGATCGACCGAATGTTAGCGGATATGCGTGTGCAAGAAGAAGTATGGCGTTTGACGCAGGGTTCGAAATAATGAAGTTCTATGTCGATGCCGATGCTTGTCCGGTGAAGGATGCGGTTGTGCGTGTAGCAGAACGCCACAATGTGCAGTTATTTTTCGTGTCAAACAGTTGGATGAAGCTGCCAAACAGTGGTGTTGTCGAACGGGTTGTCGTTTCTGCCGGTCCCGATGTTGCCGATGACTGGATTGCTGAAAGGTGCACCAGTGGGGATATTGTCGTGACGTCCGATATTCCTTTGGCGTCGCGGTGTGTCAAAGCTGGGGCAAAGGTATTGGCGCCAGATGGGAAGGCTTTTTCAGAAAGCAGCATCGGCATGGCGCTTGCGATGCGAGATTTGATGACAGATCTCAGAGAAACCAGTGGGATGCAAACACACAATAAGGCATTTATGCCGCGTGATCGCTCTCGTTTTCTCGATGCGATGGAGCGTCTGGTCCAGGACATTAAGCACGGGCGGTGACGCTAGTGTGTAAATTGGCAGCGTCGGATTGTTAGTAAATTTTGAACGGAAAGTAGCGAGAGACAAGCTCGCGAAAACGTCCGCTATTGCGAACCCGTTCAAGCCCGGTATTGATTTCAGACCGCAAGCGATCGTCACCAGAACGAACAGCAATGGCAAGCCCATCACCAAAAAACTTTGGCTCGAGAAAAGCGCCGCCGCGAAATTCGCAGCACTGTTGTGACAAGGTTCCGTTCAGCCAAAAAGCCAGGCTTATGCCGTCTCCAAAAATGACATCAACTTGTCCCTCGCGCAATGCCTCACGAGTTTTAACCGGCGTCTTATAGGTTTTAATTCGGGCATCGCCAAAAAATGTACGCAGGTAGGCTTCGTGTGCGGTTGCCGCTGTCACGCCAATAAGGCGGTCGACAAGAGCCTCGCGACTAATATCAATTTTGCGACCACGGCGGCGTGCTACGAAGCGCCCAGGTGTGTGAAAATAGCGGGCTGAAAAATCAACATCGCGCAGGGCTTTTGCGGTGACAGCTTGGGCTGCGATGATTGCATCCGCATCACCGCTTTTCAGTGTTGCGACGAGCTTGCCCCAAGGTTGTACCTTGATGTCACAAGTGACGTTGACTTCGAGACAAATGGCACGCGCCAGATCGATGTTGAAACCGGTCAAAACACCGTCTTCGTCATAGAAGTTAAAGGGTGGGAATTCGCCCTCCGTGACAAATCGAATAATCACACGGCGTTCTGGAGGAGGGTCGATATTTTCTGCCTCCTGGGCCGTGGACGCCGGTGCCAAGCCGAGAAGACACATCATTCCAGCTGAAAGTACTGCCAGGAACGAACCGAACATGGTTGTCCCGGTCATTCGATTATTGCGACGGTGATATCGGCAAGCGGTCATTGACAAGTCCTGAGTTGGTCGGGTCGCAAAGCCCTTTAGCATGATTTTATATGCAGTCGGCTGGCAGACGTGAGCGTTGCACAACAATTAGGCTGCGAGATATGCAACGCACAATATATTTTTCTTCTCATACTTCGTAAAAAAATCTGTACAATGATACCAGCGGTCTAGCGGGGCATCAAAACACGCGTCGTTTCTTTGTCTAACTGGGTTCCGTTCGTTGTCAGTTCTGTAAGTAAAGTGCGTCGCTGGTTTCGTGAAACGATCTCAACATACAACGCAAATTTGCGACCATTTAGGGTCGCAATTGCACCAAAAACCAGGGTTTGCGGGGCGCACCGGCGCTCATGGAGCCGGTGCGCGGTCAGACGTAAGCAATAGCTTTCCGATATCCGATACCGCCCGTCGGTTGAATCATGCCGTTTTGGGATTGCGCCATGCGCATCCAGAATTTTCGGCTGCGACACCCGTACCGATCTGGCAATGGATGGTGGCTTTCGGTGCTGTTGCTGTTATGGCCATGAGTTATTTCTTGGTCGACGAAAGCGTGCCCATTGTCATTCAGACCGCATTGTTGGTGGGATTTTTTCTGGTCGTCGTCTTGCGGTTTGCGACGTTGGTTTATTTGCTGTTGTCGCGGCCAGACACGCCCCCGTTACAACGCAACACCACAGCGACGGCACCCATTGTGGCTGCTTCTTATACAACTTGGCCGGTCTATACAGTCTTGTTGCCTGTCTATGACGAGGCAGCAGTGTTGGGGCAACTGCTCGCCGCCGTCGAGGCGCTCGACTATCCAAAAGAAAAGCTCGACGTGTTGTTGATTGTTGAGGCCGGCGACGAGCGAACTCAAAGCGCCCTTGCACGACTTGTGGCCCAAAGACGGGTTCCGTCTTACGTGAGGGTGATTGTGGTGCCTCCCGGTGGGCCACAGACGAAACCACGTGCGTTGAATTATGCCATGACCTATGCCCGTGGTGCTTATGCCGTGATTTATGATGCTGAAGATTTGCCCGAACCAGATCAATTGCGACGGGCTTTGCATCACTTCCGTCATGGGCCAAAAAATCTCGGCTGCCTGCAGGCGCGGCTGCAGATATGTAATGTCAATGAGAGTTGGTTCTCGCGGCAATTTACGATCGAGTACACGGCACTCTTCGATGCCATATTACCAACCTTGCAACGCCTGCGTTTGCCAATTCCATTGGGTGGCACCTCCAATCATTTTCGTCGCGATGCTCTCGATGGTATCGGCCGTTGGGATCCCTACAATGTAACGGAAGATGCAGATTTAGGATTGCGTCTTTCGCGAGCGGGCTGGCAGGTTGAGGTGTTGTCATCAACGACGTGGGAAGAAGCGCCACCTAATTTTAAAGTTTGGCTTGGACAGCGAACACGCTGGCTAAAGGGATGGTGGCAAACCTATCTCGTGCAAATGCGATCACCAATGCGATTGTTTCGCGAACTTGGCTGGTGGAAGTTTTGGGGCGTGCAGATGTTGATGGGTGGGCTATTGCTGTCACCGATTATTCATCCGTGGTTCTATCTCTATCTTCTGAGTGTTATTGGTCATGAATTCGTAGTTGCCAATAGTCAGGCGGTAGCCCAACTGGCAAAGGTATCAGGGCATCCAAATCCTTTGTGGCCAATTGCTTCCAATAATGTGTTGCTCGTGTTGGGCGCGCTTAATTTGTTGTTGGGCTACTTTTCGGCAATGCTTGTCGGCGCAATCTCAGTGCGGCGGCGACGAAGAAAAGGCCTCGTGGCAAGCGTTCTGTGGATGCCAATTTATTGGCTCTTTGTTTCGCTGGCGAGTTATCGGGCGTTGCTGGAGTTTTGCCACAAACCGTTTCATTGGGAAAAGACACCACATCGCAGCCGTCGATTTTCCGTGCATGCAAAGCCCGGTGCGCTCCACATTGGTGTTGCCCGTTAAAGCGCTGGCGAATGATTTGTAACGTTGTGCTTTTTGCAGTGTCATTTGTAGTCTGTCTTGTCGCAGACTTTCGCTTTGCGTTATCTCAAAAACAGAGCTTTTACTGATTTAGATCAACGAGTGAAGGCCGCACTTGCGCCAATATTGGATTGAACTTCTAATCCGAGGTGCTGTCCATGTCTTACAAGACAATTCTCGTCCACTGTGAAAATGAAAAAAGTACTCACCAGTTGCTAGAGGTCGCGTGCCGTCTTGCAAGATCGACTGAGGCGCACTTAATTGGTTTGTATCCGTACGCGCCGGTTTATCTTCCTGCAATTATGGATGAAGCCTATGGCTCGGAACTGATAGCTTATCAACGCCAACGCTGGGAAAAGGAATCGGCTGAGATAAAGCAGATTTTTGAGTCCGTGGTGGCCAATCAACCTTTTGTTTCCGAATGGCGGGCAACAGAAACGTTTGCCCAACGTCTCTCTACTATTGTCGCGGAGCAATCGAGAACTGTAGACTTGGTCGTTGTCAGTCAATCTCCGGAAGTTCCGACGAATAGTGCCAGCGATGTGCCTGAGACCGTTGTTTTTGAAAGTGGTCGATCCGTTTTGGTGGTGCCAAATTCGGGCCCAGGCGTGAAAGATTTTGATCGCATCTTGGTGGCATGGAACAGCACAAAAGAATCTGCTCGTGCGGTGTTCGACGCGTTGCCATTGCTGAAGAATGCCAAGGATGTCCGCATTCTATCGATCATGCCTGAGAAGGATGAGGCTGAAGTCGATATTCCCGGTGCTGAGATTGCTTCAGCGCTGGCGCGCCACGGCGTCAACGTTGATACCGCCGAACGCATTACGGCCGGAGGACCGGCTGGAGAAGTGTTGGTCAACTATGTCGCCGACCATAAGTTCGATTTACTCGTAATGGGGTGTTATGGGCACTCGCGATTACGCCAATTTGTCTTCGGTGGTGTCACGCAATACGTGCTCGCGAATATGAAAACACCGGTGCTGCTTGCACACTAGTTACGAAAGGGTTGGATATGGAAGTCCTTAAGAAGCTATTTTGCTGCGCCGTTGCATTGTGTTCGTTTGCCGTGCTGGTCCTTGCTGACGACAAAGATACTGAGACCCCAAAAGTCACAATGGGGGCTTCAGATTATTTCAGCTACTGTGCGGTGTGCCATGGACTGAAAGGCGAAGGGGATGGTCCAATGTACGATATTTTGAAAGTTCCGCCAGCCGATCTTTCCCGTATTGCGAAACGTAACAATGGAGAGTTTCCCACGCAACGCATTGAACAGGTTATTGAAAGAGGTGGAAATCTCAGGGGACATGGTATTTCCAGCATGTTGGCGTGGGGCAAAGTCTTTGAGGAATATGATGAAGACATTGCGCCGGAAAAACGCATCAGGGCATTGGCGGAATTCCTCGAAACGTTGCAGGTTCATTGAGCGTTGGTCAACGTCAGAGAATGTTCGTGTTTTCGTGCAATGACCGCTTAGCATTATCAACTGTTCTCAAAGCTATGAGATTTTAGAGCACAGGATTCGCTTAAAGAATGGCAGAAAAAAAATCGCCTGAGCTAAAGCGTTCTTTGTCCTTAACACTTGTTGTGCTCTACGGGCTCGGCGCCACAGTTGGTGCCGGAATCTATGTGCTTATCGGTGTCACAGCCCAACATGCCGGGGTTTATGCTCCGTTTTCATTTCTTATTGCAGCACTTGTTATGGCACCGACAGCGGCGTCATTTTCGGAGCTGTCGGTGCGAATGCCCTATACCGCAGGTGAAGCCGCTTACGTTATGCGGGGGTTTGGCTCGCGAACGCTGTCGCTGGTTGTTGGGTTGATGGTTGTGACAGCGGGCATGGTTTCAGCGGCGGCAGTGACCATAGGTGGCGCTGGTTACCTGAGAGCGTTTGTTGATTTGCCCGAGCCAGTTATCGTGACGGTTATCGTTGCGTTTATGGGGCTTGTTGTTGCCTGGGGAATCACGCAATCGGTTGCTTTTGCAGGTACGCTTACAGCAATTGAAATAGCCGGGCTGTTGGTGATCGGAGTTTTTGGTTTTGGTGGCGATCCAAATTTGTTCTTTCGGCTTCCAGAAGTCGTGCCATCTACTTTTGATATAACCATTTGGACGGGAATTTTGTCTGCCGGACTTCTCGCTTTTTTCGCCTTTGTCGGTTTTGAAGATATTGTAAATATCGTGGAAGAAACCAAGCGGCCTGAATTCACAATGCCGTGGGGGATCGGTCTTACTCTAATTATTTCTGTGATGCTCTACTTTGTTGTTGCATCTGTTGCTGTTCTGTCGGTTCCGATACCTGAATTGGCCGCTTCAAAATCTCCTCTATCGGATGTGTTTGAGACCGTCACTGGCGCTTCTGCACGTTACATGAGCGCGATTGCAGTTATCGCAACATTGAACGGAATGATTATTCAAATGATTATGGCGTCCCGCGTTCTTTATGGATTGGCGCGTCAAGATCAGTTGCCGGCGGCAATTGGTCGAATTAATCCGGTCACGCGGACGCCGTTGATGGCGACAGGTTTGGTGGTCTTGATTGTTTATGTGCTTGCTATGTTATTTCCAATAGAGCGCCTGGCGGAGTGGACGGCGCAGGTGACGTTGTGCATTTTCACAATCGTCAATGTTGCCTTGATTCGGATAAAGTTGAATGGCCCGGACAGCGAAGCGGATATGCCTTCATTCGAAGTCCCAATCTATGTGCCAGTTATAGGTGTACTTTTTAGCGTTGGTCTACTTCTAACGGGATTGTTGTGAGGAAGACAGTCGTCGGGGATATGACGATTGCTGTGCTGTTTCAACTTTTCACTTTTCTGCTCTCAGACAAAGTCAATACTGACCTGTTTGATTTAGCAAAGACATTAGGTGATTGGATGTTAGATGTTGCGCAATGCCCCAAGGTTTTGCGTCATAGGAAAAGCCGTTTGAGCGCTCAGTCGGGCCAACATGCGCGATGACATAGCCGAAAGGTGGTCGGCTGGTCGGTTGCAATATCTTGGTCACCATCAATTGCTTTTTTTTGACTGTTGCTGAGCAATGGAGAACGACCTTGCGATCAGCCCTATCGCAAGGTTTAACCAAAAACTTATTGAAGAGGCCGATTGCCCCGCGCACAACCTACCAAGAACTAATGTTGTCGTGTGCGCCCGTTCGTCAGAGCTCCATTCGACGGAGCGTCGTCATCATTGGTTGCCGGATCGTTGAAGATCTTTGCAAACTTAGGCGCTTCGGCGGTATAATCGGCCCTCATTTGTTCGATGAATTCGAATTGAGTTTGAAAGAATTCGGACGGATTTTTGCACCGTGAGAATTCGGCTGCAGCTTCCATGTCCTTTTCCAAGCGGTGCGTAACGAAACTTAGAAACTCACAATTTGCCCTCGTCATCAGTGACAACCAGTTTCTTTGAAATTCGCCAATTTTTTCCAAAAATTGACTGTCAATTTCAACTGGAAAACCTGGCGGCACAATATTTTTTTCTTGTTTTGAATTCTCCATTTCTACTCTCCGCATTTGGTTTGTGAATGACGTAATCTTAGAGGATGGCCCCCTTCATGTCTTTGACGGAAGTCACATCGTAAACAAATTTGAACACCGCTTGTGGGGGCAAGAAATTGAACACCATTCGTGTGACATTTGAGATGCGTCGCGTGTTGCTGCCAAAGGTTTTTTTATACGCTGTTCGGCAAACAGGACGGTGACTTGTTGCAGGGGGTGCGCTGTCGGAATGTGGTGTTATGTGGACATGTTAAAAGGCTCAATGGGACATCAACACAGGGATCTTCATTTTGTCCATAATCTGTCGAGAAGCGCCGCCAAATACCGCCTCGCGCCAACGAGAATGCCCATAACACCCCATAACAATCATATCAAAATCATTGTCATGAGCATGGGCGAGAACCGCTTCGCCAGGCGGAAGGTCGTCTGTGGGCTCGGTGCTGACAACCGCTGAAATATCATGGCGTGCGAGTGAGGCAGCAAGTTCGTCGCCACGTTCGAACGTGCTACCTTTCCCGTCCTTTTCAGGCAGCACTGCTAAGACGTGAACTTCGCGCGCTTGGTCTAATATTGGAAGGGCGTCGAAGGTGGCACGCGCTGCCTCCCGGCTGGCATTCCAAGCGATGATGACTTTATCTCCAAAAGTTCCGCCATGGGCGTCTCGCGGTACGACGAGGACAGGCCGTCCGCTTCCCAGGGCAACATCTGCGGGAAAGTCGGGCCACAAGCCCATTTGGTCGTCGTCATCCTGGCTGATAATGACTAAATCGCTACTTAGTGCGTGATCAACAATGACATCGCTAATTGCTGAATGCAGACACGTTGGATTGCGCCATTCGACCTTGTCAGTGATTGATTGTGTCGCTTGATTGAATATGACACGGACTTGCTCACATTCCTTCTCGATAGCTTGTTGTTGTTTGACGATGATTTCTTCAGGCAGATGGATTTCGACAACTGGGTGTAAGGGTATGTCTGGTGTAATGAACAGTCCGACAACATGGGCGTCATGTTTTTTGGCCAGAGGGACTGCGAGTTCTAAGAGCGAGCCAGCGCGCTTGGAGTTTTGCAAATAGACCACAATTGTTTTGTACGACATGACGAGCACCTCGCTGGATGTTGGCAGTTGAACTCCTATAATATCGCAGCTCGAAATCTTGGACATTGACCTCGGTCAATACCCTTTCACCGTGCAGGTTATGAAACGAAACCTTCCAAAAATTTTCCGACATAGTATGCAACCGCTGCTGCAATGGCCCCAATCGCCAACGTTTCAAGCGCTGACACCCACCACGCTGTAACAGACCACTTGGCTTTGAGTGAGCCGATCAGCACAAACACAAGTCCGGTTGCAACGATGGACACCACAAACGCATTGGGGATTGCAAACAAAAACGGCACCAAAGGAACAAAGCCGCAGATTACAAACGCACAAAATGTTCCCAGTGCAGATCTGATTGGATCACGTTGAGCCGTTGCTAGGCCGTACTCTTGGGAAAGCATAAGTGAAATCCATTTTTCTTTGTTCGATGAAATGGCGGTCGTGGCATCTTCCAGGGTTGATCCGTCGAGCCCAATTTCCCTTAGAATCTGACGCAATTCTTCGCGTTCACCTTCGGGAACAAGGTCGATATGGCGTTCTTCAATTTCGCGAAATTGGTTGTATTCATCGATCTCGGTTTTGGTTGCGCTATAATTGCCAGCCGCCATCGAGAACCCATCGGCAAGTAGGTTTGCAAAGCCGAGGATGAGAATGACGAGTGGGCTAAGGTTCGCGCCGACGACGCCTGCGACAATGGCGAATGTGGTTATCGCACCATCAATGCCACCATAGACCCAATCTCTAAGATAAGAAGCGGTTTTGGGTTCACCCAATCGCTTGCGTATGGCTTGGCTGGTGTGGTCGTGCTCAAGAATGGGTGTTGTCATATATTCAATACCCTGTCTGGTGTTCGACGTTGTGTCTCGCAATGGTGTGTTTTGGCAAAGTTTTGTTTTCTATGAATTCGCGAGATGGTCTAAGAGTTGTGGTCTGCCTCATTGTAACACTGCGACTAGGAGAAGGAAAAAGAAGTTGATAGAATTTATATTTGTCGTTTGCCAAGGAGATGATGATGCCAAACACCCCATTTGAACCTATGGATGCATTGATTGGAGGAGCGCTTATCGGGCTTTCGGCAGTGGCATTGATGTTGTTTCTCGGTCGCATTATGGGCATTAGTGGCATTGTCGGTGGATTGTTCGTTGGGCTGACTTCGCAAGAATATTCCTGGCGACTCCCATTTCTCGCCGGTGTCATTGCGGCGCCTGTAATGTATCAAGCGGCGACCTCGGTCGCCCCCGAGATAACTGCCTCGCCCAACACCGTGTTAGTGGCGGTGGCGGGTGTGCTCGTTGGATTTGGCTCCACTTTGGGTAGTGGTTGTACGAGTGGACATGGCATTTGTGGACTGTCGCGGTTTTCTCGCCGTTCTCTTGTCGCTGTGGCTGTGTTTATGACCGTTGCGTTTGTCACCGTCTTTGTCGTTCGACACGTAATTTAAGGGAGCGATAGGATGCACAGATTTTTGGTTGTTATCGCCGCTGTTTTTTCAGGGCTTATATTTGGGTTTGGTGTGATTGTTTCTGGAATGGTGAACCCGGCAAAAGTGTTATCGTTCTTTGATGTTGCAGGTGCCTGGGACCCAAGCCTGGCACTTGTGATGGCAAGTGCGTTGGCGGTCACCGTTGTTGGCTTTAGAGTTTTGCATAACAATTACAAGCCGGTTTTTGCGCCGGATTATTTTCTTCCAACGGCGATGGACATTGATTCACGGTTGGTGGTGGGTGCTGGACTGTTCGGCTTGGGTTGGGGGCTTGCCGGTTTTTGCCCAGGCCCGGCACTGGCAGCTTTGGTGTATGGTGGCCAGTCAGTTGCAACGTTTGTGTTGGCAATGTTGACCGGCATCGTTGCTGCGAAATTCATCACTCGCACCAATAGAAAGACTATAACCACATAAGTCACATATGAGATGAGCCGCGCAATCAAAACGAAAGCGCGGCTAATCAATTGATGCGGAGATGGTTAGTCTCTGGATAGATCGATAATTCTAAATTTTTCATCGAGCTTGATATCGAATTGCATCCCATCCTGACATTTGGCATCGTCGACTTCGTAATACCCGCTTGCTTCGTCCTCTTTTTCTATTTCACCACCGCTACACCCCAGGACCGAAATGGCCTCGTTGATCTTGGCGATTTCATCGTCTGATGGTTTCGAGTCGGCGAATGCTGCGGTAGTGGTGCAGATCGAAAGAGCCAATGCTAAGGCCATTTTGCGCATTACATTTCTCCAATTGTTAGATAATTTTACTTAGGCATATCTTGGGATAGGGGCGGGAAAGTTCAATGATCTTGGTCAATTCGAGCAGAGATATTTCCTGCAGAGGCAAACGGTGTAGTGTGGTGTAGATGAATTTGGCTAAGTTGGTCGTTCAGTTGGAAGGCGCCGGGCCAGCCACAACAATGATTGATGGATAAGCCAGTCATTGGGGGAGGCACCGGCTGGCCGGTTCCTGCTATTGAGGCTTGGCCCTGTGGTGACGTAATTGTCATTGGGTTTGTATTTTAAGAACACTTTGGTCGTGGTAGAGCTACCGAAGAACGGCCAATTTGTTAACAGAGGGTCTGAATTTCAGTGAATACAGACATCAAGTCCCGGGCGGACCACCGCCCTGTAAATACCAAGAAAATCGAAAAATTCGAAGATCCCGACATAACGGCCAAAGGTGAGATGCGGGCCAAAGTGGCTCTTTCTCAGCTCGACACCCTTTGGATCAATACAGGCACTCTTTGTAATATCGAGTGTGCCAGTTGTTACATCGAATCGAGCCCAACAAATGATCGCTTGGTTTATATGTCGGCCGATGAGGTCTCAGCTTTTCTCGATGAGGCCGAAAAAGTTGGCACACGTGAGATCGCGATAACCGGTGGTGAGCCGTTTATGAACCCTGACATTCTTCCAATACTCGACGACGCGTTGGCACGAGGGTTTGAGGTTCTGGTGTTGACCAATGCGATGCAGCCAATGCAACGCCCACGGGTTCAGGCTGGTCTGTTGGACTTGGTCAGAAAATTTCGCAACCAACTTACGTTGCGGGTCAGTCTCGATCATTACACGAAATCTCTGCATGAGACGGAACGTGGTCTGCAGACATGGGATAAGGCGATCGCAGGTCTGAATTGGCTTGCAAAGAATAAATTCAAAATTGCGATTGCTGGTCGGACCTGCTGGAATGAAACAGATGAAGGATCACGCAAAGGCTACGCTACGTTGATCGCCCAACACAATTGGTCAATTTCCCCCTCTGACCCTCAACAGTTGATGTTGCTACCGGAAATGGATGGCAGTCACGACGTGCCAGAAATTACTACGGCGTGTTGGGGAATTTTAAACAAGAATCCGAATGAAATGATGTGCGCGACGTCGCGTATGGTGGTCAAACGCAAGGGCGCCGATAAGCCTGTCGTCTTGCCGTGTACGCTGTTGCCCTACGACAAAGCGTTTGAAATGGGCGAAACACTGGCTGAGGCGGCAAGATCTGATGGCGGTATGTTTGATCAGGGAGCCGTGAAACTGTGTCATTCTCACTGCGCAAAGTTTTGCGTTTTGGGCGGTGGGAGCTGTTCGTAACGCGGTCTTGCGCCAAGTCCAATTCTCAAAATACAAATAAACACACCCAGGCGGTAAGCCTGGGTGTGCGAGATGACGACGCAACTCTTTGGCCGAGTTCGATCTACTTTTTTAATGCGTCGCGAATTTCTGTGAGAAGAACTTCAGACTTGGTTGGTTCTGGGTCTGCTGCCTTTTCTTCTTCTTGGGCCTTAAGCTTGTTCATGGTTTTGACAAGCATGAAAACTGCGAAGGCAACGATTAAGAAGCTGATCACGTTGTTAAAGAAGCTGCCAATATTCATGGTGACGGCTTCAGCATCTCCAACCGCGTCTTTAAGCGGGATTTTGATATCTGAAAAATCAACACCACCAAGAAGCAAGCCAATCGGCGGCATGATCACATCAGAGACGAGTGATTTGATAATCGTGCCAAAGGCCCCGCCGATAATGATACCGACAGCCATATCGACCATATTTCCTTTAACGGCGAAGTCTTTGAATTCGCTAATTATCCCCATAACCTTGATCCCCTTTGCCCATTGAATTATTTCTCGAATTTGTTCTGGCGCAATTGCAGTGCAAGAGCTCGAATACCTGAAATCAGACGTGATATTCCGCGAATCGCGTGGACGCACAACAGGTTTGCATGCTGAAACAATTTTTCACAGATGTTTGCACTGCAACGAAGGGCCGTCAGACTGGTAAATTTTGTATCTGCAGGAGCCATTTTGGCAGGTCATTTACCTGTTGCGCCATAAACTTGGATCTAGGCGCTTCATTTGGCTATGGAAAACACAGGATATCAATTAGTTTTCTATTAGTCTGAGCCCACGACACGGACTGGCTTCGGCGTTGCCATTGGAAAAACTTGAAACTTGGGTTCAGATCAACGAGCGCGTTTTGGGTGGTGTGGAATAGGAATTCAGCCAAAAAGATATGTTTGATGGCCCCTTCATAGCGACCCTTGCTTTGGCTTACCTCAGCACTCTGTTCGCGATTGCATGGTTTGGTGATCGTTTCAACCGTGACCAATCTTCAGGTAAAGGGGCTCCAACTCCGAGTTGGTATCAACGTCATTTTGGCGGGCAGGCAAATGCTTGGTCTGGCGCGGTTCTCTATTCTCTCAGCTTAGCAGTTTACTGCACGGCATGGTCCTTCTTTGGAAACGTCGGTCTGTCAGCACGCACTGGCTATGATTTTGTTCCAATTTATCTCGGCCCGATCTTGATGTTCACGATTGGGCTGCCGTTGGTCCTTTATGTTGTGCGTTTAGCAAAAAATCACAACATCACGTCAGTCGCTGATTTTGTTTCTGCACGATATGGCAAGAGCCAATCCGTTGCCGCTGTCGTAACAATTTTTATGGTCATTGCTCTGCTGCCTTATATTGCATTGCAGCTGAAGGCGATTGCGATCGCCATAGAAATTCTGATCGGAAATGACTCTCAGGCCACCACAAAACTGCCCCCTATTAGTTTCGATGGCACGTCATTTATGATTACGCTGGCCCTTGCCGTGTTTGCGATGTTGTTTGGCACGCGTCATGCCGATGCCAGAGAACACCAGCACGGATTGATGCTCGCCATCGCGACCGGCTCCGTCGTGAAGCTTGTTGCGTTCGCCACTGTTGGGTTATTTGCGATCTATTCGGTTTTTTCCGGTCTTGATCACTTTATCGATCGGGCGTCTCAAAATTACCGTATCATGGAGGTTTTCGGACAAGGGTTTGTCGGCGATCATTGGGTAACTGTTACGTTATTGAGTTTTGTTGGTATCTTGCTGTTACCACGACAGTTTCACGTTGGCGTTGTTGAGAACGCGTCTGAAGCCCAAGTTCGTTCAGCACGTTGGATGTTTCCGCTGTATTTGATTGCGATCATGATGTTTGTGGTCGCAATTGCTGTCGCAGGCGTGATGACAGTTCCAACAAATGGAACACCGGCCGATTATTACGTTCTAGGCTTGCCGATTGCAGGCGGCTCACATGCAATGACACTGCTCGCATTTCTTGGTGGGTTATCTGCGACAACGTCAATGGTTATTGTAGAAACGATCGCGCTGGCTATTATGGTTTGCAACGGATTGTTCGTGCCGATGTTGTTGCGCCAGAACATTGTTGCGTTCTTGCCATTGGGCGGAATGACGACGCGGTTACTTGTCATACGAAGAGTCGCCATCGTTGTGATCTTGTTGTGTAGTTATTTCGTTTACCGGGCGATTGGCACAAACGACAACCTCACTGCTATTGGATTAATATCACTGGCTGGTGTCGCACAGGTCGCACCTGTGTTTTTTGGTGGTTTGATTTGGCGGGATGGGACGGCCCATGGGGCGATTGCGGGGCTTGTTGTTGGTTTCTTAGTTTGGGGCTACACGATGTTGTTGCCTTGGGTCGCGGATGCGGGTTGGATTTCTTCTACCGTCGTCTCCGATGGCCCGTTTGGCCTTACATTTTTGCGACCTGAACAGCTCTTCTATTTAGATTTTAGTCCGCTAACTCACAGCGTTGTATTGAGTATAGGTGCCAATATTTTGGCATTTGTTACGGTATCAACAGCGTTCCCAGCCAAGCCATTTGAGCAGATGCAGGCGGATGCATTTTTGGCAAACAGCTTACCTGACGCTGTTGAAGCGGCAACGCCACTCGACCCATTGCGCATGTCGGTGCAGGTGCGTGACCTGCAATCAGCCGTTGAGCGCTATCTTGGCGCTGAACGTGCAGAGCAAGCGTTTGCTGACTATGCCAAAAGGCGTCAGTTGGCATTTGATCCCGACGCGGAAGCTGACGTCGGGCTATTTCGCTTTACTGAGAATTTGTTGGCAAGTGCCATTGGCCCTTCCTCATCGCGCTTGGTATTGGCGTTGTTGTTGAAGCGAGATAACGTTTCACCACATTCAGCGCGCAAGCTTTTGGATGATGCCTCCGAAGCGTTGCAGTATAATCGCGACTTGTTGCAGCTTGCGATTGACCAAGTACGTCACGGACTATGTGTTTTCGACAAAGATATGAGCCTTGTGTGTTGGAACCGTCAGTTCCGGATACTGTTGGACTTGCCGACTGATTTTGTGCGGGTGGGGTTACCGCTTGATCGGTTGCTACGCGAGTTTGCCAAGCGCGGAGATTTCGGTTCGGGCGATATCGAGAATTTGGTTATCCAACGGCTACAAAAATTGGCTGTGACGAAAGAGACTTTTCAAGAGAGCTTCCACAACGGCGCTCGAACACTGGAAATTCGTACAAGTCCAATGCCGCAAGGTGGTATTGTGACGACATTCTCTGACATAACCGATCGCATCTCCACTGCTACGGCATTGGAGCGCGCGAATGAGAGTTTGGAACGCAGAGTTCGAGAACGCACGGCAGAACTCTTAGAGGTCAACAAGGCCTTGGAAGAGGCGAAAGCCAAGGCGGATACAGCGAACCTCGATAAAACGCGTTTTCTTGCAGCCGCCAGTCACGACATTCTCCAGCCATTGAATGCAGCGAGATTGTATACCGCCACTTTGCTTGAGCGGAATTTGAAAAATGATGACAGTGCGTTGGTTGGCAATGTCGATGCTTCTCTCATGGCCGTGGAAGAAATTTTTACGGCGCTGATTGATATTTCACGACTTGATAGCGGGCGCCTTGCTCCAAATATCGTCGATATTTCACTTGCAAAAATGTTTGATCAGCTTCGTTTGGAGTTCGGTCCGATGGCTCAAGAAAAGAACCTCGAGTTACGTGTCGTTAGCTCAAGTGTTTGGGTTCGGTCCGACCGACGCATGCTTCGTCGGATATTACAGAACCTGGTCTCTAACGCGATTAAGTACACGCGCACGGGTTCAGTTTTGTTGGGCGTGCGGCACAAAGGGGATAATGTTTTAATCCAAGTTATTGATGCTGGACCAGGCATTCCTGCAGACAAGAAAGACGTTGTATTTCAGGAATTCCAAAGGTTGGAGGGGGCAGGAAGCCAGATCAGCGGTTTGGGATTGGGTTTGTCGATTGTCGACCGTGTTTGCCGCATGTTGCAACACGATCTGTCGTTGGACACCGAACCCGGTCGAGGATCAACTTTTTCGGTTCGGGTGCCACGCGGGCAAGTGAACTTGAAACCAGAGCAAGCGCAAAAGCCATTTGCTTTGGCTGGGCAAATGCTAAACCGGGGTGTGCTTTGTATAGATAACGAACCCGAAGTTCGAAATAGTATGACGGCCTTGTTGTCGGGATGGGGGCTCGACGTTCTGGTGGCTAGCAGTGTGGTTGAATCGGTAGCCGTCGTGCAGAACGCCGAGCAAAAGCCGAGTATAATCTTGGCCGATTACCACCTCGACCTGGGAACGGGTGTGAACGCAATTGAGGCGATACGTTCGCAGGCAGGCCTGAATGTGCCAGCAATTATTATTACTGCAGACCATACCGCCGAGGTTCGCCAAGATATCGAAGAGCATGGATTTGGATTGCTGCAGAAACCGGTCAAAGCAGCAGCGCTGCGTGCACTCATGCTGCATAATTTAAATCGGTCTCGACCGGCAGCAGAATAAGTTTGCTATTGGCCTGGTCAGCCGTCGAACATCAACATCCGGTTCACAAGTACGCCGGATTCAAAACCGGCAACCAAAGGGCATGCCTATTAGTTGCTAATCATTTGTTGCCAATCGCCAGCGTTAATACGATTGACGGCAATCACGGCCTGGGTACGGCTGTCAACGCCAAGTTTTTGCAAAATGGCAGATACGTGCGCCTTAATCGTCGCTTCTGAGACATTGAGATTGAAGGCGATTTGCTTGTTCAATAGTCCTTCACCAAGCATCATCAAAACACGAACTTGTTGAGGGGTTAGGTTTGATAAGCGTTGAATGAGGTCACCGTCGCCGCTGTCTGATGTTGAGGACAGATCAAGATCAGGCGGTGTCCAAATTTCGCCATCGAGCACTTTGCGGATGGCATTACGGATCTGATCGACCGGCTTTGACTTTGGCACAAAACCGGAGGCACCAAATTCTATACAGCGGCGAATCGTGGCTGCGTCTTCGCGCGCGGAAACGATCACGACGGGAATTTGAGGGAACTGCGCTCTGAGGAACAGCAGCCCCGAAAGTCCTTGTACGCCTGGCATCGACAGATCGAGCAAGACCAAATCGGCTTTCTGACTGTCGTTCAGAGTTGTCGTGAGTTCATCGAGAGATCCAAGTTCGACAATTTCCGTCTGCTCAAACGCGGCCGTTAGGGCTTGGCTGAGGGCTCCGCGAAAAAGCGGGTGGTCATCGACAATCAGGATCTTATTGGCCGTCATTTCCGCCTCCAAAGGCGCTTAAATCGTTCGTCCCTTGAGAATTGGGACCTAGGTGGTGGGGCGTGCAACTCGATTACAAGTCCCGGGGGACAGGAGTTGTTCCAGTCCAGATTACCGACACATGACACGATTTAGGCAAAAAGTGTAGTTTCAAATATCGTTAAAATGTGCGTGTGGGCGGGTCTTGGGCTGCTGTGTCAGTGTGAGCTTGAATATTGAACCTAAATCGTGTCCTGGCGGCCAATTTGTTGCTCAAACTATTTGTTTGACTGGCGAAGTCACCAGCGGCATTGAGATGAGGGGAAAATCGGGGACATTAAATGATAGAACGCAAGGAACGAAAACCTTATTGGCGCCATACCAAAAGGCAGATGTTGACCAGTTTGGTGCCATTCTTTTTGGTCGTTGGGGTTTTGCCGCTTTATGCGGATGGCTTAAACCACGATCGTTTTTTGAGCTTTCCGCTCGGATATTTTTTGGCGGCCCATGGGTTGTTTCTAATCGGACTCGTAACCGTTGCGAGTTTTGTCAACCGCCAGGATGCAATTGATCACTGGCATGGTGCCCACGAAGATACCTAAATATCGCGATCGCCAGGTGGGAAAATATCAATTGAAGTCTGTTTGGAATTTTACTCACGGCGTCGATCTCTCTTTTCCGACCAAATCAAGTTTATTTTGCCAAACGGCAGTAAAACAGGTTCACCAGTATTAATGTCCTTTACACCGCGCAATCGTCTCGTCAATCCGAGGCTTGGTACGTATTTCGGAATTTTTAGCAGCGCTTTCGTTTCCTTAGTTGTGTTTGTTCTAGTGCTTGAGCAGTTGGCTGTTTCCGATGCAATTCTGCGGACGATAATGTTAACCGTACCGTTGATGCTTTATGCTGCCTTCGGGCTTGCGAGCCATACCTCAGAGCCGATCGAATATTTTGCCTCAGGACGAAGGGTTCCGGCCGCTTATTGTGGACTAGGGCTTGCGCTAACGGCGATGGGTGCAACTGGCATCGTTGGTGCTGCGGGTTTGTTGTTTAATATCGGCTATGATGCCGTTTGGATTATGTCCGGCGGTATCATGGGCTTCGTTGTGATGGCGGTGTTGCTCGCGCCATTCCTGCGCAAATTTGGTGCATTTACATTGCCGAGTTATCTCGGGCGGCGTTTTGATAGCCGCATTTTGCGGTTGATCTCCGCAGGTTTGTTGTCTGTACCGATGTTGTTGATCTTGATCGCTGAGTTTCGTGTTGGAGCGATGGCGGCAGGCTGGCTCATCGGTTTGTCGCCGGTCATCTTGACAGTCATCATGTCGAGTTTTCTGGTTGTAACGTTTGCGTTGGGAGGGGTCCGCTCTCTCACCTGGACGAATGTTGCGATGGGGATTGCGGTTTTGATCGCGATCATAATTCCATTGACGATCATCGCAGTGTTGCTGGGATACTTGCCTATTCCACAGCTTAGTGGTGGTCCGGTGTTGCGCGGTGTTGATTATGCCGAGGAGCTTCAGACGTTTTCCTCGATCCCAGCGGGACTGTTTGAATTTCGCATCCCCGCTCCTGGTTTGCAGCCGGTAACAAAAGCATTTGCAAGTGCATTTGTTGATATTGGGCCGGCGGCCTATCTTGTGATGAGTTTGACCGTCATGACGGGGATCGCTTCTGCTCCGTGGTTGTTGACACGCGTTGCGACGTCACCAGGTGTTTATGAAGCCCGCAAATCTCTTGGTTGGGCGACCTTCTTCTTTGGATTGATGATGCTAACACTTGCGACGTGTGCAATTTTCATGCGCCACTACTTAATGCAAGTTGCCGGCAGCCCGCTCGAAGACGCTCCCGGTTGGATGGCGATCTTGAGTCAGAATAGTCTCGCAGAAATCACGACGCCATCGACACGGGTCAATGTATCGAATGTGAGTTTTGATCGCGATATGATCTTGTTTAGTTTGCCGATTGCCGGTGGACTTCCTGTTGTATTCGGGTACTTAACGGCCGCTGGTGTGCTTGCGGCCTCACTTGCTGCTGCTGGTGCGACAGCCGTGGCGCTTTCCAGCCAATTGACAGAAGATGTTGTGAATGGACTGTCGTGGGAGCCTTCGGCCGATAATTTGAGATTGGGTACGAGTCGTTTTCTGTTGTTGGCGATTGTTGTCGTGTCTGGTGGGTTTGCTGCTGGTCTAAGATTCGATCCGCTAAAACTGTTGTTGTGGGCACTTGTGCTCACCGGCTCGACGGCATTTCCGGTGTTGGTGGCCTCGATTTGGTGGAAGAGGATAAATCCTTTTGGCGCAACGGCTGGTGTTGCCACGGGATTTATTGTTGCGATGTGTGTAATTCTTGCCAACGAGCTGGGTATAAGCGGGTTCAGTGGTGTGTTGGCAAGCCTGATTGCAATACCAGCAGGCGCTGTTGCGGCTGTTTCTGTGTCACTGGCGACGCCCAAACCTTCCAAACACCTTCTCGAAATGGTGAGGGATATTCGCGTTCCTGGTGGAGAAATTCTCTACGACCGAGAGGTTCGGATCTTACGTCTAAAGCGTCGTAAGACAGTCTAGAATAGATCTGATACGCCAACCGCCCTTAGTCCAATTGTGTCTCGCGGACAGTCATTGCTTTGACTGTGCCCCACATTAGGAAAGTTGATGCATGAGCCAGGTTTCGCAAGGAATGCGATACGGTCTTTATCCTGTGATCGAGCCATACGATAGCGGCATGCTTGATGTGGGGGATGGGCATCAGGTGTATTACGAGCAGTCGGGAAACCCGGACGGCTTGCCGGCTGTTGTCGTGCATGGTGGACCGGGTGGTGGGACCAACCCAAACATGCGCCGATTTCATGATCCTGCTCATTATCGAATTGTCTTGTTCGATCAGCGTGGTTGCGGTCGCTCGACGCCGAATGCGTCTTTGCACGCCAATACGACGTGGCACTTGGTTGGCGATATGGAACGGCTTCGCAGCCATCTGGGTATTCAACGCTGGCACTTGTTTGGTGGTTCTTGGGGCTCGACATTGTCATTGGCCTATTCACAAACGCACCCTGGTCGCGTTCTCGGTCTCGTTTTACGCGGAATTTTTCTGCTGCGGCAGAAAGAGTTGAGTTGGTTTTATCAAGAAGGCTGCAGTTGGATCTTTCCGGAAGCTTATGCTCTTTTCGCCAAACCGATCCCGCTTGCTGAGCGTGGCGATATGATCGCGGCCTATCATCGCCGTCTTACGGGTCGTGATAGAGCGGTGCAACTTGAGGCGGCGCGGGCGTGGAGTATGTGGGAAGGTTCAACGTTGTCGTTGATTCAGGACCCAAATCGTATTCGGCTATTCGGGATTGACGATTATGCCCGTGCTTTTGCACGCATCGAATGTCACTACTTCTTCAACAACGGATTTTTAGACAGCGACGGACAGCTCTTGCAAAATGCACACCTTCTAAAAGACGTGCCAGGGTTCATCGTTCAAGGTCGTTACGATGTTATTACGCCAATGCAGAATGCGGTCGATCTCGAAGCAGTGTGGCCAGCCGCTGAACTACGCGTTGTGCCGGATGCTGGCCACGCTGTAAGTGAGCCAGGTGTGGTGCACGAACTGGTCCGAGCGACGCAGGCGTTTATCCTCGATACCTAGCATCAAAAGCTTTGAACGCCTGCAGAGCGACTATAAGATCAAAAAGCTTCCCATAAAATTCATCGCAAGTTCGCGTGTGTGCGGTTGTCGGCGGTGTTCGATGACGTAAACGCCTTGCCATGTTCCAAGCGCCATCTTGGCGGATTCTATCGGGATGACGAGCGACGTATTCGTAACCATGGATTTGATGTGAGCGGGCATGTCGTCGGGCCCTTCCTGACTGTGGCGATACACTGCATTTTCTGGAGCAATTTTGTTTAAGGCGTTGGCCAGGTCATATTGCACATCCGGGTCGGCATTTTCTTGAATGACGAGCGACGCAGATGTGTGCTGGATGAAGACCGTGAGGACGCCTCTATCGCTGTGAACCGTGTGGAGCCATCGATCGAGTTTGTCAGTGATTTCGTAAAAACCTGCGCCTGACGTTTTGAGGCTTAATCGGCCGGAGCATTGAGCGAGCGCAGTGCTGCCTCGGTTCAATTCTTGTGTCACGTTTTATATTCCGTCTTATTGCAAGAGGTTATAGCGGAGTCGTTTCGCCTTCGGCCGGACTGTTGCCTTCATCACTCTTATCGCCGGGATATCGTTTCTTGGAATTTTCTAATTGGCGAAAGCGCTCTTGAAACTTTTTAATCATCCGCTCCACGTAATCCAGGGCCTGGTCGACGTCCTTTTCGGTTGGTAACTTAAGTTGCGGAGGGACAGGTGGTGAGGGGGCGTCGTTTTGAGAATTTTTGTTGCGCGACGACGGTTCACTTAAACCGAAGGTTTCCTCCATCGCCTTTATTTCTTCGTTGAGAGCTTTGTTCTCAGCCCTGAGGCGCTCATTTTCTTTGGCAAGGTTGCGATTCGATTCTGGCATATCGTTGCACGACCAACCAGAGGCTTGCGCTTGGCAATGGGCCATTACGCCCGTTTGCGTGTCGAGGCGGACAAACCCGCCTTCCGGTGAAGGCGCCATCGTGTAACGACCACCGCCTTTGTCTTCGGACGTCGTTACCGCGTGGCTTGGCGCGCTTACAGTCAATGCGCATACAACAAAAAGCAGATGTCTTTTCATTTGTGGTCTCCTGTGCCGGGGGCAGTACACGTCAATCACGACATCATATTTAGAATTTGAAGGTTCTATCTGCAAGCCTGACGAGCTGGCGATAATTGCGAATCGGTTTGATCGCAAATTGTACTTTTTACAAATTTTAACACGGATATTTGCCGCAATTGAGCCGTTGTCGGTCATGTCAAAAGGCTGAAATCAGTTAAATTTTCTCTGTTTGCGTCAAAAATGAACGCCACCCCCCTCAGTTTAACTTTGTATTTACGCGCCGCTGCCAGTTTCAAAGTATTCGGTTAGCTGTCCGTATCTCGTCTGGGCCGATTTCTAGCATTTGTCGCGGCATGCGGAATGTTTGGCAGGGATCAAAGGATCTCTTATTCGGCCCCTGACTTTTGGCCGTCCAAAGCCGTCGTTCATTTGCTGTGGGAGATTTTTTGGGGCTGACGAGGATGACTATGTCCAAGCATGATATTGACAATGCAGATAGTGAATATGGGGTATCTGCGGGCAGAGCGGATGCAGCTGGCACCCAAAATGATCTTCACGACTTTGTTCAGTCAATCACTGGAAGGCTTCGCACTGAAGAGCAGCGCCACGCAGGTGCGTTAAATCAGCTGATGAACCGGTTGTCGTTACTTGGTGCTGAGGCGCAGGTCGCGCGCTTTCGTGTTCCAGATGCTTACCGCCCAGCCCTCGAGAATATTCAATCCGGCTTGCAGGAGCTGTCAAACCGCATCGCAGATGCAAGCGGTGATAATTACGTGTCTGAGGCGCCAGCGGCGTCAATGTCAGGGGATGTAAATACCGATACAAACACCAAATCCGCTGTGACGTCCGATCCATATGCACCAGCAGCGCTGAAGTCGGCACCGATTGTGAGCGATAGCGCGTTTGTTGCCGGCCCAACGTCTGAAACAGCCAGTGGAGTCGACCCATTTGATGTTGTCAGTGAGAGCGAGTTCGACGGTCAAGATCCAAGCAGCCCTTGGGATGCAGCCTCAGCAGAAGCTCTTGCGCAGATCTACGAAAGTGGCGAGGCTGGTGAAGGTGAATTGGCGTCAGCTCTAAAAGCTTCGCCACCCGTTGCACAACAAGATACTGTATTTCAATCTCAAGACGACGCTGACGCCCAAAAGCAATGGCTACAAGACCGCTTCGCAGAAATTGCAAATCGCATCGAAGGCAATGGAGAGCCGACCGCAGCTGATATTGCGATCGAGAATCTAACCGAACGATTTGATACGCTCGAAGCGCGTTTTTCATCGGCAATGGAAGATGTGGCAACGAAGGAAGACCTTGGCGGGTTGACCATTGTTGAGGCCCATATCAATGAGCTCAATCAGCACCTTGAAGAAACACAAGACAAATTTGTGAAGCTCGACAAGATCGAAGCTCAATTGGCGGCTGTTATTGATCGCCTGTCTGGAGAAAATTCACCAGAGCAGTCGATGGGTGCTGTGCAGTTGCCACAAGAGGTTGTGGAAGAAGTTGCCATGGCGGCTGCAGAAAAAGCGGCTCTAAAGCTTGCAACGACCGATCAGCCGGATATTGCACAAAACGAGCGGATGGCCGACCTTCAAAACGCATTGCACAATTTTATGGATGAGCGACGTCAAGGTGACGTCGAATCTCAGTCCATGATGGCGACGATGCAAGAGGCGATGAGCCAAATGCTGGATCGCGTGAATGCAATCGAGCATGGGGCTAGCCACCCCGAATACATCGCTCAACCTGAGCCGGCGTTACAGCAGGTCGAGCGGCCTGTTCAATATGAACAACCCGCTCAATATGAAGAGTATACCGAACCGGCGGCAGCCTTCCACGATGAGACGCCAGAAGAGGCGGATCTTTCTCACGAGATGACGCAAGAGCTGGAACTTCCTCAAGAGACGGAAGAAGAAAGCGAAAAAATTAAAGGCCTTGCTGATAGCTTTGAAGCTCGGATGCAAGAAATTATCGCACAGCAACAGTCTGAGGCTGACCAACAGGCTGTAGTTCAAGCAGAATTCGAACCATCGCAACTTGCTATACAGCCTGAAGAACAACAGCGCGCTGAGCCTTACTTCGAAGAGCAAAACAGCCTGGGCGATGAGAGCCACGTCGAAGTGCAACCCGAAGCTCACCTCTCATCACAACAAGAGCCGTTGTCTGATGACGGTATGGATGTTGGCTACACCGGTGCACAAGACGTTGCCCCAGAACCTCAGTTCGCCCCCCCTATTCAAGAGCAACCGTCTCAGGAGTTTGAGCAACAGCCAGTGGAAATGGCGCCTGTGCCGTCGATTGAGGGCGCAGAGCCGGAAGCTTTCGAAGTTCCCCCGGCACCAGAGATGCCTGCAGCACAGATCCCAGAATTCGATGCCAACCAAGCCGCAGGTGAGCCGAGTATTGAAGACACCGAACAGGTTTCATCAGCTCATTCCATGGTTCCTCCGCCACCGGTTCCGCCGCGTCCGCAAGTCTCGACAGCCGACAGCATTTCCAAGATGCGCCAGGATTTGATTGCGAATGCGCAAAAAGCAAAGTTAGAGGCGGCAGCCGAAGCTGGACGCCAGATGGAAGAAACTAAGAAGAAAAAAGGACTGGGCCTCAGTCTTGGATTCCGCAAAAAATCACAAGAGGAAGAAGCAAGCACTGAAACGGGTGATGAAGAGGAAACTGGCAAGAAGGGTGGATTGTTTGGTCTGGCTAAACGCAAACTGATCGTCAGCATGTTTATCGCTGTTTGCACAGTACCAGCCTTCACCGCGCTTCTGGAGACGCCAACGGGGTCGTCTCTCCTCGCTGATATCCTGCAGCGCCCTCACCATCATCGTGCGAGCGAAAACATGGGAACTGGTGGGGAGCCTGCGGCAACGCGGTCGGACGACGTTCTTGCGCCTGCAGCAGTCCGCCCGGGTGCTGGTCCAGAAAAACACCTTCAAAGCAATGGCGAAAGACGCACCGTAGAACTCAGTGGTGGTTATCAGGGCGAGATTATCGACGATATTGCCGAAGCGGAACTTACGGCTGCCCAATTGGCTTCTCAAACACCAGCAGGACTGACAGTTTATGATTCACGCACTCCGGTCACGCGGGGACTAATCAGCCATTTTGAGAAACGTGATGATTTGGCCAAACGCTCGGCCAAACTTGGCAAATATTCTGTTCCTGTGATGCCGGCTGCGTTGGCGACCAAGACAGACGAAGAGGCGACGCTTCAAGCCAAGGTGAGCCAGCCATCAATAAACGGCAATGCCCGCAATGCGCTTGGCCTGCCGCCAGCGAAAGTTGGCCCATTGTCGCTGAGGCTTGCCGCAGCAAAAGGAGATGCCTCCGCACAATTCCAAGTCGGCACACGTTTGGCTGAGGGCAAAGGTAATGCTCAGGACTTTGGCAAAGCAGCGCAATGGTTTCAACGTTCGGCTCAGCAAGGTTTTGCCCAGTCACAATATCGTCTTGGTACACTTTATGAGCGTGGCCTGGGTGTTAGAAAGGACATCGGGCGGGCAAAGGTCTGGTATCAGCGAGCTGCAGAACAAGGCAACTTGAAGTCCATGCACAACATGGCAGTATTGAGCGCTAATCCTAGCCAGGGACGGGCACCAGATTATTCTGCGGCAGCCGATTGGTTTACAAAAGCGGCAAACCGAGGTCTTGCAGACAGTCAGTTCAACTTGGCCGTGTTGTATGAAAATGGGCTTGGCGTCGCGAAGGATCTAAAGCGCGCGTACATGTATTTTGCCCTGGCAGCAAAGTCGGGTGATAGCGAAGCCAGTCGACGTCGTGATCGCGTGATTGCCATGCTTGAGATCCAAGAACTTGCACAAGCAGAAGACCTGGTTAAGAGATTTAAACGTCTAAGCTCAGATCGTCTGGCGAATGATGCCTTGGCTGCTGGGCAGTTTTGGAAGAAGAATTCTGCCGGGGCAAATTACGTCAACTGAATTGATGTTTAGACAAAATCATGGGCTCTCAAGCTAAATTGTAATAAAGATCCGCACGAAGGCCAATTCGGTTTTCGTGCGGTTTGCGTTACAAGCCAGATTGCCTCGCGGGGCGTTTGCGGTTTGATGCTCAGTGGTCTCGGTCGCCGATAGATCGGCAAAGGTCGCATTGACCAGGAACGGGGTTCGGGGCATGACAGGACGTGGGGCGGTATAGCCATCTCTTTTGGTAAATCGGCTTCAGGTGAGACAGGCACGTGCTTTGTCTGTTCGTTTGCACTTGAACCTGTAGACCAATTGAGTCTTTGCCGGATCGGAAGTTGCAAATGCTGTAATTTCCAATCGCCTGATCTGCTGATCTTGGCATCAGCAGTGTCTATGACAATCGCTGAAGCAAAACGGGGATTGCTTTGGCAAATCCCACGGGCCGTATTTGATGAACTTCTATCTTCCTATTGCTGAGATGTCTGTGAACATTTTTGTGTTCCTCGGCATGGGTGGGGCTGTAGGGTTCTTGTCGGGGTTGTTTGGTGTTGGCGGTGGGTTCTTAATGACGCCCCTGTTGATTTTTTCCGGTATTCCACCAGCGGTCGCGGTTGGCACGGAGGGAGCCCAGATCGTTGCTTCTTCCGTATCCGGAGCGGTCGCGCAGTACCGTCGCAATAACGTCGATTTGAAGATGGGCGGCGTTTTGCTGGTCGGTGGTGTCTTTGGATCGGTGATCGGTGTGCAGGTTGTGAAAGTCCTGCGAGCGATTGGTCAATTCGATTTGTTTGTTTCGATCAGCTACGTCACATTTTTAGGTGTGATTGGCGTCTTGATGTTGATTGAAAGCCTCAACACCATTCGACGAACACGTAAGGGTGGCAAAGCATCCATGCGACGACCTGGTCAACACAGTTGGATTCATGGTTTGCCGTTCAAAATGCGGTTTCATAAATCCAAACTTTACATCAGTGCGATTCCTCCATTGATGATCGGCGCATTTGTTGGCTTTCTTGCAGCGATAATGGGTGTTGGCGGTGGATTTATTATGGTGCCCGCCATGATTTACCTGCTGCGCGTTCCAACCAATGTCGTTGTTGGAACATCTTTGTTTCAAATTGTATTTGTGACGGCGGCAACAACGATTTTGCATGCGACTGAGAACCAAACCGTCGATATTGTTTTGGCATTGTTGCTGATGGTTGGTGGTGTGATTGGTGCTCAGTTGGGTGCGATTGCGGGTGAAAAGTTGCGTGGCGAGCAACTTCGCTTCTTATTGGCAGCGTTGGTTATTCTAGTGTGTCTGCGTATTGCCTATGGTTTGGTTGCCCAACCTGACGAACTCTTCTCCATCTCGTTGCCGTTCGGAGGTGGATGATGAGTTTACTCGCAGCCTCTCAGAACCCGTCGACGATGCGCGGCAAATGGTTTTGCGCGCTCATGAGCATTGTTGTGCAATTTGGTGTGTGTGCCCAGACAATAGCACAGGATGATCGCGCCTCGTCTTCCGTTGTTGTTGAAAGTGTTGAAGCGGACGTTTCGACGCGGCGGGTTGCCGTCACTTCGGCGTTTACCGGTTCAGAAATCATTGTCTTTGGGTCGGTGGTGAACGGCCAACACAGTGCTTTTCCTGGCTATGATGTTATCGTGATTGTTGATGGAACCGCTGCTCCATTGATTGCCCGTCGTAAGTCAAATGTTGCTGGAATTTGGATCAATACTGAATCTGTTTCGTTCAAAAGTCTACCGAGCTATTATGCCATCACGTCGACCCGACCAATCAGCCAGATTGCACCACGCGCCGTTTTGAAAGCGGAAGGGATTGGGTTTGCTCATATCGGAATGGTGCACACGCCGTCTGACAGCACGGAAATGAGCGCCAAGGAGTTCACTGAGTTTCGAGATGCGGTCGTGCGGCTGAAGCAGCGAGACAATCTATATCAACAAGCCGATGCCGGTGTGACGTTTATCGGCAAGAACCTGTTTCGCACATCTATAGAGTTGCCGGCCAATGTTCCAGTTGGGAACTTAACAACGCGCGTGTATTTGTTTCGTGGTGGGAAATTGCTCGCCAGACACGATTCCAACGTAAGTTTGGATCGTGAAGGATTGGAGTACTTCCTGCATACCTTCGCGTTTCGCTATCCAACTTACTATGGGATATTCGCTGTGATTTTGGCCGTGGCTGCCGGCCTTTTGGCGTCAGTGGTGTTCCCACGGCGCAATTGAATTTGAAGGCTTGAGAATTCTATGGCCTTGGGCGGATTTTTGTTATTGTTCAGACAACCGTCTAGTCTTCTCGAAGCAACCGGCTAGCAACGGGGTAAAGCCCTTCCTGACCCAGCATCCAGACATTGACGCCCTCATTGCCAAGATGGGGCGAGAACACGTCGTCGAGAATATTGAGACCGCCGGTGAACGCGCCAAAGGCTGGCATGATTAATCTCACGCCGTTGCCAACGAAGCAGGGACGCCTCAGCGAAAAGCCATTGAGTGAAATTTTTGCAGCGGGATGGAGGTGTCCGGCGACTTCATGTGTGACCGGACCCACTTTGGGTTCGTGGCGAAAGGTGATGCCGCTGGCGGTCAATTCTGGGATAACGTAGCCACGCACGTTTTCAGGAATTTCAGGGTCATGATTGCCGGCAATCCAGATCCATTCGCAGCTATCCTGCATGATCGCAAGAGTTTCGAGGTCTTCACCCGACATGCGCTCGCCGGCCGTGCGGTCGTGGAAACTGTCGCCCAGTGCAATAACCGTTTCGGCCCCACAGTGATCGATCGTGTTGGCAAGGCGGTGCAAGGTTTCCCGGGTGTCGTAGGGTGGCAACATTTGACCGCGGGCGGCAAACGATGAGCCCTTTTCCAAATGCAGGTCGGCAACAATGAGAGCCTTCTCAGATGGCCAATAAAGCCCACCCGACATATGTGCAAAGAAGGACTTGCCGCAAAGAGAGATTTCCTGTTCAGCAAAGTCTTCCGTTGTCAGGCGTTCGGGCTTGAGTTCCAATTTGTTCTCATGATTTCATTCTTGACGTCGTTATCCAGCTTCAACGTTATTGAGTCGCCCCACTTTGTCTATCGTGCAGATACCGTCGGGGTCCGTCGCAGTGGTGTTTTCAATCGGTTTCAGTTTTGTTGTGTTGTTCGGTTACCTCGCGCATGAGGTCTTCTGCCGCGGCTCGCAGCATGTCGTCACTTGCGGTATGTGCAACGGGAACTTTCCCGATTTCCAACATCAGCGGCACAGACAATGGCGAGACACTGCCGAGTGCACGGTGTTCAAGGTGACCTTCAATGCGTTCAAGGAAATTGCCCAGGCGTGCAATATCAAGAAGACCTTCGCCAGCATCCGTCCAGGCGACCTCAAGTAGAATGTGGTTGGGATCATGACGGCGCAAGACATCATAGATCAGGTCTGTCGACATAGTGATTTGGCGCCCGGATTTTTCCTTGCCTGGGTGTCGGCGTTCGATCAGACCGGCGATGACAGCAGCATAACGAAACGTGCGTTTCATCAATTGGCTTTCTGAAAGCCAAGCATCGAGGTCATCTCCCAACATGTCTTGAGAAAATAAGTCGGCGATGTTGGTCTCGTCGGATTTCAGCAATTCGGACATATCGCGCGCGGCCCAAATTGACAACCCATAGTCGTTGGCAACAAATCCCAGAGGCTGCGCTGCAACGCGGTTCAGGCGTCGGGTTAACAACATTCCCAGTGTTTGGTGCACAAGGCGCCCTTCAAACGGATAGGCCACGAGGTAATGGAGCTTACCGCGTGGAAAAGTTTCAATGAGGACGTCTTTTTCAGACGGGATAAAAGAGTATTGTGATTGCAGCTCCAGCCAGTCTGCCACTTGCTCTGGAAGCTTGGACCAGTAGGCGCGGTCAGCGAGCATAGCCCGCACGCGTTCGGCTAGGTGCGTGGAAAGTGGAAACTTTCCACCAATATAGCTTGGTATCATCGGGTCTGGGTCCGATGACCTTGAAACGTAGGCCTCAGTTTCACGCAAACTCTCAAAGCAGACCACTTGTCCAGCAAAGGAAAAAGTATCTCCAGGTTTGAGTTGTTCTATGAACCCTTCGTCAACCTCACCAAGGATGCGACCACCTGCAAAAGCTTTGCGAGGCGGGTTGGTTGTCTTGCGCCCTGGTGCGTTGGTTTGAGATCGCGACGCTTTGGCTGAGGTCAGTCGAATTTTTATCTTCGGTGTATCGACGATGGTGCCAACATTCATACGATAGGTTTGGGCTAATTTGGGGTGTGCCAGGCGAAGCGTGCCGTCTGGGTTTTTACGTAACCGGGCAAAACGTTCATAAGACCGCAGTGCATAACCGCCGGTAGAAACAAATTCGATAACCCGGTCGAAGGTCTTGCGTGTCAGTGTCGCGTAAGGGGCGGCCGACCGTACCTCAGCAAATAATTGGTCCGGAAAAAACGCGCCCTGGCACGCCATGCCGAAGACATGCTGCGCTAGAACATCAATTGCACCCGTGCGCGCGAGATTGACGTCATTAACGCCTGCGTTTGCGGCATCCAATGCGGCGCGGCACTCTAGCAGTTCAAACCGATTACCTGGAACCAATAAGGCATGCGAAGGCTCATCGAGACGGTGGTTGGCACGACCAATGCGTTGAATGAGCCGACTGGCCCCTTTGGGGGCTCCGACATTGACCACCAGGTCGACGTCACCCCAATCGATGCCAAGGTCAAGTGTCGATGTGGCAACGACGCCATCAAGTTTTCCAGTTGCCATTGCGGCTTCGACTTTTCGGCGCTGGGCAACATCGAGGGAACCATGATGGAGTGCGATGCGTAAATTTTTGTCGTTCACGCGCCACAAATCCTGAAAGATAAGTTCGGCCTGCATGCGGGTGTTGACGAATATCAGTGAGAGCTTATGGCGAGCGACCTGTTCATATATGGCAGGAATAGCGTACCGCGCCGAATGTCCAGCCCAGGGTACGGGCTGGTCCAATTCCATGACTTTTACATGCGGTTTCGCGCCGCCAGCGGTCACCACAAGATTGGCGAGGCTGCTTTGGGTTTCAGGAGCGGGTTGAGGTGCAAGGTAGGCTTGTAATTCTGAAGGTCGTGCAACTGTTGCCGACAGACCAATGGTTGTCAGGTCTGGTGCAAAACGTCTGAGAGCGGCAATATCCAGGCTTAATAAATCGCCGCGCTTTGAGCGGGCAAGAGCATGCAGTTCATCCAGAATAACTGTCTTCAAGCTGGTGAAGAGATTGGCGCTATCCTCGTGAGAAAGAAGGAGAGCGAGTTGTTCTGGTGTGGTGAGCAGAATGTGCGGTGGAGACGTGCGTTGGCGTGCACGCCGGTTGGATGGAGTGTCGCCGGTTCGCGTTTCTGTTTTGATTGCCAGCCCAATTTCTTTGATTGGAGCATGCAGGTTTCGTGCAACATCGACGGCAAGGGCTTTCAGGGGTGAGATGTAGAGCGTGTGGAGACCTGTGTCTTTTCGTTTGCAATCGTCATTTGTCGCCAAGTCGATGAGGCTTGGTAAGAAACCGGCCAGTGTTTTGCCCGCACCTGTTGGAGCAATCAGCAAAGTTGGTTGTTTCTCGTTTACATGCTCAATCAGCGCAATTTGGTGTTGGCGCGGTATCCAGCCGCGTTGGCGAAACCAGTTTTTGAATTGCGAGGGGAGGAGATTGTCTTGGCAAGTGGGAGCGTGTTTATCGGAAGCTTTTGCTGATTTGAGGCAAGGGTTGCCGATGACAGAATTCGGTTGCAGATCTTTTGGATTTTTCGGGGTGCGATTTGACATAAGACTGACAATTGCAAAAACTCGCCACACGGCCCTCAATTACCGGGTGTAAGGTGCGGGCCGTGACCTAGTGTTGTACACGGTGATTTTAAGAACAATAGCCTTTGACATGTTTTTTGACTTCGTTTTGGGCTATATCGCAATGGTTGGGATGGTGAGGAGGCGCGCAGGATATGGACACACGGACTTTTCTAGGTGGGAGCCCTTTGGGTGTGTTCCTCCGACTGGCTGTTATTTCCCTGATCGTCGGTATTGTATTGTCGGCACTTGGAATTACGCCGGACAACTTGTTTTACCGCCTCGATTTGCTTGTTCGCCGCATTTATGACTTGGGTTTTGGCGCATTCGAATGGATCTTGGGCTACCTGCTGCTTGGTGCAATGGTTGTTGTGCCGATCTGGCTTTTGGCGCGTTTTTTTGGTGTCATCAAAACGACGGGGACGCATCTGGAGGACAAGTCTGATAAGTAATGTGTTGTGAGATGGGCCTTACGCCTCAAGTGTTTTTTGGGCCCACGTATTTGCAGACGTACCACGCAATTTTTCAATTGATGAAACACCTGACGTGACACACGCTTGCTTTAGGGCGGTGTTGATGTTTGGGATCAAGCCTGGACCCTCATAAATGAGGCCGGTGTAAAGTTGTAGCAAAGTCGCGCCCGCTTTGATTTTTTCGACCGCGGTTTTGCCGCTGTCGATGCCTCCGATACCTATAAGAGGGATCTTACCTTCTGTCTTTTGATACACGCGCGCAAGCATGATTGTTGAACGTTTGAACAGCGGCCGGCCGGATAGGCCACCAGCTTGGCAACGCATTGGATCGGTTAAGCCGCGACGTGAAAGTGTTGTATTCGAGACCGCGATGGCGTCAACGTTATGAGCAATAAGTTGAGCGACAGTTTGGTCGAGTTCGTCGGGTGAAAGGTCTGGTGCAATTTTAACGACGACCGGGCGACGTGGACTTTGTGATGTTATCGCCGCATCTCGCGCCGTGATGACACGGTCTAGGAGGTCGTCCAGAGCATCGCCGGCCTGGAGATCGCGCAGACCGGGGGTATTGGGAGAAGATATATTGACTGTGAAATAGTCGGCGAGATGTGCAAAGGTTTTAATCCCAGCAACATAATCTGCCACGCGGTCGTGACTATCCTTGTTGGCGCCGATATTGACGCCAACAATACCAGGTCGTCCAGCACGCTTTTCCAACCGCTCTAAGGCTGCGTTGTGACCACTATTATTGAATCCCAATCGATTGATGACGGCGTTGTCTTCAACCAAACGGAATATACGAGGTTTCGGATTTCCATCTTGCTGTTTGGGTGTGATCGTACCAATTTCTGCAAAACCGCATCCCATCCTTAAAACCGCATCTGCAACGCGCGCGTTCTTGTCGAAACCTGCTGCAATACCAACTGGGTTGGGGAAGGTGAGACCGAAAGTGGTGGTGTGTAGGACTTGGCCGACATCTTGTGGCGCTCTTGGGTGTATACCGCGTTCTAGGGTGGACAGCGTTAAGCTGTGTGCGTCTTCCGGATTGATGCCAAACAGCAAAGGCCGCGCAAGGCCAAAGATATTACGGATCATTGTTGAGCCTCGGCTGGAAGATTAGGTGTGCCATCACTGGCAAGCGGGATACTCTTTGACCAAAGTGCCAAGGCGGGGTCGAGCCGATCGTAGAGGTGGGGAAAAAGTGCACCACCACGTGAGGGTTCCCATTTGAGTGCAGGGCCGAGATCTTTTTCGTTAAACGCAACCAGTAATAAGCCGTCTTGCCCGGAAAAATGCTTTTTGGCTGTTTCTGCGAGCTGGGCACCAGTTGAGAAATGGATGAAACCATCGCGCACGTCGTCCTTTGAACCTTCATAAGAACCATTTTGTATCGCTGTCGTCCAATCGATTTTTGATAGGATCTTGTAAATCACTTCGCGCGGTTTCCTTTTTGGTGGCCCTGTTGACATATTTGTCCCAACACAGGCCCATAGTTCCGGATTATCATTTATAGTATCGGTTGCGTTGAGGCATAGTCTATTCGCATTCGTTCTGGTAGCTTCCCAGCGGTCAGTTGGTCAAACTCGTATCAGCTCAGCCTTTTCGTCATTTAATTTCTGCGACTTACTTGCATGTTCAAACGACTTCAAACGGCCTCACTCAGTCTCGCGGAAGTTCTAAGCGGGACATCTGAATTTAACATTCCATATTTCCAAAGGCAGTATTCTTGGACAATTCATAACGCAGAGTCTTTGCTTGAAGACCTCATCGAAGCGTCTGGGGCGCTTGACCCAGACGCAGCCCAGCCAGATTACTTTCTTGGACCGGTTTTGCTGCTCGATCCAAGTGTTGATGAAAGTGGAGATTTAGGCTCGGAAATGAGTTCTGGCGGTGATAGGCAACGCGGAATAATTGATGGTCAGCAAAGATTTTTAACTCTGACAACGCTTGCCGCTGTATTGCGAGATCTCGACGCGAACAGCGAAAGCGAACTCGTTCATATGTTGGACGCACTGGTCTGGCACCAAGTGACAGGTTCGAAAAATGATAGCGCTGATACCGCGAACCCAAGAATTGACGTGAACTCTTCGTTTTCAGGTTTTTTTCAGAAATACGTTCAAGCCAAACATGCTTGCACGAAGGCTGCGGACCCGACGGAAGAAAATTCCGTCGACAAAGAAATCTTACTTGGGGTGCGCAATCGATTTTGGCATGAATTGAAGGATCTGGAACAGGGCGAACGTGACAGGTTGGCCAGGTATCTTTGCGAGAAATGTCATTTTCTGGTTGCAAGTACGGATGATCAAGCGCGCGCGCATTTGATATTTACTCGGATGAACGAGCGTGGAAAATCGCTTGAGAGTTTCGATTTGTTGAAATCTGATGTCATTGGAGAGGTGGCATCGAGTGAAACCGAATTTGTCGATCAAAGTTGGCGAGATGTCCAGGAGCGTCTCGGTGAGGATTTTGGCGCTCTGTTTAGTCACCTAAGGGTCATTCACGATACGACCCGCGGCCCAATGCTGCCGGCCATTCGCGCTATTAAATACAAGGTTGGAGGTGGCGTGTCGTTTGTACGCCAAGAATTGGCGCCGTATGCCGAGGTTTTTCAACAAATACGCCTGGGGCAAGTCGATGAGGGTGAGCTGCCGCAACGCATACGTGCATACCTTGTCTCTCTTGGTCGCCTAAATGGTGAGGAGTGGCTTCCGGCAACGCTTCTAGCATTGAAGCCAGGCTTATATAGTAGTGAAGAAGCGGAAACCTTGATCAGGATGATCGAGCGCTATGCCTATTTGCTTCGCATGCTCATGCTGGCGGTTAACAAACGGCGACGGCGGTTTGCAGCGATTGCAGGTGCCGTGCGTGATGGCTCGGCCTTAACAGATCTCGACAACACCTTCCCACTCTCACGGGAAGAAAATCGTACGATAATTTTTAATCTGCGAGAGCTCTATGGTCGCAATCAAAACAACTGTAAAGCTGTGTTGATGCGCTTAAACGATCATTTTTCAGAAAAATCTGTTGTTTTGACACCGTCCAAATATAGCGTCGAACACGTCTTGCCACGGCGAATAGGTGCAAACAGTGAATGGCGTGAATGGCATCGTGATGCAGAACAACGCGGCGTGCTCACGCATAGTCTAGGCAATTTAGCCTTGGTGACAGGAAATCAAAACGCACAATTGGGCAATAAGGAATTTGGTCAAAAAATTGAAGTCCTAAGAAAAGCAGAGGAGCAAACAGGCCTACAGCCGATAACACGCGATATTTTGCAGGTGTCTGAATGGAAAAGCGGTGAAATTCTCGCACGTGAAGCGCGCATGTTGGAGGCGATCGAAGAAGTCTGGCAGATTTCCTCAAAGGTAAACAAGAAAAATTGATTGTTCTTGGCAAGCTTACAGGCGCATCAAAAGGTTGGAGCTTTTGGCGCCGGATTAGGACGCGGTTTGATTGCCTCTGTTGTCGCGCAAAGTTGGCGTTACGGACGCGATCAATTGAAAATGCGATAGCTCAGGAAAGTCGTCTGGTTCTTCTAATTCGCTAATCCGCTCGAAAATTTGTACTGGAGGGCGAACAATGTCACGTGATACTCCGATCTGTGAATTTGGCTGGAAAGCAAGTCCGTTTTCACTATTTGATTTCGATGGTCGGGAAATTTCGCTAAACGACCTAAAGGGTGACAAAGGTTTCCTGCTGGCATTCATATGCAACCATTGTCCTTATGTGCAGGCGATCATTGAGCGCCTCGTTGAAGATGTTAAAGCATTGCAGGAAAGCGGCATCAAAGTTGCTGCGGTTATGCCAAATGATTATCGCGCATACACGTCTGATCACCCATCAAAGATGAAAAAATTTTCGGAACAATTCGCTATGACGTTTCCTTATTTGGTTGATGAAGGAGGCAAAGTTGCCCGCGACTATGGGGCGGTTTGCACGCCTGAATTCTTTGGTTTCAATGCAAACGCTGAACTTCAATACCGGGGCCGAATTGACGATATGGGAATGGGTGATCCGACCAGCCGGACGCCGGAGCTGTTAGTTGCGATGAAGATGATTGCAGAAACGGGTGTGGGGCCACAAATCCAATTCCCAAGTGTCGGTTGTTCGATCAAATGGTGATAATTCGCAGCTTCTAAGTGTGCCAAGAGATATGAAAACCAAGCGGACTCTAGACAGCTAAATAGTGTTTTGCGACCTGTTTGCTCTTGCCAATAGCACTAAGAAAAGAATTTCAAGGAATATCCGTAATGATCGACTTGTATACTTGGACGACACCAAACGGTTGGAAAGCGGCATGCACTTTGGAAGAAGTTGGATTGCCTTACAATGTGAAGGCGATCGACATTACGTCTGGTGAGCAAAAAAACCAGGCCTACCTTGAATTGAATCCAAACGGTCGAATTCCAACGATTATTGATCGCGACAATGACAATTTCACAGTCTTCGAGTCGGGTGCCATCATGTGGTACTTGGCCGAAAAGACTGGCAAACTGATACCGGCTGATGCCAAAGGGCGCTCGGAAGTTTTACAGTGGCTGATGTTTCAAGTTGGTGGGCTGGGTCCAATGCAGGGACAGGCGAACGTGTTCTATCGTTATATGCCAGACAAAATTCCACAAGCGATCGACAGATATCAAAACGAGACCAAACGGCTTTATGCGGTGTTGGACAAGCGATTGGACGATCGGGACTACTTGTGTGAAGACTTCTCGATTGCAGATATTGCCCATTGGTGTTGGGCGCGGGTTCATTGGTGGGCCGGAATTGATGACGTTGATCAGGAATTCCCAAACATGAAACGTTGGTTGGACGCCATTGAGGCGCGCCCTGGATGCGCCAGGGGGGTCGCAATTCCAAAAGCGACCAACTATACCGGACCATCTGATGAGACGGACGCTCTCATTGCCGATATCCAAAATATGATAACCAAGTAGATCGCAGGCTAAAGCTGAACGCTTCACCTGAACTTCGGCTTTGCATTGAGAGCGTGAAAAAGCTTAGACCATGCGGTTAACTCCGCATGCGCCACGGAATTAACATCGGTACGCTTTTTTTGTATTGGCGATATTGGTCGCCAAAAGCCGTGATCAGATCACGTTCTTCAAAATAGGTTCCGATCAGAATGTAGCCTGTCGTAAGTACTGCGAACAGTAGGTGGCCTACTGTCATTATGGGCGTAACCCAAAACGCCAGAAGCATTCCGAAGTAGATCGGGTGGCGGACAATTTTATAAAGAAACGGTGTGCGGAACTGATACGCCCGCTCCGCGCGGCCCTTCCAATTGTCATAGACTTGTTGCAGACCGAACAGCTCCCAGTGGCTGATGAGAAAAGAGCTGCCAAACAAAATGATCCAACCAACAAAAGAGATCGCGATAAGTACAGATGCGATGACCGCGTTGTCGACCTGCCAAACGACGTCTGTTATTGGACGCCATTGCCAGAAAATGAGCCACATCAACAGTGCGCTTACGAGTACGTATGTGCTGCGCTCAATCGATCTCGGCAGGTAGGTGGTAATCAGTTTTTTAAACCCGCTTCGTGCCATCGTACTGTGTTGGACTGCAAACAGCCCTAATACGACCGAGTTAATTATAAGCGCTGTTAAAAGCGGAGAGGTCGGGCCGACATCAATCGTTTTGGGAACAACCATATTCTCGACAAAACCAATGGCATAGACAAGACTGGCAAAGGCGAGAGCGTAAGAAATTATTCCGTATAATAGTACTGCAATCCGAGACATGGTTCTCACTCCCCAGAATAAGTATTTTATTTGAGCGCATTAATATTTGGCTGAGGCTATACCGTGTGTGATTTTCTGACCAGAAAAACTGGACTTTGAGAGCTGAAAAACTACATTTTTGTTGACTGGTGGAGACATTTCCGGTCATCGACTTGATCGTGTATTCAAGAATTTCCCAACTGTGACAAAACCTTATCGTTCGAGCGGCGAGCATTGGCCAAGAAAAAACTAGGCGGCCAATTCTCCAGCCAGACCTTTGTCAATGAGATTGCAGGTTTCTTCGATGCCATAAAGCGCTATGAAGCTGCCAAATCTTGGGCCTTGGGATTGTCCAAGAAGTATCTCGTAGATAGCCTTGAACCAATTTTTCAACTCGTCGGCAAAGCCATTTTCCTTGCCAGCTTGATAGACCAGCGTTTGCAGATCTTCCGCGCTGGCTCCAGGATTTGCCCCAGTTAGCTTTTCTCTAAGAGATCTAAGAGCAATGGCTTCTTTGTCCGTTGGCGCCCGGAATTGTTTTGTTGGGCGAACGAAGTCTTCGTAATATGCGATTGCATAGCCTGCCATGTTGTCGAGCAAGGGTTGCGATTGTGGTGTTGCATTCGGAGCAAAGCGTTTTATGAAACCCCATAGTACTTGTTTGTCGTGGGCGTTTGCTGCAGAGACGAGATTGAGTAACAAGCCAAACGTGACAGGAAGATCTGCTGTGGGGGGCTCTCCCTGGTGAATATGCCAGGTTGGATTCGAAAGCTGTGCTTTTGCTTCCTGATTGGGCAGGCCCCGGATGTGCTGTAAGTATTCGTCGACGGCACGCGGGATCACATCAAAATATAGCTTTTTTGCTGTCTTGGGTTTTTGAAACATAAACAACGATAATGATTCAGGAGAGGCATACTTAAGCCATTCCTCAATCGTCAGGCCGTTGCCTTTTGATTTCGATATTTTTTCACCATTCTCATCCAGAAACAATTCGTAATTAAATCCTTCTGGTGGTGTGCCACCGAGTGCTTTGCAAATCCGTGAGGAGAGCGTGACGGAATCAATAAGATCCTTGCCAGCCATTTCGTAATCGACGCCCAGGGCCGTCCAGCGCATAGCCCAGTCAGCCTTCCATTGGCACTTAACACGTCCACCAGTTACTGGTGTTGTCACGTCTTCATTGGTTTCAGGGTCGACATAGGTCACGGTACCGCTATCAACATCGCGCGCGATCATTGGAACTTGAAGAACTTTGCCCGTACGTTGGCAAACTGGAAGAAACGGTGAATAGGTTTTTTGGCGTTCTGCGCCCAGTGTTGGTACGATGATGTCCATCACTTTGTCATAAGATGACAACATTTTTAGCAGCGTCGCATCCATCTTTCCGGACTTGTAGCATTCTGTTGCGGACAAAAACTCATATTCGAACCCGAATTGATCGAGGAAGGCTTGTAGACGCGCGTTGTTGTGATGGGCAAAACTTTCATGTGTACCAAAGGGATCTGGGACCTGGGTCAAAGGTTTTTCAAGTGCTGCGGTCAACAGTTCCTGGTTGGGAACGTTGGTGGGAACTTTGCGTAAGCCATCCATATCGTCTGAAAAACAAATGAGATGAGTTTCTCGTTGTCCATCTGTCAAAGCGGTGAATGCATGACGCACCATAGATGTGCGCGCAACTTCGCCGAACGTTCCAATATGCGGGAGCCCTGATGGACCGTAACCCGTTTCAAAGACAACCGGACGGTTGGCCGATTCGGGGTCTTTCTTGGCAAGCCTATCTAGGCGTTTGATTAATCGGCGTGCTTCCTCGAATGGCCATGCTTTGGCGTCATTTAAGGCGTCTTTGATTGCGGGAGCGAGATTTCGTGTCATGCGCCGGTTCAGTCCTGTTTTTCGTAAAGGTATCATTCGATTTGGGCGGACGGTAATCAGACCACTCCGCCGGGTAAAGGGGTTATTTGGTGAAGCTCTGAGAAATCCACTTCATGACTATCATTTCCGTGGTTCACTGCTTACATTCGAGCCCTAGGCTGGATGAAGGTCAGGGCCTGTGTCTCAGTGTGCATTCCCATTCAACACGCTATAGGCTGGGGTCTTCTAGAACCAGAAAATGAGATAAAATTCGTCCTCAGTGCAGGTCGTTGCAACGACCGAGTTGGGGGAAAAGCACGATTAATACTGAGGATGCGATGACCAATCAGCTGTCACCCCAAGAAGCCTTGATTTACGCCATGATCACGATGTCTGCCGTCGACAATAAGATGTCCAATATTGAATTGGGTCGAATTGGCTCGATGGTTCGACAGCTACCTGTATTTGCCAACTACGACGAAAATTGCCTTGTTGACGATAGCAAAGAATGTGCAGCGGTGGCCGGGGCTCCGGATGGTTTGCAGCGCATTCTTGATCTCATGACGGCGTCCATACCGGATCGTTTGCGCGAAACGGCTTATATTTTGTGCTGCGAGGTGGCAGCGATCGATGGTCGTCTCAACAAAGAAGAGCTGCGCTTTTTACAGTTGCTTGCCAGTGCGCTGCGATTAGACCGGTTGACGTGTGTTGCTTTGGAACGTGCTGCTGCGGCGAGATATCAAAAACCATAGTATCTCGACAAACAAAGATTGTGCGTCCATGAGTTTTTTTGAAAGTTTAAAAAATTCTTCTGCATCTGAGTGGAAAGCTTATACCGAACATCCTTTCACGAACGCGATGGCAGATGGGAGTTTGCCGCAAGCAGCCTTTCGCCATTACCTAGTTCAAGACTATTTGTTTCTAATCGAGTTTGCGCGGGCTTATGCGTTGGCGGTCTATAAGTCGCCAAGCCTACGTGACATGCGCGAAGAGGCGGCGGGGTTGTCTGCAATTTTGGATGTGGAGATGGACCTGCATGTAAAATTGTGTGGCGGTTGGGGAATATCGCCGAGCGAACTTGAAGCAACACTGCCCACATCTCAAACACTGGCCTATACGCGCTACGTTTTGGAGACGGGAATGCGAGGCGATCTACTGGCATTGAAGGTAGGATTAGCGCCCTGTGTGATTGGATATGCCGAAATTGCCAAACGGTTGTCAGCCATCCCGGGGGCCATGGCTGACAGTAATCCTTATAGTGTGTGGATTGGTGAATATGTTGGCGCGGCGTATCAGGATGTTGCCGCGCAAGCAAAAAGACATCTTGATGACTTGGCAGAGCGGTATGCAAATACCAACCGTCGTGCAGAATTGGTCGATATTTTTAAGCAGGCGACAGTTTTGGAGGCTGATTTTTGGGAGATGGGTTGGGCGGTTAGTTAAGCCAAGCTATAACAAAAGGCCCCCTCGATTACGGTCAGTGACGACCGCTTTTTGCAAATAAGAGCTATGGCGAGAGAGGGCATAGCTAGAGGAAATTCAATGAGCAGCGATTTATTGATTTGGTTGAGCGGGTTTTCGCTGCTCTATGTTGTCTTATTGATAATGGCGCTACGCAGCCAACCCTCAGGGCCAGCATCTCAGTCCAATAACCTTACGGAATTTTTTGTTTCAGGTCGGGATCTCGGCTTGGCCAAGGCGGTTGCAACTCTTGGTGCAACAGAGATCGGTCTCATAACCATCGCCTACAATGCGCAAAAAGGCTTCAATGAAGGCTTTGCGGCCTTCCATATCGGTATTGCAGCCTTTGTTGGCTGCGCGATTGTCGGTTTGACGGGCTTTGTGGTTGCACCGATGCGCCGAACGGGCGTGCTGACGCTGCCTGAATATTATGGCCAACGGTTTGGGCAGGACGTGCGCGTTCTTGGTGCTACGATTATGGCGCTGGGTGGCATTTTAAATATGGGGCTATTTCTCAAAGTCGCGTCGCTGTTCATCATCGCTTTGCTCGGCGTCGATGCAGGTTCTCAAAGTGTCACTGCTTTGATGGTGGTGTTGGTCGTCATAGCCGTTGTCTACACCTGCTATGGCGGTATGCGATCCGTCATCACGACAGACGTGTTTCAGTTTGTCTTAATGGTTGTTGGTATTGTTGCAGCAATTGTCTTTTTGCTTCAGGTCGTGCCTCTGCAAATGGCTGTTGAAGCCGTCACTCAGAAAAAGGGTGATGCCGGTTTTAATCCTCTAGAAAACGAAAACTTTGGCATGACATACGTTATGTGGATGGTGTTGGTTGCAGGTGTTGTCTCTTCGGCAATCTGGCCAACTGCACTGTCGCGTGCGCTGTGCATTGAAAGAGAAGAAAACGTACCTAGGGCCTATCTGATTGCCTCGCTCGTATTTGCCGGGCGTATGATCTTACCCGCGTTCCTTGGCGTATTGGCTTTCGCGTACTTTTCGGGTCAGGCAAATCCTGATGCATCAAGTCTGACGGCTTTTGGCAAAGACGCCGATCTTGTTGCAACTGCTGTGGTGCTAGGCGAGGCCCTGCCCGTCTGGCTTGCCGGATTTTTAGCGGTCGCAATGTTCGCGTCATTTATGTCAACGCAGGACGGATATTTGTTTTGCTGGTCTTCGATCATATCGCGCGACATTGTTGGACCGCTAACTGGCAAAACAGAAAATGCGAATTTTCAGATTCTGGCGACCAGGGTCGGAATTGTTCTCATTGCAGTTTATGAATTGTATTGGGGCCTGATTTACGGAGGAGAAGAAGACATCTGGGATTATCTTGCGGTATCCGGTTCGATTTACTTCTGTTCTGGAATTGTCTTGTTGGCCGGAGGGCTTTATTGGAAAAATGCAACGCGCTGGGGTGCGTTGCTGGCGCTGCTTGGTGGCTTTACTGCGATTGCAGCACTTGGTCCGGTAAAAGCAGCCCTTGGCTTGGAGGCCTATTCCGCGCCACTCATCGGCTTTAGTGCAATCGCGATATCGCTAACGGGGTTGGTTGTGGGTTCAATTATGGAACGCCTGGTTATGCCAACTTAAGAGTTTGCGGCGGCGGCATCTCATTTTGTTTCAGTTCGCGACAGCACTTAAATCAATCATCATGGATTGGCGTCGTTTGAGGCGAGCCAATCACTTGGACGTGATAGGCTAGCAAATGCGAGATCATATTTACGTTATATTATGCGTAATCGATTTAGTAATGGAACTGTGAAAATTTTATCTACCGTTATCTTGTTTGCGTGTGTGGAAACGACCGATGTCGATGAGTAAGGCACGAATTCTATTTGTTGATGATGATCCGTTCTTTAGTGACCTGGGCAAGGAGACACTTAACGAGCGCGGGTTTTCAGTGGTGACCGCGGCGGATGGTAACGAAGCACTGGCATTGATCGAACGAGAGGTGTTTGATCTCGCAATTGTCGATAACGAGATGCCAGGCCTCAATGGGTTTGAGGTTATCGAGCGCATGCGTCACCTTGAGAACGGGGTTGATGTTCCGGTTATCATGGCGACGGGTTGTGATAATGAGGATTCGATCAATAAGGCATTTGAAGTTGGTGCGGAGTCCTTTCTGGCTAAGCCATTCGATTGGTCATTGTTAGTGCACCAGGCCAACTTTGTTCTGAAAGCTTCGCGAGCAACGAAAGAATTACGTGCGGCCCTTAAAAGCCAAAAGACCTTGCAGGAAATTCAATCTCGATTTGTTCAAACACTTGTCGCGGAAGCGCAAAAGCCTTTAAAGACTGTGGCCAACTTTGTGCGGATCTTAAAATTGGAACCAGATGGTCCACTTGGGTCTGACTATTATCAATCCTGTGTGAAAGAAATTTCGCAAGCTGTTGATCGCGTTGAAAGCACGATTGTAAAGCTCGTCCATCGCAGTGATCTGGGTGCACAGGCACCGGAGCTTGATGAGGGAACTTGTTCGGTTCAAGAGTTTGTCTCCGAGAATATTGATTGGGACCATCGCGAAGCCCACTGGCGAAATATTGACGTTTCATGTTCTGACATCGTCGATGTTGATGCTCAATTGCGATGTGACCGTATCTTGCTGGGCCAGGCTATAAGGAATGTCTTGCAGTCGGCAATCGCAAGTTCACCCCGAAGCACAGCAATCAATATTTCAGTCAAATGCGATCGTGAAGATGGCTTTCGTTTGATCGTGGACGACAAAGACACGGTTGCCGCGGCAAAATTCAACAAACAGCCTGGTAGCGACAATGTTGCGGCCGTTCCTTTGGCGCTTCAGTCTAGCAAGGTTGTTATTGATGCCCACAATGGAGTTTTGACATTCAAAAATGTTGAGCAGGGCAAGCAAACCGAGATTGTTCTTCCGTCGAACCGAGTGAGCATTCACAATGATGAGGTTGAGTGGGTTAACGCCGGTGCCGAGGGCATGTCCCTACTGGCGACGGGGTGACAAGACGGTTTTCGGTGGCGATTGAATAATCAAATTCGGTTTTAAACGTAAGTGCGAGCTGGAGTTGGGGCGTAAAAACGATGGAAAAAACGACGGTGCATGCCGACGCGTCGGAACTGGTCGAAGATGACAATCGAGTATCGAATATGGAATCTCGAATTGATCTTGATCGAACGTATTTCCTTTTCGACAATCTTCCAGTTGGTATCGTTGCTTCATTCGTTAATGCTTCGATCTTTTCGTTTATTACTCTGAATATCCTCGACCAAAGGATGATCCTCCTTTGGTTTCTGGCTCATGTTGTTCTAACCGTCTTACGGGCAACTATGGTTGTGCGTTTTAAACGCGCTCTAGCCAATGAAGAGAACCACAAGAGATGGCAGGGCATCTTTGGGTGTGGCGTCGTCGTATCAGGTTTGCTTTGGGGCAGTATTGTTCTTCTATTGATTGACAACGATGATCTCATCCCGCGCCTGCTCGCTGGATTTGTCCTGGCGGGAATGGCTTCAGGGGCCGCTGCAACCTTGTCAATGCATCTGCGCAGTTACACGATTTATCTCTCGTTTTCGCTGCTCCCTTACATTCTGCTGTTGGTTTTGTCGGGCGATAACTTGCAGATTAGCATGGGCACAATGACGTTTTTGTATTATGCGGTTATGCTGTCGAGTTCCAGACGATACAATGCGTCCTGGGTACAAACTCATCAGCTGCGATATCGCAATAAGGAGCTTGTTGCAAAGTTACGCAGTGCGGTCACAGCCGAGCAGGAGGCCAACAAAGCGAAGTCGCTATTCCTTGCGAATATGAGCCATGAGATTCGCACGCCAATGAATGGCGTGTTTGGCATGACGGACTTGCTTATGCGCACCGCCCTGTCGCATCGGCAGAAACGTTTGGTGCAGACAGTCAATCAATCAGCAAAAACGCTTTTGACAATCATCAACGATATTTTGGATTTGTCTCGAATCGAAGCCGGCAAGCTTGAGCTTGATGAGACAAGTTTTGACCTACGTTATAACTGCGAAACGGCAATTGAACTGTTTGTCGAAGAAGCAGAACGCAAGAAAGTTGATTTGACGTTATTTGTTGATAGCAACGTATCAGAAATTGTCATTGCTGATATGGGGCGGTTGCGTCAAATTATCATAAACCTGCTGGGCAATGCGATAAAGTTCACTCCAGAAAGAGGTGAAGTTGCACTGCGTGTCACTTCATCTGAAGTTCTTCCCAATGGAACGTGCAATGTCACAATGACTGTGAGTGACACAGGAATCGGGATTTCTAAGGACATTGTTTCGCGCATAATGGATCCATTCGCGCAGGCAGATTCTTCGATTAGTCGCCGCTTTGGCGGAACCGGTCTCGGGCTTTCGATCGCGAGACATCTCATTGCATTGATGGATGGCAAATTTGCTATTGAAAGTGAAGAAGGTATTGGCACAAAAGTAAGCTTCCAAGTGCCATTGAAGGTCGGTGAATGTCGACCAAAGACCGATGATGAAAAATGTATCTCTGGCAAACGGATTGCAGTTGTCGACGACCGTGCAGTCAACCTCGAGATCATGCGAACCTATCTCGAAGATGGCGGCTGTGATGTTGACTGTTTCTTGTGTCCGAATGAGGCTATGGCGGCGTTGCGCCAGGCACATGCTGATGGCGCGCCGTATGACGTTGCTATTCTCGACGTTTTGATGCCAGGGAAAAATGGTGTTGAGTTGGCTCAAGAAATTTCTCAGGACAAAATCCTTGCGGACCTGAAAATGGTGATGGTGACGTCGCTCAGTTGGAAAGGCGATTCACGCGAGGTTCGCGGCCTCGGTGTTTCAGAGCTTCTCAGCAAGCCACTTCGTCGGAAAGATTTGCATGGCGCTGTTGTGCGAGCATTGGCGGGTGACACGGATCTGGACCGCCCGAGCTTAGTAAGCGGTGATAATGGCTTGGGCAATTTCTCTGGTCATGTTTTGATTGTTGAAGATAATCCAGTTAATGAAGAAGTTGCACGTGAGTACCTCACTGGATTTGGCTGTACAGTCGCCGTTGCTCGTAATGGTATTGAAGCTGTCGAAGCCTTCAAAGGCTGGAATTTTGATCTGATCTTTATGGATTGTCAGATGCCAGAAATGGATGGTTTCACCGCGACGCGTCGCATACGTGAAATTGAGCAGGAACGCAAAGGACAACGAACGCCAATTGTGGCTTTGACGGCGAATGCGTTTGATCAAGACAAGCAAGATTGCCTTGATGCGGGAATGGATAGCTACATCAGCAAGCCGTTTTCGGAGGAGGACATGACACGCGTTGTGACCAAATGGCTTGAGAAAAGCGATAGTGAAAATATCAATCAAAATCCTCTTGATCCGGTTGCGCTCGATAAATTGAAGCAGAAACGCGCCGACTTTGTCGGGCGGATTGTTCGAACCTATCTCAAGCATTCTCCGAAGTTGGTTGAGAGTTTGGAATTTGCAATGAGGGATGGAGATGCAAATGCTGTGAAATTGGCATCGCACAGTTTAAAGTCGAGCAGTGCCAATGTTGCAGCAGCGGAATTGTCTCGCCTGTGCCTTGAAGTGGAAACCTTTGCGAAAGCGGGGAATTTGAAAGACGCAGGACCAATTGTGAGCAAAATCAAGGGTGCTTACCAAGCTGTGTCTGATACTCTGAAAGACGAGCTAAGAGAAGTCTTGAGTGATGGTACAATAGCAGATTAACCCGATCGCATCAGGCGCAAAAGTACTGTTTGAATTGCTTTCTAACCAGAGTTGCCTTGGATCTTACTTTTTAGCTGCTTGACGAATGTAGAGACTGCATCTGCGCCAGCTCTAATATTGCTGTCATGCGTGACGCCGGAACTCTTTCGAGGTTTGAAGTCATGATCTCCATCGGGAAGCCAGGCTAACGAAATTTCGTGTGACAATTGATAGTTTGTGACATCGCTCTCGTTTCCTAGTTTGTCACGATCTCCCTGTACGATAAGTGTTGGGCATTTCAAGTGTTGCAAGTGTTTTGTTCTTAGATTGTCAGGCTTGTTGGCTGGGTGAAAAGGGTAACCGAGGCAAACGAGGCCACAAACCGTCCCACGGGAAAATTGGTGATCAGCAATCATTGAGGCAACACGTCCGCCCATCGATTTTCCACCAATCAGCAATGCAACAGATTTAGGTTGATTGCTCCTTATTTGTTCGATTGCTTGATTGAATTCGATCGTCAGTTTATCGACACGCGGCGGCGGCTTTTTTTTACCATCGGGCTTTCGGCGATCAGCCATATATGCAAATTCAAAACGTGAGACAGCGATGTTGCGCATTGTGAGTTCGCCAACAAACGAATTGAGAAATTCTGAATCCATCGGTGCACCAGCGCCGTGGGCCATGATAAGATGGGCTTTCGCCACTCCTTGTGGTGCATTGGTCAAAAATTTTAGTGTCATGAGAGTGATGCTGCGGTTTGGTAGAGTTTTTATGTTCAGCCGTTGATCTCGTATAACTTTACGTAGGGTTTTGGTTGCAGGGCTTATTTTGCAGGCCTCGACGATAGCATTGCTTCTTGTGGGCCATTGCGCCACGTCGCATTTTTGACGTAACCGAGGTTAGAATCCGCTGACGTGTGGCTAACGAGGAACTGGAGGTCGTTCATGCGCCGCCTATCTCTCTTTATTTTCATAGGGTTATTTGGTTTTTCTGGCATTGTGTCGTCCGCTTTTGTCGGACATAGCGCAATGGCTGAAGCCAAAAAATCTTCTGAGGGAGACAACACGGCACGATCTACTGGTACAGCGGGCGCAAAGAAGACGACTGCTCCGGCAACGAAAGCCAAACCTGACGACCCAATTAAAGCAAAATTGGAAGAGCTAGAAGCGGAGGCAAAGAAACCCAAATCCAAGCCCAAACCGCTTCCTGCTGCGAAATCTCTTTTTGGCAAAAAGCGGCAAGCGGCGGCTCTGGCACCGCAGGCAATTGGCTATTATTCACGTGGTTGCCTAGCCGGGGCCAAACAACTTCCAGAAACGGGGCCAGCTTGGCAAGCAATGCGTCTCAGCCGCAATCGCAATTGGGGTCATCCGGTATTGATTGACCTTATCATGCGGCTTGCGACTGAGGCGAAAGAGGCTGGAGAATTTCCGGGACTACTTGTCGGTGACATTGCCCAGCCGCGGGGGGGGCCGATGCTCACGGGGCATGCCTCGCATCAAGTCGGCCTTGATGCTGATGTTTGGCTTCGCACTCCGCCCAAAAAACTCATGTCGCGAAAAAAACGTGAGACGTTCCAGCCCATTTCTATGATGGCTAAGAATTGGTTGGATGTGAACCCGAAAGCCTTTACCGACTTTCAAGTTGCCCTGATCCGACGTGCTGCTTCTTATTCCGAAGTGGCGCGCATTGGTGTCAATCCTGCAATTAAGGTGGCTCTGTGTCGGGCTGTGGGCGGCGACAAAGACAAGCCTTGGCTGCGAAAAATTCAAGGCTGGAAGGGGCACCACTATCACATGCACATTCGCATCAAGTGTCCTCCAGGGAGCAAAGGCTGTCGTGATCAAAAGGCTCCGACGGGTACGAGTTGTGCTGCTGCCGAGAAGTGGTATGCCAATACCAAAGCTTGGTTAGAGCGCCCGAAGTCTGAAAAGAAAAAGGCGAAGAAAAAGGTTCCGAAGAAAAAGCGTAAACCTAAGCCGCCGATCACGATGGCTGGGCTGCCAAAGCAATGTCAATATGTTCTCGAAGCGGCCAACGATAAGTTGGAATTGTTGCCAACCAACCCGCTTAAAGAATTGCGGAAGACAAAATTGAATTAGGGGCTTGAGTTTTCTTATTCCGCCGCCTTGATGCTCGTTCCAATTGAACAGCTCACGCCAGTCCCGCCTAGGCCACAATATCCATGTGGAACTTTTGCAAGATATTGTTGGTGGTCTGCTTCTGCGAAATAAAATTCAGGTGCTGCAACAATCTCAGTTGTAATTGTTCCTCTGCCCGCTTTTTCAAGCGCGTTCTGATAAGCTGTTCGTGACGCCAGTGCTGCGGTCTTTTGATCTTCGTTTGTCCAATAGAGTCCAGAGCGATACTGAGATCCTACATCATTGCCTTGGCGCATGCCTTGCGTCGGGTCATGGTTTTCCCAGAACGTTTGCAGCAAGACCTCGTAAGTAATCTTCGTTGGGTCGTACACAACCAGAACAACTTCATTATGTCCGGTGCGCCCGGTGCACACTTCTTTATATGTTGGGTTCGGCGTGTAGCCTCCGGCATATCCAACAGCTGTTGTGATAATTCCTTCGCCGAGCGACCAAAATTTTCGTTCCGCACCCCAAAAGCACCCCATGCCAAAGAGGGCTTGCTGGCTGTTTTGGGGGTATGGCCCTTTCAATGAGGCCGAAAGTACAAAGTGAGAAGTTGATGTAGCAATGGGTTCGCCGCGCCCTGGCAGTGCATTTTCTGGCGTGGGGAGTTTTGTCTTTTTACTTTGAAATAGCATTTTGCATTGCCTTCGTTTTCTTGCGGCCTGGGCTGGGGCAGCTACCGGCTATTGGTGCACGAACTGAATAGTTATTTACCTGAATATTGCCTCACAGCGGAACACGTTTGTGGCGTAAAAAGCAATCGAGAGCTGCCAAGTGCCTAAGAACTCCAGGAAAAAACTTCAGGTATCGAGATTTATCGTGTTTCTTATGGTGATATAGTACGAAATTGCCTCAGAGTAAGACTGCCCAGGATAACAATATTGCGAGCCTAAATGGGGCGGGCCTTATGGACGGACTGCTTGTAAATGTGGAGTAATTTCTGATGACCGTACAGGATGGGGTTGAGGAGCATGTTGCGCCAGTTTCGGTGTTGCAAAAGTTGTTGAACGATAAGGCTCCGAGCACGCAGGACGAGGCCAAACCGAAACGCACCGTTTATGAAGTGGGTCGTGGGCGGCGGTTAATTTTCTCAGCTTTGTTTTTGTTGTTGTTGCCGTTCTTTGCAAGTCTCGGCCCAATGCTTTACGCCCGCATAGCGCACGGTGCGTGGGGCGGTGTGCTTGGCCTATTGGTTATCGCGGCGTGTTTCTTTGTTATTATGTTCTTTATATTGACGGAGCTGTTGTTTTCTGTGCGCACACGGGTGGTCTTTAAAGACGATAGTGTAAAACTCACGCTGCCATCTGGCAATAGACCGACGCCATTGTTCAAGTATGCCACACACGATCTTGCATATCGTGATGTTGAACGCGTTGAGACCTTTCGGGAACTTTATGGGGGAGCGTTGGCACCGATTGTCTTGAAGGGTGCACGGGTCGCCAAAAAGGATGGTACGGAAATTATTCTTGGGTTCGTGAGCGAGGCGAATGTTGATCCCTCGTTACCATTTCCCGAAATCGCCGGACAAATCGCCGATCGCGCCTCGGTGGAGGTTGCAGACTGCGGTTGTCGGCACCATAATTTTCCAACGCGTGTGTTGGGACTGACGTCGAAGGGCGATCAGGGACTGATGATTGAGGATTTTAATTTAGAGCGGATGACCCGACAGCACTATGTTGTGGTAACAGCGTTGATCGTTGGCCTGGCTGCATTAATCGGCATCGGCATTTTCTTGGATCTCATGGGGGTCAGTCAATGAGCTGACCCTGTATCGTTTGGCTGGGCCGTTTTATCAGTTGATGAAAATATTGGTACGTTTGCGTCTGCGGCCGAGATAACCAAATAGGCCGCCAAGAATTGCAAACAAAATCGCGCTTGGAATTGCGATGATGTTTTTAATGCCAATATTCCAGATGAACCCGCCATCGAGTTCGATCATACTCTTTTTTGTCGCCGTAAAAGATTTGGGAGACAACTCTGCCCAGTGCGTAACAAACGATGTCAATTTGAAGCTTCCAACGCCTTGCAAGGCGGGTGTGATATCGGCAACCAAAGCGATAGCAGCAATCAAGAAGAAGACGTTGGCTATGAAACGAAGTGCGATGAGCATAAAAACCGGATTCCGTGAGAATTGTATGAGACGTTCTAATACCAGCTTTCTTTAGAAAGTTTGACGGGTGAGGGCATGCTTTTTACAGTGAAAACTGGCCACATTCATTAAGTGAGAGCCAGATCTCAACTCATTGCCTCACATTCTAACTGTTTCGGGCTACAGCGGCGAGCTAGTAAGTGCAAGTCTTGAGCTTGGAACGGGGAAATTTTATGAGTTTGCACGTCCAATTGTGCACATTCATTGCTTTTCCATAGCTTGATTGTTGGCTTGAAACATCGCTACGGCTGGTATCAGGAAATGTCGCAACTTTTTGTTGAGGTGTTTGCTTGCGCGGGGGCGACTTCTGGGTATAGTGCCGCCCGCATGACCGGGTTGAGCAGATCCTTGATTTGGCTCCGGGAAATGCCCTAGGAGAGGTGGCCGAGTGGCTGAAGGCGCACGCTTGGAAAGCGTGTAGGCGGGGAACCGTCTCGGGGGTTCGAATCCCCCTCTCTCCGCCA
>JBOEGZ010000002.1:0-376032 GCA_050633705.1 Hyphomicrobiaceae bacterium | reverse complement strand
TGAAAGCCCGTGCGCCTCCGGCGTGAACACGATCTCCTTGTGATCGGGGTCAAAGCGAACGTAGTCTGAAATGATTTGTTCGATCACATCCTCGGCCAGTGAAGCCTTGGACGCCACCAAATCCTTGAGCGCCATATTCTTCTCCAAAACGAATACACATATAAACGTTTTGAGAATTGTCCAGGGGAAGCTTGACCCTCGATACCGGACATGGCTAGCGGCGCTCTAAGCGCCGTTGGCTCCACCTGCGTCGAATTCCGCAAATGGGATGTTACGTCGGTACGGCAGGCACTCCACATACCAGGTCTGAATGACCGCTGTATCCCAGGAAGGCGACGTTTATCGCTTCGTCGCTGACTGACGAACCTGCTCCAAGTCCCAGTCCGCAAACGAAGCTAGCGCGGCCATCGTAAAAAGGAGATTGCGCAATCGCCAGTTTGGCGGTCGTTTCGGCTAATTGAGTTGATCACATGTCCCCGTAGTTCCAAAAACGTCAGCGTGTCATACAGTGGCACGAACCTCCGACTTCAACGGACCTCCGACCTTCGACGGTGGAACAACTCCGGTTGTTTGATTGCCGATTGGTTCAATTGACTGGACGATTTTGGGAGAACAATCTGGTCGGGCGATCGCTATTCAAGCTAGCGTGTCGGGCGAGCGGCGTAACAGCTTCTAGGACGAATTTGATGGTGCCAAGACAAATCAAGCTACCGCGCGAGTATTTCGATTACGTTGTCACACCCGACGTAAATGAATTCATCGGATCTGCGTTCCGCATTTCATGCATGCACGTCTCTACTCAGTTTGCGCGACTGGATTCTCCATAATCATCGAGGCGCAACCTGGATGTATGTCTCGGTTCACCAGCGCCTTTTCAGTAGCGCGACGCAACTGCAAACTGCGCTGGAGGCACTCGATAGCAAGTTTGCTATCGTCACAGATATCGCCAACGCCAATAAGCACATGGTGCTCGATCAGAGGCGCAGCCGAACAAATTTGTACGGGAACACGAACACCGAGGTGCGAGAAGACCATGTCGCTCCAATTGGGTCAGGCCCAATTGGAGCGACACTCCCGCGGGTCAGAAAACCAATTCGTCGGCACAGCTCGACGAACTGCGCGCAGACCTCTCGGATCGCAGGGCCATTGTCCTTGCGGAAGTCGGCGATCGTCTTATGATCCGGAATGAGACGGCCAAGCAGCCACATGACTTCAACATTGCGACCCGCTTCACGTTTCAAACGGCGGCTCGACTGCACGGCGTTGAGATAGCCGTAGACATAGAGCTTGAGTAGAACAGCCGGATGATACGACGGCCGGCCTGTGGCTTTCGGATCAACGCGATCAAAATCAAGTTTGGCCAGGTCGAGTTCATCAACAAAGACATCAACTACGCGAACCGGATTGTCATCGCCGATCCAATCTTCCAGACATTCCGGCAGAAAAGTCACCTGATTACGATCCGCACCCTCAACAAACCGCTTCATCCAATCCTCCACCCTCAAAGGACAAGAGAACCATACCCCAATTCGCGTTTTTACACAGCCAGGGTCAGGAATAGACATTAGAAATCAAAGCACCAGAGATCGACATTAAACCTTAATCTGCTCTAAGGCGCGGGCGAAAGTCATGCCACCGGATGAGCGAAGCGGCACAAAAGCTTTTTGCTGTCGGCGACATTGATCTTTTGCAAACAAACAAGCGCGATGGCTCACGCAATCGACGGGGCAGAAGACGACATGGCTACGCGACACCAAGCCCTCAATACGAGCAAAGGCTTCCTGCTTGCCGCCATCGTGATGTAAAAATTCTGCTGCTGCTGTTTCCGCAATGTTACGTAATTTTGCAACCGTGCCGGTGCGCCCTCCAAGATAGAGAACTTTCAAAGTCTCGCCTTCCGGCAAATCCAGCCGACATGCCAAGGCACCTGGACAATCTTCTCCTGTGTATGTCGATGACACCTCTCGGGCAGTTAATCGGTCAACCAACGCGCGCAACATTTCGGCTTCTTTCTCAAGCTCCGCAACACGTGTCTCAGAACGCTTGGCACGTTCACGCGCCGCCGACAAAGCACGCTGTCGCCGCTCGAGAGTTACAGCAGATGCCTTTAATACTCTTTCTCGCTGCTCAAATGAGGGCTGCGGTGACTTCTTTGCTGACGACTTGGCCAAGAGCTTGTCTTGAAGGCTACGAATGTGCTGATCTCTACCGGCCAACGCTCGGGTTTGCCGCTTGCTTTGTCGCATAAGCTTTGCTTCCAGGTCAGACGTACGCGCCTCCAGTTCAGATGCGCGTTCGGCTGTGGAATGAACTGTGCGACCTAATACATGGCTCAGCATGTGCACTTCACCAAAGATGCGGACATGCAGTGCTTCAGGGATGTGCGCGTACGTCTGAAACGCCCAATAGGCACCGGCAACACGTCCTGCTGTGTACTCACGTTGCCATAAGTCCACCAGCTCTTTGTGATCGTCAGTGCGACCGACCAGGCGCAAGATGCCGGCATAACGTTTGTCGAGCATTTTCTGCAGAGCGCGCGCGATTGGTCCATCCTTCATCGTGTGTTCGACAAAGTGACCGTGCAGCTCATATGGAGTTACACTAGGGTCTGCCTTAAGCTTACAACGCTTTAAAACCTGCAATAAATCACCGTGCGACAAGCATGTCCCAACAACAGAACATTGCGTATGATTGCGGATTTGCCAAATCTTCAAACGTTTGTCTTTTCGCCTGGAGAGAGAGTTATCACTCTCCTCAATCCATTCAGATAATGACAAATTTTTGCGAGGTTCAGAACACATCACATTAGTCCAATATAGTGGGTTGAATTTTGTATACTTTAATATTCCACAAGAATACGACTACTGCAATCAGGATTTGAGTGGCTGAACACGTGATGTTGCAATATTCTACTCGCGCCTTACCGGAAATCTCTGTTCACAACTCAATTAAGCCCAATACAGCCAACATCAACAATGCTGAAAACTCAATCATGCCGACCCAATACGAACGCACATCTAGGACGCAGATCATAGGTAAATTGGCGACGACATGCCTTACCCTTGTTGCGATCTTCTGCGTCCTCAATCCCCCGGCACTCAATGCGGCTCAAACTGATCGCGACACACTCTTTTCTCAACGTGTTCAAACGGCCGTTGATGAACATGTCATGCCACGGCTGAAGCAACTCGTGTCATCGACCAGATCACTAAGTCGTGCCGTTAAAAATGCCTGCACCACTGGATCGATTGATGCCTGGGACGAAACGAGATTTCGCTTTGAAGCTGCGGTTTTATCGTGGGCAGGTGTTGCACACTTGCGCTTTGGTCCGTTTGAGCTGTTAGCCCGTGCACGACGCCTTTCATTCCACCCCGACCCACGCGGAATAGTATGGCGGCAGTTGCGCCGTGCTCTGGCAAAGAGTGATCCAGCCCTTTTAGAACTTGGCACTCTAGCGAAACAAAGTATCGCACTTCAGGGACTGACGGCCCTAGAACTTTTACTCGCAAACCCAATCACTGTTGGAAAAAATGCGACGCCTGTAGATGTGTATAAATGTGCTTTTGCTTCAGCTGTTGCTGCAAACGTCTTCACGACCTCACAAGACGCTTTGGCAGAATGGTCAAAAAGGGGCGGTTGGCGCGAACGGCTCTTAAGCCCCGCTGAAACAAACAAATTCTATGAGACACAAACGGAATCCATTACCGAGCTAGCGAAGTCTGCACTACTCGGTTTTCAAATTATTCGTGACCAGCAAATTGGCATTATAAGAAAAACAATGCTTGGGCTTACCAAGCTTTCTCAGTTGCCGTACTATCGCTCCCACCTGTCTGACCCTTATCTACGTGCAAGCATTGACGGAGTGTGTGAGCTCTTTGAAAAATTGGATCTCGTCACACTCGTTCCAGATAAAAAGATCTCTCTAAAAGGTACTGCGTCAAAGACCTGTAGAGACTTAAGGCAAACATCAAAGGCGTTGATTGTTCCATATGCAAATGATGATTTTCCAGGAAAACTCACGGACGCCGTTGTTCTCAAGCTCTACCGATCATCGAACAAAATGCGCCTTATCATCGGTCGTGATATCGCTCCAACCGTAGGCTTAACCATGGGATTCAATAGTCTCGATGGCGATTGATCGAAGACATTTTTTAACAGGCACAACACTTGGTCTCGCCTCTGCGCTCTGTCCATCATTTCAAATGCCGGTTTGGGCCAGCAGCCCAAAAAGCCTTCTTCTTGCTGCGTGCAAGAAATCCAATGGCAGCTACGCGCTAACCGTTTTGACGTCAGACGGGAAAATCATACGAGAGCTTCCGATTCAGGGGCGGGGCCACGACTTTGCCTATGACAAAAGGACTAAGAACGTTGTCGCTTTCGCACGACGCCCTGGTCGGTTTGCACTGTCTTTCAATGCACAAAATCAAAATCCACCAACATTATTCGCCCCTCCGATAGACCGCCACTTTTACGGTCATGGCACGTTCTCTTCGAACGGTCGTATTCTCTACACGACTGAAAACGACTTTAATGCTTCGCGTGGCATCATCGGAGTTTACGACGCCAAAACAAATTTCACACGCATTGGGGAGTTTTCGAGCCATGGTATTGGTCCGCATGATATTCTTTTACAACCAGATGGAAAGACGTTGGCCGTTGCCAACGGCGGGATAGAAACGCATCCCGAAAGCGGTCGCGAAAAACTCAATCTCACCACCATGACACCGTCCCTTTGTTTCATTGACACCACGACCGGTGTGCTTATTGCGCAGCATACGCTTCCAGAAAGCCTGCACCAGCTTTCTGTCCGCCACCTGACCCAAGATAGCAACGGCACCATATGGTTTGGCGGACAATGGGAAGGAGAAATGGAAAATGCTCCGGGTCTCATCGGGCACGCAAATCTCGACACACCACTCAAAATTATTGAACCGTCCGAAGCTCTTGGCACAGAACTGAAAGGTTATATTGGCTCCGTTGCTATGAGTGCAGATCAGCGTTGGCTCGCGGCCTCTGCGCCAAGAGCCAATCAAATCGTTTATTTTGATACGGAGAATCCAGACAGATATCACACTACAGACATCGCAGACGCTTGTGGGCTCGCACAACTTGGAGGCTCTCAATTCGCTGTAAGTTCTGGTACTGGCACGCTACGTAATGAGTCACCCAACAATGGCTTGCAAAAATCACGGCGATTCCCGCATCGTGCTTTCGACAATCATATGCAGTCTATCAGCTGAGCGAAGTCGTTTTCATAAATGTGTTTTGGTTGTGCGGTGCGACTTTTCTCAAATTGTCTTTTCACACAAGCAGGTTCAAAATTTCTTATTCAAATAGTCGATTGAAGCGACCGTTCAACATTGATAAGCAGATGTTTTTGAAGTCACGGTCCATTACCACGATGGGTCAAAGAAATATCGAGATTTGTTCGCAGTGAGTTCCATCCGTTGGCAACGCGAAAACCTAAACTAATTCCTCCGTCCATGAAGTGGCGCGCCCGAATTTGCCATTCGACTTTGAGAAGGACGCGATATGGGCAAAGAGCATAGGCCAGAAGAGATCGTGGCTTTTGAATGCATGTTTTTTGGTCGAGCGAAATAATTGCCGCGCTAATAAATTCTGTCACATACGACGTACGGCCCTTGTATACGTCACTCACTACGGCGACGGGACGAACTGTCTCCTAGTGCAACGCAGGGCTATAAAATGTTGCCCTTTAGCCGACAAGGTTTGCCAAAACAACAATCAAGTCAAAAGGCTGATGGTCGCAAGTCCTTCTGGACGCGACTAGACACAAAATTTGGTTCGGCCTAAGGTTCGCTGGCCGATTGAAGCAATCGAAGTTCACGAATATGATTGACGCATTCCAGCTCGCTAAACCATTTTTTGCTGCAAGCTTAACTATTGCCGGTGTTGCACTGGTTGCAGCGGGAGTTGGCCACGCGTGCTCGACTTGCAACTCTTCGATTGAATTGAGCAAACGGCAGCTGGCCTGCATCGAGACCTTTTTGCCCGTCTACCTCGCCGAGCCTGTTGACCCTGTTATTGTTTCGCTTCTTGAATGCAGTCAGCCTTCCGGTAATTATACGACAAGTGATGCACGCTCTGATACAATTCTTGATCCGATCGTTGATCCCGAAGGTGACAAGCACGCCGCAGACAAGGTCTACTTCCTGACGAAAAAGCAAATCCGATGTCTACAAGATAATATTAGTGAGTTGAAACAACAGGATGGACAACCGGTCGTTTTTCGATTTAGTGATTGCCAGAAATAGACGGGCGACAATCAAAGCCCTGAATTGGCTGCGAGCGCATTCATCCAGATTAAGTCAATCGCCACTTGTCAAGCATGGGTCCGTCGTTGTCGCGATCGTGTCAAACCTCGGTTTGCTAGCTGGCATTATTTTCTCGATTTATCAATTTCTCGCATTCCAGCAAGCCGATCGCGTCAAATACACATTTCAATATGTCGAGAAGTATGACGACGAACGGTTCATTGCCGCCCGACGCACAATCAGCGAAGCGTTGCGCTCTTACGAACAAAAAATTGCGCGTCTTAATACTGTTCGCATGAATGCGGAGGCCGAAAAGAAACTTAGAGACCGATTTGCCATGTTCCTGGTCAACGACACCAATAACAAGAAGGGGATTGCGCAAGAATTGGATCTACTCATTGGTTTCTTCAACGGCGTGCAAATTTGCATTGAGAAAAAAATCTGTGACAAACCCGTCGCACTGGCCTTCTTGAAAAGCCATGCTGAAACAATCTGGTCCAATTTTGGGCCCTATATCCGTGACCGGCGAAAGATTGTCGAAAACTACGGATTGGGCCTGGAGCTATTCTTGAAACCTGAATGATGAAAACGCAGTTCCTGATTGGTGTTAAAATGATGCGTGACGTTTTTCTGGCATTCACCACTGTTTGTTTCGCGACAATCACGGCGACTGACGTTCGGGCACAAACCGATGTTGTAAACCATGCCATCATTGTTGGTGTGTCAGGCTATAATGCAAAAATCATGAGGCCGCTTAAGGCACCAAAAAATGATGTCAGGCTCATTTGGGATACCTTGCACCGCCGTGGGGTCAAACGAGATAACATCCAAGTCCTAGCCGACAAGATGGCCGATGGCGATACCGTACCTGCCGACCGAAAAACACCGACACGTCAGAATATTATTTCGGCCTTTGAAGCGTTAACCAAAAAAATCTCCAAACAAAAAGAAAAGCAGCACTTCGTTGTTGTTTATTTTTCTGGGCACGGTTCGCAGCAACCGCAGTTTGGCTTTAGCGACGATGTTGAGCCGGACAATTTTGACGAAGTATTTTTGCCGATCGATGTCGGACCAATCGATATGGCAACGCGAAAAATAAAAAATGGGCTCGTCGACGATGAAATTCGTGGGCTCTTAAAAAATCTACGAGCTGCAGGCAACGTTTTCGTCTGGGCCGTGTTTGATGCCTGTCACTCTGGCGACATGACCCGTGGGATCGAAGACGACGTTCAAACCAAGTATATTCAGCCATTGGATTTGGTCGCACCGGCCTTTCGCGAACAATGGCGCCGGGACATTGCGGAGGCGATCGAACGCGTCGCGACAAAAACCGAAAGCCAATCGCAAACAAAATACGATGGTTGGCTTGGTGAAGGTCGTGATCAGAGCAACGGCATTACAGTTTTTGCAGCCGCACAAGCTGACAAACTTGCCCTTGAGTTACGCATTCCTGAGGCTCAAAACGAGATCTTCAGCGTGTTTACTTACCAGCTTGTTAAAGCCTTAAACCGTGGCCCGAATTTATCCTATCGCAGCCTGGCGCAACAAATTGAGAGCTTGTACGCCGCGTTTCAACCAGGCCTTCCCACGCCTGTCTATGAAGGTGAATTGGACCGCAGCATCAACCTCACGCATCAGGATTTACAAACGTGGCGATGGCCTGCCGAAATCGACAAACAAGATAATCAAATCACGTCGCAACTGGGTACATTATCCAGTGTCAGTGTTGGAAGTGTTCTCGCGCTATACAAGGTCGGATCAGGCGAAAAACCGGTCGGGTATTTGAAGGTCACAACATCTGGCCTCAATCGCTCAACAGCTGTGCCTCATTCGTTTCGTGATGTGCCAGAACCCGATCTTGCAGAACTGACAGGCCCGCTCACCGTTGCGGTAGCAACACGCAATGTATCGTTCAGTTTGAGAATAGCCGCGCAAGTGAATGGCAGTGATCAGGCGGGAAAAACGGCGAACGTGGCAATCAAGCTCGTGCAAGCCCAGACCGGTCAGAAAGAAGGTCTGAAACTTGATTGGGTCGCGGTGGGTGAACCAGCCGACTTGCATCTTCGTGTGCAATCAGACCGATTGTTGATCTTGCCAAATACCGGCTCACGCGACCACATAAATACCGCAACTCAGTTCTCCATTCCGCTGAATGAAAATTCGGAAACGGTGGCGAAACAGCTTCGAGAGAACATTTGGCGTCTAACACGACAGAAAAACTTACTTCGAATTGCCGACGCTATTGTGCCTGCGAAGAAGGACATGCCGATTGATCTAAGAATGTTTCGAATTCCGGCTGCAAAGCCTGAAGGTGCCACGGATGACGGCTACGCGTGCCCACCACCCAATATGCGCGAACTCAACGAGGGTGGTGACTTGCTTGATCCCTCCAAGCCGCCAAAACTAAAACACTGTGACGTTCTCCGAATAGAAGTGGCGAATACGGGCGAAAAGCGAGTTCAGGTAACAGGACTTCTTGTCGGTTCGGATGCAAGCATCTCTGTATTTGACGTTGGCAATCGCCCAGTCATAAAGCCGGACGACCTGCTGGCAGCTTCGAGCCTGATTCAAATCGTGACATGGTGTGCTCCAAAAGACTGCAAGACGTTGGGTCTACCAGACGGGGTACAGAGCACAGGTCGAGAGAGACTCTTGTTGGTGGTTTTCGAACTCGCCGAAGGCGCAACACCGCTCAACTTGAACTATCTGGCACAGCCCAGTCTGTCGAAAGCGACATCCGCAAAACACACGGCATTTCGCCGCGAAACGTCTGAATTAGAAAAGATGTTGCGCCAAGCCACATTGCTGCCCGAGACGCGCTCGGTCGCAATCGGCACGATCGGCGACGCGGCAATCAAGATTTTGCAGTGGGACACCGAGCGTTAGTTGCTGCTCGATGTTTTTTTGTCCCGCTATTTGATTTCTGGCAGAAAATCGTTCAACAGCTGCAACGCGGCCGACTTTGAATTGTCGGCTGCTTTTGAATTTTTTGCCGTTTCCAACAAATGCTTGCGGCGTTCCTCGTAGAGCGTGTAGCGACGTTTTTGATCCGCAGGGTAAAGCTCTGCAATGACATCACGATCAACTTTTGAGATCGAATAGTTTTCTTCAGAAAAACACGAACTGTTTTTACCTGCTTTGAAGAACTGTTCCGGGAATGTGTAGAGCATGATGGAATCCTTATCGAATTCTGATGCAAACGTACCTGGTCTGTTTAACTGGCGCATATTGTGATCAACCACTTTTTTTGACCACTTCAACGGTGGTTTGGCAGAATCTCTGTAAATATATTTCCAGTTATATTCTTCTTCGCACTTTCCAAACGGGCTTTGGTGCTCGTGTGCAAGACCGAGAGCGTGGCCAAATTCGTGCAATACAGCTCGGCGCAGATCAATTGCGTTAACCAGCTTTTTGGTGTTCGGATTAACGACAGAAATCGACATCGACTCTTCAGTCTGGGCGAAACTTTTGTAGCTCAATATCCCAACCGCAGAATAATTTTGTCCTTTGTCATTCAAGCTGACACGGATGTGTGAAAATTCATTCTCACTGCAGGCCCGCGGCTGATTTAGGTCACCAAAATCCAGAGGAATGAGGACATTGCCTATTGTCCATTCAAGCGCGGTCATAGCAATAAGCTGGTGAAACGCGCGATGGCCATTGAAGAAGCAAACATTTATTTTTTTTATTGAAGGTGGCCAAACGAGTGGCGAGGCAAACACACCTTTGCTGGCCTCAGGTCCGACAAGACCGGCAGCCTGCATGGTTTTATTATAAGAGGTGATCCGGGCTGCGACGCGAGGTGGATAATACTCCCAGAACCCTGCTGCAGGCGCGGGCGCGAAATCCTGTGCAATGGCCGGGCCGAAAAACGTCCCAATTGCAACAAGTACAGAAACGAACGTCTTGATTACCTTTGCCATGCTGGCATTAACCTCCCTAGCTGGGCAGAAACACTACAAGTATCTAAAAGTATCTAAAAACAATGCGTTCATAGCACAATATAAAATGGCAGGTTCAAATCAAGACCTGAAGACTAAGCATCCGATCCATGGTTACCAATATCACCATCTCTCGACATGCCAAGAAATGATGCAACAAAAGCAACCCACAATTTGGTTGAATGTAGTGTTGGCGATGTTGACCTATCCAAAAGCTCTGCCAAACTAATGTCAGGGCAGGAATATTTGGCAATTCAAATTTTGCAAAGTCCAACCGCATGCCGTTGAATTTCGAAGCATTCGGATGCTAGAATACGTCGATCTTCGCGTTATTTTGCCAGCCGCCGGGATGGAGGTCTGATTTACCATGGTCATTGAAGCAATTGTAAGTTCGATCCGTAGGAAATTGGTCATTCCAAGAAGATCAGCACTGTTTCGGACATTCATGGTTTGCGCGGTGTTTGTCGCTTGTCCAATGCACACCGCGATTTCTGCAGATCAGTCTGTCGATAGCAGCACCCAGGCAGCATTCGCCTTTGTCGAATCTGGCACTGTCCCGCAAGGGCCGGGTACGTTTTCTTACAAAATTCCACGCGACGACAGGGCGCCGTGGAAAGGAAAACGTCCGTGGTTAGAGATTACGAAGGTCGCACAGACGTGGGAGCATGCCAATACAATCACAATGGCAACTGTTGTCGACAATCCCGTTGGTTTCTATTTGATGGATCTTTTCCTTCACGGCGATGACCTGACGAACGCTCCACTCATCAAGGTTGCAAATATCGACTTGCGAAAATTCTTGCCACACCCCATTCCAGATCGCAATTCCTGTATCGCAAAAGTTCAATCGTACCTCGGCGTTTATAATCGTAAAGGACGCTCAATAACGGCGAAGATAGAAGGCCTTCACGCGACGAATTCCAAGATTTCAAAAATCGATATCATCAACAATTGCCGGGAACCGGGAAACTGGGAGTTCAATATTCATGAATCCATTGACGGCGTCAGTCGGAAAGTCATGCATGGGTACTTTAATATTCCCGTTGATTTTTTAAACCCGAGAATGAAAAAGCATACAGGCTATGCTTGGCGTGATGCCGGTGTGGGTTTGCGTTTTCCGCGCCATCCGGAGAATGTCCGCCAACCAAACGCAACATTGCCAGCCAAAAGGTACTCCAGATTCAAGGCTGCCGCAGTAAATTTGGCAGAAGAAGGGTCGGGCAAAGACCTTGCAATGATTTGGTGGGCGATGCCGAAGTTCCCTGCTTACTGCAACATCAAGGAACTGAAAAAAATCAACCCATGGCTACCGACTGCTCATAAGGAAAATGACGATCAAAAGCCAAAAAAATTGAAGGCTGCAACCGGTCCAATCGATTATCGCTTCATGCCAGATGAGACACGCGCGAAATCCGGCATAAAAATGAAAAAAGATGGCACGACGCCCGTTCGCCAGACGTTGTCCTACGTCAAAACTCGTGGATGCCGCATTGTTGGAGAAACAGTAAGGGAGCGGTGGGGCGCTGACCATCCGCCGGAGGGGTTTGTTTGGCCATTTGATCTGGACGTGAAAGATCGAAAAGCTCTGACCGCATCGAAATGGAAATCTGCTTGTGCCATTGTTCCTCACACCTTCAGGAACTGGGAAGATCTTCAAAACTATCGCGTCCGACTTTCCGGATTTGAAGGTGATGGTACGTATGGATGTGCCGTTAAGGGCAAAACCAAAGCCGAAAAACTCGAACATCGAAAAATAAAACTTAGGGACGATCTAAACTGCTGGCGGTTTAGTTACGACAAGTACCTTGGAGACTTTACGTCCTACAATATGGCGCAGAAGAACGGTCTTACTGAAGTCCATCTTATCAATTCATCAAGGGCGACGTTCCTGCGGCGCGGCCTTGGGCGGTCTGTCGTGATCGGTTTTAGCGATGACAAGTTGAAGGGGTCGGGAAAAGAGGGACTTCACTTCCTTCTTGGCTATAACTCGAAGAAATTGGTTGCCCCTTATGAAGAAGATGACGTCGATGAGTACCGCCCGAACTACGCGTTCGTTGTTGACCAGAAGGGCAATATTAAAGACCATTACGGTCTAAGCAATCTGTTTAAAGACGGCGTCGGCATCGGCAAGGTTCAACTTCAACTCGAAGGGGTCGGCGACAAGCGAAAGTTAGTCGTGACCTTGATCAGTCATGAACGCATCGTTCCATTGACTCAGTTTAAGATCGATTATCCTGACACCGGTGAACCCCCGCCCGGAGTCTACCAAGATTTCCAAGTCTCCCAAACACGCAAAGACCCTGAGACAGCCGCAGCAGAAAGGGAAGCCGAATTCGAGAGACGCGTTGCAAGCTATCAACCCAACGCAGGCGAAGAAGTTATCGCCGATGCAGTGCTAAGCCATGGAATGACGTATCACGCTATCATCGTAAAGACGGACAAGGGGCCAATTATTCGCCGGTTCATGCCAGGTGAAAACGCCTTGTGGCCCGAAGAAGGTCTGGAGCTTGTTGAGCGTGATGGTCGATTCTACGAAAAGGATAACGACTACAGTGAAAACTTCCGTATTTCGGATGACATGCTAGAGTTTCACGACTTGAACGGTCTGGTCGTTAAAGCACCCATTATGCGTAGGGCAGCTAAGAAATAGGCATAACAGGATCTCAGTTCTTGGTTTCCGGCGTTTTTACCCGCTGAATATTTTTGCTGCGCAAGCCAGTTGAAGACGGTCTTCCGCGTAAGTTACGCGGGTTTTACACATCGGTTTATCGGCTACTCCAGCAAACTCAGTGGCGGCGTTACCGTAGCGAAGACGAAGTCACTAAATTTGCGCGCATTCAATTCAGGCTGCTGGGCCTTGTTGGTCATACGATTGACCTTGTCGGTTACAAACGCTGCAAGCTCGTACATGTTGATGTCACCATCTGGCGCGCCGGTTGGAAACACATCTGCTTCGCCTTCAAGCCCTTTCAATAGGGCATATGTAAATACGCCGTGACCAAGATCTGAGCGTTCTTCCGCCAGCGCCTCAGAATTGGTTGCAGAGAATGCAATGACACCTGAATCAGCAGTATCTTTCACCAACCTGGCATTGTAGGCCCCACCCGACCGACACGTATCGACAAAGAGCAACCGGCGTCCTTTCGCCCGCGAGATTGCCGCTTCAAGCGTGCTCCATAAAACAACAGAGTCTGGGTCCCAGTCATCATCAATGCGTTGTGCGTTGCTGGGCAAGAATAAATAATCTGGACCATCCTGAACGCCGTGACCAGCCAAAAACACGACGGTCGTGTCTTCGGGCTTTGCCTTTCGGAAAAATCTCAAAGCTCGCCGCACATTCGATGATGTCGGCACACGGTCGCTGTTTGAAGAAACCAACAACGTCTTGGTTTGTGAATGTTGAGCTCCTAAAGTTTCGACCACGCGCTTATGGAACGCTTCTGCATCGGCTGCGGCATATTTGAGATTTGAGAGGCCAACCGTTTCACCATAGTCATTGACACCGATCGCAACGACATACAGCACCCCACGTTTTTCTGTCGGCGCCGTACTGCTTCGCAAAATCACCGCGCCCCGCATGGTCCGGCCAACTTCGTTGAGGGCAGACACCTGAATTCGGTTCTCGCCAGGCTGTAGTGGGATACGCACCTTTCGAGTCTGATGACCTGACCCACTCGGCGTAAAGCTTCGTAACGTTGACGGCGTTACCTGTGTGTCGTTGACGAGAATATCAAAGCCGTTCACTGGGTCGTCGTTCTTATCGACTTCGATTGTCACTTCGGCAAATCTCTCGTCTGTTTTGTCAATGGCGATTACGCGAAATTCCGGCGGTCTGCGATCCGCCAATTCGTCGAGTGAAAAAGCAACGGATTGTGGGTCGGCGTCTCGAGCTTCCTCGACTGCCGCTTTTGCGCTTCGAAGTTCAATTGCACGCGACACGATATCGGGCCGGTAGAAATGCTGTCTTAGCTGGTCGGCGGAAACATGTCTGGCCTCACGATCCGGTCCTTGATTGATGTGCCACCCAACCATGCGATCGCCACTTGGCGAGGCCGTGTAGTATCCTTGCGGGGTCCAGAGAATCCAATCGCTATCTGATGCCTGGAATACTGTTGCGATCAGCTCCCGCGTTTCAGCATTCCACAGTCGGACGGTTTGATCGCTGCTGCCCGTTGCCAAAAGCGTTTTATCGGGAGACACCGCAAGCGAGGTTACATTGCCCTGATGCCCGATATAATTGCCGAGAAATTTGCCATCGGTCGCAAATTGTGACGGATTGCACCCCCCACGAACAACCCTGAGTTGGTTCGAGGGACCAGCGAATGTGAACGGCTCAACAAAGCAGCCGCCTGGCAGTCCTGATTTGTCACTTAGAAGTTTGCCATCCTGGTACACCTTTATGCGAACCAATGATCCTTGAGGTTCTTCCCCCCAAACCTGGCGAAGCTCAAAGGAGCCATCTCGGTGAACGACGCGCTTGAAATCTTCAATACGTTCAGGAGCGATGCGACGTGGGACGCCGAGCTGTCCTGCAAGTCCTGGACGTTCTTTATTTGGCAGCCGTAAACCGACATCCAACGAACCAATATTTGAAATGACGCTCGGGTCGAGAATAACTTTTGCGCGCGCCTTGACGTCTGGATTTCCGAAAGTCTTCAGCTCTTTGGCCGACGCGCTACCGCTCCAAACTTTTGTATAAAGGTAATATTCGGATTGCGGGATTCCTTCCAACGGACCACCGGGAACCATCAGAGAATTTAATTTTTCAAATACTGCAGGATTTAACGCGCTGCCCCACGCGAGGTTGCCTTTAGCATCAAACCCAACACCCGTTTTTGCCAGACCACGTCCGGCCAGTTTTTTCGTCTGCTTACCTGTTGCGAGGTTGCGAAATTCGATTTGACTTCCAGTCGCCAGAGCGGCGGTCTTGCCGTCTGGGGTTATTGCAGAGGCCACCACTGCCAAAACACCCTCTAAGATTACCGGTTCTTTCCCCGTCTTGATGTCCATGACAATCGACTGAGGATCAAAACTCAATCCTATCCCCACAAGGAGATGGTGACCGTCCGGTGTTATGCTCAAGGTATTAACACCACCTACCGTCGGTTTCGTTGCGTGAATAGGTTCAAGTGTTTTCGAATTCCAAAAGCGGATGATGCGGTCGGCACCGGCTGTCACAAACAAATCATCAACGGGCGAGACAACAAGGGCATTCAGCGGCGCTGTACCTTCACTGTTGGTATGCGTTAGCTTACCGTTTTCGCCATCCCAAACGCGCCAAGTTTTGTCCGCGGACACACTGGCAAGTCGCAGTGTCTTGTCAATGAAAGACAAGTCCATAACCTGGCCTGTGTGCCCTTTAAGAGTATGTTTTAGATCGCCGGATTCATGATCCCAAATTGCGATTTGTCCAACGAAGCCTCCTGAAGCCAGGCGTGTGCCGTCGTGAGAAAAGGCAAGGCTTGAGACGGTTCCCTTATGTCCACCAACGAGTGTCCGGACGAGCTTGCCAGTTTCAGTTTCGAATATTCTAACGTCACCGCAATGACTACTGCATTCGGCCTGCATACGACCGCCAACAGCGAGCAGTTTTTCATCAGGCGTTAGGGCAAGAGCACGAATGGAACCATCGTAGCCCACGCCGATTCGGCCACGAATAGTGCGGACCGTTTTGCCCGCTTTCCAATTCCAAATCCGGATAATTTTATCTTGACCTGCCGAATAGAGCGTCCGCCCGTCTTTTGAAAAGATCAAGGCGTTTACATGACTACGATGACCGCCCGCATCGATTTGGAGTATCGGACCTGAAACTGCCGCAACGGGAAACGCAATAGCAATCAGGATGGTTAAGATGGCAGAGAAACAAGAGGGGATCGCATGATCCCAAAACTCAAAACAACGATGGAGTAAGGCCACCATAAAACCTCTCGCAGATGGTGCAAATCAGAACAAAAAAACAACACTTTATCAAACTGCCATGCAAATCTTCCAAGCTCACAACACAGGTGTCAAGAGTTTTACGAAACTGAACGCTGGAGCTTTGCTAGCATCCCTTGCGTCGTTCCCAGGATCTAATTTCTTTGACAACATTTCTGAGGTTGCTTGGGAGTTTTCCATAAGGTGGAAAACAACCTTTGCCAAATACTGATCTCGCCCGCTTGGTCTTAAAACATTGACCTCTGGACGCGAAAATGGAGTTGCGCTCGTACCAAAGCTGTCGGCAACTCAAGCCCGCGTAATAACTCGTGCCCAATTCACCATCATCCCCAGCATGAACAGGTTTTATGGGCATTGCGAAAACTTGCATTGCCAAACATGCAAGACCCAAAAGTATCGATTTTCTCAAGACAACATGCTCGTTCATGGGAAAACTCCAATTCTTTTTTCGACACGCCAACAGAGAATTGCCAGACTAATCTAATTCCGAGAAAAACAGAATATAATTTGACTGCCGGATGGAACATTAACGATGTGTGGTCCACCACGGCGGCAACCTTGCTGAACCAGACCGCAAAAATATACCATCAAAGAGAGACGAGAAAGTTAGCTCGTTGAAGCAGTTTGTTCCTTTTTAGCGGCCATTACAGTTCAACCATCATAGAGATTGGCCTTCACCACATCCTCATTCCAATCAATACCGACACCGGGTACATTCGGAATATTTATCTGACTATCTTTAATCTCGTATGGTTTTTGCAGGATTGGATCAGCCCAATCCTGCCACTCCAGCCAATGTGCGGTTTCGTTGACACGCATGACGTGTGCACCCACTTCCGGATAGAGGTGCGTTGACATCGGAATGCCAGCTGCACCGGCAATACCAGCTGCCCTAAGCCAACCGGTAACACCGCCAATTCGCATAAAGTCTGGCATGATAAGATCGCAGGCATTCATGCTGAGCGCTTTGTAGAGATCGCGTGGACCATAGAAGTTTTCGCCAATTTGCAACGGGGTCTTGAGTTCACGGGCAAGCTGCGTATAACCGTCGAAATTGTCGTAGACGATCGGTTCTTCAAGCCAAGCAAGTCCCAGCTCGTCGAGCATGTGGCAGCGCCTCAATGCCTCGGCGAGATTCAGACTTTGATTGAAATCAATCATCAATGCCATGTCGTCGCCAACTGCACGGCGCACGGCATCAATTGTAGTTAGATCATCGCGCGGGTTGTCACGACCAAGGCGGAGTTTGAGGCCAACAAATCCACCTTCATCACGCAACTCAATCGCTTCCTCGGCAACCACCTGCGGTTCCTTCAACCACAATCCATTGCTGTTGTAAGATTTAACCGGACCAACCGAACCACCCAGAAGCACACAAAGCGGCATATTGGCCGCCTTGGCAACGGCATCCCAGGCAGCCATATCAAGGCCCGAGACGGCAATCATCGCCAGTCCTTCGTAACCAACGAAATGCAACGACTTGCGGGCCGCCTCATAGAGTTCCGTTGGCGCAACTTTTTGACCTTTTAGCATTGCGCCCATATCTTCGAGAGCGGGTACGAGATAGCGCATTGACTTGACGATGTAGGGTTCCAGGTAGGCGCGGCCAACAACACCCTCCTCAGTTTTGAGATCAATCAGGATTAACGGCCAATCCGTGATCGTGGCAATGCGCGCTATTACGGGGCGTTTAAGCTTGAGAACCACAGGACGCGCTTTAATGCTGTGTAGCGTGAGTTTTTCGAATGCCATAATAAAGGTCCCGGTAGGCCAATGATGCCAGCCAAGTATTGCCCCACCCAGTCGTTGAGTAAAGTGCGCCTTGGCATCGAGGCAAATTCACTGCAACCCTCCTTGCTGCACCAGCGCATGGCAGTTTGTTGCCCATTGCAACACTTGTCGTAAGTGTCGAATTTGTTTGATGTTGATGCCAGAGCGGAAAAGACCGTCATGCACGTTGATCGACGCGAATTGCCCCGAAGTGGACACCGTGCTGGTGCGCAACTCTCGTGTGGCAAAAGAAGTCTGATGTGGGTCATATCACATTTGCAGGGCACAATTCCCCCGGGTCGGTTGCTTGCATGGATCATATCGGTTTTGCTTCTGAAAGTTGGCTAGAAATCAGCAGCGTTGTGCGGACGAATGCAAGCTTATTGATCCAAAATCGCCGCTAAGACCTAAGCATGTTTGGACTATCTGCACGAAACTTCAACTTGAAAAACGAACGTGCAGTCTCGCTTTATTTAATCTTGCAATCGACAACAAGTTTCGAGAGCGTGATGTTGTTTCTCTTCGCGTTGAAGATGTAACGCCACGACGCTATTCAGTTGATCGTGCGATCAACATACAAAAAAACAGGTAGACCAGTTAAGTTTGAACTGACCGAGCAAACAAGGGACTCCTTTGACGCCTATCTCAGCGAAACCAAGCGAGGTGCTGGTCAATGGTTATTTCTGGCCGGGGTGCCGAACAAGCATCTCACGATATGCTAATACGCGCGATTTCTTGGAAAATGCTTTGCCCCAAAAAACGGAAATTTGGTGCACCAACCTGCACCGCAGATGTGATGACCCGCTTTATAAGCTCAGCAGTGCACTAGTTCCAAAACCCTTGCTATAGTCGATCAGGGAGATCGCCACCGGCGTGATGGAAAATACCGCAATTTGCTGGGTATCGTCGGGAACATATTTCCTCGATTGTGGAATTTTTTGAAACAACCGCAGCGCCACTTCGATGGCGCCCTCTGCCTCCATTATCCTTTCGCCATATCCCGACAGTGACACGCCTGCAAGCTTTCCAAAGTCCTCTGACTGAATCACAATTGCTGCCGAGACTTTGTTGTTCAGCTTGATATTTCCTGTTTTTTGCGAACCTGCGTCTGCTGCAAAATATAGGGTCAAACCGTCGTTGATGTAATTCACGGTCGTTGCCTGCGGAAAGCCATCAGGGCGAACTGTCGCCAGTGCCATCGTGCAACACGAAGAAAGTGCGGTCACTATTCTGTATTTCAAGTCGTTGTCTTGGTGCACCTTCTGCTCCCAAGTTTTTTCCATTTCTTATGTCGGCCAGATCTCGCTGGGTCACGTCGAGATGAATTTCTTTGTGCTTGGCGCCCCTTGACGGCATCGAACGCCATTGGATCAAAATGGTGTCGCGGTTGGCCAGAAAGTTGGACTTGCTGTTGAAGTCCGACCAGCACGAAACCCCAAGACGTAGCGATGTGCGACATTTGTACCCCCAAGTTGCGAGACGTTTATTGATTTCGATCAAGTCGCCAGACCGCGTCTTATGACACCCCTTTTAAAGAGTGACGCTTTTTTGAATGCATTAAATTCCGGTGATCACAGACGGGGCGCGTGCGCGATGGATTATTTGAAAGATGTTCACAACGAAGATCAGACACGCGCGCTAGGCTTAAGCACCGTCGCCTTCAGTGTGTGTTTCGCTGTTTGGACGATCTTCTCGATCATCGGGGTCAAGATTCAGCAAGATCTCGACCTCAATGAAACGCAATTTGGACTGTTGGTCGCGACACCAATTCTGACGGGGTCGTTGAGCCGTATTTTTCTTGGAGTGTGGACCGACCAGTATGGTGGGCGTTTGGTGTTCACGCTTGTGATGGTCGCAACGGCGGTTGCAACCTATCTCTTATCAACCGTGAACACATACCTCATGTTCCTTCTCGCGGCTCTCGGCGTTGGGCTTGCCGGTGGGTCGTTTGCCGTCGGTATTGCGTATGTTTCACGATGGTATCCTAACGAACGGCAGGGCACAGCACTGGGAATCTTCGGTGTTGGCAACGTTGGCGCTGCGATAACGAACTTTGGCGCTCCATTTCTTCTCGTGGCATTTGGCTGGCAGCAGACCGCACAAATCTACGCAATTATACTCCTGTTGATGGCAGGTTTCTTTTACCTTTTCACAAAAGAAGATCCTGCAATCGTTGCGCGACGCATACGGGGGGAGAAGCCGCGCGGTATATTACTTGAACTTGAGCCTTTGAAAGACCTGCAAGTCTGGCGCTTCGCACTCTACTACTTCTTTGTTTTTGGTGCATTCGTCGCACTTGCGTTGTGGTTGCCGCGCTATCTGATTGGCGTTTATCAGCTTGATATTAAGACAGCGGGTATGCTGGCAGCATTCTATGCCGTTCCGGCCAGCTTGTTTCGTGCCTATGGCGGTTATCTATCTGACAAGCATGGTGCGCGAAAGGTGATGTACATCACATTCATCGTCTCTGCAATTTGCACATTTATGCTGTCTTACCCGAAGACGGATTATATTATTTACGGAATTGAGGGACCAATCCGATTTTCAACAGAGATGGGATTGGTGGCGTTTGTTATTGCGATTTTCACGCTTGGTTTCTTTATGTCGCTTGGTAAAGCAGCCGTCTACAAACACATCCCAGTTTATTATCCAGATCATGTCGGCTCCGTTGGTGGATTGGTCGGGATGATTGGCGGTCTTGGTGGATTTATATTGCCGATCTCGTTCGGTGCAATGAACGATCTTACCGGGGTTTGGACAAGTTGCTTTATGCTGTTGTTCCTGATTGTCGTTGCGTCGCTTGCTTGGATGCATTTCTCAATCGTTCTGATGGAGCGGCATGAAAGAGATGAAGCATCGAAAGCCATTTTACCGCAACTTCCTGAAATGAAGCCGATTCACCAGCCGGGCAAACACGGTGCGCTGGCAGGAACGATTGACGATTGGCGACCAGATGATCATGAGTTTTGGGAACGCGAAGGACACCAAATTGCCCAACGGAATTTGTGGATCTCTATCCCTGCATTACTTCTTGCGTTTGCAGTTTGGCTGGTATGGAGCGTCGTCGTCGCAAAGCTTCCGACCATTGGATTTCAGTATACAACCAACCAATTATTTTGGTTGGCAGCATTGCCCGGACTGTCAGGGGCCACGCTTCGAATTTTCTACTCTTTCATGGTGCCGATCTTTGGCGGACGGTTGTGGACAACGCTGACAACAGCTTCTCTCATAATTCCTGCGCTTGGCATCGGTTACGCTGTTCAAAATCCTGAGACGCCATATTTGATCTTCCTGGTTCTTGCGCTGCTGTGCGGGCTGGGTGGTGGGAATTTTGCGTCATCCATGGCCAACATTAGTTTCTTCTTCCCGAAAGCTGAGAAGGGCAATGCCCTGGCGCTCAATGCCGGTCTTGGCAACGCTGGCGTGAGCGTAATGCAATTCCTGGTGCCCATCGTAGTCACCGCAGGTGTATTCGGCGCGCTTGGCGGTGAACCACAGATTGCCTCCGACCAAACCAAGGTTTGGTTGCAGAATGCAGGCTTTATTTGGGTACCGTTTCTGATTTTATCGACATTCGCAGCCTGGTTTGGAATGAACGACATCGGCTCAGTGAGAGCTTCGTTCAAAGACCAGTCAATCATATTCCAGCGCAAGCATAACTGGATCATGTGCTGGCTTTACACCGGAACGTTTGGTTCATTCATCGGCTATTCTGCTGGATTTCCACTGCTGGCCAAAACGCAGTTTCCTGAGATCAACTCCCTCAAGTATGTTTTCCTTGGTCCATTGGTTGGTGCGCTATCTCGTGCGGCAACAGGTTGGGTTGCCGATAAGTATGGCGGCGCGCGGGTGACGTTTTGGACATTCATCTTGATGATCATCGCGGTTGCGGGCGTGCTTTACTTCATTGCAACAAAGGATCAACCAGGTGCGTTCTGGGGTTTCTTTGCAATGTTTATGGTGCTGTTCTTTGCAACTGGAGTTGGAAACGCCTCCACGTTTCAAATGATCCCTGTCATTATGCATTCAGAAATGGGTCATCTCATGCCCCGTTTAAACGCGGCTGAGCGGGCTCGCCAAGCAGACAAAGAAGCAGCTGCAATTATTGGATTTACCTCCGCAATTGCAGCTTATGGCGCGTTCTTTATTCCAAAGAGCTATGGCAGCTCGATTGAATTGACGGGTGGGCCCTCGGCTGCACTGTGGGCATTTCTCATTTTTTACGTCACGTGTGTCGCGGTGACCTGGTGGTTTTACAGCCGTCCAGGCGGCTTGTTGCATGACATCGAACGCGGTCGCGGCACACCAACGGATGTACCTTTAACTGAACATCCAATTGAGGAAGGCACAGCATCATGAGCCACGTCTTTGATCGACTGACCTTTTTCAACCAAACGGTGGGTGGCTTTTCCGATGGTCACGGTATTACGACCCGCGAGGATCGTCGCTGGGAGGATGGCTATCGCAAACGTTGGCAACACGACAAGGTCGTGCGCTCAACACATGGCGCGAACTGTACGGGATCATGTTCGTGGAAAATCTATGTCAAAGGCGGTATCGTCACTTGGGAAACGCAACAAACGGACTATCCAAGAACCCGTCCAGATTTGCCAAATCATGAGCCGCGTGGTTGCGCGCGCGGCGCGAGCTATAGTTGGTATCTCTATTCTGGAAATCGCGTCAAGTACCCGTTGGTTCGCAAGCGCTTGATCAAATTGTGGCGGGAGGCGCGCAAAAATCTACCTCCTGTTGCTGCATGGGCATCAATTGTCGAAAACCCAGACAAGCGCGCAACCTATACCAAGAAACGCGGTCATGGTGGGTTTGTGCGCGCGAGCTGGGATGAGGTCAACGAAATCATCGCCTCTGCCAATGCCTACACTGCCAAGACGTATGGTCCGGATCGCGTGCTCGGGTTTTCGCCGATCCCGGCAATGTCGATGGTGTCCTATGCAGCTGGGTCGCGTTACTTATCGTTGTTTGGTGGCGTCTCAATGTCTTTTTACGATTGGTATTGTGATCTACCGCCGTCATCTCCGCAAACGTGGGGCGAACAAACGGATGTTCCAGAATCAGCGGACTGGTACAACGCTGGATTTCTTATTTTGTGGGGCTCCAATGTTCCCCAAACGCGCACGCCCGACGCGCATTTTTATACCGAAGCGCGCTATCGTGGCGCTAAGAGCGTCGTGATTTGCCCCGACTATTCGGAAGCCTCCAAGTTTTCAGACATGTGGCTTGCCGTGAAGCAGGGGACGGATGCAGCTCTCGCGATGGCCATGGGTCACGTCATTTTGCGCGAATTTCATGTCGACAGGCAGGTTTCGTATTTTGAAGACTATGTCCGCAAGTACACCGACATGGCGATGCTAGTCCGGCTTGTAAAGCAAGGGGATCGCTATGTTCCCGAGCGTCAGATACGCGCTAGTGATTTTTCCGAAGGGCTTGGTGAAGATAACAATCCGGAATGGAAAACCGTTGCATTTGACAGCGCCAATGGTGATCGGCTTGTCGTGCCGCAAGGGTCCGTCGGCTTTCGCTGGGGCGAGACCGGAAAATGGAATCTTGAAGAAAAAGACTCGGCCGGTAACGAGACCAAGCTTCGCCTATCTCTCGACGCGATCAAAGATGACATTGTTCCGGTTTCATTTCCATATTTCGGCAACCAGGAGCACGATCACTTTTCGGGAACAGATCACCCAAGTATTTTAGTCCGCAATATCCCCGTCAAGACACTTGCTCTGAAAGATGGAGAGGAAATTGTAGCTTCAGTTTATGATCTCTTTCTTGCAAATTATGGTGTTGACCGAGGCCTCGGTGGGGAGCACATCGCCAAAACCTATGATGATTGCGAGCCTTATTCCCCGGCATGGGCGGAAAAAATCACCGGCGTGCCACGCGACCAAATCATAACAGTTGCCCGTGAGTTTGCTTCTAATGCGGAAAAGACAAATGGGCGATCGATGGTCATCATCGGCGCGGCCATGAACCACTGGTACCACTGCGACATGAACTATCGCGGCGTCATCAACATGTTGGTGATGTGTGGTTGTGTTGGTCAGTCCGGTGGCGGTTGGTCCCACTATGTGGGTCAGGAAAAGCTGCGACCCCAGTCGGGATGGCTGCCGCTCGCATTTGGACTCGATTGGGATCGCCCGCCACGGCAACAAAATTCCACATCCTGTTTTTACGCCCACACCGATCAATGGCGCTATGAAACATTAAACACCAAAGACATCCTATCACCGTTGGCACCGGCCGGCCCTTGGGATGGGGCGTTGATTGACTACAATGCGCGCGCCGAGCGCATGGGTTGGCTTCCATCAGCACCGCAAATGGAGACAAACCCTCTAGAAGTCTCCAAACAGGCCAAAGCCGCTGGCAAGGATCCAAAAGATTTCGTCCCGCAAGCATTGAAGTCTGGTGACCTGCGTTTGTCCTGCCACGATCCTGACAATCCCAAGAACTGGCCACGCAATATGTTTGTCTGGCGTTCCAATCTGCTTGGTTCGTCTGGCAAAGGGCATGAGTATTTCCTGAAGCATTTGCTCGGCACCAGTCATGGCGTGATGGGCAAGGATCTTGGTGAAACGGGCCACAGCAAACCACAGGATGTGGTTTGGCATGATGAGGCGCCTGAAGGAAAACTCGATCTTCTGGTGACATTAGATTTCCGTATGTCGACGACATGCGTTTACTCCGACATCGTTTTGCCAACAGCTACATGGTACGAAAAAAACGATCTTAACACATCCGACATGCACCCCTTTATTCACCCTCTGACAGGGGCGGTTGATCCCGTTTGGGATGCCCGCAGCGATTGGGAAATTTATAAAGGGATCGCGAAAAAGTTTTCAGACGTTGCGCCAGAAGTTCTCGGTGTCGAACACGATGTTGTGTTGACGCCAATCCAGCACGACACACCGCTTGAAATTGCTCAAGCGCTTGATGTGAAAGATTGGAAGCGTGGTGAATGCGACCCTGTGCCAGGAAAAACGATGCCGGCCATCGCCGTCATAGAGCGCGACTATCCCAATCTTTATAAGCGCTTTACGTCTCTTGGTCCGCTAATGTCGAAAATCGGCAATGGCGCAAAGGGCATGTCGTGGAATACTGAACATGAAGTGGAAGGGCTGAAAGACTTAAACGGTGTAGTTACAGATGAGGGGCCAACCCAAGGCCTGGCCAAGATTGAAACCGATATTGATGCTGCCGAGGTCATTTTATATCTGGCGCCGGAGACCAACGGCGAGGTTGCCGTTAAAGCCTGGGACGCACTGTCTAAAACAACGGGCCGGGACCACACACATCTCGCCCGGCCAAAAGAAGACGAAAAAATCCGGTTCCGCGACGTTGTTGCCCAGCCACGAAAGATCATTTCGTCTCCGATTTGGTCAGGTTTAGAGTCTGACAAAGTTTGTTACAATGCTGGTTACACCAATGTGCACGAGTTGATCCCGTGGCGCACGCTCTCGGGCCGTCAGCAACTCTACCAAGACCACCTTTGGATGCGCGCGTTCGGCGAAGCGCTATGTGTTTATCGTCCTCCGATTGACACCCGCTCGGTGAAGTCCGTGATCGACGCTAAGCCCAACGGCGAAAAACAGGTGGTGTTGAATTTTATTACGCCACATCAGAAGTGGGGCATTCATTCAACCTACACCGACAACTTGTTGATGTTGACGCTATCGCGCGGTGGCCCGATTGTCTGGATCAGTGAGATTGACGCTAAAAAAGCCGACATCATTGATAACGACTGGATTGAAGCCTTCAATGCCAACGGTGCACTCGTTGCGCGGGCCGTTGTTTCACAGCGCATCAAAGAGGGCACGGTCTTCATGTATCACGCCCAAGAAAAGATCGTAAACGTGCCAGGTTCACAGACCACTGGGCATCGTGGTGGCATCCATAACTCGGTGACGCGTGCTGTTCTCAAACCAACGCATATGGTGGGCGGTTATGTCCAGCAGTCGTATGGCTTTAATTATTACGGAACCATCGGCACCAACCGTGATGAATTCGTAATTGTGAGAAAGCTTTCAAAAATTGATTGGTTGGATCGACCGGACACAACGACGCCGATTGCAACGTCCCAAGATCGCGAGGCCACAAAATGAGAATTCGTGCTCAAGTCGCCATGGTTCTGAATCTCGATAAGTGCATCGGATGCCACACCTGTTCGGTGACTTGCAAGAACGTTTGGACGAATCGTGAAGGTATGGAATATGCCTGGTTCAACAACGTCGAAACCAAACCAGGGATTGGTTATCCTAAAGATTGGGAAAACCAAGAGCGTTGGAACGGCGGTTGGCATCGCAAACGCAATGGCAAGATTGAACCAAAGATCGGAAGTAAGTGGCGCATATTGGCAAACATATTTGCCAATCCCGACCTTCCCGAGATTGATGATTACTACGAACCCTTTACCTTTGACTATGAACACTTGCAAAAAGCACCGGAGATGGAGGCGTTTCCAACGGCGCGGCCACGTTCGCTGATTACCGGCGAGCGCATGGAAAAAATAAATTGGGGTCCGAATTGGGAAGAAATCCTCGGTGGTGAGTTTGAACACCGCTCTGAAGACTATAACTTTGACGGTGTGCAAAAGGAGATCTACGGGCAGTTCGAAAACACATTCATGATGTATCTGCCGAGGTTGTGTGAACATTGCCTAAATCCCGCCTGCGTGGCAGCGTGTCCGTCAGGCGCCATCTACAAACGAGAAGAAGATGGAATTGTTCTGATCGACCAGGACAAGTGCCGTGGGTGGCGCATGTGCGTGTCGGGCTGCCCCTATAAGAAAATCTATTACAACTGGTCGTCTGGAAAATCGGAAAAATGCATCTTTTGCTTCCCGCGTATTGAAGCCGGCCAACCGACGGTGTGTTCTGAAACGTGTGTTGGGCGTATTCGTTACCTTGGCGTTCTACTTTACGACGCTGATGGTATTGAAGAGGCCGCGAGCGTCGAAGATGAGCAGAACCTCTATGAGTCTCAGCTCAAGGTCTTTCTCGATCCGAACGATCCGAAAATCATCGAGCAGGCGCGGGGCGATGGTATTCCAGATGCTTGGCTTGAGGCGGCCCGCAATTCGCCAATCTGGAAAATGGCGATGGAGTGGAAAGTGGCTTTTCCCCTTCACCCGGAATACCGGACCTTGCCAATGGTCTGGTATGTACCGCCGTTGTCCCCCATTCAATCTGCAATCGAAGCCGGCAAGATGGGAACAGACGGAGCCATGCCCGACGTTCGCTCGCTACGCATTCCGCTCAAGTACCTCGCCAACCTTTTAACAGCGGGCGAGGAAGAGCCTGTCGCACTTGGTCTCGAACGCATGTTGGCTATGCGGGCCTACATGCGCGCAAAAACCATCGACGGTGTGATTGATGAAACGATCGCCACCCAGGTCGGCATGAGCCCGCATCAAATTGAGGACATGTACCACATTATGGCGATTGCCAACTACGAAGACCGCTTTGTCATTCCAACGTCGCACCGCGAGCTTGGTGAGGATGCCTATGATCTTCGTGGTGGTTGCGGGTTCTCGTTTGGCAACGGCTGCTCTGAAGGGCGGACCCAAACCGGGTTGTTTTCAAAACCCAAAACGTCAAAAATTCCGATGGATGTTGAGCGATGAAAAAAACTCTAAAAACACTTTCTGCGCTTTTGACCTATCCAACGGAGGATCTCCAGCACGCGGTTCCGGTAATGCAGACAGCATTGGATGAAGAGGGTTGTCTACCGGAAAAGCATCGCGACTGGCTTGATCGCATCCTGGAAGAACTTGCTACAGGAGACCTTTTCGATTGCCAAGAACGCTATGTACTCCTGTTTGATCGCACTCGCTCGTTAAGCCTGCATCTTTTTGAACATGTTCATGGAGAAAGCCGGGATCGTGGTCAAGCCATGGTCGACCTTCAGCAACTTTATGAGACCAATGGCCTCTATCTCAAAGAGAGAGAGCTGCCAGATTTTATCCCGCTGTTCATAGAGTTCTTATCAACGCTTTCAATTGACCAAGCCCAACCTCTCCTTGCCGAGCCGGCACATATTTTTGAAGCCATTCGCATGCGCCTCGAAAAGCGAAAGTCGACATACTCCTCGGTTTTCTCTGCCTTGCAGATTTTGGTGGACGAAAAACCAAACAAGGCAACTGTTGATGCCATGCTCGCACAGCCCGATCCCGATCCCAATGATTTGGAGGCGCTCGACGCGGCGTGGGAAGACGAAGAAGTGAAGTTTGGGCCAGACGCAATGGCCTGCGGCAAGGACAATTTGTCGGCGAAACTTCGCGCCGGTCAGCGCCTTGCTCCAGGTGTCGAGCCGCCTGAACCCAAGCGACCTATCATTACCTACACGTCAACAAACCGAGCTTAAGGAGTTCATAGCTATGCACGATGCGATCAATCACATCGTTTTCGGCTGGTATCCCTACATATGCCTCACCGTATTCCTGCTCGGGAGCTGGTTTCGCTTCGACCGCGAACAATACACATGGCGGACAGGCTCAAGTCAGTTATTGCGCCGTCGGCAACTCATGTGGGGATCTAATCTTTTTCATATCGGTATATTGATCATATTCTTCGGCCACTTGATCGGTTTGTTGACACCCATCAAAGTCTTTGATGCCTTGGGGATTGGTCATGGTTTCAAGCAAATCATGGCAATTGTTGTTGGCGGAATTGCCGGACTTGCCTGTCTGGTTGGCATCATCCTTCTGATTCATCGTCGTCTGTTTGATGTGCGGATCCGCAAAACGTCATCGTTTGGCGATATTGCGATCCTACTTTTGCTATTCGTTCAACTTGTACTCGGGCTCGCAACAATTCCAGTTTCAATGGGTCACCTCGATGGCCATGAAATGATCCGGTTTATGACCTGGGCTCAAGGCATTTTCACGTTGCAGCCTGATGTCTGGCGGCTTGTCGCGGATGCCCATCCCATTTTCAAAGCGCATCTCTTTCTTGGCCTAACGATCTTCCTTGTTTTTCCGTTCACGCGGTTGGTGCATGTTTGGTCAGCGCCAATTTGGTATCTTGGACGGCGCGGTTATCAGGTTGTTCGCAGTAGCGGAGCGTCGACAACTCCCCTATCTGGTCGCCGTCCGATGATTACAGAGGAGTAGGATCACTCATGTCTTGCTCGCTCCACACTCCATTAGCCAACGCTGAACGCACGCCACTGCAGGTGAACGGAACTGAGATTTCCCATGCCGCTATTTCAGCAGAAGTGCAAAACCACAGAGCTGATAGCCCGACCGCGGCGTGGAAAGCTGCCGCACGCGCGCTCGTAGTGCGCGAGGTTCTGCTTCACGAAGCGCACCGAAAAAACATGATAGCTGGGCCTTCTCATGATGAAGGCGGGCGTCGCGAATCTGAAGATGAAGCGCTCATGCGTCAACTCATAGAGGCAGAGGTACAAGTTCCCAGCCCAACCTCTGTAGAATGCAGACATTATTACGACAACAACATGCGCCGATTTCGATCGCCGGACGTTTATGAAGCGTCTCACATTTTGCTATCGGCCTCGAAGGTGGATACAGAGACCTACGATAAGCAATTTCAGCTAGCCATGAAGCTGATTGAAATTCTGAAACACAAACCGCACCATTTTGTTGAACTCGCCAGACTGCATTCTGATTGCTCATCGGCGGAGCATGGTGGAAATCTTGGTCAGGTGTCCTCCGGCCAGACAACGCCTGAGTTTGAAGCAGCGCTGCAGAAGATGCGGTCTGGCGACTTGTCGCTAGAGCCCGTTGTAAGCCGTTATGGCCACCACGTCATTTATCTGGAACGCAAAATAGCGGGTGCTGTTTTGCCATTCAACCATGTTCAAGAGCGTATCGCAGAGTTCCTGTCTGATCGCACACAGAGATTTGCAAGTGCACAATATATTGCGCGACTTGTAGCAAAGGCAAACGTCAGCGGGGTCGACATGCCGACACGCGAAGATCTCAGGGTCTTTTAGGCATCTATGTGTAACCCGCTACCCGACCAACGTATCCTGGTTCCCTGGTGTAGAGCCGCGTCTGGAACTTGAACAGTTCAAAGTTCTTTGGCGCTGGCCAGGTCTGGATCGCCTCAAGTGTTGTTTCTAGGCATCAACGGTTTTGCTTAGCAAACGTCACCTGATCCAAGTCAGGTGAAATCAGAGTTTATGTGTTGAACATGAAGGGCCTAGCATCTAGGCGTTGTGGCGACCGTCGAGCAAAGTGAGTCGCCATAGGCGTCAATCGAGATTGTTGATCTTTGACCCTGCATTGGGCTCAACACACCAACGCCATTTCAAGGAATGACGCTCTGATGTTTCACAATACATCTCAACGCAGCACAATGGACAACGGCCTGATGTGTGGTGCGATGATGTTTTGGATATTGTGTCTTGGGCTCATCGCTAACCCGTCGCAGAGCGCCTTGGCAGAAGAAAAAACAGGTGCAAACAGTACTCTTGTCACGATTGATGAACGGTTCCGCTATGAATTTGTGGATCAGGCAAACCGCATCCAGGATGCCCATGCCAAAACGCTGCGTAGTCGTATCGGTATAATGACACCGCGGTTTCATTTTACGCGCCTTGCGATCGAATATGAAAATGTTAGCGAGGTTGGTCGCGGTTCGTTCAACAATACCTTGAATGGAAATGTAACACGGCCAGTCGTCGCCGACGTGAAGTCGAACGAGATCAATCAGCTTTATCTCGAGTACTTAGGCATTCCAAGCACGGTTGTGATTGGTGGTCGCTATCGCCTGAACTTGGACAATCAAAGGTTTATAGGATCTGTTGGCTGGCGTCAGAACGATCAAACCTATGATGGCGCCACGGTTGCAAACACGACAATCCCAGACACAAAATTGTTTTACGCATATATCGGCAATATCAATCGTATTTTTTCCAATGCCTCTCCCGTGGGCGACCTTGCCTCCAATGCGCATCTCTTTCACGCGACCTACTCTGGGACCAAGCCTACAACCGTCAAGGGATACAACTACTATCTTGATATCCAGGACTTTGACGCTTTTTCTAGCAATACCTTTGGCGTAAGTTTGTCTGGAAAACACTCACTTGGTCTGCACGGCCTTGCGCTGCAATACTTTGCCGAATACGCCCACCAGACGGATACTGGGAACAATCCTGTCAACTATGCGGCCGACTACTACCATATCGCGCCAGGCATTTCTGTTTTCGGCGTAACGATTACGGGTGGGTATGAAGTTTTGGGCAGCGATAACGGTCAGTTCGCTTTTGCCACGCCATTGGCGACACTTCATAAATTTAATGGATTCGCGGATGTGTTTTTGGTGACTCCGCCAACAGGCATCGAGGACTTCTACGTTGACGTGACCTACACGGTGAAAGGTCTAACCGGTCCACATCGTTTTCTAAACGGTTTACTTCTCAAGGGTCGCTACCATGATTTTTCGTCTGATGTCGGCGATATTGATTACGGCGAAGAATTTGATGTTTATGCTAAACTGCCGCTAGGACGTGGTTTTTACGCAGAAACAAAATACGCCAACTACAACGCGGATCAGTTTGCTGTTGACACCGAGAAGTTCATCTTCGGCTTTGGCTATAAAACGGAATTCAACCCCTTTGCGTCGTCCAACTGACAATGTTTTTTGGCACCACGCTACAGTGGCCTTTGCCTGTCGAGAGGCTGCCTTTCGTCGCGTATTCTGATACCTGGCTATTTGTGCTGCAGAAAATTTGTTGTCGCTCGAACTGAAAATGTCTCAGAAACAACACTCTTCCAACAATCGTCCTATACCGTTATGTTCCGTTTCTGGCGCATTGCTACACTTGTCGTAAGCATCGAATTTGTCTGATGTTGATGCCAGAGCGGAAGAGACCATCATGCACTTTGATCGACGCGAATGATCCCAGGAAGTTATTTTATGTCTGTGCATATGACTTTGTTTGGCGCCAAATATCGTCTAAACAAACAATCCAGTAAGAAGTTCAGGTCTTAGCGCCCCGACTGCTATGCCAATACACAAAATGCGAGCAGTAGTTGTTACGAAACAACCATAAGAAACCCCCTTCGACATTCAAAAGAAAACGAATAGGAAGTTTTAATGCCGTTCACCAGCATCTCGATCCGAAAAGGCAAGTCGCTTGAGTATCGCCACACGTTGATGGAGCAAATCTATCTTGCAATGCGCGAAACCATTGACATACCCGAGAACGATCGCTTCGCGACAATAACAGAGCTTGAGGCAGACAATATCAACAATAGTGGCAACTATGCTGGCATCGATCGGTCTGCCGATATTGTTTTCATACAAATAACACTGAATGTCGGTCGAACAGTTGAGAAGAAGAAAGCTCTCTATGCAGAGATCGCGAAACGTCTGAAGGCAGACCCAGGTGTTCGGCCTGAAGATGTCGTTATCAGCCTTCTTGAAGTATCGAAGGAAGATTGGTCGCTTGGCAATGGCGTCGCACAATACGCCTAGCGGTTACGAGTTCAGGGACGCCTGAGACGAGGCCAGACGTCCCTGAACTGCGGTTCTGCTGAAGTGAAGCTACTGACAGGTGGTACGAGAGCGTCCGGTGAGGTGCTCTGGCCGAGGGGTCGGGTTCGCTATTGACCTGGCAGGAGCGGCGAGTGCCTTCTTCAACAGACCACACCGCTTTTCCTTTTCGGCAGTCATGCCAAGTCTTTTTGCTGATCTATCCTGCTGATGCGCGAAGACCCGCAACGCCGGCGACAATGGCGACTGCCGAGACGATTTTCAGGGTTGTCAGGCTCTCACCGAGGAGAAAATAGCCAAGTACAATTGTGCCCAAGGTGCCGACAGCGGTCCAGATTGGGTATGCCACGCTGACGGGGAGCGTCTTCATCGACAGAGTTAGGAAGGTGAGACCTGCGATGACCGCCACAACAGTGACGGCACTTGCCATCGGTTTGGTGAAACCATTTGAGTACTTCATGCTTATTGCGAACGTGACTTCAAAAACGGCGGCAAGCGCCAAGTATACCCATGCCATAGCTGTATCCTTTTTGTGTATCCTGAGTCTTAAGTGATCGGTGTAAACTCTATTCGCCTACAGTTGGTCTTTTGGGGACTCAGCTGTTTGTAAAAGCCGTCGAAAGTTCTGGCAATTTGCGCACGTACTTCCTTGAGTTGGCACAAGGCCATCGCGCCAACTCCGAGCGTTAGCATCTGCGATGCAAGTTGTCTGTCGCTCGGTTTTGCCGAGGAGCCGGTAAAGCCAACGTTGTGCAGATCGTCCTCCGATGACGGCGATGCGGACAAAAGTTGACGCCCATCCGTCGTTTCACGACGACGGATGGACGTGAAGCGGTGCCGCTTGACCCGCATTGGCCTCAACCTCATTGAACCCCCGGGAAGGTATTCGATTCTGGGACGAACCGCTCACCATGATATCCGAGGTGTATCGTATTTTGCAGTCGTACGGTCAGTTTGTCGTTTGTTACCAGCCTGTCGGTCCGAACGAGCGCGAGACGCCAGCTAGTTGGGTCGAAAATTACCTAAGAACTGCAGGCTTTCGTGAGATCACTACAGTTTGCGACTTCGACCGCTTCAACGGAGAATTCTTTTGCACAACAGCTGGTAAGCGGTGAAGCGCTGCATCGATACAAATGACGGTCACAACCGAAAATGGCCCTCCGCGATGTCGCAGACGATTCGAATGTTTCTGCTTGTGCGTGTTGACCCGCTGTTGCGAATGAATGTTCCAAGCTCACTTTTTGCCCTTTGGTGAAATGAAAACTTTGATGACAATCAATGAGCCGCGCGACGGATTTCACCTGGTGTTACATTGAATTGACGTTTAAAGGCACGGTTAAATGATGCTTCCGACCCATAGCCAACATGCTCGGCAATCTCGATAAGTGGTTGGTCCGTGTCAACGAGCTCACGACGGGCAACCTGCATGCGCCAGTGAGTAACATAGCTCAGTGGGGTCATACCCATGAGTGATGTGAACCGCTCGGCAAATATCGTTCGCGACATTCCGGCTTTCCCAGCCATAGCTTCCACGGTCCACTGTCTTTCTGGTCCAGTGTGTACTTCGGACAAGCACCTGCTTAGCTGCGGGTGTAGAACTCCCGCCAGGCTTCCTGCAGCGTCACCCACATTGTCGACAAACGCTCTAACAACCTGAATGAAAACAATTTCCGTTAGCCGATTCACGATTGCATCCGATCCGGCTTTGTCGCCCATGATCTCTGCTGATACAAAACGCATTACGGATTCAAGCCAATACGCGTTCATTGTTTGCGTATTGGGAAGGTGTATAAAATTTGGTAGAGCACCGAGAATCGGGTGCATGGTTCCCTCTTCAAATTCGAAATGTCCACAGAAGAGTTTGCATGCGTGGTCGTTGTCGTCGCCGCCAAAGGCAAGTACCCCATGCCCCGCATAGCCCGATTGACTAATCACATCATCAACATCGATCGCTTCTCGATCCTTCGTGTCGCTCAGAATATGCGATGTGCCATGAGGGATAACGATAAGATCACCGGTTGACAGGTGGATGGGTTGGTCAATGCCCTCGACACGCAACCAGCAATCGCCCCGCATTGCCATATGGAACCGGGCGACATTTCCGAATGATGGGACGCGTACGCCCCATGGGGGGTTGAAATGTGTGTGGAAATACACAGAACCCCGCAGTTTGAGTGCATCCAAAATTTGGCTTAGTGCGTCGTGCGCCATGATTAGCTCCTACGTGAATCCTGATAATCTTGAATGCCACACTTCATACAGAAACGACAAGTGGGCCGGACGATCGATCAATAATACCGAACTTCTGCGCATAGACCGAACGGTCTTATGAACGCACGTTGTTGGCTTCCCGGCGAACACTCGCCTACCAATTTTTTCGTATTACTAAGAAAAGGAACCAATAGTATGGACCCCAGATTTGTCTCCCAGAAAGTGCACGCATTCCTCGATTATCCAGTGGCCTTGAGCCTTATAATTTTGCCGTTCCTGCTGACCCTTGGCAGTTCCAATCCACTCGCATTCTGGCTTGCTGTTGTGACTGGCATTGCCGCATTTGTTTTGACCCTCTTGACGGATCACGAACTCGGCGTGTTTCGGGTTTTGCCTTACTCATTGCACTTGGCCGTCGACCTAATCGTCGGTGTCACATTCTTGATTGCGCCAAGCTTGCTAGGCTTTACAGGGATTGACGCTTGGTACTATTGGGCAAACGGTGCTGCTGTTCTTCTTGTTGTCAGTTTACATAAGCCACGCACAGAAACTTCGCAGCCCGCATTCGCAAACTCATAAAATTGAAGGCCTGGGAAAACAAAACTCCCAGGCCTTGCTTAAAGGCACGTCGTTTCCTCAATCCATTGCGACCGTTTGTCCACGACCGTAGGAGATTAATGCGGATGATTGATCAATTCGTCCGGACTTTTGCGCATAGATCGAACGGAAACATGGACGCACATTGCGACCTGTCGACAAGCAAACTTCGACAGCATTTTAAAAATTCAAACAGAACGATTGGAGTACACAATGAAGCAGAATTTACCCCTTGCAGTGATTGCCGCCTTTGGTGTCATGGCACTATCTTCCACTGCATTCGCCGTAGAAGAATATAATACGTCCAACGGACTTACGGCTGTTGGAAAGCCTTTGGGATTGCACGGCGTTGACCCAGTTACATTCCTTGATATTGGCAACCGTATCGGTGGTGTTGCAAAGCACACGGCGGCTCATGACGGGGTCGCATATTACTTCTCGTCGGCGGAAACGATGAAGAAATTTCAGGCTAATCCAAAAAGTTATCTCCCTCAGAATGGCGGCTATTGCACATTCGGAGTATCGGTTGGGAAAAAGTTCGATGGCAATCCTAAGTTCGCTGCCGTTGTTGACAATAAACTCTACCTCTTCCTGAACGAAGAAATCTTCCGCATGTTTCAAAAGGACAAAAGCGGGACGATCTCAAAAGCTGACGTGAACTGGAAGAAAATCCGTACTGTCGCTGCTAAAGACCTTTAAGATAAATGACGGGCGGGTTCAATTGAGTGCCCGTCCGTCATGCAACTTCTTTTTTTTGAATGACTGCCAGCCAGGATGATCAAAATTAAACGGATCTATTCTCCTGCAGTAGCAACAGACGGCTACCGTGTGCTCGTAGACCGTTTGTGGCCACGTGGTATCACGCGTGCAGATGCAAATCTTGATAGTTGGTTGAAAGAAGTATCACCGAGCAATGATCTGAGAAAGTGGTTTGGCCATCGACCTGATAGATGGGATGAATTTGTTGTCCGATACTACGCTGAATTGCAGTTACCGCAGCAAGCACAACAACTGGAACAGCTACGCGAGATATCGCCCGGCCGTACTCTTACACTCCTTTATGCGGCTCGAAGTCACGACCAGAACAATGCTATCGTCATAAGGGACTTACTCGTTAATTCTTGAGGTTGGGTTTGCAATGGAAACAATTTCTGCAGATGTCCCACACCGGTGTTGGACCGCAACTTCAAAAACGTCTGCTTATGAATGTAGACCAGTCGTTCCAGCCGGGGGCTCGAACTTGAGATTTTGACCGACAAGAATAGATTGGTGAAAGTAGAAATATTGTTTAGTGCATCAATTGAGATGATACTTGCCCTCGGTACTTTCCTGCGAAGATTCCAAGATTGATCCTCCCTCACCGAATTGGTCCTCCTGCTAGTATTCAAAAGGAGGAGCTAAGGTGGCGGATATACGGTAAAAGCCGAAAAAGCGGTCGAGCCATTGGTGCATGGTGGTATGAGAACGACGTTTTTAACTTTGCGCCCGTCGCTCATGAAGCAGGAGAACTGAGTGTTTTCACGATTGAAGAACTCGTGGCAACGACCAATTCAATCGCAATTAGTGATCGGAAATTAAATCCGCGACTTTGATCTGCCCCTATCGATTAGTCCGGATCGCTAGACATTCACGGGTGAACTCATCAATCAGGTTCAATGTCCTGAACATCCCGACATTATCAGTACGAAAATGAACAAAGTCATAGGCTAAACATGGTTCGGACATTCAGCACGGAGCCTACACACAAGACCCATCGTTGAACCATAAACGGCCCTTCTTTGGTTGTTTTACTGGCGCCTTTAGCCCCTCCCGACCCCACAGCCGTTCCACGCGCTTGTCATTAACGTGCCAACCAGAATCACCCAGAAGAGCTACAATGCACAGTTGATCATTCTCTTTTTGAAGCTTCTTCAGTTCCTTGACATGGCCAGTGCTCATACCGCCATACGTCTTGCGCCAGAGGTAAGGTAATACGTTAGTGATGTGGCACCGATCTAGCAGATCGCATTCGCAACCGTTTTTCCTTAGCTGCGAAGTACACCAACTTGGCGCAACTTCATGACAATCTCTTCCGGTTTATGTCGTTTGCTCGCAATCTTAGGTCCTCCTCTTGAACACTAGCAGGTGGGCCAATTCAATTGGGGAGGGTCACACTGACGGACCGTAAAATAGGTAGACCATTGGTAAATTTGCGAAGCCTGTTAGAGCATTGACTCTTCAATACGTCGATGTACTATTAAATTCTGAATTCAGAGTTCGGAATGTAAAAATGAAGCCAATCGCACCGGCACCAAGCCTTGCAGACCAGGCTTATCAGGCCCTCGTTGATGAGATTTGCGGTGGCTCGCTGCCATCTGGCTCGCACCTTGTGCAAGATCAGTTGGCAAAACGTCTCGGTGTTTCACGCCAGCCCATTCAACAGGTCATGGGACGACTGAAGGCAGACGGACTTGTTGAAGATGCTCCGGGGCGCGGAATGGCGGTTGTAGCGCTCGACCCGTCGCTGATTACGAGCCGGTATCAGATAAGAAGTGCAATGGATGGCTTGGCCGCGCACTTGAGTGCGATACGTGCTGGTTCCTCGGCAAAGGTGAAAGACCAAATTGCGCAACGTGGCCAAGCAATCGTGAAAGCCGGGATGAATGCGGTCAAAGTCAAATCCATAAAAAAGATGGTCGCCCACGATGTTGAATTTCACAACTTCCTCTACGCGTGTTCGGGCAACCCGTTGCTCGCAGCCACCTGCGAGCCGCATTGGCTTCACCTGCGTCGCGTGATGAGCGAAGTCCTCCAGAAGGCAGCCCTTCCCAAAGATATTTGGCAGCAGCACGCAGATATTCTCAATGCGATTCTTGACGGAGATGCCAGAGGATCGAAGTCCTTCGCCGTCAAGCATGTTGAACTGGCTTGTGAGGGGCTGACCAGCGCACTCACAAATGAAACAAGTCGGAGCTAGGAGAGTAACGTGAAGTGTGTCACTTTTTGTGTGATGGCAATTGCAACAGCGCTCGTTGTTGCAACTCCTACATCAACTGATGCGGGAGTTACAACAACGTATAATGCCTCTGCAGACGATCTTTGGAATACGGTGAGCTTCCCGCGCCCTTCGAAAACGTCATGCCGCCAATTAAGTTCAGCACCACGAATAGACAAGGAATTGGTAGGCAAAAGACCAATACCCTAAAGGACGGCGGTGGTAAGGTTCATCTCCAGTTGGAGTATTACGAACCCAAGATTCGAGGCGACGACTACGTTGTTCGATCATCTCCACTCCCGTTAAATGATTATGTCGGTGAGGTTCGCGTTAAGGATCTAGGTGATGGACGCGCGCAACTGACGTGGCGTGGCGTTTTTGGAGGGAAAGGTGTTGACCAACCCAAGGCCGACGGGTTTCTGTCCGGATTTTATGAAGCCGTCGCAGTTGGGATTGGCAAAGAGTTTCCTCGAGAGTAATTGCTGCAGAACAGCTTGATGCCAGGGCGTTGATCAGCATCGCAGCGGTTCGCGCCAATAATTTTCGCATTTGGCAAAGTGGAGGTCGCATGATGACGCCGATCATGAATCTTGGTCAGATTCTTACCGCACAGGCACAATTGCAGCCCGATCGGATCGGTGCCCGAGACCTTAGCCGTGCGATGAGTTTTAAACTATGGAACGAGCGAACTTGTCGTCTCGCCAATGCACTTCTCGGCCTCGGGCTGGTTAAGGGTGACCGCTTTGGTGTGCTTGCCTGGAACAGAATTGAATGGCTTGAGATTTATGTGGCAGCTGCGAAAGCTGGCATTGTTGCCGTGCCGATCAATTTCCGCCTTGTCGCTTCAGAGATAAAATTCATCTTAGAAGATTGCTCCGTTTGTGCTGTTATTGCGGAGGAAGGGCTTCAAAACGCAATTGACGAGATTCGGGACGACTTGAATATTCCCGACAGCCGCTTCATCCATTTGGGAGCCGATCAGCCACCGAACGGTTGGCGCCCCTATGAAGGAATGATCAAGGAAGCAAAAGCCTCTGAGCCTGATGCAGTCGTCTCTATCTCAGACCCGTGGTGCTTGATGTATACGTCGGGGACGACCGGAAAACCAAAAGGTGCAATCCGAGGCCACGGTGGTATCAGCTTGTTGGCCATGATGACTGAGATTGAGCTTGGCATTGACTGGCGGGATGAAGCGCTGCTCGTGATGCCGATGTGTCATGCAAACTCGCTATATTTCTTCGCGTCATTCCTTTACTGTGGAGCTCCTACTAATATCTTTTCACGCCCAAGCTTCGATCCCGAACTTTGTCTTCGCACCTTTTCTGACACCAGCGCGACCTTCACGTCGCTTGTGCCTTCGCAATACGAGATGATGTTAGACGCCCGTCGAACTGCGGGAGATTTCGGGCAGGTTAGGAAGCTTATGATCTCGTCGGCACCAGCGCGCGTCGAGACAAAGCAAAATATCATGGAAATGTTTCCGAACTCTGGCTTGTTCGAACTCTACGGCTCAACCGAAGCTGGCTGGGTGACGATGCTCCATCCAGACGAACAATTCGACCGCCTCGGAACTGTGGGCCGCGAGGTTGTAGGTTCGCTTCCCATTCGATTTCTTGACGATGACGGAAATGACGTAGCCGATGGTGAGCCTGGGGAACTTTATAGTTGTGCGCCCTATGCCTTCGACGGTTACTGGAATCTTCCGGAAAAAACGAAAGAGGCGTTTCGTGGCAACTATCTGACCGTCGGGGACGTTGCATTGCGCGATGAAAATGGATTCATTCATTTGATCGACCGAAAGAAGAACATGATCATTTCAGGGGGAGAAAACATCTACCCCACTGAGGTCGAAGCGGTCGTCGCTCGGCATCCAGGCGTTCAGGATTGTGCTGTCGTTGGAATGCCCGATGACCGATGGGGCGAACGCGTTACTGCGGCCGTCGTATTGAGAAGTGGCGTCGATCTGAGTGGGCAAGACGTTATGGATTGGTGCCGGGGTCGTATTGCCGGATTTAAGCGACCGCGCGAGATCACCTTCCTGGCCCCAGGCGAGATACCGAGAACTGCGACAGGAAAAATTCAACATGGCGCGCTCCGCGATTTGCTCGCCGAACAAACAGCGTCTGACAAGTCTTAACGTAGCAGATGCAGACGAAAGGAGATTGTTGTGGTGGATGTACAGGACCTGAATACGGATGAGTTGAGCGTTGCGGCGTGGATTGCCAAAGCCCTAAAGATGCGCGGCGTGGACCGGATCTTTGGTTTGCAAGGCGGTCACATCCAACCAATCTGGGATCATGTTGCACGCCAGGGGTTACGTATCATTGACGTGCGCCATGAGTGCGCGGCAGTGCATATGGCACATGCCTATGCGGAGCTAACAGGCGGCATCGGTGTGGCAATGGCAACGGCTGGTCCAGGCGTCACCAACACGGTGACTGCAATGGCAAACGCTGCACTCGCACGTGCGCCAGTGCTTCTAATTGGTGGCTGCACGTCTCGACCCCAGGCCAATATGGGACCTCTACAAGACATTGCGCATGTAGATATATTGCGGCCTATCAGCCGCTTTTCGCGAACAGCCCGGGTTCCAGAACAGGTCTTGCGCGAGCTTGATGAAGCAATCGCGCGTGCAATGGGCGATGCCGGAGAGCCCGGTCCCGTTTATCTTGAGATTCCAACCGATGTTTTGCGGACGCATGTGCCAGAAAGCCTTACACCATCGGATTGGTTAGCACCAAAACCACGGCGCTGCCTTACGCCGTCGTCCGAGCGGATTACCGAAGCTGTCGAAGTCATCCGGGCTGCGCGCCGACCGTTGGTTATCAGCGGACGCGGCGCAAACGGAAACGGACAATCACTCGTCCGGTTCCTCGACGCGACCGATGCTCTTTATCTGGACACGCAGGAGAGCCGAGGCCTTGTTCCAAGAGATCATCCGTCTGTTGTTGGTGCTGTGCGTGCTGCAGCGATGGGCCAGGCGGATCTGGTGATCACGCTGGGGCGCAAGCTTGACTATCAACTTGCCTTTGGCTCCCCTGCGGTATTTCCAGACGCACGTTTAATAAGAATTTCAGATTCTTCAGGTGAGTTGATCGACAACCGACGTGGTACGCCGGAAATCCTTGCTGATGTTGGCCTAACACTCGAACGCTTAACGAACGCGCTTGGAGGCGATGCAGGCGAGCGGGATGCGGTTTGGCTGGACGGTTTGCGATCAAAGCATCGCGAACGCATAGCAAAAAGCAGGGGTGAAAGTGGTCCAACCGTTGGCGCTGACGGACGGATACATCCGATGGCGATTTTCGATGCGATCCGTGACGTTGCCGATCCCGATTATATTGCCGTGGCAGACGGTGGCGATCTATTGAGTTTCGCCCGGGTTGGACTTGAAGCAAAAACCTACATGGATGCCGGTGCTTTTGGGTGTCTCGGTGTCGGGGTGCCATTTGCTATTTCGGCTGCACTGGCATTTCCAGGACGACAAGTAATCTCCATAAATGGTGATGGCGCGTATGGTATCAACGCTATGGAGGTCGATACGGCGGTTCGTCATGGGGCAAAGGCCGTCTTTATCGTCTCCAACAACGCAGCGTGGAATATCGAGCGTATCGATCAAGAGTTAAACTATGGAGGACGGGTGGTTGGCACAACGCTTCGCCATTCAGATTATGCGAAAATGGCTCACGCACTCGGTGCTCATGGTGAGCGTGTGGAAGATGCGTCCGAGTTGGCTGGAGCTTTGAAGCGCGCCTTGGCAAACGCGCCTGCTGTTATTGATGTCGTGACGTCTCAAGATGCTGTTTCCTCCGACGCGTTCAAAGGTCTTGGTTTTGTTCCTGACTACCAGCCATTGACGGCGTGGGATGATGCTGAACGTCGACGACGTGGTGAGCTTGAATAGATATCAGCGCGTGGCAAACGAAGAGTGAGACGAACGCGATCTTTCCATGTTACGAACTAAGCCGTTTCACGAAAGACTGAATTGGAATGAATTGATGACCGAAAAGACAATTTTGATTACCGGTGCCAGTCGGGGCATTGGAAGGGAAGTCGCCATCCTCGCTGGCAAGCAGGGGTGGTCGGTCGGAATTAACTTTGCCGGTGATGCAGCGGCAGCTGATGAGACCATTGCGAGTGTCGAAGCGGCAGGCGGCCGGGCCGTCAGTTTGCGCGGAGATGTCTCCAACGAGGCTGACGTTTTGGCCATGTTCGGTCGCTTGCAGGAGACTTTTGGCGCCCTCGATGGATTGGTCAACAACGCTGGAATTCTCGGCCCCGCAATGCCTCTCACCGAGTTTTCGGTTGAACGTATGAGGCGGATATTCGACGTCAATATTTTGGGCGCATTTCTTTGCGCACGTGAGGCAGCCAAGCGCATGACGCCTGGCGGAGTCATCGTCAACGTTTCATCGGCGGCAGCGCGCCTTGGCTCGCCCAATGAATTCATCGACTATGCCGCTTCTAAGGGTGCTGTAGATTCACTTACGATTGGATTGGGAAAGGAACTGGGACCGCGTCAGATTCGTGTGAATGCCGTGCGGCCTGGTCTTATTGATACCGAGATGCATGCCCAGGGTGGGCACCCTGATCGTGCCAAGGAACTTGGCTCCGGCACTCCGTTGGGCAGGGCCGGAAAACCTAAGGAAGTGGCTGAGGCTATTTTTTGGCTTCTCAATGACGAGTCGTCATATGTGACAGGCACACTGTTAGATGTAGCCGGTGGGCGCTGAATTGATAACTCCAGGCCTAAGCCCGGAATTGAACGAGAAACGTAGGCACGCAGTTGGGCACTGAACACGCGACACGAGCAAGGTTTGTGACCGTGCTAAAAAGCATGTCTCCTTGATCAATCGTATTGACTTTGCGACAAGCCGTATTAATCGAAGAAATCCATCAGCGCTTGAATGACTTCTTCTGGTGCTTCTTCTGGCAGGTAATGACCGCCTGGAACCGTGTGACCACTTACGGGTCCAACTGCAAATTCTTTCCATATCGACAAGGCATCATACCATTCCTCAATCCTGGCATCGGCACCCCAAAGGATAAGCAATGGGCATGTAATTTTGTCGCCAGCGTCGCGGCTCTTTCGATCTAACTCTAAGTCAAGGGTCGCTGCTGCGCGATAGTCTTCACACATTCCGACAATCGTCTCAGGTTTGCGCACCCACTCCATGTAATCGGCGAGCGCACGCGGTTTGAAAAATTCTGGTGGTTTAGGTTCGCGAGAAATATGCGCATTGAACCATATGTCTGGCGCTGCATTGATCACGGATTCAGGGAAAGGATGAGGTTGTGCAAACCAGAACCAGTGATAGTACCCCATCGCGAATGCCATATCTGTTAATTCGAAGTGAGCAAGCGTTGGAACAATATCTAGGATCGCTAGTCGTTTGACGCGCGCGCCGTGATCCAACGCCAATCTGTGCGATACGCGTCCGCCGCGGTCGTGTCCTGCAACATCAAACTCTTCATAACCGAAGTGCGTCATCAAACGCGCCATATCGCCTGCCATCTCACGTTTGGCGTAGGGCGCATGAGTATCTGACGCTGCTGGTTTGAATGAACCTCCATAACCGCGCAAGTCCGGACAGATGACATGAAATCTCTCTGCCAATGTTGGCGCAGTCATGTGCCACATGGCATGGGTTTGTGGATTACCGTGTAACAACAACAGCGGTGGCTTGCCCATGCCATCCGAATGGCGCAGACGCAGCTTGCCCGCGCCCACATCGACATGTTGCAAGACAAAACCGTCAAAAAACGCATCATCCATGATCACGATACCCTCGAATTTACGTGCTACATTGCTTCTTGTTTTTATACCGACATCGCTACAGCCGCCAATAGGCAACAGCGAAGCTAGATTGATTGAAATTGCTCGATCAGCCCTTTGTCGAATGAATTCACACCCCAGTGTTATGGAGCGACGGTCAGCAGCACGCATTTGGATAGCTGGTGGTGACACCGCCTAAAAGCAAAGCTCGACTAAAAGCGATCGCGAAGGGGGCGGAAAAAATTTGCCACATCGGTTGCCAAGGCTTGCGGCTGTTCCATGGCGGCGAAGTGGCCACCTTTGTTCATCACCGTCCACTGTCTGATATCGGTGTAAACGTCCTCAGCGATCGATCGCGGTGGGCGACGTATCTCCTTGGGAAACGCGGCATACCCTGTTGGCACATCCACCGTCTCACCTTCAGGTATTGGCCATTGTGAGTGCAGGCGATCGTAGTACGGCCAGAAGGATGAACCTATTGCACCCGTAAACCAGTACAAACAGATGTTTGCGAGCACCTGATCTCTGCTCACAGCAGTTTCGAAATCTCCGTCGTGATCGGTCCATGCGTGAAACTTTTCGATAATCCAGCCGGCTAATCCGGCGGGTGAATCGCTAACACCATAAGCAAGAGTTTGTGGTCGCGTACCCTGGATGTGGGTATAGCCCATTTCTTCCTTTAGCCAGACGGCAATCTCGTCTGCATAAAGTTGCTCCTCTGGCGTTGCGTTTGGTGCGACACGCGCATCGGGTTTGATTGGCAAAAAGTTCAAATGAATTCCAGTAATTTTATTGGCATGGCGTAGGCCAAGCACCGAGCTTGCGAAAGCTCCCCAATCGCCACCTTGGACTGCAAATTTTTTGTAACCTAAAACATTGCTCATGAGGTCAGCAAAGCAGTCGGCAATTCTTGTTATGCCAAAACGCTTTTGGTTTGGCCTAAAAGACAATCCGAAACCGGGTAAAGATGGCGCGACCACTGTAAATGCATCAGTCGCATCGCCTCCGAAGCTGGCGGGATCTGTCAAACGCGGAATGAGTTCGGTAAACTCAAACACAGACCCCGGCCATCCATGCATGAGTAACAACGGTTTGGGGTCTGGACCCTTGCCCGCCACATGCAGATAGTGCAGTCCGATCTCGTCAAGATCGACTTTGAACTGCGGAAATGTATTGAGAATTTGTTCTTGCGCCCGCCAGTCAAACTCGCTCTGCCAATAGTCCACGAGCGTTTGCATGTAGGTTAGGTCCGCACCATAGGCCCATGGTCCACCGGGCGCTTGGTCGGGAAATCGCGTTCGCTTGAGGCGTTCCTGCATGTCGGTAATTTGGGACTCAGGGATTTGCAACGTAAATGCTTGAGGCGTCAATGATTGAGGGGGCGGGGATTGAGGTGTTGGGGCCATTGTCTGTTCTAACAATTATGAACGATGTGGGTGGTGCAACGCATGGTGTGACCAGTGCACAGTATTGCAACTGCACAAGAACATATTTTGTACTTTCTTAGTTTGTCGAACGAATTGTCTTGTAGATTTATTGTGCTTTGCAAAATACGAGTGATGAAACAGGTAGATCGCAGGCCTCGCGGATAGCCGCCCCGTGTCCGATTCCAAAATTCGTTTCAATTTATTTGTGCGGCTGCACAAAACGTTCGAATGTTTGGTCAAACTTGGCCGAATGCGCCATTTGTAATTCATCGGACAGGAGAAGTAGACCAAACATTCTCGAAGCGATATCTGTATAACGGGAATTAGGTGCGGCTCCGCCGCGTGACGGTGGAGAAAGCACGATCATGGCCAACGGTATTGTTTTGCGCCAACACGGCGAACCCGACACCTTGGTGGCAGAAGACATTGATGTTGGTGCGCCAGGTCCCGGAGAACTTCGAATTCGCCAGACCGCAGTTGGCGTCAACTTCCACGACATCTATGTCAGATCGGGGCTTTACAAAACTCTGGCACTGCCGGGCATACCGGGCGTAGAAGCAGCAGGGATCGTTGAAGAGGTCGGCGATGTCGTCTCGGGTGTCTCGGTTGGAGACCGGGTTGGATACGTTACGGGCAGCTATGGTGCTTATGCTTCAGAACGCCGACTGCCTGCTGAGCTTGCGATTAAATTACCAGACGGCGTTGATGAACTGACAGCGGCCGCCTCCCTTTTAAAGGGGCTGACGGTCGATATGTTGATTCGACGTGTCCATCACCTCAAATCCGGCGATACGATCCTTGTGCACGCGGCCGCTGGCGGCGTCGGGCGTTTGTTGTGCCAATGGGCGAGCCATATTGGTGTGCATGTGATCGGCACGGTTGGCAGCGAGAAAAAGGCAGCCGTCGCACGCGCTGCAGGGTGCAAACACGTCATCCTTTACAGACAAGAAAAATTCGTCGAACGCGTGCGTGAGATCACATTGGGGCATGGCGTCGACATTGTTTATGATTCCGTTGGGTTGGATACCTTCACGGGGTCGCTTGAATCGCTTGCGATGCTGGGACACCTCGTCAATTTCGGACAATCGTCAGGCAATCCGCCACCGGTTGAGGTCGCGCAACTCGCACGCGGTTCCTTCAGTCTATCACGGCCGATAATATTCCACTATCTCGCCGACAGAAATCGATACCAGGACATGGCAGCAAACCTATTTGCAGCCTTAAATGACGGAATTTTAGATATCAAACCCGGCCCGACGTTCGCACTGTCCGATGCCGCTGCAGCACATCAACATCTTGAATCACGACAAGCCACAGGCCCCATTGTAATGATACCGTAAGGGAGCGAGAAATGAGAGAATCCGCCAAGACAATGGCCGCATCAGACATGCTCTACGACTGTTGGATGAATGAGCGCCGCATTCGTGAATTGCCACCGCAACTCAAACCTGACGATCGCGCTGGAGGGTACGCCATTCAAGCGCACCTGGAACCGCGAAGTTCCTCACCCCTGTTTGGTTGGAAAATTGCTGCAACGAGCGCGGCAGGCCAAGCGCATATTGGAGTGGACGGTCCGCTTGCTGGACGCCTTCTTGCCGAGCGTGTCGCCCAACCCGGAGCAATCGTTCGGCTCGGCAATAATCATATGCTTGTGGCAGAAGCGGAATTTGCGTTCCGAATGGGCCGTACGTTGGCGCCGCGTCGGACGTTGTATGAAGTTGGAGACGTCATCGAGGCCGTTGACACCTTACATCCAGCTATCGAGCTACCTGACTCTCGTTTTAGAGATTTCGTAACCGCTGGCGCACCGCAGTTGATCGCTGATAATGCATGCGCACGTGACTTTGTGCTTGGTGAGGCAACAACTTTCGACTGGCGTCAGGTTGATTTGGCCAATCATAACGTCACAGGACGCGTCGTCGGTCGCTATGAAAGCGAAGGCAAGGGAGCAAATGTTCTTGGAGACCCACGGGTGGCATTGACCTGGTTGGCCAATGAATTATCGCAACAAGGTATTGCTTTGATGGCTGGCCAAATCGCACTCACAGGGACAACGACTGTGCCAATGCAAATCCGAGCAGGCGACGAGGTAATCGCCGACCTCGGCGCGCTTGGCAGCGTGTCGGTAAAGCTTCGGTAGTTTCGACCTGCATACATATCCCACCCACCTATGGTGCTCTTGGAGTTTTTATGATTTTCTAACCGCCAAAATAATAACAAGTGACCAATATTCTCTGCAACGACAGGTCAAGGGAGAATTCGTAATGTCGGATAATTCGCTTGCGAAAAAAACAGCCAAGCTAGGACGACGCAAAGTGTTGACCGGCACACTCGTCGGTGCTGGCGCCACAACCGTATCGACTTTGGCAATGCCATCAATCGCCCGGGCCGAGAAAAAAATTTCTTGGCGCATTCAAACTCATCAAGGTTTTGGCACGCCCGCCGGCGCAACATTCAAACGTTTCTTGGAAAACGTCAAAGCGATGTCAGCTGGCCGCCTGACACTGGAGCCATTTTCAAGTTCGTCTTTGGTCAAAACGACTGAAGCCATGAATGCGACCCGATCGGGAATTCTCGATGCGGATATGTCGTGGCCGGGTTACGGCGTTGGGGTGGATCCAGCGCTTCAATTTTTCGCTGATCTGAACGGCGGCTATATGATCCCTGAGCAGCCGCAGTATTGGCTGGAACACGGCGGTGGTCGCGCGCTGGCAGATGAAATTTTCCACGCACACAATCTGCATTTGGTCGGTTTTTGGTTAACGTTGCCAGAAAGTCTCGTCTCTAAACAACCGATCCCGGATTTTGCATCGCTCAAAGGTTTCCGGGTTCGCTCTCCACTTGGCCTTCAGGGAGAAGTGCTTGCAGCCGCTGGAGCAGAACCGGTTGTCCTCGATTTCGGTGAGATTTTCACCGCCATTGATACTGGCATTGTCGACGGTGCCGATGCCTCTGAAATCCGTGTCAATGATAGCCTTGGATTACACAAGGTCGCAAAACACGCAACCTATCCAGGCTTTCATGCCATGCCATTTGTCCATCTGGCGGTAAACAAAGCACGTTGGGATGCATTGCCCGCAGACTTGCAGAAAATCGTCGAAATTTCATTGAAAAAAGCAGCTTATGAACGCGCTACAGAAGACCGCATCCTCAACACATTGCTCGTTGAAGACCTGAAGGCCAAGGGTGTTTTTGTTCATACCTGGGAACAATCTGAGATCGATAAATTCCGCAAAGCTGCCCGCCCCGTTTGGGAGAGCTATTCGAACAGGTCTCCGGCTGCGAAAAAAGTCTATGCCAGTCACATGAAATTCATGAAAAAGATCGGCATTATCTCTTGAATATTATTTGGAATGTCGAGACGCGAACTGTGCACGTGGTGATCGACCGACAAGGACCCTTACCATGACAAATGGAAACGACAGATCAAGCACAGATATGAATTTCGTCGACCGAGTGTCTCTCGGCATTTCCTGGATCGCGATGTTCTTTGTGCCTGTTATAGTCGCAACGATCGGTTACGAGATTGTCATGCGTTATATATTTTTGCGTTCTTCGACTTGGGCGAAAGACCTTACGGTCTGGGTTGCGGTTGTTGGATATCTCTTCGCCGGTCTCTACGTTATGCAAAAACGCGCGCACATTTCGATAACGCTGTTGTACGATGCCGTACCTCGCAAGGTGCAGATCGTTTTTGATGTTATTAAACTGCTTGTTATTTTAGCGTTCGCAGGCGGCTTGATCATTGGCGCTGGGCCCGAAGCCTGGCGATCGTTTGTCAGTTGGGAGCGCATTGGCACCAGTTGGAATCCACCCATCCCCGCAACGGTGAAACCACTCATTTTGATCGTGACTTTTCTTATCGCCGTTCAAGCGATCTCGAATTTCATCACCGACCTAAAACGTGTTCAGCCTAAAAGTTCCCACACACCAATGGGGGACTGACGCACAATGGATGTTGGCACACTCTCGCTCTTTCTGGTCCTCGGCGTTCTCGTTCTTCTCATTGTTGGCGTTCCAATCGTATTCGCGGCGGGGCTCGTCGGCATCATTCTTGGTTATGCTAATTTTGGCACAGCCGCCTTGGGCCTCCTTATGCAACGGGTTTATGGCCTGGGCACCGAATACTTGTTGCTGTCCGTGCCACTGTTTTTATTCATGGCAGCCTTGATTGAGCGCAGCGGTATCGCACGCGAAATGTTCGATGCTGTTAATGCCTGGCTCGGACGCGTTCGCGGTGGGGTATTGTTGGTCACAGCCGTGATGGGTGCCTTAATGGCGGCAATGAGTGGCATCATCGGTGGTGAAATTGTCATACTGGGGCTGGTTGCGTTGCCACAAATGCTGCGCCTCGGTTATGAGCGGCGGTTGGCTATCGGCATGGTTTGCGCAAGCGGATCATTGGGCACCATGATTCCTCCTTCGATTGTGCTCATCGTTTACGGTTTGGTTTCCGGAACCTCAATCGGCGACCTTTTCCTTGCTGGAATTATTCCGGGTTTGATGCTGGCTGCTTCTTACATCGCCTACGCGCTCGTGCGCTGCCACTATGACCCCAACGCAGCGCCGGAACCCGACACCAACAAGTTTGATTTCACTGCCAAGCTTAACAAGAGTTGGGGGCTTGTTGCCCCAATCGTTCTTGTCACTGTCATATTCGGTTCCATTTACGGCAGCCTTACATCGATCACGGAGTCGGCTGCGATCGGTGTTATTGCAACGCTTCTTATTATGATGTTGCGGGGTGAATTCGATCGAGCAAGAATTTTCGGCGCTCTAGAGCAAACCTTCACATCCGTCGGAATAATTTTATGGGTGACCTTTGGCGCAACAATGCTGACAGGTGCATACAGTCTGCTAGGTGGACCGAACTACATTGCCAACGCCATAACGGACCTCGGCCTTTCACCGCTCGGGACCATTGTCGCCATGCTGTTCTTATTCGTTCTGCTAGGGATGTTCATCGATTGGATTGGCATTTTGCTATTGGCCATACCGGTGCTGGTCCCCTTGGTTCAGCAGCTCGACTTTGACAAAGTCTGGTTCGGAATCCTGTTCTGTCTGACGATGCAGATATCGTACCTTTCGCCGCCGTTCGGTCCTGCTGCGTTCTATCTTAAAAGTGTGGCGCCGCCGGATGTTTCAATCGTGGAAATATTCCGCAGCTTCCTGCCTTTCATTGTTTTACAGCTTATGGTCATCACGCTCGTGCTCTTATTTCCACAATTGGCATTGGTTTTGACCTAATCCAATTTTGATCTAAGCGCGGTGCGAACATCTGCTGTCGTTGCGAGTGGGCGTTTTTGTGCAACAATCTTTGCGATTGTGCGTTTGACTTGAGATAGATTTTCAACCGCTGCACCGAATGGCGCATCTTCAAGACCGACACGGACATGACCGCCGCGATCAACGGCCATGTCTATCAATGGAGCAATTTCGACACCTAGACCGGCGATCATCCAAGGAGCATCAGCACATTCTCGATCAAGGAGCTTCAAATAGGCCTCCAATGCCCATTCTTCAGGCGGGAAACCAAAGGACAGTTGGCCGGAAAACATAAACCGGTATATTGGATTTGGTGCGCCGGGATGGTTCTTGTGAAGAGCTGCACCCAGTCGCAAAAATCCTGGTTCGTAAATGGCGTAGGACGGCGTCGCGTTATGCTTTTGCGCCAGCGATAGGCCATAACGTATGTGGGCTTCTGGGTTGGCGTAGATAAACCCTTCCCGTCCCTCTGCTATACCAGAGAAGTGCGTTATATTTGTTGAGCCCGGATCCACGACAATCCATTCAATCAATCCAGCTTTCAGCAATTTTTCAACGGCGTCGAAACGCTGCCCCGGCGAGAGCGTAGCAGAGGCATCTACGTGGCCGGCAAACGGGATCGTCGGGTAGCAGATCACATCGACCTTTGATTTGATGCGCTCAATGATCGGCGCATAGATCTCATAGTCATCGCGTTGCCGACCAGTTACCGGATCGTAAGCGTGAAAATGGATAATCGGCGCACCAGCTTCAGCGCATGCGATGGCGTCCTCGACAATCTCGTCGGCAGATAACGGTATCAACGGCTGATAATCGCGCGACCATGGCCCGTTCAACGCAACTTCAAGCCAAACAGTATTTTCCATGAGATATGAATCCTAGCGTGGCGCGATGTGGTGTATTGAGCTGAGAGATTATAATGTCCCGGTGGTTATGAGCTAAGCTAGAATATCGCTCAGCAAATAAGGTTTCAACGCAATTGATTTTTGATTGTGAAGTCGCACCAAAAAAAAATGCTTACGACGCGTCGAAACGAAGGATCAAAATCGTTCCAAGGCGTTGAGAACCCATTTCGTGCAGTAGGTAAGAAGTGGCATCCCGTTTGCTGATCCGGACGCGATCCGTTATTGTCTATGCATTCCGGGATATGGAGAATGAAATCGTGACCGAGTTCAAGGGTAAAGAGATTTCTCTGATAACCACCGAGCAAGACCTACGCGCCATTCACCATGCCCCAATGTCGCGCGCCACCGACAAGGTGTTACCTCGACTTGACGTCCATTGCAGACGTATTATTAAAGCATCTCCCTTTTGCATCCTTTCAACACAAGGGCCTAAAGGCGCAGATGTATCGCCACGCGGTGACCCGCCAGGATTTGTTCGAATTTTAGATGATAGAACACTTCTTCTGCCGGACCGCGTAGGCAATAATCGTTTCGACGCGTATGTAAACATTCTTGCAAATCCGAGCCTTGGTCTTCTGTTCTTTTTGCCTGGAATGAACGAAACGCTACGTATAAATGGCAAGGGCAAGATTACAAACGATAAACAGGTGTTGGCGTCTTCGTCTGTCAACGGTAAGGCGCCAAAGGTTGGGCTCGTTATCACAATCGACGAAGCCTTCCTTCACTGCGCAAAGGCATTGACCAGGGCGAAACTTTGGGACAGCACAGCACAAATTGATCGAAGCCAGTTTCCATCTTACCCCGCGATGCTGAAGGACCATGTTGATGGTCTTACAGATGAAGAAAATGAGCGCCAGTCAAAGGTTATGGCCAAGCGCGGCCTCTATTAAGTTTCTGTGCTCTAAATCTATCACTTGGGAATGAGTACTTAGAACAAATTTTTCCTGCATCAGGCATGCGCTCAATCCCTATTGGGAATGCAAGATTTACAATATAGATCCAGCGGCTTAATCTCACCCAACTTGAAACGCTAAGGTTTGTGCAGCCAAGTCTGTAGGCCCAAAAATTGAAAGCGTAGACGGCGCGCGTTGCTGACTTGTGATTGCAATCGTTCATATGGCAACGATAAGAAAGCGAATTAGCCGGTCAGTTTTGGTCGCCATGCGACGTACAAAACTTTTATTCTTTGAGACTCCAAAAGGGGAATTCCAGAGCCAGGAGACCATTTTTCCATTTAGCACAAGTGAGTCGTGCAATGCTGCTGGTGGCGTCTCGTTAGGACTCTTGATAAATTTGGGAACCTTTGGGCGTCCCTGTGCGTATTGATGTTGTGATGGAGAGATTAAGAGAAGAAAAACGGTCTGAGATGCCATCAGCCGAATGCCAAGACCCAATGACATCGAAAGACCTGGCCGAGGCCGTGGATGCGGCCCACTGCGGGTTGCCGGATGCTCTGGCCGATGTGATGCGGCGTCACAATCAACGACTTTTTCGCATTGCACGAGGAATTTTGCGCAACGATGCTGAAGCCGAAGACATTGTACAAGATGTCTTTGTGAAAGCTTTTACGCACCTTGACCATTTGCGCGGTGAGTCGAGCATCAGTGCCTGGTTTGCGCGTGTAACAGCGAATATGGCGATCTCTCGACTTCGCTCCCTTAACAAGCAGGCCCAGCTCACAACATTCAGTGAAGCTGGCGATGGTTTGCAATTGGTGGAAAGCAAAGCTGCAATGGATGTTGATCAAATCAGCCCAGAGCAAACAGCAGGAATTCGCGATGTGCGCCTGCTGCTCGAACAAGAGGTCGACAAACTGCCTGATGGTTTTCGCGAAGTTTTCATTTTGCGCGAGGTCGAGCAAATGTCGATCGCAGAGACTGCCGATGCTCTGAGTATTCCACCTGAAACCGTCAAGACGCGACTTCATCGCGCAAAGCTCAAATTGCGTGACGGTCTTGAGCCACATGTTACCGCCGTATCACTGCGAGCGTTTCCGTTCTTAGGGCAGCGTTGTGAAAGAACAACAAATGCTGTCTTGCGCCGCCTTTCGGCTGAGCGAGGTTTAGAATAAGAGACAGGAAACGCGCGCCAGAATGAATAGGAAGACGTCAGTGTATCACTAAGGTTATATTTCAAACGTTGTACGGGAGCTTACAATGCTAACATATGCCGTAATTTCTTTTGCTATTGCCGCTGTGGCCGGACTTGTCCTTGCGAGCCATGTATTGCGTGGTCAACTCGCACCCTGGCCACTGTCAATACTTCATGCTGTTTTTGCTGCAATTGGACTCATACTTATTGGTTTTTCTGTTTTGGAAGGCGTACGCGATGACATCGCGATCGCGATGATCATTTTATTGATTGCAGCACTGGGTGGGTTTTATCTTGCGTCAGTTCATTTGCGAAAAGAGGTGGCACCAAGTCGTGTGGTGTTCATGCATGCTGGTGCGGCCGTCGTCGGATTTCTGCTGTTGTGTAATGCCGTAGCCCAAGTCGTTTAAACATGCGGATTGGCAGACATCCTCTTCATCCGATGTTGGTGCATTTTCCGATTGCATTATGGTCACTGTCGACGATATGCGACATTGGCGCATTGCTGGGAACTTGGAAGTTATGGAACTACGCATGCTCATTTCTCGTCTTGGGCCTTGTCATGGCATTGCCGGCTATGGCAGTGGGATTTTTTGATCTTGCACGGTTAAAAAAGTCTGCGAGACAAGATGGTGATCGCCACATGCTTCTTATGTGTGCGGCTTGGGTTTCATACTTTGCGGCATTGGGGATGCGATTGGAAAACAAGGCTATGGTAACCGAACCTCAAGCTGTAGCGATTGCATTTGGTGGGGTTGGCTTCTGCTTGATGGCCTTTGGTGGATGGTATGGCGGGAAACTCGTTTATCATCACGGCGCCGGCGTTCGGCAAACACAACGGACTTAAGTACGCCGGTTGCCTTTCTCGCCAGTTTAGATGCAGCATAAAACTTGTTATGCGCGTCTAATCTTCTTTCCAGGCACGGTGCATACTATCGAAAAATGGCTGCATTAAATATGTGATGGCTGTGCGTGTTCCGGTCTTGATGGAGATGTCTGCTGGCATTCCAGGTAGCAGATCAAGATCGTGGACTTGCGTTAAATCTTGTTTTGCTATTGCGACATGTACAACAAAGTACGGGTCGCTTGTTTGTTTATCGGTCTCGCTATCTGCCGAGAGATAAATCACACGGCCATCGAGTGGTGCCGTTGTGCGTTGATTGAGCCCGGTAAGACGTATCTCTGTTGTTTGCCCAACGTAGACATTATCGACATCCTGAGGTTTAAGCCGCGCCTCCACAATCAACCGGTCGTCTGTTGGTACGATTTCCAGGAGTGTGTCGCCAGGGCGGATGACTGCTCCGACAGTGTGGATGCGCCTTTGAACAATGGTGCCGTCTGCTGGTGCGCGCACTTTCAAACGCTCAAGACGCGACTGAGCGTCTAGATATTTTTCTTTCAGATCAAAAAGACGTTTTTCGACGTCACGCAACTCCGACACGGTTTCACGTTTGCGTTTGATGCCGATCTGGAGAATTTCCAGTTCCGTTGCGCCAATCTCTTTTTGCGCACCAGCAATGCGGCTGATGAGGCGGCCGAGGGTGCCTTCTAGTCGGGTTTTTTCCCGCCTTGCCGCCAAAACACGATCCCGTGTCGCATAACCTTTGTTCGACAACTTGACTAACGTCGTGAGTTCACCATCCGCCATCTTTTTCTGGCTCACAACGGAGGCTTGCTCGGCCTCCAGTCCAGCGATCTCGTCTCCCAGTTGCCCAACACGTTGGCGTAACAGACGCACCTGCCCTTCTTGTTCATTGCTCAATGCAGTCAGAAGCGTGTTATGCGACGCGATCATGCTTTCCACTTCCGCGTCCTGCGCTGCTGCGTCAACAATGAACTTTGGAAGTGAAATCGTTGCCAAGCCAGACAGCATTGCGCGCAATCGCGCCAAGGAGATAACGGCATCAAAATAAGCGATGCGCGCGATAGCGTGGCTCGCCCCGACGTGGCCACTTTCGAGCTCAAAGAGCACGTTTCCGGCTTTTGCAATGTCACCATCACGCACATGAATTCGACTGATTGTTCCACCCTCGGCGTGCTGCACGGTTTTTCTCTTGGAATCGACGACAAACTTTCCGTTTGCAACAATCGCGCTAGCCAAAGGCGCTGTCGCACCCCAAACACCAAGCCCGCCAAAGGCCACACCAATTGCCAGCAGGCCGATAATAATCGGTGATCTTTTTCGCCTTATCGGGTTTGGCGGCAAACTCACTGCTCTGTCTTTCACCAAAGCCAAGGCTTGATCATCGCGTGGCATGCAAACCTCCATTGGATTGAGGTGCATCTGATGATCTCTGCGTGACGCGTGATGGCTTCTCGTTGTGAGATTCGACAGCTCGGAAAAGATCGGGAAGCACCTCCTCGCGAGGGCCAAATAGATCGACCATTCCATCGCGCAGCACCAACAATTTATCGACGTCGGTCAGCAATGATGGTTTGTGAGAAATCGTGATGACTGTCCGCCCTTCGGATTTCAGGCGGCTCAGCGTCGTTTTCAACGCGAACTCACCCTCGGCATCCAGGTTTGCGTTGGGTTCATCAAGGACGATGATACGTGCCTTGCCATAAACGGCACGAGCCAGGCCGATACGCTGACGTTGACCGCCAGAAAGATTTCGTCCCTCAATTTCAATCGGCGTATCGTAGCCTTGCGCCAGCGTCAGTATCATTTCGTGAGCACTTGCTAGCTTCGCGGCAGCAACAATCTCTTGCGAATTGTGCGGTCCGAAGCGGGCAATGTTTTCGCCAACCGTACCTTGAAAAAGTTCGACGTTTTGAGGTAAGTATCCAACGCTTGGACCTAAATTTTCGTCTGGCCACTCCGAGATATCGGCGCCATCAAAACGCACGGTGCCGACGCTTGGCAGTCCTGCACCACAGATCATTCGGGCCAACGATGACTTACCAGCACCACTTGGCCCGATCAGCCCCAACATTTCACCAGGCTCCAATTCCAATGACACGCCGCGCAAAACTGGCGTATCAACACCTGCAAACTTCAACCCGACGTTTTCCACGCTGAGATGACCTTTGGGTTCGGGCAAGAGTGTTTTGGAGCGTTCTTCTGGAAGTTCGAGGTCTTTTAACAAAAACTTCAGTCGTGACAAGGCGCTGCGTGCCTCGATAAAGCTTCGCCACTGGCCAATACCTGCTTCAACGGGCGCTAAAGCGCGGCCCATTATGATTGATGCGGCGACCATGACACCTGCCGACATCAATTGCTCCAATGCCAGCCAAGCGCCGGTGCCAAGAATTGCGATCTGCAATGCAGCGCGCAACGCTTTCGTGACGGCCTGAATTGAGGCCATGCGGTCGCTTGCATGCGCTTGCCAGGCAACTCCTGCTTCGTGGTGATCTAACCAGCGTTGTTCCAGGGACGGTAACATCCCCATAGCGCGGACGGATTCAGAGTTTCGAGCAAAGGCGTCAACAAAATCGCGTGATGAGCGCATCTGGACGCCGGCATTGGTCAACGGGGTTCGTGTTGAATACTCGCTGATTAATGCCAAAAGAAAAATACAGATGGCACCTGCAAGCGCGATCGCACCTAACAGAGGGTGGAACATGAAAATGATCGCGAGGTAGATCGGAATCCAAGGGGCATCAAAAAACGCCAACACACCAGCGCCTGTTACAAAGGAGCGGACTTTGTCAAAATCACGCAACGGCTGACTTGCCGCTTCAGGACTTTCCGGCTTTGCCGCGTCCTTTCTTTCGAGAAAGGCGCCATGGAACAAAACACGTTTCAATTTGTTATCGAGATCCGCACTGATGCGCACCAGCAAGCGGGACCTGGCAGCATCTACAACCGCGCCAAGCGCCAGCAATACGGCGGCCAGCGCGGTCAGCATCAACAACGTATCATGGCTTTTGGACGCCAGCACGCGGTCGTAAACCTGCATCATGTAAACTGGTGCAACCAGCATTGTGAGGTTGACGAACAGACTGAACAAGCCAACAACCACGAAAGCCGGTCGCACGGCCGTGAGTGCATCACGCCATCTGTCTTTTTGAAAATTACGCAATTTTTACAACCGCTCCGCTCGTCGACCACACGAGAAACCAGCAATCTTTGTGCCAGGCTTGCACAACACATGGTTAATCTTCGGCTATGACATCCAGATGCGCTTGGCGTGCTGAGTAATCTAGGCGATTAGCGGGTCGTCGTTGTCGAATACAAAGTTCGTATCGGAAAGCTGATGCAATTTGACACCGACCAAAGTAACGCTGTCATTGGCATGACCATCAAGTGCGATGACGACGCCTTTGTGCGTGATGTGTGCCGCCTCATAAACGTCCCATAGCGAACTAAAGCCGTAATCGGAGATGTCCAGTGTGTCCTTGTGAATATTGAAATCTTTAACCTTGTCTCGTCCCGATCCCTGCTCGAACACAAACAAGTCACGTCCACGCCCACCATGTAGATGGTCGTTGCCTTCCTCACCGTAGATTACGTCGTCACCTCGACCGCCCCAGACTTTGTCGTTTCCGGACCCGGCATAGATGTCGTCGTCGCCGTCTTTACCTTTTATTTTGTCCTTGCCACCAAACCCGATAATCAGGTCGTGGCTGTCGGTGCCATCAAGATGGTCTTTACCGTCGTCGCCTGCGATACGTTGATGCGCAATAAACGCATCATCTTGCAGGTACTTGATGTCTGTATTTCTCTTGATGATATCGGAGAATGACGTGTCTTTGATTTCCGCGAGTAGCTCGGGGTAATCTTGCAGGCGCTCTTCGTAAAAGTAGCTATCACCGTCACGTAACCGCGTAAATTGGTCCAAAACAATGTACTGGAACGTTTCACCAAGCTGACCACCATCGACGGCCTGTTCGAGCAACCCGCCGATCCACAGGTCTACCTCGTCGATACTATTATTATAGTGCTCGGCCAGGGCGTCAGCGAGAGCTTGGTCGCCAGTGAGATCATAGAAGTCAGAATATTTGTCGAGGCCCAATGCATCGCGAACCTCATTAAGCGTACCAAGACCATGATCGAGGCCACGCAGATTGTTCAATACTGAGAGGTCGCGAACTTGAATGCCATCTGGGCCCGGGAACAGAAGACTGCGGACATCTTCGACCAGGTGATGGTCAAGCTCCTGGGCTGATTGAGCTGCCAGACCGCGGACAAGAGTATCAACCGAACCTGCATCTTTCAGAATTGCTGCATTAAAGAACATTTGCGCAAGTTGAAGGTCTCCAGCAGACTCGCCGTCTTCGTCTAAGCGCTGAATATTCGACGACAACAAGGAGTGACCAAACCGAAATGCAGCCGAAGCGAATTCATGCGAGATTGTCGGGTCGACATAGGGATTGTAACCCATATATTCCGGCATACTTCCTTGGCCGACCAGAAGTGGTAACCACTCGTCGTAAACGATATGCTGCATCAACGCTTCGACTGTGATCTTTGCGGCGTTGAATACTTCGTCGTCAGACCAGTCTGGATGCTTTTCGTGCAGCGCGTCGGCAATGCGGTTGTGCTCTTTTGCCCAGATTGTATGGACGGACGTCAGTGCACTATTTTCTCCGGCGCGGATATCACCTGCCAGGAATTGTCCGTGCGGTCCATTGCCAAGCGGAAGCAAGTCTCCATTCGCTGTCATTTTTAACAGCCATGGGTTATCAGTATCGCGTAAACTTTCGAGCACGCCGTCGTCTGATCCGTAAACATTGCTGGCATCGATAAAGCTGGTGATGGCATTGGCGTGTTCGCGAGGATTAGACGAACCCGTGCCCGATCCCTCATATGGTATTGACCGTTCAATGCCCAGAGTTTTGCCCTGAAACACCATTATATCGTCTTCTGGTGCGACAACGTAGGGTCCTTCTTCAGTGCCTTCTAAAGCGATATCGATATCGTGGTCAATGAACTGGCCGAAGAATGTAAACAGGTCGCTGACACCTGCGGAATTGGAAATGCTACCGTCTTGTTTGATGATATCGTTTGATAGTTCACGATAATTCGCGCGTGGCGCTTCTGGCTCGTCGACCCCATCACTATAGTGCGCTGGGGTTAAGCGAATAAACTGCGCGCCTGCCGCGCCCCAATCACTGTTGTATGCGTTGTTGTCGGTGCCATCCATATTCCGGATTGATAGCGTGGTTAAGTCTGGCTCGGGGCAAATTGGACCATCGTGACAATAAAAACCAGAACACCAAGGAGGGGGCGCGTCCCAAGGCTGGTTGTTCCAACCGGGGTTTGCAGGTGTCCAATAGCCCCAATCCCAGCTCAAATGTGGATCATGATTGGGACCGGAATGATCACGTGAGTGTTTTATCTCATCGACTTTTTGTTCCATCTCCGCACGCCACTGACCAACCCAGTCTGTCAGAAACACACTGTAGGGGTCATCGCTGCGCCAATTGTTCAAGTTGAATCTGGACATCAAAAGTACTCCAACACTCACGCGATTTGATTTCAGTACGAATTCACGAAAGCCACTCAAATCGCAGCATTTCTGCACTCGTATGCTGCTTTAGTTGAGCTGAATCTGCTCGCAAGAAAGCTTAAAAAGATAGCTATTTCATCTGGTTAAAATGTTTTACTAAGACGTCTGTGAAGCTTAAGTATTGATCACAGATGCGTCAACTGTTCGTGATCGAAGGCGTCAACCAAATGGTATGATGGTTTACCGACATCGTTAATTTCACGCGATCTTCCCGGCTCAAAGCCGTCCAGGAATCTCACGTTTTTATGCTGACGAATGCTTCAAGATGACGAATGCCGGATTGGCTGTTTGGTCGATCTTTCTGATGTAAAGTCATCAGATGTCGAAAAAGGTCATCTAAAAAAATCAACTGATGTCTAGAACGTATCGCCGCGCGAACCCGTCATTAGCTTTGGTGCGATTTGCTGAACTTATAGAACCCGACGTCAATGGCGCCATCGTCAAAACCAGCTTCACAATACATCAAATAGTATTCCCATCGGCGGCGAAAGCGATCATCAAAACCAAGTTTCGAAATTTCAGGCCAAGCGGACTCAAACCGACCCTTCCAGGCTCGCAACGTTTGTGCATAAGACCTTCCGAAGGTCTCAGTGTGTGTCAGGTTTAGCCCGACACGGCTTGCCTCTTTTTCGATAATCACCTGTGTCGGGAGCATGCCACCGGGAAAAATGTAACGCTGAATAAAATCCGGCCTGCGCCGATAAGCGGCAAACAACTCAGGTGCAATGGTGATCGCTTGAATAACAACCGTACCGCCAGGTTTCAGTCGATGAAATAATGTTTGAAAGTACTGATCCCAATAACGTTCACCGACCGCTTCGATCATTTCGATAGAAACAATGCAATCATACTGACCCTCTGTTTTGCGGTAATCTTCAAGTCGAAATGAGCACAAACGATCTAAATTCAATTGTCGGGCGCTTTGTCGGGCGTGGCCTAATTGTTCCTGGGACAGCGTCAAACCTGTCACAAATGTTCCATCCATTTGCGCGGTTCGGCAGGCAAAATTGCCCCAGCCGCAGCCAATTTCTAAAATAGACTGGCCATTTTGGGCGGCAAGAAGTTCACGCACACGATCAAGCTTTGCAAGCTGGGCCTCTTCCAGCGTTGTTGCACCGTCGCGATACAGACCACTGGAATAGGTCATGCTACGGTCCAGCCAAAGACTGTAGAATGCGTTTCCGAGATCATAGTGCTCTGAAATATTACGCCGACTTCCTTTTAGTGAGTTGCGTCGGAGTAAATGCAAAATGCGATCGATGCTGCGCCCCTTAAAAAGGCGCCCACCTGAGGCATGCAAGCGGGTCCGATTGCGTAAATAAAAATGAATGATCTTTGTTAGGTCAGTGCATTCAATATCACGATTGATATAGGCTTCGGCAAATCCGAGACTACCTCGACGCAGTGAAGCAGAGATGACCCGGTAGTTGTTAAGGCGTAAAATTGGGGCAGATAAATCTGAGGATTGGCAGCCAATTTTGATGTTGCGTTCGTTTGGAAGGACAACGACAAGCCCACCCTCCAAACCTTCAACAAGAGATGACGTTAGGATGCGCTCTAAAATGCGCGACAGAAAGTGTGTTGCGCGCGCAGTTTCTTGTCTCGGCTCTCCAGATTGGGCAGGAAACATTAAGATGCACTCTTTTTTGTAAGTGTTGGATAGTCAATCGACTCCGAAGGAGGGGCAGGGCGTCTCCTGACTTTCAAGCCCTTTAGCCATAACTTGAGAGCTTCGTAATGAATTGCCGCCGTTACTTTAAGCGTCATCCATCCTGTCTTCATAATTGCCTTGAAAAGACTGGCATCACTCAGCTCGTGGCGGGTGGCATGAAAGTGTGCTTTCATTGTTGCCCCCAAACTGGTGGTCAAGGCTACGCCTATTGTTAGGTCTTCACGAGGTGATGTCACAGCGAACCGATAGCTTCCAGAGTCACTATTGAATGGCGACACATAAAGACTCTTACGGCACGATTGCATGATTAGACCATTGTCTCGTTTAACAACCGGCAGCACATAGCTCTTTCGGTGCCCAAATGTGTTGTTGACCTCATAAATCATCAACCGAATTTCATCATCTTGATCCAGTCCAAAATAGACCGTAATGGGGTTGAACGCGTAACCTAAAATGCGCGGATAACACAGCATCAAGAACCGCTCTATCTCTTCGCCATGTCCTGAATTCTTGGCCACGTCACTGAGGTAGTTTTCCAGTGGGCGACCATCCCCGTGATCGCGATCATAGAGGCTGAACAGATTGAAAGTGTTGTAGGAGAAAAGGCGCAAACCTTTCGCTGTTTGGTCAAGTTGACAACAATCGAGCAAGAGTGAGAAAACGCGATAAGACAATGCGTGGCGAACCGGACGTAGGCGTTTGTGAACCACCGAGCCAAGATACAGACCGCTCGTGAAGGATGTCATCAAGCGTCCTCCAAAGTGGCATTTGGAGAGGCAAGAAAAATCCGTCCAGATTCATTTTTTACGTCCCAAGGGCGACGCACACCCCCCAGTTGTTCAGCAACGGCAAGTCCGCTTTGTATTCCGTCTTCGTGGAATCCGTGACCAAAATAACTGCCACAGAACCAAATATTTCTCTGTCCCTGTAATTGCCATAAACGCGCCTGGGCGCGACGCGCTGGGGCAGAGAAAAGCGGGTGCATGTAGTTGAAGACGCCGTCCACTTTATCGCGATCAATTTCAAATGTTGGATTGAGAGTGACAAACAAATTTTCTCGTGTGGGAAGATTATTCAGTCGGTTCATCCAATAGGTGACACACAACAGTTGGTCGCTTTGTTCTTGTGTTTGGATGTAGTTCCAGCTTGACCATACCGTACGCCGTTTCGGCATTGCTGTTGCGTCGCGATGCAGGACTGCGCAATTTCTTTGATACCTAAATGCTTTGAGGAGGTTTTCTTGCTCTGGTGTCGGCGCTACAAGCATCTCGAGGGCTTGGTCAGCATGTGTCGCGATCACAACTTGATCAAACGACCATGTCTGACCATCGTCATCAATCACGTCTGCGCCGGATGCCTTGGGTACCACTTTATGGATTTTTTTTGCTCGGCGAACGTCAACGGCGCTGTCACGAAGCATCGCGTCAACATAGGTTTGACCGCCGCCCTCGACCGTGCGCCACATTGGGCGATCCTTAAATTGGAGCATGCCGTGATTGGCATAAAACGAAATAAAACTACGGGCAGGGTAATCCAACATATCCGATTTATCTGCCGACCATATCGCACTCGCCATTGGCAATATGTGGTGATCAATAAAGTGGCGCGAGTAGCGCTCATGTTCGAGAAACGCACCCAATGTGACATCATCGCCGAGAACTTGAGATTTTTGTTTCGCGGTTTTAAAAAAGCGCGCAATGTCTCTGAGGACTTGCCAATGAGAATGGTTTAACAGATTACGGCGTTGACCAAAAAAGCCACCAAAGCCCGAGCCCGAATATTCATAGTCTCCTCCACGCATTGACACAGAAAAACTCATCTCCGTTTCAGACGTGGCGACATCAAGGTAAGAAAACAGCGCTGTAAGATTGGGGTAATTGGCTGCGTTGTAGACAATAAAACCTGTATCAACGCGGGTTGGACCATCGCACGTTTCAACCGTCACTGTATTGACGTGACCGCCGAGACGGTCGTCAGCTTCGAAGAGTACAACGTTGTGACGTTGAGACAATAACCAGGCGGCACACAGCCCTGACACGCCTGACCCAATTACCGCGATTTTCGTGTTTTGCATTGACAGTCCTACCAGTCTAATCGCTATACGAGTGACAATGGGCTTCTGGATCAAATATCCCCAAACCCCTTAGATGATCCATTAGGATTGGTGGCCTCGTATACGGTGGGTGCAAGTAGCTGGAGATCACCATGCTTGAAAATGTGATTGCTTATGTCGTCACTGCGGCCATTTTCCTGGTGCTGGATCTCCTTTGGCTCAGCAAAGTAGCAAAATCGTTTTATTTTTCCCGCCTTGGCCCACTGTTGCTAGAGCGCCCACGTCTTTCCATTGCGGCAACATTTTACGCACTCTACGTCATCGGCATCATTATCTTTGCCGTCTCACCTGCGTTACGCCTTGGTTCTGCGGACCATGCGCTCGTTTATGGCGCGCTTTTTGGCTTTTTCGCCTACGCAACGTATGATGTTACAAATTACGCCACGTTGAAGAACTGGTCTTCAACGGTGACATTCGTAGATATCGCGTGGGGTACGACGTTGACAGGACTGTCGGCTTATCTCGGGACGCTCGCAACCCAGTGGGTACTCGCTCTTCTTTAGCCGGCCTGCATAAAAAGTACTGGCAAACCCGCAGCTTTCTTCATCCGAGACTTCTCCTACGTACGAAAAGATGTCTTTTATGAGCACCGGTGAAGGAAGAAGCCTGCCCCAGCCACAATTGTTTTTCCGTTTTTATGTTCGTGCATAGGCTATGTCGACAACACACAATTTTCATGCGTGGGGCCAAAAATTCAAATGCCGACTGGTCGATACTAGATAAGGACGTTGGTAATGCTGCCGTCCGTGTTGATCATAAAGGATTGAATGGCGTTGCAATGGTTCAGTTGGCCTGCAGCATACGATGCCGACCAGTCAGCATGAGACGGCTGCGTATTTCCTTTCGTATCAATCGTACGACTTTGCAAAGTTGCCCGCCGACCGTCCCAATTCCAGAGCAAGCGAAAGCGAGTGAGACTTCTCGAGCGAACCGGCTCATCCAATTTTGCCTCCGCCCAACTCTTGCCGCCATCGGCAGAAACTTCCACACGTTTTACTGCGCCGTGTCCGCTCCAGGCCAAACCACTAATTTCGTATACCCCAGCCCCCTTCAATCGCAACCCGGTTGCAGGGTAGGTAATCGTCGATTTTGCACCCATCGTGTAAGTGAACAGATCGGCTTTCCCGTCAGGGCGTAAATCCGTGTACTTCGACGTCTCATCCTTGGTGTAAGTCGGCTGGTTCTGTACCTTGATGCGACGCAACCACTTCACACTCATATTGCCTTCAAAGCCTGGCAGCACCAAACGCATCGGGTAGCCCTGTTCAGGCCTGATGCGTTCGCCGTTTTGGTAGAGAGCAACAATGACATCATCAAGTGCTTTTTCCATTGGAATGCTTCGACTCATGCCGACAGCATCACCACCTTCGGCCAGCAGCCACTTGGCACTCATGTCGGCGCCTGCTTCTTCCAGTAACGTCGACAATCTCACGCCCGTCCATTCTGCTGCTGAAATCAGCCCATGCAAATGCCCGACCGGGACTTGCATTGTTTCTTCGAACAAATTGCTATTGAAGAAACTGTTGCCGGCGCATTCAATAAAGCAAATCGTTGAAACCATCGGATAACGCAACAGCGAGTCCATCGAAAACACGAGTGGATTCTTTACCAGGCCGTGGATGAGGAACTTGTGTTTATCTGGATCAATTTGCGGTACACCATTGTGGCTTCGTTCGAAGTGAAGTCCATTTGGAGTAATCGAACCCCGTAGATACTGTAACGGAGTGAGCGCCACGCCTGTACCTTGGGCCATTTCGCCATAGGGCTGCAAAATTGCTCGTTTTACGGTGCTCTCAAAAGGAGACGGTGAGCCGTATTGTCTCAGTGGCGCGCCCGGTTTCTTCATCCACTCCGGCCCATCTACCGCCACGGCTTCACCGGTTGAGAGGCCCGCAGTTGCGATACCACTCAAAACGACTGTGCTGGATTTCAAGAATGATCGTCGATGTAGCAAGCCACCTGCTGCAGCGACCTCATCTGACAATATCCATTTCTCAGATGTCATTTTTCTTCGTTTCCTTGCTTGCCTTGAAAAATTGGGGTTATCCGATTTTCACAATACGCGTCGTCAGTTGCCATGAGGCCGAATTTTCTAATTCTGTTTTTGTAAGCCGAGCGTGTCATTATTTGTGCGTATGTCCCGACCAGTTGCTGACAAATCCTGCACGGTTCGGCATCTGTACCTTTGGCAAGGTCTTGGCATCCATCACGGCTGTTTTCTCAATGATCTCGTTTTCCGCCAACAAATATGCAGTTACGGCATACACTTCCTCGTCCGTGAGAGTGAGGGGAGCATCAAGCGGCATAGAACGGCGTATGTAGTCAAATAACGTCGTTGCATAGGGCCAGAAACTACCGACGGTTTTGGTCGGCTCTTCTGATTGAAGAGTTCCGATGCCACCAACCAAGGGTTCGACAAGGTCTTCGCCGCCCAAACCTTGGGTGCCGTGACAAGACGCACATTTGCTTTCGAAAACCAACTTACCTTGAGCGTGTGTGCCTGAACCTAACGGAAGATTATCGCCATCCGGTGTGATTGATATATCCGCTTGGGCAACGTCCTCAGCACTTGCGACTGTGCCAAGTTTGACCGTTAAAGGCATATCTTGCTCACTGGAGGAAAATAGCCAAACGCCAAGTCCCGCCAAAAGTGCAATGCCTGCTGCGATTTGCCCAATATTCGTGCCGCGCAGACGATTGGTAGCCAATATTGGTGGTTCCGCAATACCTGAAAGACTGGGTCGCGTGATGTCGGGTTGTCCAGAAGTTTGTCCCTGTTTCTTTAGTCTTTTCTCTGCTTGAACTAATGGAACGCATTGCGTTTTATCATCGTGAATAACAACGCAGTCATAACACTGGATACATTCGTCATAATCGATCGCGCCGGTCGGTTTGATTGCCTTGATGCCACATTGCACTGAGCAAAGCTGACACGGCGTGCCACACTCCTTGCGGCGTGCGATTGAATCGATGATGCGCAGCTTTCCAAAAAGCGCAAGACCAGCGCCAAGTGGACAGACATAGCGGCAGAAAAATTTATGCACGAACATTGATGCCAACAGCAATGCTAAGGCGTAAACGACAAACGGCCAAGACCGTACAAAATTGAGAGTAATCGCAGTTTTAAAAGGCTCGACCTCGGCTAAGACTTCTGCTGTTGAGACAGAAAAGAACGACACCACAACAAGGCCGGCGAAAATCACGTATTTAATTTTGTTCCCATGGCTGTGTCGTGCCCATGCGATCTTTGGCTGCGGCAGCTTTAGCTTTTCGCCGAGCCATGCCGTCATCTCCTGCAATGCCCCAAACGGACATAACCAACCGCAGAAAAATCCGCGTCCCCAAATCACCAGAGTGAATAGGACATAGATGCCGAGGATAAAAATGATTGGATCAAGTAGCAGGCCAGATGCAGTGGAAATGTCAAAGACACTTGCCAGCAAGGTCATAACGTGTGTGACCGAAAGTTGCCCTTGTGTGTAGTAGCCAATGAACCCAACGGTGTAGGCGAGGAAAGCCCAGCGAAATATTTTAAATTGTTTTGCATTGCCGACAACAAGTTTAGGACGTACCGCGATTGCAGTGAGCAGTCCAAGCCCCGCCAGCAGAATAACAATTTCAGACCACCTTTTGCCCCACAGCTCCAACCAAAGCGGCGTCGATGAAGCGTCAGGGTTTTGCTTGATGAAAAAGCGTTCGGGCAACTTGTAATCGGTCGGGAAAGATTTTGTAACGCCAAGTGAAAAGCGAGATAAGCCACGAATGACATTGAGCTTGAGCTGCCAGGGAAGCGATGGATCAAATGCGTCGTGAGCGCTAATCTTGAATAACCGCGCTTGTTTAAATTGCGGCATATCCTTCGGCCAGTCAGGCTCCAGGTAGTTGTAGAAGTACACATCCCTAACTTCGATCGTTTTCTCACCTTGAGAGATGTTTAAGCGGCTTGGCACCGAGCCCGCGATAAAATCTTCATCAAGAAACAAGTAGGGGCCGTTGGAAAAAAGTATGAATGCATTCTCGCCAGGTTTTAACTCGTCTTCGATGAGCCGCTCGAACCCGGCGTCACCAAGCAAGTATTTGCCAATCGTTGGAACATTGACCTGCGCGACGTGTATATCGGCGAACATGTCGCCAGGGGCTGCAATGCGTTCAGTGTTGTCAAACTTTCTAATTGTGTCCTTGAAGGCCTTGTAGACTTGGCCGTGCGTGAAGGTTTTTTCGACAAGCCAACCCGACTTCAAAAGGCTTTCCCAAGTCACTTTTTCTGTAACATTGAGGTTGACCTTGGCCACTTGCGAGCGCGTGAACCCCTCGATCATCTTAGTTGCGACTTCGGTTGCGGATTGAACAACGCTCTGGTTCAAAACCTCGATAGAGATCGTCGCACGGCTAATTCCATCAACGTAGGCATACCCCTCAGTTCTTCGAAAATCGTCAGTCGGTCCGCGAACTTTGATGGTATCTTGTATCTTAAGTCCCGCGTACTGTTTGGCGACAAGACTGGGTTGTTCTACACCGTAGCCTCCGAGAAAAATCGGCTCCTCGTGATATATGATTTTGACACCGACGTACGTACCTTTGGTGTCGATCGCGACAAGGGCTTCGAACGGGCTTCCGGAGTAACCAGGCAATGGTGCAATTTCGACAGTTTGGAATACGTAACCCAACATCTTTTCGCCGGTGAAGACCGGCCAGACGTCGCCATTTCCTACTTTCTCAGGCTTGCCTATTCGAGTGTCGGCTGTAAAAGTCTTGAACAGTTTCCCTATGTGTACTTCTAACGGGGTATCATCGCGCGTATGGCCAAAAGGGCCTTTGTCACGACTTTGCGCTGGCACATGAAAAGTTGTTATTAAAAAAAAAGCCGCGAGGAGAGTTAGAACAAGTCCTGACACAATTTTCAGGCCAGCAACTTGTTGCGAGTTAAAAAATAGCATTCTTATGTGCCCGTCCACCGACCCAAAGGTTGCGCAACTTTTGGTGAACCAACAGCTCGCAGAAATTGACTTAACCTCTAGATATACAAATATCGGCCCACCAACACAATTTATTGGCTGACCCATTTGCTGAAACAAGGCCTGATCTAGACTTAAGACACTGACGCAAAGGATCGATGCTCCTATCCGTCTCGCGAGTTGATTGGTACACACATTTCTTGCGGCCGTCGCCAAGGATGCCTAAAAAACGCGCAGTTTATCGATGTGTCGTAGTCGCCTACCCTCTACATAAACATTCTAAGTCGGGTTGAGATGGGTGCTGTCTCCCGTCAGCGGTTTTGAGATATTTGGATACGACTCTTAAATCAGATCTTAAATCAGAGGATTCTCAGACCCTCGTCGTGACGTCAGCAACACCGATGAGATCAAAATTCAAATCTCATGGCACATTTAAAAAAAGAATCTAACTTGATTGCTGGTGATGCTCCTAACACGAGCAAATTGATCGTACCGGAACATGACCGGCGAAACGTGCATGAACTAGACAGCAGACAACGCTTGAATTGAATTGACGACTTGCCCTGCGGCTACAAGCGCGCCTTCAATAAGACCCGGGCTTTGCGAGGCTGTCTCGGCAGCTGCAAACGCTAATCGGTTGTTCCAAATCGGTTGTCGCACGATTTTGGCGCCAACCTCTGGGTGAGTTTGCGGCGCGAGCAGATCGAGAGATTGTGCGATCAGTCTATTTTCCGACCAGTCTTCGATAAGTATCGCTTCGGGTGTGGCTGCTTTCGTCCCGAGGCATTTCACAAGTTGTTGTTTGATCAAATCTGGCAGTTTGTCGCGATGCTGAAGCCGCGCGCCATGAGGCCAGCCAATAAAACCAAATAGCGCCGATGTTCGCTTATCTGAACTGCAATGATCGTGAACCTCCATCAAAGGTCCAACACGACTTGCAATGCGACCGGACAACCCGTGCGCGCGCCAAAACGGTTTTTTGTAGACGATCACAACCTTTGCATGTGGTGCCATCCAAGTTGGTAGATTGTCTAGCGCCTGCGTGAGATCTGTTGAAAGTTCCGGTACCCAATCGATCGAGTTCACAGCGATCCTCGGTGGCACCGCTACAATGGCTTGAGAAGCCGTAAGTCGGCCGTTTGGGTGATGTAAAGTAACACTGTTTTTATTGTCGATTATTCGACTAACCTTTGCGTTTGTTTCAACGATCCCTTCACCAAGTTTCGACATCAACCGATCGATTAATCGTCCAGTTCCGCCTGCAATTCTCATCGTGCCATATTGCAGTGGAAGGAAAGTTGTGGTCGGTTGCCCGTTACTATCCAAGTCGACGATCTATTTACCGCCTTCAAATTGCTCGAAGACATCGAGGTCCAGTTCATCCAACCAACGTGCTATGACCGGTTGATGCTCTGGCCAGACCCACGACGGACCACGATCGCCTAAGACGTCGCCACTCTGTGGGTCATGGAAACTGCGGATGCGTCCGCCAGGCTGGTCACCCCCCTCCAAAACCCGAACGGTTCGCCCCGCCTTTCGAAGCAGATAAGCAGCTGCCAAACCGCAAACGCCGGCACCAATTACCGCGATGTCGACATCGACATCGTGTTCGACACTCGGTCGATTATTCATCTGAGTTCCTGTGTCGTGAACAAGTCTTGAACGGCGCTGTCAAAAACGCGTGTATCATCGAGTGCAGAGGCCAACATCATCGCCCCTTGTAGTGTTGCAACAATGTGCTTTGCCTTTTTGCGCCGATTACGAATCGGCAACTCCTTTGGAAGGGTTTCGACAAGCCAGTTAATATTTTTCTCAAAGAAGGCGACAACTGCTGACGATACCGGCTCAGGAAGACCACAGCTCTCAGCGCCAAGCATGCCACAAAGACACATTCGATCAGAATCAACCAGTGCCTTGCGATAGACACGGGTGAAAGCCTTGATCCGTTCTTCAGGAGATTTCGCCTTTTCTGCCTCAACCGTCACAGCTTCAAAAAAACGACTTTGATAACGCTCGATCAGCGCAACACCGAGATCCTCTTTCTGACGAAAATAATAGTGGACGCTGGAGCTTTTGATCCCCAATTGGTCAGCGAGTTCACGAAAACTGACAGCATGGTAACCGCGCAACCTGATCTCGCTTTCTGCGGTGACCAGCAGCGCTTCCAATCGGTCGGACATTTTCAACACCTCGCGACTTTATCTATCTATAGATCAGCTTGACATGACTTGAGTAGGAATGCAATGTAAATCTATCTACTGATAGATAAATAAAGTATGTTATGAAGGTTTATGAATTCTATGGTTTTCCAAATTCGGCTCGCGTACGCATCGCGCTTGGCGAAAAAGGACGGACGGACAAGGGTGAGTTCGTGAACGTCAATGTGTTTGAAGGCGAGCACAAAACACCAGAGTTTCTTGAAAAAAACCTATCGGCCGTTGTTCCGGTGCTTGAGCTTGAAGATGGTATGACAATATCTGAGTGTGCGACCATCACTGAGTATCTCGACGACGTTGAAGGCGAGCCAAGCCTAACCGAACGCACACCGAAAGACCGCGCTATCATCCATATGATGCAACGGCGTGCGGAATCTGGTTTGCTTAACGCTGTGATGATCTATTTTCATCACACGACACCCGGCTTAGGTCCAAAGATCGAAAGCGACAAATGCACGGAATCGAGCAACCATCAAAACAACGCGCTGTCGAGGGTATGCGCTATATTGACAGTGTGCTTTCCAACCAACCTTATCTCGCAGGAGCAGAGTTTTCGATGGCGGACATAACAGCGTTTGCAGGTCTGGGATATGCTGATTTTATCAAGCTTGACGTGCCAAGTGAGTGCCAGGCTACCATCGTTTGGCGAGACTGTGCGGCTCGCCGCTCAAGTATTACAGGTTAAGGGAACAATAGAATGGAATTGAACGCAGATTTCTCAAAGCGGACAGTGGTTCATGGATCAACAGTGGCATGGAAAGCTTCACCAATGCCCGGTGTTGATCGGCGTATGCTCGACCGGGTCGGCGACGAGGTTGCAAGGGCGACAACCATCGTACGCTACGCGCCGGGAAGTAAATTTTCCTCGCACGTCCATACCGGAGGCGAAGAATTCTTTGTGCTAGATGGTATTTTTCAAGACGAACATGGTGATTTTCCCGCCGGCAGTTACATTCGCAATCCACCTCAATCGAGCCATACGCCTCGCTCGAAAGTTGGCTGCACGATATTTGTAAAGCTTTGGCAATTCGATTCTGATGATCGCACGCAGGTTCGCATCGATACGAATAAGAATGCCTTTGTTGGCGATGTCGCGCGACCAGGTGTGGAGGTCATGCCGCTCTTCAAGGATGCAAATGAGTATGTCCGCCTTGAGAATTGGGCGCCAGACCAAGCGATACACTTGGACTCCAACGCTGGCATGGAAATCCTGGTGCTTGACGGAAGCTTCCACGAGAGTGGTGAAGACTTTTCTGCACATTCCTGGTTGCGTCTGCCCAAACAAAGCAGCGGTGAGGCGAAGGTGGGTTCGGTTGGAGCGCGCGTGTGGATCAAGTCCGGTCATTTGCTCGTCGAGCCAACCGCGCCGACACTGAGCTGACGCTGCAGCATGAGCCAATGTTGACTGTCACCCGCAGTAGACAGCGCAATGAAGCTGAGTTCAGCCGTATGAGAAGACGTTGAAGCATTAGGGTTTGTCCCGTACACAACAGAGGCGAGTATCAAGAAGTTTATGGAGATAAAAAAGCTGGAACGCATTGGTCAAGGCCGTGTAACGCTACTAACCAGCCATGAGAGAAGCCATATGACTTCACCTAAGCCGTGAGCAAAGCGGAAACAGTGGTTATGAGAGTGCGAACACTCATCAATACCGAAAAGGCCTGCGCTCGCTTTTTCAATGGGAGTGGGTGTCGGTCGAATGTCACGTAATGGTATAGAAAAGATGCAAGGCAGAAATCCTGCTAGTCCTCAAAAGTTACGCGACAAGATTCAAAGTCTGTGGGTGCACGAATTTGTCATTCAAACTTTCTGCAACCACTTGATTTGTAATGTTGCCGGCATGGACATTGAGGCCAGCCAACAGGTGTGGCTCGCTGAGCGCTTCAAGGCCGCGGTTCGCAAGTTCTAATCCGTACTTAAGCGTTGCGTTGTTGAGAGCATAGCTGGAGGTCTTTGGAACGGCACCAGGCATGTTCGCGACGCAGTAATGAACAACGCCATGAACCATGAAGGTCGGATCTGAATGCGTCGTGGGCAACGATGTTTCAAAACACCCACCCTGATCGATCGCGACGTCGACCAATACAGAGCCTTGTTTCATTATTGGCAACATTTCACGTGTAACCAACTTTGGCGCAGCTGCTCCCGGAATTAGCACGGCTCCGATCACCGCATCTGCGTTGATGAGTTCTGCCTCAAGCCCATCGCGGGTTGAAAACAACGTGCGGATACGTCCTCCGAACAAGTCATCCAATTCTCGAAGCCGTGGAATGGATCGGTCAATGATTGTCACTTCAGCACCCAGCCCTACGGCCATTTTTGCTGCATTGGTCCCAACGACACCGCCACCAATGATCACAACACGGGCTGGACTGACACCTGGCACACCTCCAAGAAGAAGGCCTTGACCACCATTATGTTTTTCAAGACTGCTTGCTGCGGCTTGAATCGACAGGCGTCCAGCAACTTCTGACATCGGCGCCAAAAGTGGCAATCCACCAAATTCGTCGGTCACGGTTTCGTATGCAATCGCCGTACAGCCAGAGTCCATAAGTCCTTTGGTTTGCTTAGGGTCTGGCGCCAGATGAAGATATGTGAACAGAATCTGCCCCTCGCGAAGCTTTCCCCACTCACTTGGTTGAGGCTCTTTAACTTTGACGATCATCTCGGCAGTTGTGAATACCTCTTCAGTTGTTTGCGCAATCCTTGCACCCGCGGCTTCATAAACGGCATCGTCTGCGCCTATTCCAAGACCAGCATTTGTTTCAACCAGCACCTGGTGTCCGTGCGCCACGTATTCTTTGACCGAGGCCGGCGTTAAGCCAACGCGGTATTCGTGCGGTTTGATTTCCTTTGGTACACCTACGAGCATATGAGTTGTCCTACTGGGCATGAATAGAGATGGGCTAAACTGAGACCGCGACTCTAACCAAGTGGCGGAAAATTTCGTGCTGATTTGCTCGTCAATTCAGCATCAATAACTTTTGTCCCAGCAAAAACGAGACAAAAAGTTTTCTCGATCTTGCGCCGCCGCAGAAGAGCACAACAGTATACATTGAAACTGTTGATCATACGAGCGTTTCTTGGCGTGGATGTTTTCAATTTTACCACTGGTGAGGTGTTGGACGGTGTTCCAGAATGCGCGAAATAAACCGACAAGCATTCAGCTTTCCCCTTCGGGCAAGATGACATCAATTGCAACATCGTCTTTGGCGATGACCGATTTTATGACAACGTAACTGAAGTAGTTTCGCACGCCGATCTGGCGTTCTAGTATATCTTCGATGACTTCTTGATAGTGGCCAATGTTGCGTGTCACAAATTTGAGAAGATAATCAAAACCGCCACCAACAAGGTGGCATTCTAAAATCGAGTCATACTTGCGTATCTCAGTTTCGAACTTCACAAAATCCTCACGGCGGTGATTGTGAAGTTTTACCTCTGTAAAAACGAGAACGTGTTTAGCCAAACGACCAATGCTAAGTCGTGCATTATAGCTTTCGATATAGCCCGCTTTTTCAAGTTTCTTTACGCGCTGCAAACAAGGACTGGGTGACAAGCCGACAGACTCTGCCAAATTCACATTTGAGAGACGCGCGTTTTTTTGCAACTCGGTAAGTATTTTAATATCGATACGATCGAGCTTGTAAAAATCAGAAGCCATTTGTCCTCCTTTCCAGCATAGGCTCCATTCACTTCCACAAAAGCATCTTCGGCGTAATATGAATTCCGTTCGCAAACCTATTTGCGATAATTAAGAAACATTCTTTATCGCTGTGCCAAGCAAACTTATCATTTGATCTATTTCTGATTCAGAAATCGTAAGTGGCGGTGATAGAGCAATGATGTCGCCAATCGGTCGAACAAGAACTCCAGTTTCATAACAGGCCTTATAAACATCGAAGCCAAGTTGCCCAGGGGTGCCAGATCGTGAGTCAAGTTCAACAGCGCCGACCAGTCCAAGGTTGCGGATATCTTTGACATTCGACACACTTTTTAGTGAGTGCAGAGCACTCTCAAAATGTGGTGCCAATTCTGCAGCGTTTTGGAAAATTCCTTCGCGTTCGTAGATGTTAAGGGTTGCTAAACCTGCAGCACAGGCTGTCGGATGTCCTGAATAAGTATAGCCGTGAAACAATTCGATGCCGTCTTTAGGCTCGTTTGTCACCGCATCATAGACATGAGATTGCGCAAAAACGGCGCCCATAGGCATCACGCCATTGGTTAGCCCTTTTGCAGTACATATGAGATCAGGAATGACATCGAAATAATCAGCTGCGAAGGCTGTGCCAAGACGGCCAAAAGCAGTTACGACTTCGTCGAATATGAGTAAGATTCCATGTCTATCGCAGATATCTCTTAGGCGTTGGAGGTATCCCTGCGGCGGAATAAGAACCCCTGTTGCACACGCCACAGGTTCGACAATAACCGCTGCAATCGTGTCTGCACCATGAAGTGCGACCATGCGCTCAAGATCATCGGCAAGATGCGCACCCCAAGCGGGTTGGCCTTTCGAAAACGCATTGTGCTCGAGATCGTGCGTGTGACGTATGTGGTCAACACCGGCAATCAAAGCACCATATTGACGACGATTGCTGACAATTCCACCAACTGCTATCCCACCAAACCCAACGCCGTGATATGCACGCTCACGACCAATAAGGCGCGTGCGTCCGGCATCACCTTTCGCTTTATGATAAGCAAGTGCGATCTTCAAAGCCGTATCAACGGACTCCGAACCAGAGTTCGTAAAAAATACGTGATTAATATTTTCTGGTGCAAGAGCCGTTAGGCGTTCGGCGAAATCGAAGGCCGAGTCATGACTGATATTGAATGACGGCGCATAATCCAGGCTTATCAACTGACGGTGGACTGCATCAGCAATCTCTTGATGCCCATGACCCGCATTGCAGCACCACAAGCCTCCCGTCCCATCTAGAATGGAACGACCATCGTCGCTTTCATAGTAGACCCCTTTGGCGCCAACAAGTATGCGTGGATCGGCCTTAAATTGCCTGTTCGGCGTAAACGGCATCCAGTAAGCATCGAGCGAACGGTTGTCCTTTTGAAAGCGGGAGGCTGTGTTGGTCATTGCAAATCCTTAGTGAGCAATCATGACATGGCGAATGGCTGTGTAGTCTTCTAGTGCGTATTGAGACATATCCTTGCCGTAACCAGATTGCTTCAAACCACCGTGAGGCATTTCATTGACCAACATGAAGTGCGTGTTGATCCAAGTGCAGCCGTATTGGAGTTGAGCGGCTGTTGCCATCGCACGCGAAACATCTTTGGTCCATATGGATGATGCTAATCCATAGTTTGAATCGTTAGCCCAACTGACTGCCTGATCAACTTCAGAGAAACGCGTAACCGATACAACCGGCCCAAACACTTCACGGCGGACAATCTCGTCGGCTTGAACCGCTCCAGCAATCACGGTTGGTTCGAAAAAGAACCCACCACCAGAAGGTGCTTTTCCGCCTGTGGTTATTTCAATGTGCTGTTGCTCCGCCGCCCTTTGGACAAAACTTGCCACGCGTTCTTGTTGACGCATAGAAATCAGAGGGCCGATCTCATTTTCAGCATCATCGGCAAGATTGTACTTGATCTTGGAGACTTCATTCGTGAGATCAGCAACAAGTTTTTCGTAGATGTTCGAACTTGCATAAATTCGGCAAGCAGCGGTGCAATCCTGTCCAGCGTTGTAATATCCGAAAGCACGCAATCCTTCGACAACGGCTGGGATATCAGCGTCATCAAAAATGATAACCGGTGCTTTACCACCAAGTTCCAAATGCGTGCGTTTAACCGATTTGGACGCAGCTTCCAGCACCTTCTTACCCGTTGCGACATCACCCGTGATTGAAATCATGCTGACTTTTGGGTGATTGATTAAGGCGTTGCCAACAGTATTGCCGCGCCCAAGAACGACGTTGACGACGCCTTCTGGCAAAACATCGGCCAGTACTTTCGCCATCTTCAAACTGGTCAACGGCGTTTGCTCGGATGGTTTGAAAACAACTGTGTTTCCTCCAGCAATGGCTGGGGCAAGCTTCCAAGCCATCATCATGAGCGGATAATTCCAAGGTGCAATCGAGCCAATCACGCCAATTGGATCGCGCCGGATCATAGAAGTATGGCCTTGCATATATTCACCGGCCACAGCGCCTGTGACGCAGCGGACAGCACCTGCAAAAAATCTATAACAGTCAACGACTGCCGGTATCTCATCTTCCCGCACGGCATTAACGGGCTTGCCACAGTTCAGTGCTTCGAGCTCTGCAAAAGCGTCGGCTTCCGCTTCAATCCTGTCTGCAATGTCCAGAAGGTATTTTGAGCGTTCCGCCGGCGTTGTCTTTGACCAAAATGAGAATGCGTTACTTGCCGCATTCACGGCGCGATCAAGTTGCTCAATTGACGCTTCTGGAATACTTAACACCGCTTGGCCGGTCTTCGGGTTTAAAATGCTTTCTGGTGTTTCCAATCCCGCTTCAAAGCTCGAACCAATTAGCATCTGCGTTTCCATGGAACTTTCTCCTATAACTTGTTTATTTGCCTTGACCGGCTACTTGATCACCATCTCGTGTGAGGTAGTAAGCGGCGAGAATTGGGAAAAACGTCACAAAGATCACGACGATTGCGACAACGTTCGTAACCGGTCGCTGCCTCGGTCGTACGAGCTCTTCAAGCATCCAAATTGGAAGTGTTGCTTGTTGTCCTGCGGTGAACGTCGTGACGATCACTTCATCGAACGACAGCGCAAAAGCCAACATGCTTCCGGCAAGAAGAGCTGTTGCGATGTTGGGCAATACAACATAGTAAAACGTCTGAAAGCCATTCGCGCCAAGGTCCATCGATGCTTCAACAAGTGACGCTGACGTCCTGCGAAAACGTGCAACAGCATTGTTGTAGACAACAACCACACAAAACGTTGCGTGCCCAAGGACAATCGTCCAGAACGAGAAGGGAATGTCCGCGAGATTAAATGCGGAACGTAGTGCGATTCCCGTGATGATTCCTGGCAGGGCGATCGGAAGAATAACCAACAGAGATATAACTTCACGCCCGAAAAACTTGGCACGCGACATTGCTGCTGCACACAGAGTGCCCAGAACCAACGCAACCACGGTCGATATAGATGCGACCTTTACCGAGAGCGTCAGGGCTTCCCATACATCAGGACGATTCCAAGTAACAGCAAACCACTTGAGCGTGAAGCCGGGCGGGGGCCATTGATAGGTTTTGTCCTCTGTTGTGAAGGCATAAACCAGTATCAGCAAGATTGGAATATGCATGAAAAGCAAGCCGAGTGCCGCTGCAATTTTCAAGGCCATAGAGGCTTCGGTTACATTTTTAGATTGCATCAAAAGCTCCCTGACGTTTTGCCATCCAGAGGTAGAACCCCATAATTACGACAGGCACGACGGTGAATGCTGCGGCCAACGGAATGTTTCCAGCCGTACCTTGGTGAGAATAGACGGCTTGGCCAATGAACAGACGTGATGAACCAATAATTTGCGGGATGATGTAATCGCCCAAGGTGAGCGAGAATGTAAAGATTGATCCTGCAATGACGCCAGGTAGAGCAAGAGGAAGTGTCACCCTCCAAAAAGTTTGAAACGGTCGTGCACCAAGGTCAGACGATGCTTCTAAACAATTGGCCGGAACACGTTCGAGGGCTGCTTGCATAGGTAAAACCATGAAAGGCAGCCATACATAAAGGAATACCAAGAAGGTTCCCGTATAACTTACGGAGAGGGAAGTGCCACCAACAACCGGTATGCTAAGATAAGCTTCAAGCGCCCAGGTTAGATAGAGTTTTTCGAATATCCAATTCAGGATCCCTTCCTTGGCGAGGATCAATTTCCAAGCGTAAACCTTGACCAGGTAACTTGACCACAACGGCAACATCACACCGAGATAGAAGACAGCTTTCCATCTTCCACGTGCATAACGCGCTGCATAGTAAGCGATAGGGAAGGCGACAATTGAAGCCGCTAACGTTACGCAAGCTGCCATCATTGTGGTGCGTATAATGATATCGAGATTAGCAGGGGTAAAAAGTTCGCCGTAGGTTTTCAATGTCCATTCATAACGAATAAGGCCTGTGAATTCGTCAATGGAAAAGAAGCTTTGTGCGAGAAGTGCAAAGAGTGACCCAAGGTAAATAATGCCAAGCCACAACGCTGGTGGTATCAACATTAATACCAAGAGCATGTTCGGCTTTCGCCAAAACATGTCTGATAATTTGCTTGCGATGCTATATTGCCGCGTATCGCATGTGATTGCATCAGCCATTCTGTTTTTCCATCACATGCAAATCTGAGGAGTTCCAATCAATACGGACCTGCTCACCGGCTTTAAATAAGCGCTCACGGTCATCAACCAGCAGGTACATGCGGACATCTCCCACTTTCACCGCCAGCTTGGTTGCCGCCCCGATAAAACTCGTTCCAATGACTTCTGCGTTGCGCCCGCCATTGGTCACCAACTTGATCGCTTCTGGTCGAAGGCTTGCCTTTTTCTCCTGTCCAATGAGTTTTTTCACCATGGCAGCAGGGAGTACATTTGATGAGCCAACAAAGTTAGCGACAAATACTGAATTTGGACGCTGATAGATTTCCCGAGGTGTCCCAATCTGTTTGATGGTGCCTTGATCAAACACAGCCACACGATCTGCCATTGAAAGGGCTTCGCTTTGATCATGTGTCACAAAGATAAACGTAATGCCTAAAGAGCGTTGCAGCTCCTTTAGTTCTTCCTGCATCTCTTCACGCAATTTGAGATCGAGTGCGCCGAGCGGTTCATCAAGAAGTAGAACTTTGGGTTCATTGATAAGTGCGCGGGCCAACGCGACGCGTTGACGTTGGCCACCAGACAACTGGCTTGGTTTGCGTTCACCGAACCCTGAAAGCTGCACCATCGAGAGAACTTTTTCAGCGCGCTCTCGACGTTCCTGTTTGCTGATGCCTTTGATCATCGGGCCATAAGCGACATTGGCCGCAACGGTCAGATGAGGAAAGAGCGCGTAATCTTGGAAAACGGTATTAACATTGCGTAGGTATGGCGGAATCCCACCGACGGGCGTACCAAAAATCTCGATTTCACCACGTGTCGGTTGCTCGAAACCTGCAATCAGCCGCAGACAGGTGGTTTTTCCTGATCCTGACGGACCGAGCATTGCAAAGAATTCACCTTCGTTGATGGTTAGATCAACTTCATCAACTGCTTTGACTTCACCGAAGTGCCTTGAAACTCTGTCGAAACGAACAGCATGGGTCATAAGGTAATCCGCCAAGTGAGGCAGCCCGCCGGAATTGAGTTCGGCGGGCTGTGAAACAAACTATTCCCGTTATTAGTGTGCGATAGGAAACGCTTGTCTTAGCGGCCGCCAATTACGCCAATGTAGTCACTGACCCAACGGTAGTACGGCGTGCATTTTCCATTTTGCGATGGACACTTAGACACTGGCGTTGTCCAAAACTTGATTTTCTCAAAGTCATCCATTCCGTTTTTGGTGCAACCTTCTTTCGTTTGCATGCCACGACCATCTGTACAGGCCGCAGGGTCAGCAGGGTTAGCACCAAACCAAACTGAAAGGTCACTCATGAGGTTTGACGTCAGTGTGTGCTCAATCCACATGTAAGCGCAGTTTGGATTTGCCGCATCAACGTGCATCATTGTCGTATCGGCCCAGCCTGTTGCACCTTCTTCTGGAATAACGGAGGCAATTGGCGCGCCTTTGGATTGCAAAATATTGACTTGGAATGGCCACGAGCCAGAAGCAACAACACCCTCATTGGTGAAGTCATCCATCTGGATGAAGGCGTCATGCCAATAGCGGGAGACAAGTTTGCGTTGTCCGCGCAGAAGATCGAGGGCTGCTTTGTATTGGTCTTTGTTCAATTCGTAAGGACTTTTGATGCCAAGCTCAGGCTTATGCGTCATCAAATAGTTGGCAGCATCCGCAATATGGATCGGGCCGTCATAAGCCTGGACTCTTCCCTTGTTGGACTTGCCATCGGGAAGCTTCATTTCTTGAAAAACAACCTTCCAACTTTTGGGCGGCGTCTTAAACACATTTGTGTTATACATCAGGACGTTAGGCCCCCACATGTACGGCACACCATAATGCTTACCATCAACTGTATGCCAAGGGGCGTTTTTCAGGCGGTCATCGACATTTTTCCAACTTTTGATGAGGTCGATGTTGATTTCCTGAACCCGTTTTCCAGCAATCAGACGGAGGGAGGCATCGCCTGACGCTGTAACAAGATCAAAACCACCTTCGTTCATCAACGCGACCATCTCATCAGAGGTATTGGCCGTCTTTACTTGTACCTTACAGCTAGTTTTTTTCTCGAAACCAGTCACCCAGTCGAACTTTTTGTCCGTTTCTCCGCGCTCGATATAACCCGGCCAGGCAACAATATTCACTTGCCCTTCACCCGCCCCAAGTTTGGTGACTTTTTCGGCAAGCACTGGCTGAACAAACGACGAAGTCGCTAAAATTCCAGCCATAAATGATCCAACAAGCTTATTCATTTTTCGGAGCCTCCCACATTGAGCCAATGACGTATCTCTTCTGTCTTGGCGCGCAGTGTTGCAGAGGGAGAGTTGGCTCCACAAATACAAAAATCAGAAAAATGATATCGGGAAAACCGATATCACCTTTGACGGGAGAGATTTTGTCCGCGTGCAACGGCGATAAAGCTGCTTGCTGGCAGGGAGAGCTCGGAGCCTCTTCGCCATACAATGCCTACTTCCACGACCTGGGATCCTACGTCAATTTCCCTTGATTCAATTCGGTCCCCTTCCAGAGACCAGGGTCTGTAGACCAAATCAGGCAGTAACGCGACGCCAGCACCTGTCGCCACCAGACTTCGAACGGCCTCAACGGATTTGGTCCGAAATGTAACTTCTGGGTAAGCACCAAAATCATCGAGCAACTTGGTTGTTGCTTCTTCAATTGCGTCAACGGCCAGCATAATGAGCGGTTCACGCGACAGGTCGTTTGCCTCAAGGCGATCCGCTGACGCGAGATCATGTCCGGAAGGTAACCAGAGACGATATGGAAACGAATCCAAAATTTCCTTCTTGAGGGCGTAATCATCGCGGCGATTGGAAACCATCATAATGGCGACATCCAATTCACCACCGATCAGCAGATGTTCTAGATAATCGCCATTGTCTTCAATCGTGCTGACTTCAACGTTGGCGTACGCTCGTCGATAACGCGATAAGATGTCAGATAAGACATATCCAGCGACCAACGACGTGACCCCAAGACTAAGGCGGCCAGGTTTTTCCTGAGCAGGCTCAACTAAGGCTCGACGTGAATCAGAAACATTCCGCAGAATGCTCGTCGCGTGACGAAAAAAAAGATTACCTTTTGGCGTAACTTTCAACCCTCGCGAATGTCGCTCGAACAAAGCAACACCAAGATCTGCTTCGAGGTCTTTCACCGCCTCTGTAATTGCGGACTGAGAAATAGAAAGTGTTTGAGCGGCTCCTGAAACGGTTCCGGTCTCAGCGACGGCAACGAAGTATCTTAGCTGTTTTAGCGTAAATGCCATGATGCCCCAAATTGACTACGGTGTTCCAGCAGACAACAAAAAAGCTGCATAAATCCCACTGTAGAATTTAGCAGTGATGTTTATCTCGTTTAGCGACGAAATTATAGGCATTTGTTGGTATATTTTGCTCTTATACAGGTACATGCTGAAAGCACTGGAAATGCAAAGCCTCTGGGCTCTTTGTTGGGCCCTTTAAAGTCAGTTTCCTTAACAAACTGATCCAATGCAGCCAATTGCGGGCCTAAAAGTGTGCGGAGAAGTGATCTCCCCACGAATATTAATTCTTTTTATCCTCTCGCAGGTGCGGGCTTTAAATATATTCCAACTGTGTTGAGGCACCAGCAACCAAACACACATGCTTATACTAGGAGCGATCTCTAAGAAGCAACAAACGTCGTCATTTTGCTTAAGAGCGGTGTTCGGAACGGCGGCGCGACCAGGTCGGGTGAAAAGTTGACACGCGTTCTGGTGAAGTTGGTTGTGCCTTGTTCCAGCGAGTTTCTTGGGGCTGGGAGCGACGAACTCTAGCAAGCTTGAGCAAGCCAAATTGTTCGTCCACCGGCGGCAGCGTCTTCTATTGAGTGCTGCACAACGCCAAAGTTATGTTGTTGCAAAAGCACTCGGTATTCCTCACCCCCAAGGCTTGCATGATAGAGCGGGTCACCGCGATAGGTTCCAATCGCTTCGCCATAGGCAGGACCGGTGTTGAACATGAGCATAGTTTTGGGTTTCGCATGAGCTGCGAATATCTCAAACATGGCCCGTTGGTCATCTGGTTGGAGATGAAAAAAACTATCCCAAGCTAGGATGCCGTTGAACGTCCGGCCCAAAACAACCGTGCGTATGTCCCCGATTATCCATTCTTGATCTGAAAGCCGAGACCGGCACAGCTTGATCAAAGTTGGAGAGCTATCGACCCCAGTGACCTGAACGCCTTGCGCAACCAGGTTCTCTGCAACCGGTGATCCTCCACCACAACCCAGATCGAGAACTGAGGCGTTGCGAGGTAATGACTGGATGAATTGATTGTGGCAAACCTTGTCATTCCAACCGCCACGCCGCCTTTCAGCATCCCATGTTTGGGCATGTCGCTCGTAAAGACTAATTATGTTGTCGGCAAGCTTGTTCATTTTGCCAGTTTGAGCCTTCGCGAAGATGTCTGCAACAGCGCCCGTTCGGGCTGCAAGTGGGATGGGTAGAAAGCCGGTCGGTTACGGTTTGCTGGCAGGATGTTTCTTGAGTGCATGGCAGCGTCGTACCGTACGAATTTTACATAATGGCGCCGACTTGCCAGGGGACAAATTCGTTATCACCGTATCCGAGCAACTCAGACTTTGTTTTATCGCCAGAGGCAACGCGAAGGATGTTGTCGAATATTTCCTGACCCTTGTCTTCAAGCGAAACACCGTCGAGCACATCACCGCAGTTTATGTCCATGTCGTCAGCCAAGCGACGGTACATTTCAGAGTTGGTGGCAAGCTTAATTGAGGGCGACGGCTTGCAGCCAAAGGCCGAGCCGCGACCTGTGGTGAAAGTGACGACATTACAACCCCCCGCAACTTGCCCTGTTACTGCAACAGGGTCATAGCCTGGAGTGTCCATGAAGCAAAAGCCTGTGGTGTCGACTTGTTCGGCGTAGCGATAAACGCCGCGCAATGTCGTCGACCCGCCTTTGGCGGCAGCACCGAGCGATTTCTCGAGGATTGTTGTCAGACCACCGGCTTTGTTGCCGGGCGTTGGATTATTGTCCATCGAGCCATCGTTGCGGGCGGTGTAATCCTTCCACCATTCGATAATGTCGACTAGTTTGCGACCAACTTCCAAAGTGGCCGCACGGCGCGTCAGTAGATGTTCAGCACCATAGATTTCAGGTGTTTCGCCAAGCAGTACGGTGCCGCCGTGACGCACCAATTTGTCAGCGGCAATGCCGAGTGCTGGGTTGGCTGTAATGCCAGAGTAGCCGTCCGAACCGCCGCATTGCAGAGCAACCATCAACGCAGATGCGGGCAAGGTTTCGCGGACCGCATTGTTAGCAATTGGCAACAGCTCCTTGATCCGTTCCACGCCTGCTTCGATCGTTTTTCGTGTGCCACCAGAATCTTGAATGGTCATAGTGAATAGATTTTGGCCTTCTTTCAGGCCGTACTTTTCTTTCATGCGAGCGATTTGAAAAACTTCGCAGCCAAGACCGACAATGAGTGCTGCAGCAATGTTCGGATGCGCCGCCATGCCCCATTGTGTGCGCTCAAGGAATTCAAAACCGGTTCCGCTACCTGCCATGCCGCAGCCTGTGCCGTGAACGAATGAGACGACACCGTCTACGTTTGGGAACTGGGCTAGAAGCTCTGATTTATTTACTTCTTCGGCCATGAAGCGTGCAACTGAAGCTGCGCAATTGACACTTGTTAAAATAGCAACGTAGTTGCGCGTGCCGGCCTTGCCGTTCGGACGGCGAAAGCCCTGGAATGTCTGTTGTTGCTCGACTGGTAGTATATCTTCGTTTTTGGCGCCTTCACAGAAGGCATAGTCGCGCTCGAATACACTATAGGCACAGTTGTGATTGTGAACGTGTTGGCCGGGTGTAATGTCCTCGCTGGCGAAGCCAATTATTTGTCCGAATTTAATGACAGGCGCACCCTTTTCGATTTTCAGCGATGCCATTTTATGGCCCCGCATCACACGCGTCGTTGTTTCAATGTTCTGCACCGTCATACCCGGCATCAAACCGTCAATGGCAACAATGACATTGTCGTTTTCATGAAGACGGAGTGAGCGAGGTGCTTTGTTGTCTGAGGGCATGGTCTTTTGGTTCAATCTCTAAGAATTTGTGTGATTCTGGGCGCTGTGGAGATTAAAGTAGAATATTCAAGGCATTCATATTGAGGGATTTAAGCGGCCTCGAAACCATCACTTGTACACTTGCGAATTCTTTGCTGGGGACTACGTCAATAAAAAAACAGAACAGGACTAAAATCGCTATCCGTACTTATCCGACATTCTTCACATAACTTTGCTGGGGTCAGGCGATACGGAAGATGGTGCATTTGCAAAGGTCTCCAAGGCATCGAACGCGGCTCCTGGACTAATCGTCGACGTTGTTCCTGAAACAGGTTGGGATGACAAAGTTTGCGATCTGCTGCTGGCGATCGATGAAACAAAAATGGAAACGGTCCTTCACTCCGAAATAGCTCGATACGTCTCAGCCGTACATGTCCAAGTAGGCACTATAGTGGACTGAAAAGTTTCTCTGATTGAAAATGCCAAAATAGGCGATAAATATCCTCCAAAAGGTTGAAAAGCGGCTTATCTCACGTCTGCATGGCAAGTACGCTTATGTCTCTTCACCAGAGCGCAGGTTTTTCACAATCCGATTGCTTATCGTCGCATACTTATGTAACCTTATTGGTAAACAAAGTAAACCAATAGAGGGCGCCAGTGTCAGATATTGATAATTGTCAAGCTCGCACCAAAAGCGTCGGTTTGTTCGTCACCTGTCTGGTTGATTTTCTCCGGCCGTCTATCGGATGGGCTGCTGTAAAACTGTTGCAGGACGCGGGATGCAAGGTCGAAGTGCCAGCTGCACAAACATGCTGCGGTCAACCAGCATGGAATTCCGGTGATCGATCAACTGCTCAAGATATTGCACGCGATGTTATCAAGACCTTTGAAACTTACGACTATGTGGTTGTCCCGTCTGGGTCCTGTGCAGCAACGCTGGTGAAAGATTTTCCAGAGATGTTGCGCGACGATGAAAAGTGGGCTGCGCGTGCGCGCGCCTTAGCTGTTAAATCCTACGAATTAATCTCCTTTCTGACAGATGTCCTTCATGTCAAAAGCGTGGATGCCAAATTTTCGGGCAATGCCACGTATCACGACAGCTGTTCCGGATTACGCAGCCTCGGCATCAAAAATCAACCACGCCAGTTGCTGGCCAGCGTCGATGGGATGCGGTTAGTTGAAATGCAAGACGCTGAAGTTTGTTGCGGATTCGGCGGCACATTCTGTGTCAAATATTCTGATATTTCGAATGTGATGGTGGGAAAGAAATCCGTCAATGTCGAAGCCACACAAGCCCCGTTGCTCATGGCTGGAGACCTTGGCTGTTTGATGAACATTAAAGGTAAGTTGTCGCGCGAGGAAAAAGACGTCGAGGTTCGACATGTGGCGGAAGTCTTAGCGGGTACGCTGGACACGCCCGGAATTGGTGACAAGCCATGAACCAACATCCCAAGGCAAAGATCTTCCCTGATAATGTCGATGCGGCGCTCAACAACAAAACCCTACAAGGGACACTGCGTCGTGTGAGCGGTGGATTTGTCGAGAAACGAGCGGTCGCACGCAACAACCTTCCTGAATTTGATGATTTACGCGATGCCGCGCGCGATATGAAAAACCATACGCTCGAACACCTGGACCTCTATTTGGAAGACTACGAACACGCCGTAACGAATGCTGGCGGACACGTTCATTGGGCAGAAAACATACAGGACGCCCAACAAATCGTGCTCGATATCTGCGCAGATGCCAAAGCTAAAACCATCTGCAAGGGTAAGTCGATGGTGACGGAGGAAATTGAGCTCAATCATGCGTTGGAAGGGGCTGGCTATGAAGTCATAGAGACGGACCTTGGTGAATACATCATCCAATTGCGCCACGAAACACCCAGTCACATTATTGCGCCAGCCGTGCACGTGAACAAAGAACAAGTCGAACAAGAATTTCGTGCCGCCCACAGCCAACTCGACCCTAACCGCCGCTTTGCCGACAGCTCAAGTCTCGTGCAAGAAGCACGTCAGGTCCTGCGAGAAAAGTATTTTCGTGCAGATGTTGGTGTCACCGGCGCCAACATGTTGATCGCAGAAACCGGGCAGTCCGTCATTGTTACGAATGAGGGAAACGGGGATTTAACACAATCACTGGCGCGAATTCACATCGTTGTTGCAAGTTTAGAGAAAGTTGTCCCAACGCTCGACGACGCCACAACAGTCTTGCGGGTTCTGGCGCGCTCAGCTACCGGACAACCAATAACGTCCTATACAACATTTTCCAACGGTCCTCGTCGCATAGATGACCCAGATGGACCACAAGAATATCACGTGGTTCTCGTTGATAATGGTCGGTCACTGATGCTCGGGAGTGATTTCCAAGATATGCTGCGCTGTATTCGATGCGGGGCATGCATGAACCACTGCCCCGTTTATCAGGCTGTCGGTGGTCATGCCTACGGTTCGGTTTATCCAGGCCCGATGGGCGCCGTTTTAACACCCGCGTTGACTGGCATTGACGAAAGCGGACATCTCCCCAACGCATCGACGTTTTGCGGACGTTGTGAAGCCGTATGCCCAATGCGAATCCCCCTTCCAAAAATGATGCGCCATTGGCGTGAGCGTGAATTCGACAAGAATTTGAGCCCACCTGTTGTGCGCTACGGTTTGTCGTTTTGGGGATTTTTCGCCAAGCGTCCCAAGCTCTATCATTTCTGCACCAGTTGGGCGAACCAGCTCCTGCGCATTTTCGCCAACGGCAAAGGCCGGTTTTCGTACATGCCTCTAATGGGTGGTTGGACGCGCTACCGCGATATGACTGCACCGCAAGCACCGACTTTTCAACGCCAATGGTCTCAACACAAGAGGCGGACATGAGTAGTGCACGCGAGCGAATATTAAGGGGTATGCGACGCGGCCTGGGTACTGCAGATGAGCGCAAGCTGACAAAGATGGCTTGGGCAAACGCACCGAAGGCGCCAACACCGGCCATCGCGCAACTGAACGGTAGCGGGCGCGTTGCCCAATTTCTCAACAGCTTCCAGGAGATGCACGGGACCTATTCCGAGCTTTCAGGTATCGACAAACTTCCCGAAATTGTGTCCCAACAATTGCGCAGTAGAAACCTTGGTCAAAGCATACGCTTGGGATCTGAAGCTGAATTTGCTTCACTCGATTGGTCGAATATCGAAGTCAGCATTGGTCCTGGTCGGTTGAAGGAACCGGCAACTTTAACACGCGCTTATTGCGCGTCTGCTGAAACTGGAACGCTGATGCTTCTTTCCGGACCGAGCAACCCCGTCACGCTGAACTTTCTCGGAGAAACCCATTTTGCAGTACTCAAAAAATCCGAAATTGAAGCTGGTTTTGAAGGAATGTGGAAACGTCTACGAGCTTCAGGTCAAGACCCGCGCACGGTCAACCTAATAACGGGACCATCGCGCACCGCTGACATTGAACAATCGCTGGAGCTTGGTGCACACGGCCCACTGGCGCTACACCTATTTCTGATTGACGATTTGAACTCAAAAGACACCGTGAAAGCTTAAACAATAATACCGTAGTGATTGCTACGACGCATTCTTGCTCATCAACTTCATTTTTGAGGACGTCTTTTTTCGTTTCGCAACCTCGTACCCGCGTCGAACTGATCTCTCCACATAGTCCAAGTGATCATGCGCGGCTTTCTTTGCCCCTTTGGGATCACGGTCAAAAATGGCCTGCGCAATTTTGTGATGTTGTTCTAAAAGTCGTTCTGCAGAATTCTCCAGTGTGTGCAGGTAATCACGGTTATAGAAAATTGCCTTTTGAGTGAGGTCATAGATTGAAGCCATCATGTGGATCAATGTCGTATTGTGGCTAGAATCGACAATAGCAGTGTGAAAATTCATATCAGCTTTTTGTGCCGCTTTTCGATCATTCGTTTCATGGGCACGATCCATTTCGACCAAAATGTCCGCGATGATCTCGCAATCAATATCCGTTGCGCGTTCAGCTGCAAGAGCAGCTGCAAAACCTTCCTGCTCACGGCGATATTCGAGATAGTCGAAAAAGGCGCCCTGGTGCCGCGAATATAATTCGGTTAGAGCGGGAGACATTGCTTTTCCCACAAGTGGACCGACAAACGTCCCTCCCCCGTGTCGAACGACAATAAGGTCATCAGCTTCGAGGCGTTTCAGAGCTTCTCGCAACTTTGGCCGAGAAACCTGTAAGACATCAGCCATTTCACGTTCGGGCGGAAGCTTACGACCTTCCTTCAGAATGCCCGTAACGATCATGGTTTCGATCTGATCAACAACGTGATCGACAACGGAGCCATGATTGATTGGATCGAACACGGCATTCGTGTTGTGTTCTGAAATCTTGACAATCTTTGATTTTGACATCTTTTGCACGATACCACTTCAATCTTCCAACGTGGCAACCGCAGGACTCGTAGCGGCCAAACCGACGGCCAGTTACGTCAATCATTCCCGCAACTGCAGAATACGAACATGTTTATTGTATACTTGTAGTATGATAATACTACATGTCGGATCATATGGCTCTACTTTGCACCGAATTAATTTCAGTGGTTTAAAAATTAAACATCATACGTAGACCGACATTGTCATCGAGGCTGAAATACTATCAGACCTCACTTAATCATAGTGTTGCAAGAGTTGCAGTCACCAAAGCATCGAAACAATTTCAATAAATAGCATCAGATGATGGTTTGCATGTGCATCGTCTGCAACAACCATCATTGCCTCCCATTCCCACCTGCCAGTATTGCCGGGAGGATGTCCTCTCAACCTCAGAACGTATTCTGGCTGGCATTTTTGCCGTCAGGGCGATTGAGCCCTGACGGCGAGATTGTGGTTATGCCTCGATCGTGTCTCCGAAGGGCATCTCACGCAAACGCTTGCCGGTCGCTTTGAATATGGCGTTGGCAATGGCTGGTGCGATTGGGGGCACACCAGGTTCGCCCACGCCTGCTGCGTGGACAGAGAATGGATGCTCCACAATGTGGACGTGGACTTTTTCAGGATAGTTATCCGACCGTACCATTTTGTAATCGTGGAAGTTGGATTCTACCGCAGCACCATCCTTGAAAGATACCCCACTGTGCATAGCCAGCGTCATACCCTGTACGCATGCACCCTCGATTTGAGAACGAATACGTTCAGGGTTGGCTGCAAACCCACAGTCAACCGCGAGGTGAATCTCTGGAACGCGGATTTGACCTTTGACGATCTCTACACGAGCTGCGGCTGCAGTATAAGTTACAAACGAACGGTGGGCTGCTAATCCCATACCCTGACCGGCCGGCAGTTTCTTACCCCAACTTGCTTTATCAGCAGCTAGGTTCAGCACATTTTTCAGTCGGCCTGTATCAATGGGATACTCTTCGTACACTTCGCCATAGTCCCAAAAGTCCTTCGGAAAGCCTTGAGTCTTTGGTTTGAGCGTACGATCGGATCCGATCAACTGCAGCATAACTTCTTTTTCATCCCGCCCAAGCTCATGTGCTAGCTCAGCCATGAATGATTGAGCTGCGAAGGCGCGAGGGATATTCGAAACCGACCGGAACCAGCCGATCCGAGTATGCGCCTTCGCGTTCCCGTTCTCGACAAGCATGTTGGGAGCTTCGACGGGAATGTCGACATGTCCCATGCCAGTTTCGATGAAGAACTGATGACCACTGTCTGGCGCGAATGTCGACAAGATCGACGGTGCAACAGAGTTATGACGCCACCCCGTAACCACACCTTTTTTATCCAACGCAACTTCGATCCGTTCGACAGACGTCGTGTGATAGAATGAGTGACGAATATCGTCCTCTCTTGTCCATTGAACTTTGACCGGAGCACCAATCTTTTGGCTGAGAAGTGCCGCCTCGATTGCAAAGTCGCATTTCGACTTGCGCCCAAACGCACCACCCAGAAGCGTGACGTTCACACGGACATTGGCCTCATTCATGTTGAGCGCCTTAGCAATGTCTTGACGCGCGCCATACGGAGATTGAACAGGTGCCCAAATCTCAGCTTTGCCGTCCTTGACATTGGCAACCGCGACGGGTGGTTCCATTGCGGCATGAGCCATATGCGCCTGATAGTATGAGCGCGTGAACACTTTGTCGGCAGCTTTTGCAGCCTTCTCGTAATCTCCCTCGCTACGGAAAACTTTTCCAGGCTCCTTCGCAGTTTTGTACATCTCAGCTTTGAAAGCTTCGCTGTCATACTTAGAATGCGGACTGTCGCCCCATTCTATTTTGAGGGCGTCTCGTCCCTTAATCGCTGCATCCGTGTTTGATGCAATGACGGCGATACCACCGAGCGGTGCAAACTTGGCCGGCATAATCGAGATCGGCAGTCCAAGAACTGCCTCAACACCTGAAATGGCACGAGCGGCGCTATCATCGTATTTTTTTGGCGGCGCTCCGACAACTGCCGGACGAGCGATCGCAGCATACTTCATGCCTGGAATGATGACATCAGCACCGTAAACGGCCTTACCCGTTGTAATGTCGTGCAGATCATAAATGCCGACATTGCCTTTACCGATGTAGCGGAACTCCGATTCCTTTTTGAAGGTCAAATCTTCAAATTTCGGAACTTTTTGAGTCATTGCAGCTTTGGCTAACTCACCAAAACTGGCCTTTTTATTTCCGCTTGTGACTGTGTGGACGCCAACCTTCACCTTTGATGGATCAACACCCCATTTCTTTGCGGCAGCAGCAGCCAACATATAACGGACCGATGCTCCCATTTGGCGCATACTTTGAATGTGATGCCGCATCGAGCGAGACCCATCCGTGTCTTGGTTGCCGTACTTAAGCTCATCACCCTCAGCTTGTTTGAGTTTTACCTGCTTCCAATCGGCGCCCATTTCATCAGCAAGTACCATCGGGAGAGACGTTCTTGACCCGGTTCCCATCTCGGCACGGTGCGCAACAATGGTGACAATTCCATCTGAACCGATTTCAACGAAGATCAAAGGATCGTACTTCAATCCATGAGCCATCGCATCGCCACCCGTCTTATAGCGAACGAAGGCTTCAGCAGGAGCCGTGAAAGCACCAAGAGCAAACAGGGCACCCGTGCCTTGCAAGAAACCGCGGCGTGTAGGTTTGTCTAAAATTACGTTTGTAGCCTTGCCGCGCGAACTGTCGGCGGATGAGGCTTCACCAATAGCTTTATCTAAATTATGCAACATGTGCTTAACTCCCAGTAGCAGCACGGCGAACGGCCGCAGTAATACGTTGATAGCAGCCACAACGGCAAATATTTCCAGACATTCCGTCTAGAATTTCCTGATCAGTTAGATTTGGTTTTTCCTTCAACAAGCTCGCGGCCTGCATAATCTGACCTGCTTGACAAAAGCCGCATTGCGGAACGTTTTCATCACGCCATGCAACCTGTACCGGATGATTGCCATCTTTCGAGAGGCCCTCGATCGTGGTCACAGACTTTCCTGCAACTTCCCCAACCGTCAAAAGGCAGGAGCGTGTTGCAACACCGTCGACGTGAACAGTGCAAGCACCACAAAGCCCTGCACCACAACCGTATTTCGTGCCGGTCAACCCGGCCATATCACGAATTGCCCAAAGCAAGTTCGTATCATTTGACGCGTCAAGAACGCGCTCATCACCATTTATCTTTACCGTCGCCATTTAAATATCTCCTCTATACAATCAAGGAACGCCGAAGCTTGTTAGCTTTTCTTTGCGTCAGTGTTCTCCGAATACAAACCAAAGTCGAAATCTCTAGTCATCATCATCTACGCCCGGCTTGCGTACGACCAAACTAATTCGGTAGGCATCGTCAACTTTTCCGATCAGGTATACATACGTTGGTGGCTTTCCAGTCATTTCAATCGGCGGTTCATCATAGACCACACGAACTCGGTTAGTGACAGGCATATTGGCCATCAGTTTTCCTGTCGCGTTTACGCCTTTGAGACCACCTTTTGGAAAATCTTCAAACGATATCGATCGAATAGGACGTCCCAGACCGCGTCGTATTTGGAAGCGGACAATGCGTCGTTTTATAGAACTGACGTTTTCCCAGTAGACGATTTGTCTAATGCGCTCGTAGTCGCTTGTTTCAATCGCCTCACGGATCACACGAACCAATTCATCTGGATTACGTGGTAGCTCGGCGGAAAAAGCGCTGGTTCCCGCCAAGGTCAAAATTGCGGTGAGGCCGGCAACAAAAAGTTGCCGGCCCCATCTATTGGCTAAGCCCTTAAACATGGATTATTTACCCTTAAGAGCAAAGACCCAGATCGCACCGCCTTGCGGCACTTTAGGAACGCGACCCTTCGGCAGCATGTCCTTTAACAGGCCTTGCATGCGCTCAGCATCGACACCCCAACCAGATTGAACTGCGACGTACTGAACTCCACCAACTTCGAACGTGGATGGCGTGCCGGTAATTCCCGAGTTCGTTGGGTATTCCCAAAGCTTGTCACCAGTCTTTGCATTGAAGGCGCGGAACATTCTGTCACTTGTTCCACCAGTGAAGATGAGATTGCCGCCTGTTGAAAGCAATGGCCCCCAGAATGGCGTGTCGTTAAACGAATGTGACCAAGCCATCTTACCTGTATTCATGTCCCAAGCCTGCAATTGACCGATTGGAACAGGCTTTTTGGTATCAACGCTTGGGTGGAAACGTAGCGATGACAGAATCACGTCGATTGGAACACCGATGTAAAGCTCACCAGGATCGCGCTCTTCAAGTGGAACACCACCATATTCCGAACAAAGGTTGATATGTGCTGGGATGTAAAACAGACCTGTGTCCGGGTTATATGCTTCCGGTGGCCAATCTTTACCGCCCCACAAGCTTGGGCAGAACGTAGCTTTCTTATTTACACCTGGCGTCTTCGCAGGATCATAGGATGGACGCCCTGTTTTCGGATCAATCTTTGTAAACGCATCATTGCGAACGTATGGATCAGCCTTGACGAATTTGATTGGGCCTTCTGCAGTCCGCTCTAGCGTCCAGATATATCCGTTACGCCCCGCGTGAACGAGCGCTTTGACTTTCTTGCCGTCGCGATTGATGTCCATCAACAATGGGGCAGAGACTTCATCCCAATCCCATGCATCGTTCCAATGGTATTGGTGGTGACCTTTGATCTTGCCTGAGTTGATGTCAATTGCGACAACTGAAGTTGTGTAAAGGTTGTCGCCAGGACGTGTGTCAGGCATCCAAGGACCGCCATTACCCGTGCCGATATAGACTAGACCGGTATCAGCATCATAGTTGCCCTGCATCCAGACAGAACCGCCACCAACCTTCCAGCTATCGCCCTTCCAGGTTTCGTGACCTTTTTCACCTGGTCCAGGAATGGTGAACGCCTTCCATACTTCTGCACCGGTCTCGGCATCTAGGGCTGTAACATAGCCGCGGATTCCGTACTCACCACCTGAAACGCCTGTGATGATCTTACCGTTAGCTGCAAGCAGCGAAAGGGTCGAGTAGTACCCATCCTTATAGTCGCCTGCTTTCACATCCCACACGACCTTGCCGGTCTTCGCATCAAGAGCGACTACACCTGCGTCAACCGTCGCCATATAGACTTTGTCACCATAAAGAGCGACGCCGCGATTGGTTGGATGGAGTTGCTTCAAATCACCTGGAAGCTTACGGACATAGCGCCAGATTTCCGTTCCACTTACCGCATCGAGTGCAATAACTTGGTTTTGCGGTGTCGAAACATACATGATGCCGTCGTTGACCATCGGCGGTGCCTGGTGGCCCTCGCTAACTCCGGTCGAATAGCTCCAAACAGGAACAAGGTCTTTGACGTTGTCCGACGTGATCTGCTTTAGCTTACTGTGGCCCCAACCTTCATAGTTGCCACGCCAGGTTAGCCAGTTTTTCGCCTCTGGATTTTTCAGTCTAGCGTCAGTGACTGGGTTATACGGCGCCTTGCCTCCGCTATCGGCTACTGCTGCAGTAGCCAATCCGCCAGCTGCGAGCAATATGGCCGCAGTTGAAAGAATTCTCATAAATACTTCCTCCTTTTATTTTAATCGATCACTTGTTTTCGATTTTTTTAAGTTAGTCGGTTAAGTTTAAGTGGTTTTCCCTCCAGGTTTGTCTGTGAACCCTCCCTTCGCGATGACAAATCCATCATCATCGATACCCAATGGAACCATCGGCAATTGCCTTTGTGCCGGACCAGTCATGACAGTGCCGCCCGTAAGAGCGGCAAATTCTGTCAAATGGCAGTGGCAACGCAGGTGCCGTTCTTCGACTTTCCATGCTTTGATTGTGCAGGCGCGATGCGTACAAATCGCCGAATAAGCAAGTACGCCTTCGACGCTGAGTTCACGTGTCGAAGCTTCCATTTCATCAGGGTTTAATCGCAGCACCAACAACCGGTTCTGTCGGTTTCTACGGCGTAGAACTTCGTTTTTGGGGTCGAACGGAAAAGCCTCAATCGGCTTGGCAGCTTCAGTGAGCATTTCTGGACGCAACAATTTGCCCTTCATCTCACCCTTAATGATTTGGATGCGATCACCGGCTTGCGCGAAAAGTTCATTTGGAGCGACGGTTTCGGCTCGGACAGCATGAGGCAAACCAATCGCTGTAGCCGCAGCTCCCACAATCAACGTTCGCCGGTCGACCAGAATTTGCTTTCCGTTGACCGAAGATTTTTCGACTGTCCACTTCACCATGAAAACATTCCCCTTCGAGTTTTTTTAGGCCCTGCAATATCCAAAACATTTTGGAGGCGCACCCACTTGCGCTTTGACAGCAAGCGGGAGCCCTCGCGATTGGTGGTAAATATTAATTACCATTTTTGAGAAAAGCACAAGGACAATATTATTTACCTTGATGTCGCCAAATTGCATTGAGCGCGAAGAAGTCCATGAAAAATACAGCAAAGCCGCACATCACCCATGTCCGAAATTAGTTGTTTGCGCTGCAACAACTTTGACCTTCAACTGAGCCACATGGTTTGCAAGCAAGCCTTGGCGGTCGTCGTTCACACGTACAATCCAACCGTTGCAAAACCAATTTTTTAGCTTTGAGGCAGCTCTACTTGCGTAAATTGAGAGAACTCAAATGGAACTCGAGCACCACCAACAGCATCCAGGTCGTGACTTTAGAAAATGCGCAAACTAATCCCGCACCGAGCAGCTAAAACAAGACTTAAATCATCCAAGTCTTGTACCCCACGCCACTCACAATCAGCGCGCACCTCGGCTGGTTCGGTTGGCGGAAATGTTTGGGGTGATGAAAGGGTATTGATGAAATTACTAGAATTGATATAGCGCTTGCTGGGCTTCACGCGGCGACAACAATTGCACGGCACGCTTTGGGCGAAAGAACGAGAAGACGGGTGCTTGAAAATTTCACAGCGCATTATCTTTGCCGCTGTTTTCGTTGCAATCTACCGTCACGCCGATTTCTGAGTCTGTAGTAACGTTTATTGCATAGCACGTGGCACATATATAGTATGGCCAAAGAAGTAACAAAAAAACTGGCGGCGAGCACGTCACGCTAACTTTACCGGTGCACAGCAGGGCCCTGAATGCTTTCTGATCAGTATTTTCAACCAGCTCACTATTATTTTCTGATCTTTCTCTTCGCAATCACCCCCATAAAATTTTCAGAAACCGCATCAGCAGGAAATGCGCCATCGGCTGCGTCAAGTCAGAGAAGCGCAACTGCAATCGAAGCCGAAATTAAGAACATGTATGGCGTCTATGGAGTCGTCGATGTTGGCCGTAGAGAAAAGGCTGACAACTCATCTGGTGCTGCATGGGTTTGGCCGGTCTTTCACAATCGGAAAATCATCGGTTATGCTTTTAATTCACTCGAAATTGCTCCGCTTCCCGGATTCTCAGGTCATCCGATCGAACTGCTCATCGCCATTAATGTAGACGGAACATATCGCGATGTCAGAGTATTGCATCACGCCGAACCGATGTTCGTTGCCGGATACTATGACGAAACACTGGATACCTTGGCTGAACAATATAAGGGACAGAAAGTCAAAGATCGCATCAGCGTCATGACACCAGGCAAGGGTTCGCGGCGCATCCGGGGCAAGGCCTATATTGACGGCATAAGTGCCGCCACAATTTCTGTTGAAATTCTCAATGACTCTGTCGTCCGCTCCGCAATAAAAATTGCAACGTCCAAGATCAAAGGTTTTCAGCGTGTCGTGCCCGCGATGGTGAACCAGGAATATTTTGAAGAGGTCACCTGGAGTAGCCTCGTCAAATCAGGGCGGATCGCCGTCACCGACCTTGCAAGGAACGAGGTCTACAAAGCATTTGATGCAACGAAACAACCTTTTCGCGCCGCGGAGCGCAACCAAGATCCAACGAGCACGTTCTCTAACTTTGGGGTTACTCAAATCAACGTCCCATCAATCGGACGATACCTGCTTGGCGAGGCGGGGTACCAAAAACTCATGAAAAGGGAGTTGGAGCCTGGCGACAATGCGATCTTGGTTTTCTCAAACGGGCCCTACTCTTTTCTTGGCGAAGACTTTGTCCCAAGCACATCGCCGGAAAGACTTCACATCAGCCAGGGCAGTAATACTGTTGAGGTGCAAGACATAAACTTCTACAACTTTCTCAAGGCATCATGGCCCAAGGATATGCCGAAGTTTAAGGAAGTAAGGCTACTCCGCATCAGCGCGTTCGAGGCATTCGACCCGTCACAGCCTTGGGACTTAAATCTGAATGTGATCCGCGGTAGATCCCAACTTACTGAAGGCACAACACGTGCATTTCCGGTACGTTACCAACTTCCACAAAAGTATTTCATAAAGCAAAATTTAGATGCAGTACAAGCCAGTCAAGCTATGCCATTGTGGTTGCGACTATGGACAGACCGTTGGGTCGAAATTGTATTTCTACTCGCCGGACTTACACTCCTGACAGCCGTCATTCTAAACCCAGCACGCTTCACAAAAAATGCTAGCCATTTTGAAAAATTTCGTTGGGCCTACCTACTTTATACCATTGGATTCATCGGCTACTACACCCAGGGCCAACTCTCCGTCACTCACATCTTTACAATGGTACAGAGCACGATTGTTAGCTCCGCTATGAGCGGTCTACTGCTAGACCCCATCATTTGTATTCTCGGCGTTTACACAATCGTCACGCTGCTAGTGTGGGGGCGTGGATTTTTTTGCGGTTGGCTTTGTCCATTCGGGGCCATGCAAGAAGTGATGAGTTGGATCGGACAAAAGTTACGCCTGCCACAGATAAGAATTCCGTGGATGGCTCACAGCCTTGCGAACAAAACCAAATATGTGATTTTTGTTGGGCTTATCGCAACGTCCATCTATTCTCTGACAACAGCCGAAGTGCTTGCGGAGGTGGAACCTTTCAAAACAGCTCTAACAATGAGTTTTGTAAGATCATGGCCCTATGTTGCCTACGCGGGTACTTTGCTTTTTGCATCCATGTTCATACACAAATTTTTCTGTCGTTATATTTGTCCGCTTGGCGCTGCTCTCGCTATTGTCGGAAAATTCCGTGCGAAAGATTCAATTCCCCGCCGCAGCGCATGCGGCAGCCCCTGCCAACTCTGCTCGGTGCGTTGTCAAATCAAAGCAATAAAGCCGTCCGGTGAAATTGACTATGATGAATGTGTCCAGTGCTATGAATGTGTTGTAATCCACGATGACAAAAACCTTTGCGTGCCTTTGGTGCAGCGCGCGAAGATGAAGGCCCGCCAGAATTCTATCGGACATGCGATCTCGTAAAATACCGACACTAGTGGAGGATAATTTCCAGCCCATTTCGACAACGACCATAAAGAATGCGGGTTCTGGCTATAAAAAAGGGAACTCGCGAGACCGAGCTGACAGGTGCAGGATATGAAGAAAACAGTGCTGATACTTTTTATCTGTTTGCTTGCCACGATGCCTCGATTTTCGCACCCAGGTCACGCCGCGGAGAAGCTAGATAGCGACATGGCACAGGCTGGGCCGGGAGACCAAGTTGTTCGGGTGATCCAATCACCGATCCAGCTCCGACCGCGTCAGCCGGGAGCATTTAAAAGCGTTTCGGTGATACTAGACCTCAACAGAGTCACTTCCGCCGAACTTAAGATGACTGCCTATGATATCGACGCCGTTGAAGAAACGGTCATGACGGTCAACGGAACCGAAGTTAACCTTCCATCCGAAATCGTGGCGGATATGCGCGCAAGTACGGTCACCATTCCGTTGCCCGAGGCTGTTCTGAAGCAGGGAACCAACGAGTTCGGCTTCCTTTTTGCTGAGGCAGTGGGTGGAACTTCCGGGTTTGCGATTTTGGATCTGCAGATCGTTTTGCACCGACAATAATCGGATCGCGAGTTGGTTGAAGATGGAAGCCAGTAGATTAACAAGTGGCTCGGCTCAACCTCGAAGTTGCCGGGTACAAGCACGGGATCTTGGATAACACTCGTTCGGCAAACTTACCAATTCGGGGAGAGGGTCAAAGTGAACGTTAACCGGTGTGTGACGTATAGCGCTATGGTTTCCTCAATGCAGTCATTGAACGATGGTGCAACATATAAGACCCAAGCATGTCGGCCGAGCATACTTATCGGTAATTGAAATATTGTAGATGTCCGCTTCCTGAGCAAACGCTGCAATGAAATATACAGGGTATTTCGTCGGCTTTTGGCCCAGAGTTCTTATAGTAGTACGAGCATATCGTGCCGGTTCGCGAGGCTTAAGCAGAAAGCAGCACTTCGAGATTTATGGTATCAGAAGTAGATCTGACCAGTACTGCTTAATCCGCCGTATTCCTTGATGACCCCAAACGGAATCTAAATCACCGAACGGGTAAGCTATCCGTATAGCGAAGGTTGCAGAACAACAGCCTTTCTGCAGCGCAGGAAAAAACCTGTCACAAACCTTCGACGTATTTGGTGGCGTCTACAAAACAATAGCGAACTCTTGCTGCATAATTGAGCAGAAGTTAGGGGGCAGAAAATAGCAGATCTGAACAAGTCTTCTGCTCAATTTTTCCAAGAGCGTAAAGAAGTGGAGGACTGAACTGTGTCAGACAGTAATCCATTACAGCGGGACACATTGAGAACACTTGACGTCCGGTTCTGGGAACTTTTTCTAATAAATTCGTGAAATAGGAAACCTATCTAACCTAGTCATCAAGGCATATTGTTTGTCGAGCGACGATGCGCCATCGGCACCGAAAATGCGCTCTCGCCAATGCTGAAAACTATCAAGGTAATGATGACAAGACCTTTCCTATTCACATTAGTCGCAGTTTGCTTTCCTTTTTTTGGACTCGCGTATGGAGCTGGGGATTTAACCCGCCAAGAGCCGATCGAGGTTACCGTGGCGCTCGGAACCAAAGACAATCAAATGCGCTTTATACCGGATCATTTGACGTTCGAGACCGGTAAACTCTATAAGCTCGTGCTTATCAACCCGAGTAACGTGAAGCACTATTTCACTTCAAAAAAATTGGCGTCAAAGGTATTTACCCGCAAGGTTCAAGTTATGCACGATGGCCGCCGGTTGGCTGAAGTTAAAGGCGCTATCGAAGAGATAGAAGTATTCCCGGGCGGAAAAACAGAGTGGTGGTTTGTTCCAGTTCAAACAGGCGTGTTTAAGGATTTGCATTGTCACGTTAAAGATGACAGCGGCACTATGCATTCGGAAATGGGAATGGTCGGGAAAATTACGATCAGGTGAGCGGCACACTTGTTGGCCGAGCTGGCCAAGAGTGTGCCGAAAGCTGTGGGGTTGAAGTGCGGTAATCCAGCATTTGCGTACGGGACAACTCCACCTGGCGGCGTTTGACGCGATCCGCGATGGCGGTAGTTGCCTCCGGTTCGTCAAGACAGGTCTGGAGATCCGCCTTGCGTTTGGCCTGCACCAGAAGTTCAAACAGATGGGTAGCGGCGTATTCGGATGTCAACCGGTCACGCATCAAAAGGTCGGCCGTTTTGGAGGTTACCGCAGCGGTCTCGGGCTGTCCCTTTTCTTCGCAATAGGCTTCAAAGTCTTCGTTCGCGAGTTCCACACCGCGATCGCTGAGGCGCACATTGCGCTGGGTCAGTTCGACGATGAGATCGCGGCAGACGGCTTCTTCGTGACCGCAAACTGAAGCGAGATAAGCGATCGGGACGGGGGTCGGCATCACCGAAAGAGCGGCGGTCAGCCTTGTGCGGGATGTTTCCACCCCGGCGCGGCTCCGGGCCTTTTCGATCATAGCATCGAAGAGATCGGGCAGAGATTGTCCGTTCGGTTGCAGAAAATTGATTGCATCCTCGAGCGACTCTGCGGTTTCGACAGTGTTCGATTGCACCCGTGGATTATGGGTTGACAGTTCGTAAAAATCCTCAACGGAGCTGTCTGGTCCTGTAAGTCCATTCAGAGCGAGAAAGGCGGCGGTCTCTTTTAGCGAGAAAGGCGGACAGGTAACCGATACAGTGTCTTCAGGTAGTTTTAGATCTTTCACTCGTCCAGTTCGTGATGAGATCACAATCCTGACATTGAGTGGAAGTTTGTTGAAAGTGACCAGTTGGTGGACAAAGCACTCCTGAGACGGCGTGACGCGGGTGGCTGCATGCACTGCATTGTCGGCTGCATCTATAAGGATCACGAGCAGAGCTTTGGGTTGATCCAAGGCGAAAAGTTCTGCGGCTGCAACTAGTTTCTTCCGAAATGCCGAAGCCATATCGGACCGGTTCACAAATGGAAAGAAGAGTGGCGTGTTCGTCACTCTGGCGAGTTCATTGGACAGCTGCATGAAAGCTTCATATGGCTGGTGGCAAGACTGGGACTGATCACGATAGGAGCCTGCTCCATAACAGTCATAGAGAACGGTGCGCGAGCCAGGGGGAAGTGCCGCTTCCAATGATTGGGCTGTCGTCGTCTTGCCGCATCCCCCTTCACCGTGAAAGCAGACAAGCGAGTGCACCTCGACGGCCTTAGTGAGCGTGTCCGTTACCTCGCGGGTTATCACCGCGCCAAGCTGTTCAAGTAGTGGTTCGCGGGGGAAACCGTTGTGATCCATCCAAACGGTTTGCGTGGTGCATTGGCATCGGTCCATAAAGCCCAGAGGCAAAAATTTTGACAAAACTTAAAATATTAGTTTAAGTTTTAGTGCTTAACTGGTGAATGGCTAGTAAAGCTTCGCATGATGCGGCTGTACAAAAGCAGGGATCGTGTGTGCTTGCTGCCGGAACGCTACTGATATTAGGGGCATGAATATCGAGATGAGAATAGATTTGGTCCACGTAGCACGGCGTCAGCTAAAGCTAGCTGACTTAAACTTCAACGCCCTATTTCGAGTGCACGGCTACTGCCATGTTGGTGGGCCGAGCACGAGAGCAGTTTTTTTTCTAGTGTCTATGATGATTTCATCTCCAGCATCTTCTCAAGGCATGCTGGAAAGCTCCCTCATGGATTTCGACAGCTCAACTGATTCGGTATGTTTGATTGGACAAGCTGGTGCAATGCTGGATCGCCTTAAGTACGACTGCCGTCAAACAATGAGTGAGTTGGAAAGTCGGATAATCGAAAAGAGCGCTACGAAAAAGGCGAAGCCGTGCTTTGACAACATTAATAATAGGTGGCCGGACTTCATAATTTGGCAGGGTGGAAAGCCAGGAGCCTGTCGGTATTTTCGAACCCAGATGGATGATTGGCTTCGCAAGTAAGAGACAGTACTCCCTGACGTGACCAGATTGGAACGACTTATCCTCCGCGGGATGTAGAGCGCGGAATGATGCCTCCCTGCATATTGCTTTTGTGGCACCGGAGCTCCACCGCGCGTCGAGCTGCCGGACCCTTCCCTCCCGTAGGGCAAGCAGCGTTTGCGTTTCCGTTGAACCTGAGTAGCAGAGGCAGGAATTGGCAGCACATGAAGCATGAGTTTATTTGAATGGGACCAATGCGTCCGAATAAGGCTTCACCTTGTGGACGGCTTTAATGATATCGCGAACCTTAGGGTCTTTGGCACATGCTCTGCGAAGCTTTTCCTTTGTTCGCTTGTCTACGAAGACGATATCTACGTAGGCAGCCAGAGCTGCCAAGTGTTCATCGTTCATTTCGCTGCCTTTGCGTTCACGAGCATCTTGCCCATGGTTTCGAATAGCCGACCGAATTACAACGCTTGGAAGCTTATCAGGCTGTGCTGTGTCGCAGAGATGGTCCCAATTCTTTCCCAACGTGCGATTGACGATAGAGAGTTGCTGCCTGTGTACCGCCAGGGCGCCAAGCTCATCCAGCGTCAGTTCGGGCTTTATTTCATGTGGTCGAATGCCTGCTTGGACTAGCTGTTGTAAGGCTGGGTGCGTTGCCTGAGGGGCGTACATTCCGGCCGCATTTTTAGCAACACGGCTGTAGAAATCATTTGCTACAGATTCTGGGTTCTCTATTCGTTGATCTCCGCACTCTTCAATATCTCTGGCCAGCTGGATTCGGTGGGCATCTAATTTTGATGCCGCTTCGTGGGGTGTTCTTGTTTGGCCTGAGAGCAATACACCAACTGGCGTCTTCCCAATGCCTAGGAAATTCGAACGGTCGACAGCGATAATCTCTCGATCCCTACGCGCCTGTTGTTGAACTATCTCCCGGAAGTCTGCCCATTCCGCCAAATAGGGTGCCAACGCATCAGAGCCCGATTGAACCTTGATTGCTCGTTCTTTCACGCGATTGCGAACGCCGAAAAGGTCTAAGTCTGGCTCATTGGAGACTGTCTCGACTTCCCAGGCAAAAAGGTCGAAAATGTTGCCCAAGCCTTCTTTAATGGCTATGGGGCGGATGCAACCGACCTGGATTAACTCGGAAAGGAGTTTGGCCCTCCTCTGAGCGGTTGGTTCGTTGCCGTGTTGAACCAACTCGGCGAAGTGATGGTAGGCAAGGAAAGGGAGCCAATCTGACTTTGACATCGCATCAAGGCAAGCTTGCGCCCGATTGACACGGATTTCTTTCACGGAATGCCAGTCGGATGATACCTCGGTCCACTGTGAAGTGTCGAAAGCTACATACTTAGTGTGCGTCGTCACATAATTTGAGACAGATGTCGGTTCCTATTTCAGGAGACTTTGGCTCATCTGGTTGAAGTTAAGCAGCAGTCTTTGCGTACTGCAAGCGTCTTAGTTTCATGGTTTTCCTTTTCGTTTTTTTACGCTTCGATATAATTGAGTTGCTGCGTCCGTAGTAGACATCTGCTGGTGTTACGTTTCTCAGACTTTCGTGATAGCGCTGATGATTGTAGTGGCCGACGAACGCTGCGATCTGAGCTTTGAGTTCTCCCGGCAGAAAGTAGTTTTCAAGCAAGATGCGGTTTTTCAACGTCTGATGCCAGCGTTCGATCTTACCCTGTGTTTGGGGATGGTAAGGCGCACCTCTGGTATGAGACATACCTTTATCCGCCAACCATTCTGCCAACTCGCCAGAGACGTAACACGGCCCATTGTCTGACAGCAGTCGGGGTCGATGCACGACGTTCGCATGTTCCATTCCCGATGCCTCAAGCGCCAGGTTCAACGTATCCTGGACATCGCCTGAGTTCATGGTCGTGCAGAGTTTCCAGGCAATGATGTAACGCGAGTAATCATCCAAGATGGTGGAGAGATAGAACCAGCCCCATCTCTTACCCGACAGGCAAGCCAAGCGCCGCCGAGAGGGCAATCACTTTCAGATAAGTGAAATCGGTTTGCCACAACTGGTTAGGTGCCGTTGTCTTGTCCTTGAACTCATTAGCAGCCTTCATCACCACGAAGGCTGGACTGGTGATGAGGTCATGGGCTTTGAGAAGCCTGTAAACACTTGCTTCTGAGACGAAGTAACGGCGCTCATCGGTGAAGGTTATAGCTAGTTCTCTTGGGCTGAGCTCAGGTCTCGCCAGTGCCATATCGAGCATGTCTCGACGTATGTTTTCTGGTATCCGGTTCCACACGCGGCCGGGATGAGACCGCCGATCCTCCAGGGCTGCTTCGCCGAAGCGTTGATAAAGATCGTATCCGTTGACCGGCAGGCGATTGCAAAGCAATCGCTGAGAGGGGGCGATAAAAAGTCGGTCGTGAGACGCCGAGCTTCTCCAGCGTCTGTTTGACCGGCAGATGTGATTGCTCCACCAGCCGAATGATCTCGAGTTTTTCAGATGCGGGATACCTCATTCGATATCCTCCCCATCCGCGATCATGCTTTTTTTGAGCAGGCGGTTCTCGAGCAGAGTGTCAGCAAGAGCTTCTTTCAGATCCCGTGTCTCTCGCTTCAGGCTGGTGACTTCACCGGACGTTGCCTGACGTGCGGTATCGCCGGACAGGCGCCTCTTACCGGCTTCTAGGAAGTCCTTCGACCAGTTGTAATACAGGCTCTCAGCAATGCCCTCACGTCGACACAGCTCGGCGATGGAGTACTCACCCCGAAGGCCCTCCAGGACGATCCGGATCTTCTCTTCAGAAGAAAACTTCCGACGGGTCTTCCGGCGGATGTCCTTTACATGTCTCTCGGCCGTCTCACGCGGCTCAGGTCTCTTTGTCATTCGTTATCCCTCATTGGATCACGATGAGCCAGAAAACCTCCTCTAGTAAAGCACCTCAGTCTGTCGCAAAGGCGTTGACGGGGAACAGTGTGTGCTTGCAAACCACTCAAAGGTGAGAACCTCCCATCGCAGAGTGCCGTTGAACCGCGTGTTGTATTCGTTCTCCCAAGGGCTTCCTGGATAGGTCCGGATCAGCCGATCGCTTCATCCAAGATTCGCTCAAGACTGCTTTGGGTCAGCAAGGAATATAACGCATTGAGCAGATCAATTCAGCTCTTACTTCGGGCGCAGAAATCACGACAAAATTCTTTCTGCTTATAATCCAATAGCTGCCCGTAACCGCGATCAATTTGACTTCGCCCTCGGACCAAGAACGGTCATGACAAATGACCTGAGAGCTGTGTCATCGATTTACGCAATATCCCAGCAACGGACATCGCGACGAATCAAACGACGTTGACTATTGACCCTAATGAGTGAAGACAACGAAGAGGGTTATTAGGTTTATTGCAATGAGAACCCACATGGCCCAAAGCAACCGCTTTTGCCGAATATCGGCTGTCTGATTAAGCTCGCTGATGTTGATGCGAAGTTCATTGATGTCTGGTTGAATGCCGTGCGTAACATTTGTCTCGACGCGAGCTGCTGCCTCCTGAACAACATCGACAGCATCTTCAACGGTGGTCGCCGTACTTTCCAGTCGTTCAGCGGTGTTTTCAATTTTCTTTTCCATGCCGAGCACCCCTTCGATTTCCAATTTGATCTCGCCAAGTTTGCACCTAGTTCCTGTTGGTGCAACCGATGCGAAAATTGGGGCAGTGCCCGAATTTACTCTCATCCGAATTCGATGCTTTACGTGGTCGGCGAAAAAGGTTTTGTAATTACCTCGAGTGAAACAATCTCTCGCTACTAGCTATTCATCCCGGGTCAAATAAGATGATCCCCATAGGCCCAAAACAACGCCGCAATACACCATACTACATAGGATGTTTTCTGCTGCAAAGTAGAATTGGTAACAATGATGTTGACTCGACTATAGGCTGGTCTGAAGTGAAGCAAGTCGCAATCAGTTGATCCATTCTAGAATCAAAATTGCCCCCCTAAAACACGACCGAGCTCCATTGAGGCAGGCCATAAATCCGCGATGCAAGAGTCCGCGAAATGACTTAGTTTCGCTACTCACTCCTAAGCAATGGTATAACGTCAAGGTTTCGCATAAATTCGCTGACGCTTGCGTCTACGACGACCAGAGTCGCTCCGATGTGAAGGTGAGCCCGGACGCGTGCCTTAATATTTTTGTCTAAAGTGAAGCGGTCGAGGACATCATCAGCCCTAATAATGGGCGGTGGCACTTCATACCCGCCGCCGGTTAAACTGATTGTCATCCAACGCAGATCTTGAGTATCCTTTTGACGGCCAGACTGCACGTAAACGAATCGCCCAGTTGAAATATGCTGATAGCGGACGTGTAGTCGGTGCTCCTCGATCAAGGCGTCCCCACAAAAAACAAACAGTTTTCGATCCGTCTCACTAATTACAACAGCTGTAGGCTCTTCAACGTCGACAATCGGCTCAATAAATTTCTCACTCTTCCACGGGTCCATGTCCTTTTCAGGTGCGGCTTGTGATTGAACGTCGCGTTGTATCCCAATGTCACTAACAAATATTGGAGGTGATGCGCTGTCGGCTACAATCAAGGTTGCACCCGGTGCGATCAACCGTCCGAGTCGTCGCGCGAAAGTTTCAGGAATGGTTATTCCGCCTAGACTACCAATTTCCGCAACCGCTCTATCGGCAAAAAGCGGTAGTCCTGACCACTTGAACTTTGATACGTGGAATGACGGGAAAAATTTCAAGCGGCGGTTTTTCCCTTCGGTTCTCTCCTTGAGGATGTGGTAAACACCGACCGCAAGTCCAGTGAGCCTATTTGGCGTTTCAAGTTTTACCCTATCAAGGATCTTACCATTTTTGATGACGCGTATTTCACTGGTTGATCGCGAAACAACGATTATCGCTGAACCAGTGCTTACGCCTTGTTGCCGCCCGTCAGGTGCAGTTTTTGCACTTGAGGCAATGCCAACGGTAAATATTGTGATCGCGAGTACACTGATCGCGGCTCGGCGCGTAAATTTGAGTGCGTATGCTGGGATCATAAAAGACCTAACTCCTGCCGATCCGATTTCGATTGAATTTCGGCAACACAGAAAAGATGACGTTTGTCTGAACGATTTTTTGAGCGGCGAATTCGTAGCTACTATTGCAACAGAAGACCAGACGGTGTCATCACAGTCTATTTGAGCGACGATCTTTGATCTGTTCAATTCAACCGCGTTCTGAAATGTGCCGCAATCAAACTCAACGGACCTGAGAATTACGAATACAGCATTAGATTTAGATGAGAACCAAACCTCAATGTCGTTCATTTTCGTTGAGGCCAAGCGGTAGAGCCCGGCCAAGTCGGTTCGCTAAAGTCAGGACCACCCGGTGCCGTACTGGCGGATCCTCAGATCCGCCAGTCGATTTCAACTTACTTATTTGCTCGACTCGTTGGCTTTTGAGCTTTCATTGGCGCTCATAGCGTCAGACACCGTTTCCTTCGCATTTTCATATCCGTCCTTGGCGGCCTTTTTAGCATCGCTGTACGTCTCAGCGGCTGCATCCTGAATCTCACCAAGTCGATCGCGTAAGGTTTTGTCGTCGGCAAACTTATAATCAGGTGCGTTTTCCAAAGCTTTCTTGTTTACCTTCACTATTGCGATTCGTGAATTGTCATCACTAGTCGTCATTTTTACCTTGTCTACAGGAACTGCAACGTTCTTTTCGGCGAGACCAAGGAAACCACCGACACCAACAACTATTGCCGCGACTTTCAAGTTCTTATCCAAGACCAGATCATTGACGTCGCCAACGGTCTCACCTGCATTGTTTCTCACAGAAACGCCTATCCATTTTGCGGCACGTAGCTCCCCCGTTTGTTGCGTCTCGATGAATCCAACGAATTCATCCAAGTTAGCCTTGTCCCGCGCAACCGCTGGCGTCGCGAAAGCAACAAGAGAAGCAGTCACGTAGCAAGCAGACATCTTAGCCAATTTCATATTCATAATTTTACACTCCGTGTTGACTGGATTTTCACCTGACTTAGATGATCGTTACAACAATGAAGAGGTGCTTTGGTTCCTAGGGAATTCTTCCCATTATGGGTTCGGCCTGAATGAGCAATGATTTATCGTTATTAGTGGAACTTATTTTTACATGCGGTGTTTATTCACCAACAAGCAGTTGACGATCATGACTTCTGCAGGACTTCGAACCATCGAAGTCTTTGAATTTGGAGGAAACGTTGGTGATAAAGTCAAAAACTACAGTACTGGCAGTTGTGCTGGCATCATTCACGCTCGTGCCAACAGCCGTTTTTGCACAAGACTCCACCCAGGAGAAGGTGCAAGAGCAGGCTTCACCTGACGCCACACCGGGCGCGACCACAGCCAAACCAAACGACACCAAGGCGGTCGAAGGTCAGACTCAACAGAAAAAATCTGACCCATCTGCGGATGCCTCGGGTACTGGGTCAACGGCCGAACCGAGCGATACGAGTGCTACAGTCGACCAGACGCAGCAAGACAAAGTCGACCCTTCGGCAAATTAACGTTTGTCATATATTCGAAGAGAGCTGTTGGCACCCGTCAACAGCTCTCTTTTTATTTTTTGGATTGTGTTTCATCGCCCCGTCATTAATTGATTGCGCTAACCGTCGCGTTATTCGCTCGTCGAAATAAAAGAGCACACGTGCCATTCCCAACAAAGATTAAAAAATTTAATGGAATTACGCGAGCTGTATGCGTAAGTTCCACGTCTAGATTTTTTGTGTCGTGGCTCCATGATCACGCAGCCGCCAGTTTATATGTTTCCACTCGACGTTTATTTTCAACTCGGCATGTTTTGTTTCACTTTCCACAGCAGACGTAGCCGGTTCCGTCCGGTTTAATCTTCTAACAGACACGCATTAGTGCTCTGCCGCTACAATGAAAAAGGATGCCTCATCATGACTGATCTCGATCTCGGTCAATTTTGCTTTCGAGTAGGAATCGCGGCTTTGTGTGGATTGATCATAGGTCTCGATCGTGAATTTAAATCTAAGCCACTCGGTGCAAGAGCATATATCATTATTTGTGCGGGTACTGCTGCTCTGCTTGTCGTGACAATTCAAGTCGCCTCCGATATTGCCCAAGGAAATGCGGGTGTTTCGATCGATCCGAGCCGCGTTATTTCGGGAATAGTCGGTGGGATCGGTTTCCTCGGTGCAGGTGCAGTTATCTCTGGTCAGAGTGAAGGCCGGCTGCGGGGAGTCGGAAGCGGGTCAGCGATATGGGCAACCGGTGTCGTTGGGATTCTTGCCGGGCTCGGTTATCTGGCACAATCTGTCATTCTCGCAATGCTAATATTTTGCGTACTGTTCATATTTGATTGGCTGCACGAGCGCACAAGTCTGGGGCAATCCGATTGATACGGTTAATTCCCAACTACAGACATACACCACATATCTAAACGCCGAAGGACGCTTCGATGGCGATTGAGGTTGGCGTTGTCACCATGATCGACAAACCGGTCGCAAACTGTGGTTTTGAAGAAGAGTTTGCGACCGGGAAGTCGAGCGGTGAATGGTTTTGCGAACTTTGACCGCTAGTGAACGCCTAAATCCGTCCGAGTAACGCCAGGATGAGAACGACCACGAGGATCGTACCAAGCATACCGGATGGCCCATAGCCCCAACTCTTGCTATGACCCCAGGACGGTAGGGCGCCAACAAGCATAAGAAGTAGGATGACGACGAGTATTGTTCCAAGACTCACGGAAGTGACTCCCTAAATATTGAATAATGATCGATGTGAGTTGCTAAAAAATACGCTTACTTCTAGCTATTACACCAGTCGTCAACTTCCTTTTCCGCTTCTTCTTTGGTCTTGCCATATTTTTCTTGAATCTTACCAGCGAGCTGCTGCTTGTTGCCGTTGATCTGGTCCATTTCGTCATCTGTGAGTTCGCCCCACTGTTCTTGGACCTTGCCCTTGAATTGCTTCCAGTTGCCTTCGATTGTGTCCCAGTTCATTTTGGGTCTCCTCATATCGGGGTTGATATTATGGAAACACCCGATCATTGAAATTGTTCCAGACTGCTTCACAATATTAGATCAACGGACGTTTTGTGGCCTCAGCAAAATCGTAACCGGCAACATCTGCCAATTCTTTCAGGTCAAGAATTTCGAATTTTGGTGCATCCCAGTTGATCAATCCTCGCTCCGTTAACCTCTTGATCGTTTTGTTAGTGTGGACGTGCGACAAGCCAAGCGCGTCGGCAAGCTGTTGTTGCGTGAATGGCAGATCGGCACGTTGTTTTTTTGCCATTTCGAGATTTTTTACGCGAAAGAAGATGTGCAACAACATGTAGGCTACGCGCTCAAGCGCCGTCCGCCGTCCGACATTCAATAGATTATTGTCGAGAAATCGCTCTTCGCGAGCTGCGAGCCAGGTTAAATCAAAGCCCAGCCCCGGATACTTTTTGAAAAGATCCCACACTTTTTCTCTTTGGAAAACACACAGCACGACTTCGGTGAGTGCTTCAACGGAATGGTTCAACTCGTCGAAGACCGACGTTTGCAATCCAATGAAGTCGCCCGGCAGACCGAAATTCAGGATCTGTCTTCGTCCGTCATCTAGCACCTTGTAGCGAAACACCCAACCGGAAAGTATTGTATACAGATGAGCACTGTTGTTGCCTTCAAGCAGTATTGTTGTGCCGGCATCCGCCAGCATCTCACCCGATTTGAACTTTTGCATAAATCCGAGTTCAGTCTCGGTGAAATCTCGAAAAAGCTTGTTCTTGCGAAGTGGACAGTCCTTGCATTTGACCTGGACTGTCGAGGGTGAACGGCCAGGTGGTGCAAGCGTCATTAGAGGTGCCTCGGTCGGTTGATTGTGCATGAGCCTATCCGATCCAGTTCATCAAGGCATGCAAAAATTCATCGTTCTCCAGGAGACAAGTTTGCATCATCGCATCAAGGTGTCGGCGGACGGCGTCCCGTCATTAAGGAATAGATCAATGTAATCAGAAATAGCACTATAAAGACGTAGAAAATCAGTTTTGCAATTCCAATTGCAGCACCGGCGATGCCGCCAAATCCAAGAGCGGCAGCGATCAATGCGATAACAAGACATGTGATGGCCCAACCAAGCATATTACATCCTCCTTTTTTGATAAAAATCGAGATTGATTTAATAGGTATAGTCTGGAATTAAATGGCATGGTTCTACTGATCGAAATATGAATTGGGGTCACTTGGAATTTCGACTTGCAGTGCGAAGTGCGTTTATTAAGTATTCCGGCACTGGCTCTTTGAGAATGTGCTGATTCAAGCCACGTAGCACGTCATCCAGCAAGCGATCCTGCTGGAGCTCGCCCGCTCTGTGAGGTTTTGCAATTAGATATGCAGCAACAACAGTGCGGTCACGCTCGGAAAGCCGACCGTCGATATACTCTTGAATTTTATCATCCGTGACCATTTGACCGCTGCAATTTGGATCGTTGAGAAATGATATCTGGTTCTTCTACTAGATCGCGCAAACATGCGCGAGCGCGCGATAATCTGGATTTTATTGTACCAACAGACACATTAGTAATATCGGCTGCTTCTTCGTATGGAAGTCCCTCAATGGCAACCAACAAAATCACTTCCTGATGTATTTCAGAAAGCTTGTGGAACGCCTGATCAACTTCATTGAGTACGAGTTGGACCTCTTGCTGGGCGGGAACAAAGTCGATATTTTGTGATGCAATGTCCTGCATAGCGAGGCGTTCACGTTTGGATCGGCGATAGCCGTTCAGGAAAGCGTTTCGCAGAATGGTCATCAACCAGGCGCGCAGATTTGTATTGGGTTGCCACTGATCGATCTTGGTGACGGCGCTCACAAGCGCGTCTTGGACGAGATCGTCGGCTTTGTCTGCGTCGCGCGCTAGATAACGTGCATAACGGCGTAGGCGCGGGATTTCATTCTCGATGTTGTTCAGTACGTCTGAATGCATGGTATTCGGCATATTCACAGCTCCCTGCATTCCCAGTCGTCGGGACACGCGGGTTGTGGATTCTGCGAAAAATCCTTGGACTATAGCGCTTGAACGCCATCCCAGTCGCAAAGGTCTCAGGGTCGATTGATGTATCGCCAGGTGCATGTAGTAGTGAATGCCACGGACACCAATTTGTTCCCTAAAGGTTCGAAATAATTGCCTGGGATCTCAATGACTCTAATAGGCGTGTTTCACAACCGCATTAAACTAGATTAATTGACGGAACGATTTCCCAGTCTCGGCGTTGGCTCTATTGAGGGCACTAAAATCAGCGAAATTTCGTGTAAGGAGGCCCAGATGAAGGGTTCAACCGGATTTATTATCGGCGCGCTACTGGTCGCCATTTTGGTGCTCGGCTACTTTTTTTACAACGAGACAAAGAATGACGCGTCAGTAACGATTGAAGTGCCGAATGTCTCAGTCGACTGATCTGGCATCGTGACGCAAGGTTGCGGCTGTCAGCCGACCGGTTAAGGTCCAGCGAGATGATCAAATGGGAAAAGAGTGAAACAGATGACTGTACCTGCCCCGCTTCTCGAACAGCTTGAAAACTATCGCGTGGGCTTTTGGGAAGCTCTACCGCAGCTTGCCGCAGCCATGTTCTTGTTGATTGTTACATGGGGCGTCGTCTATATCACGCGGTATATTATCGACCGGTTTCTCCGTGCTGCTCGCGCACGCAGGTCGTTGATCGAACTATTCCAGATGTTGGCTTCGGTCGGACTCTGGATATTCGGCATTCTAATCGCAACAACAGTTGCATTGCCATCCGTGACGCCGGGCAAAGTTCTCACCGCTCTGGGACTTGGCTCGGTTGCAATTGGATTCGCATTTAAGGATGTCTTCGAAAATTTTCTTGCCGGCATATTTTTGCTGGTGCGCGAACCGTTCAGACTTGGAGATTTTATTGAGGTTGAAGGGGTTGAGGGTCAGGTCGGAAAAATCACTGTGCGCGACACGCATATCCGGCAGACGAATGGCGAATTGGTGGTCATGCCCAATGCTCTGATATTCAAAAACCCCGTCCATGTATTGACGGAAGGTGAGATGCGCCGAACCACAATAGTTTGTGGTGTCTCATACGATACTGACGTTGACGATGCCCGCGAGGTCATCACAAAAGCTGTCCGCAACGTCGACACAGTGCGTGACGATGTTAAAGATGTACAAATATTTGCACAAGCTTTTGGAAGCTCTTCGATCGATTTTGAAATTACGTGGTGGACGGGGTCCAGACCTGTCGACATCCGACGATCCCGCGACGAAGTCGTAAGGGCCGTAAAGCGGGCCCTTGATGATGCAGGTATCGAAATTCCATTCCCGTATCGAACTTTGACTTTCAAAACACCGCTCGACCTGCGCTCAAATATGGGCGAAGACCGAGACGGAGTGGAAGAAAAACACATCGATAGCGATGCAACCTCTTAGACTTATTTTTCTATTCTTTCAGAAGCGCTTGCTGTGTATACCCGATAAGACATTCCAAACGAATATCGGTGTCTGGAGGCCCGCGCCTCGCATCACGATTATTTATTCAACGACATCATTGCGAAAGATCGACCATGAACGAGCAAATCTTGGAAGAACAAGCAGACGCCGAAGCGCTTGCTCCAAATGATGGACTGACGCAGGACGAGGAAGCGACTGCAGAAGACAAGCAACGTGTTCGCGCTGCTGTGGTCTATGAGATCATTCGTTTAGAAGGGGAAGAAGAGCTGTCGCGAAAATTCCATGCGCTTTGGTGGTCAGGAATAGCGGCGGGATTATGCATCGGTTTTTCATTCCTTAGCGAGGCCTGGCTTGCGGCAACCTTGCCAGATGCCAGCTGGCGTCCGCTGATCGACAACATGGGATATACTGTCGGCTTCCTGATGGTCATCATGGGTCACATGCAATTGTTTACCGAGAACACCTTGACCGCTGTACTCCCCGTGGTCGCGCGTATGCGCTGGAAGTGGGTTGGTGTCCTTCTGAGACTCTGGGGAATTGTGCTTGCAGCCAACCTCGTGGGCTGTTTGCTTTTCGCGGTATATTTTTCCATTCCTGGTATCGTATCAAATGACGTTCACGCGAGCATGATGAACATTGCCCATCATCTGATGGCCAACGATGTGTCGCAGATGTTTTTGCGTGGGATCGTTGCGGGCTGGATCATCGCCGTGCTCGTTTGGATTCTCCCAACCGCAGAAGGCTCCAAATTTGCCATCATTTTCCTGCTGACTTATCTGATTGCTCTCGGAGACCTTACTCACGTCATTGCGGGGTCAGCCGAAGCGATGTTCGTGTGGATCAACGGTGACACGAGCCTGTTCGACGTAGTTTTCCGGTTTTTTCTCCCGACGCTGCTTGGCAATGTCTTTGGTGGAACGCTATTGTTTGCGACAGTGATTTACGCTCAGGTTCATGAAGAAATCAAAGGCGATGCCCCCCTTTAATCTTCTAACAAATTGGAACCGGCTTCCGGAGATCTGGAATGATCAGCTTGTTCCTGTAAGGTGCGCGTGTCGGAACTTAGGCCGCCTTCATCTTCGTGTTCGGAAACAGAATCGTCCCCCTGGACTTGTGCCGCCGATTTTGGAACGATTGTTTTCTGATCGGTCAATGCAGATGTGCTACTTCGCACGAGTGGAACACCCTCAGGGAAGATGATTTCGCGCGCATCATCCGGTGCTGTGATTCCTGCTGCCTCAAGTTTTCGCAGAGTCTGCCTGAGAAGAACGGACTTGAGCTTGTGTTCTGAATGGCTCGTGAAATCAAACCAGAAATAAGCACGCAAATTGACAGACGACGATCCTAGCTCATCGACCAGTATCAATGGCTCGGGTTTTTTAAGTACGGCGGAATGGCCCCGCATAACGTCTCCGATAATATCTTGGGCTTCTCGGATTGAATTTTCGTAACCGATACCGACCAGAAACTCGGCGCGGGAATTCGGATTGGCAGTCATGTTGACGATGGTGCTCTTGAATATTGTCGCATTCGGCACCTGAACATGGTTTCCATTGCGTGTCATTAATACCGTGCTTCGCGTGTTCATTTCGCGAACAAGCCCCTGATGTCCGGCCACCTCAATGAAGTCGTCAGCTTGAAATGGTCGGCGCATGCTCAATAACAGGCTTGCCAAAAAATTTTCCGCAATGTCGCGGAATGCAAAACCGAAGATAATACCTGCGACACCTGTCCCACCGACGAGCGTCAAAGCCAGACGAGTCAGACCCGAAACTTGTAACACAATGTAAAGTCCAAGTAGGAAGAACGGTATTGAAATAACCCTTGCCAGGACGCTGGCAAGTAGAGGAGATGCGACGCGATGCTCCAACCAGTATAACGATAGGCGCGCGATCAAACGTGAAGCCATCCAAGCCAGCGGAAGCACTATAAGTGCGAATACGAGAAGTGGTACCGCTTGAATTACACTGCGCCATATCAGTGTGATCTCCTGCAATGCTGGTGTAAAGTCCCACTTGGGTGTTGGAACGACTTCAACGCGGTTGACGACAGCGACGACGTCTTGTGTCCGACGCGCAAGATCTCCCGCCCATTCCTTGTGCCGCGTTTTCCCAGTCTGCCCATCAAGAAACACGACCCCGTCACGAACCATGATGTCAGATGCATCAAACCATTTGGTTGCGCGGATAATTCGGGTTAGACGTTCGTCAATCGCGCTATCTGCCGCTGTGGGTTCCACATCGATTTTTTCAGGAACCTGTGCACTGGTATCGTCAGTGATTTCCGTTACAGTTTGTGCAAGTGCTGTTGTCGAGATTAGAGTGCTGGCGAGAACAAGGATCGAAAGGAATTTAGTTATTGCGGTTTTCATTTGTTTTCATCCATGGCTCAATTCGACACGTTGCAGATGTTGTAATCGTGGACCAAAGAGGCTTTGCGCCTTCAGTTAAACGACAGGCGAAGTATCCGGTTGCGCAATGATGTCCATTACCTCGCGATGGCGTTCTTTGACGCGCGCGAGGTCGCCGTCCGGAAGTTGAGCCGCGCATGCGTCAAGCAGCAATGATACCTGTTTTTGCAACGCCTTGCGTTCCTTCCCGTACTCACCGGGCACAGACACCTCGGCCACCGTATCCAGCATGTGCAACGACACATTAACGTCACGCGCTGCGTAAGGTCGCAATTTCCCGAACGCTTCAGATAAGAAGTCTTCGAATGTGGTGGGAGAAACAACAACGCGGACACGCCCATCGGCGTCCTTCCAGTAAGAGCTTGGCAATTCACGACGGCCAAGGTCTCCGATCGCCGCACCTAGCCAGTTAATGCAGTTCAGAGCTGTGAACGGGTCATTGACGCCCGGTGACAACGCTCGTGCAGCGATCTCAACAAGCTCATCCACAAGAAACAAGAGATCTTGAACCGGTGTGCGAGTTTCGCCACATATGATTGTCGCGCGCAAGATCCCGGCAACTTCTTCAGAGACGAGATCGCGCGGCCAAACATGCATCACGCGAGAGTTGCTTTGAAGAAAATCTCCTGGCTGTCTGAGCAGCTCGACTGTGAGATTATGTTTCGAGGCGGTTTTAATCATCGTTTGCTCGTCCAGAACTTGGATGAAACCGTATTTTTTTGCGATGATCGCGATATAATTGTCGGTTTTGAGAATAGCGCGCGGATCGATGTAATTCGCCAGCAGTTTATCTTTCGCCGCAGAATTGGCAATTTCCAGTGCGCTTTGATCACCAAGTTCGAGAGGATATTGTTCGACAATTTTTCCGCGCAGCTGCATGCCGATGTCGGCAATCACATGGCTAATATGGATGCTCCGTGCCACGTGATGCACGAAATAAATCAAAACGGCGATGGAACAAAGAGCCAGACCTATCCCTGTCAGGATCGAAATATTAGGAACAAACTCTGCAGTAACACCTGACGGATCAGCGCTTATCGATTGCATCTCGTCAGCACTGCGGACCGTGCGGATCACCAGCAAACAATAAAGGAATGTCGCAATGAAAGTACCAAGCGTGAATTGGTTGCCGCGGTCTCGCATAAAATTCGTAAGCAACCTTGGCCCGTACTGGGCAGCAGCATAAGAAACGGCAGCAATCGTTATAGAGAAAACAACGCCCGCCACAGTAATCATCGAACCGGCGATCGTTGACAGCACCACCCGTGCACCCACCGGTTTGTTCGCATAGATCCAGCTTACATCTTCAAGCCATGAGGCCCCAAGCCAGGCGTCGGCTGAAGTTGTGACAAAGGAGAGAGTGATTGCGAGCAACGACATTACTGTTGGAATGAACCAATACGCCGCGCGAAGCTTATCTAGATATACAAAAAAGTGCGCTTTCATGTCGGGACGGCCTTATGCGAAAAAGTAAAAAATCGACGCCCGAAGTGAGGAGGTGATTGAATTTTCTAGGGCAGATTTTCCGAGCTGACAATTAGAGTATCGAACAATGTACGCTGTGGCATGTTAAATGAGCATGCATGTCGAATAATTGCGGGCGTATGTAACAGGGTTGACTTGAAGAATTAGGGAACGCTGCAGGAAGACCACTCATGCTCCCCCTGCCCGCACAAAAATCATTCATCGGGATTAGGCATCGCGCTATCGGTAGAAGTTGAATGTTTGGCGGTTCGTATCGCGATGGTTAACAGTGGCGCATTAGTTTCGAGGTCGAACTGAACCGAACATCACCGGGCTTAGGACTCGTTTGAAATAATTTTTGTGATTTCTTCAGTCGTATGGCTGATTAGTGTTTTCGCAATTTCTAGGACAACTTTCTTGCTTACTTCCCGATGTAGAATTGGACGTAATTCGCCCAACGTATCTGGGTCAATCACGAGGACAAAATTCTTTTCGTCCTTGTTGTAGCCGAGTTCATAAAGATGATTAGCAAGTTGCTTTGCAAACGTTGCCTCATTCATCTCCTGCTTTGATTGTTCCGGTGGTTGCTTTCCAGAAGGTCCATCGTTATCAAGATTCGACGGCTCAAGCCGGCCATCGGCCTCAAGTGAAAGACCATCGCCTTTAGCCCTGGCTCTGAAAAACTTAGCTTGTGCACCTGATGAAATGACAATTACTGCGCCATCAGGAATGTTATGGTCGCTCATTATATTTCTCATCTTTCAATTGCTCTTCGGATGTTATGATACGAATTAGATCGTCGCTCAGGCATGCTTTCACGCCGAGGCGTGTAGCAAATGCCAGGCGTGCTCTACTAGTTTAACTGACAACTGTTTGTTGACATGTATCGATCCTCGATGCGCGAGCACCAAGTCTCCGGAAACCTCAGAACATGTTCCATTTTTGTATTCGCATCAGCCAGTCCCATTTCGGATTGACACGACGTATGGAACACTGATGGCAACCATGCAGATCGGCCTTTGCTGTCAGCACTTGGATCGAGACAAACAGCAAAGGCAAAAAGTTTTCAGTTTGACATCGATTACTGCGACTTTGGTTTGGCGTAGTATTGGTCAATCCGGTTGCGTTGGTTGTCGTCCTTCGCCCAATCAAATGCATTTCTACGGAATCGTGGAGCAGAATCGAATTGTTTACGAGTAACGCCCACAAAAAAGGATTGGCGATCCGGTGAGACTTTCAAAGTTTTGAACGGAATTGCAGCCTGCTCTTCTCCGATACCTAGGAAACCGCCAAACTCGACAACAACATATTCAATCACACCTTTTCCGTTGATGATCACGTTCTCGACTTCACCAATGACTTTTCCATCCTTGGCGCGAATTTCCGAATCCATAAGCTGGTCAACACGCAGGCTGCCGCCAATGTCCGTTACGGGACGCAGCCCAGCTTTCTGCGGCGGCGCGTTGGAAAGCTCTTGCATAGCCTCGACCAGTTCCTCGCAAGCATCGTTCTTGCCGTAATTTTCCAGCAGTTTCGCTGTTTTACGCATCTGTCGCATGTCCCTCATAACTCCAGAAAAATGCTTTGCTCGAAGTTTTCCGGTTGCGATCTGATTGTCGAACTGTTTCTGCGTCAGCGTGCAATCGGCTAGAGCAGTTGACGAAATACCAGCGATTGCGAGCGTCGTGATTATAACAGTCTTGAACGTATTCATGAAAAACTCTCCAGGGCCGCGCGGTGTGCGCTTCTTGAGGTGTATTGGGCGTCAGCGTGCGTCTACACGCCGGTCTATACGAAGCCAACACGCTCATTTGGATTTTGTTCCACAAAACATAATTTGCTTTGTGGGAACAATTCGCTGGCACCCGCGTTTTCGATTTACATGAATAACAATAGTTACGTTGCAACTTACGTTTGAGGAAATCGCATGCCTATAAAATCTCTGGACGACCTCTTCATCCATTTCCTGAAAGACATCTATTATGCCGAAAACAAAGTCGCCAAGGAACTCCCCAAAATGGCGAAGAAAGCGACAGCTAAAAAACTGAAAACGTCATTCACAAACCACGAAAAAGAGACTATGGCGCAGATAGATATTCTAAAGCACGTCTTTAAATTGATCGACGTGAAGCCCGAAAGCGTGAAATGCAAGGCTATTGAAGGCATCATCGCCGAAACCAATCACATAATTTCTGAAACCAAGGACGATGCCACGCGCGATGTGGCACTGATCGCCTGTGCACAGGCTGTGGAGCACTACGAGATCAATCGTTACGGAACGTTGATCACCTATGCACAACAACTTGGCCACAAGGACGCTGTTGACCTGCTGCGTGAGAATTTGCAACAGGAAGCCAAGGCGGACCGGCATCTCTCGGAGCTGGCCGGTGGTGGTATCAATAAGAAAGCGACCTAGTAACGGCAACAGTCAATAGATTGCGAACGGCGAGATTCATCTGATCGCGCTGTACTCTGCTGCCGCATGCATCAATGATAGGCGGTGTGAATTCAAAAACAAAATTTGGAATTTTGATAAAAATTTTGCGCGGCGCACACGCGATGCCTCGTATGGTTTTCTTGCAAGAGCTCCGAAGGATATGTTTATGCGCGATCTTCGTGATGCCAAGGGAATAGAACCCAGATTTGCGGCCGCCAACAGCCGAAGTATTAGACCAGTTTTCATCGCGGACTTGGTTTGGGCCTGACCAACCGTCAAAAGAGACCTACACACAGCCGACGGTATCAGTCTGGTCGCGTCAGAGAGCTCACACATGGCAGTCAAACCAGAAGCGGCATCATCATGGTTGCTAAACTGAGCACTAGAAAAAATCCACACATGTCCGTTATTGTTGTCAGCATAGGACCAGCGGCAATCGCGGGATCGACATCAAATTGCTTTAATACCAGCGGAACTACGCCACCGATCGACACAGCAACCATCGTGTTGAGCGCTAATGCAAGACCGACCACGAGGCCGATATAGGGATTGCCTTTCCAAAGCCAAGCTGCAACAGCAATCAAAATACCCAGTGCAATTCCATTAATCACACCGACACTGATCTCTTTCGACCAAACACGCCAAATTTCTTGTGGTCGCGTGACGCCTAGTGATAACTCACGCAGGCTCACAGCAACAGCTTGGTTTCCTGAGCAGCCGCTCATATCTGAAACAATTGGCAGAAAGACCGCCAGAGCAATCACCGCAGCAAGAGTGTCTTCGTAAAAAGCAATGACGCTGGCGGCAATAATGTTTAGGCCGATATTGATCGTCAGCCAAGCTAAGCGCCGTCGCGCACGCAAGCCTGTCGGCATTGAGCGCAGTTCCTCTTTGACCAAACCCTGAAGTTTTTGAACGTCGGCTTCAGCGCGCTCGAGTTCAGCCTCAGACACTGCCCCGCGTGAAACAACGCCGATGAGAATGCCAAAGTCGTTGGTGACTGGAATTCCCAGATAAGGGTGATCTTCAAACAGATCACTTAGTTCAGTTATTGGCGTGCTCGTTCCAACTGAAGCGACGGGCGACATGATCGCTGAAAGAAACTCAGAACGGCGTGATGTCAATAGACCACGCAAAGACACGACGCCGACCAGGGTTCCGTCCGCTGCTATAATGTAGGGGTGTTGTCCACGGTAGCGCTCGAAATCATCGTCTCCGCTTGCTATACTTTGCAAGATGGAGCTGACCGTTTGCGTCTCCTCAAACTGGAATACCTCAGGTGTCATGAGACCACCGGCAGTGTCCTGGTCGTAAGACATAAGCCGGGAAACATTTGCACGATCTTCCGGTGCCATCTCGGCCAGGATCGCATCAGCATCAGAATCGTCTAACTCGGTAAGGAGATCAGCTTGATCATCACCATCAAGTTCATCGAGGATCTCAGCCGCGTCGTCAGCATCTAATGCTTCAATCAGTGCAGCGGCAGACGCGTCAGGCAACTGCTCAACAATTAAGGCCGCAGCTTCGGCCCCGATGAGTTCCATCAACGCGACTTGTTCGGCTTGCTCCAGATGCAAAACTGCACGTGCACCTTCGCTGGCGCCGAGTTCATCGACGATGCCACGTGCGACCTCAATGTCCCCCTGATCCAAGGCATCCCGCAGTAAATCCCAGGGATGGTCGTCCGCTTCGGCGGCTGGTACACTCATTTTTTCACCTAAAATATAAAATATATTTGCTATATATAAAAATTTTTATTATATAGCAAATAATTTTTATCTTGGGAGGTTGGCGTGCACCAGCGTTTGGCGGAACAATTGGCAGATCTTTATGAAGCGCCATTTGGAGGCAAAGAACGTGGGCGATTTCGTGTGCCCATGAAGTTGATGTGCCAAATCGCTGACCGTCGACGCCTGTATGAGGAAGACGTTAAAGAGATCAGTCGGGCACTATTCGAACTGGGTTACACACTGGTCGATATGGAGACCTACTTCTGCGTTCTCCGACAACGAACCTTTGCCAGCTATCGCCGTGTGAATGCGGAACAACTTGGATTGAAGGAAGAGACCGCATCTAAAACAGCCAGAAAACAACAACGCGTACTGCAATGAAAGCAAAGCAAATGACCAGCGCCGCAACTGACAGGGACAAGTTGCCCGGTCGTCCAGTATCGCCATTTGAGCAACGGCAATCTGTTTCCACTGTGAAAGAGAAGCCGCTAATTGGTTGGCGTGAATGGGTTGTCTTCCCCGACTTCGGCAACATTCGTGTTAAAGCAAAGATCGACACCGGAGCGCAGACATCAGCGATACACGCTTGGAATGCGGAGATCGGGCAACGTGATGGTATAGATTTCGTATCGTTCGAACTTCACCCACTTCAACGCAACAACGATAAGATCGTAAAATGCCACGCGCCTTTGTCTGACCGGCGATCAGTGAGAAACTCAGGTGGACAGTCAACCAACCGCCTATTTGTAAAAACACATATCCTGCTTGGCGAAAAAAAATGGCCGATTGAACTTTCGCTAACCCGCCGCGATGATATGGGCTTTCGGATGCTTCTCGGACGCGCAGCGATTAGTGGTAGATATTTTGTTGACCCCGAAAAATCATTTCTTCTCGACAAGTAAAACCAGCCGCAACCTCACAAGAAATAGAAGTTATTTGTGAATAGGAAAGCCGCCATGAAAATTGCCTTAATGTGTGTAAATCCAAACGTTTATTCTCATAAACGTCTCATCGAGGCAGCCGAAAAACGCGGTCACCAGATCGATGTCATTCATACCCTTCGCACCATCATCAACATCGCTTCAAGCCGTCCTGCGTTGATCTACAATGATAAAAAATTGGAAGGCTATGACGCCGTCATTCCTCGTATTGGCGCATCGGTCACATTCTACGGACTTGCAGTCCTGCGCCAATTTGAAATGATGGGTGTCTACCCTCTCAACGAATCCGTTGCCATCGGTCGCTCTCGTGACAAGTTGCGTTCAATGCAGCTTCTATCACGCAAGGGTATTGGCCTACCTGTGACGACATTTGCCCACGATCCCAAAAAGACTGCAGAGGTCGTGAAAATGGCCGGTGGCGCACCGGTGGTCATCAAGCTTCTCGAAGGAACACAAGGTATTGGTGTCGTCCTTGCAGAAACCACCAAATCTGCCCAGTCTGTTATTGAGGCTTTCCGGGGGGCTAACGTAAATATTCTTGTGCAAGAGTTCATAAAGGAAGCTGGTGGCTCCGACATCCGCTGCTTTGTAATTGGCGATAAAGTCGTTGCCTCTATGGAACGGACAGGTGCAGAGGGCGACTTCCGGTCAAATCTACACCGTGGTGGCACTGCTAAGATGATCAAGATTACGCCGACAGAACGTACGACTGCGGTCGGTGCGGCAAAAGCCATGGGGCTAAACGTGTGCGGCGTGGATCTGCTACGCGCCAACCATGGTCCGGTGGTAATGGAAGTCAACTCATCTCCAGGGATTGAGGGTTTAGAAGCTGCCTCCGGCATTGACGTCGCTGACAAGATCATCGCGTACATGGAGAAAAATGGAAAATTCGGCAAAACGAAAACCAGAGGCCAGGGCTAGACCTCATGCGCGCTTCTTTTGAAATTGCCGAAACCAAGGTAAAGCCGGGAACTCAGCAACTGATCGATCTTCCTGTCGCAAAGTTACCCAACCATACGCCTGTAACCCTTCCGGTTCAGGTGCTACACGGGCGTCGCGATGGGCCAACTCTGTTTGTCAGCGCCGGTATCCACGGTGACGAAATCGTCGGTGTAGAAGTGATACGGCGCCTGTTGAATACACGCGGCCTCAGTGCACTAAAAGGTACGCTGTTGTGTGTGCCGATGGTCAACATATTCGGTTTTTTGTCACAGTCGCGATACCTGCCGGATGGACGTGATTTGAATCGAGTATTTCCCGGTAACAAGAATGGATCTCTCGCGGGTCAATTAGCACATTTGCTTATGTCTGAAATTGTTTCACGATCTGACTTTGGAATCGATTTACATACAGGCGCCAATAATCGCACCAACCTGCCTCAGCTGCGAGGTGATTTCGAGAAAAGCAACCTGCGTGAACTGGCTGAAGTCTTCGGGGCGCCGGTCGTCTTACAATCAACCTTGCGCGAAGGATCGTTGCGCAAGGCAGCGCGAGACCTCAAAGTCGAAGTTTTGTTATACGAAGCAGGTGAGGCGTTGCGCCTTGACGAACTTTGCGTGCGAATTGGAGTCAAAGGTATTCTCCACGTTATGCAGCACACTGGCATGCTGAAAGCGACCGGTGCCCACAAGCCGAAACAGTCACCGGTTTTTGCACGCTCTAGCAGCTGGGTGCGCGCATCAGAAGGTGGTATTTTTCGGGCACAAAAAGCACTTGGAGATAGCGTCAAAAAAGGTGATACGCTCGGCGTTGTCAACGACCCTTATGAAAACAACGAATTTCCAGTCGTGTCAGATTTTGCCGGCGTCATCATTGGGCGAACAAACATTGCAGTGGTCAACCGCGCAGATGCATTATTTCATATCGCACGCATTGCAAAACCGGCAACGGCTGAAAACCGAATTGAAGAGATATCCGACGAAATCGGCGGTGACCCGATCTTTGATGAAGACGATATCGTCTAGTTGATGCGGCGGGATTTAATCGCTTGCTGAGAATAGCCGTTTTGAAATTGCCGTAGCTGCAAACTCTAAAACAGGTGATCTATGACGAATTGGATTCAAAAGGTTGCACTCATACTGCTCCCATTTCTCACTGTCATTACAATGGCAGCGACTGCTCAAGACAACCTGTCTTCCGATCATACTGAAAAACAACTGGGTACTCCCTCCGCGCCCGCGGCTGACCCAGCAAGAAAACCGCCAGCAGGTTGGGGAGCCGACATCATTGCTTCCGGAGCAGCCGCAGAAATTATCGAGAAGCATGCGCCAAAGATTGATCGTTGGTCTGAGCAGCTTAAAGCAGCGGCAAAAACGATCGAAGGCGAATGGACAGGCGACGAAAAGTTGCGCAAATTCCCGATAGAGCTCGACAAACTCCGTGGCGAGTTGCGCGCATTCATCGAGGACCAAAAGCCCCAACTAAAAGAGGCAAAAGACCGACTAGAAAAACTCGGACCAGCGCCCCAGGAAGGTGAACCTAAGGAAGCCGAGGCACTTGCCAAGCAACGCAATGCTCTCGCGCGCGAAGTGGCGGCACGCGATGGGCTGACGAGACAAGCCGATGCATTTTTGTTGGAAGCTGCGCAGAATATCGAACAGTCTAATACACGACGCCGTGAACGCTTCGCACAAAATTTGTTAAAACCTACGCCTATGATCGATTCAGCGTTTTTGTGGCAACGCGTCCCCACCGAGTTCATGAATCATTTGAGTAACACATGGAAGTGGACGACCACTGCGATTGCCAATACAGCATCACAAGGTCTGATCCATTTTTTGTCGATGTTGGTTTTGCCCTTTGTCGTGTTCTTTTCGGCAACCAAGCTTGTGCAAAACGTGTGGCCGCAAAGATCTTACGACGGTCAATATCTAGGCCAAAAACCACCACGCTCAGCAAGAGCTTATCGCGCTGTCACAGGCATGGCACGCAGCCTCATCCCCTGGCTGCTATTGCTGCTTAGCGTGTATGTGCTCAGCCGTCTTTTCAACTATATCACTGACTCTAACCAACGCCTTCTCGTCATCACATTGGTTACGTTGGCTACGGCGGGTTTACTTATCGCCATGGTTCGTTACTCGGTGAGAAGCACAGAGACCTCCTGGAATGTGATCGGCCGCGGAACTGAAAAAACGCGGGCCATTCGTTGGATAGGAATCGGGTTAATCGCAACCTGGGCTGTGGACCAGATAATAACACAAAGCGATCAATTTTTAGATGCTCCCTACGCTCTCACGGTCACTCGTGGTGTCGTCTTCAGCATCCTCTATGCCGTTCTGATACTAGCACTATTGTCTCGGCCGCTTAAGCCATCCGCCACCGGTGCGCAGGCGCAGCTAGGTGGATGGCCAAAACCGGTATTCTTGATCATCGCATCTCTTGCTACAGGAATAATCGTCGCGACTCTGACAGGCTATATTAGCCTGGCGCGGTTTATTGGTGCTCAGTTCGTCACCACCGGCGGCATTATTCTCCTGATGTTTCTCGTGCACATGTTTGCTGAATACATAACCAGCGATCAAAACGGAAACGGCACGCAAGACGCAAACGTGAGTATTCTTCGAGTCACGACGGGATTGTTTCTCGATACCGCCATTCTGCTCATCGGTGTACCCGCACTGCTATTGCAATGGGGATTTGATTGGACGGAGGTAGAGGGATGGATTCGCAACGCATTCTTCGGGATCCAAATAGGTGGCCTGACAATTTCTTTGCAGGCGATCTTAATCGCATTAGCGATCTTAATTTCAGGCATATTGCTGACGAGACTAGTACAAAGATCATTCGTCCGCCGGACACAGCGAACTGGAGGCATGAACCAAGGTGTTAGAGACTCAATTCGAACCGGACTGGGCTACACAGGCTTCATTCTCTCAGTTGTGGCAGCCACCTCGTTTTTAGGTATCGACTTTTCAAACTTGGCAATCGTTGCAGGCGCACTGTCTGTTGGTTTGGGTTTTGGCTTGCAAAGCATCTTCAACAACTTTGTCTCAGGTTTGATCCTTCTGGTTGAACGTCCGATTAAAATTGGAGATTGGATTACGGTTGGAGGTGAAGATGGTTGGGTGCGAAAAATTAATGTTCGCGCAACAGAACTTGAGACGCTGAATAAGGAGTCAGTGATTATACCAAACTCCGAACTGATCAGCGGGACCGTTAAAAACTGGATGTACTCCGATGACCTGGCTCGCATCACGGTCCCCATAGGTGTCAGTTACAATTCTGACGCCGAGCAGGTACGAGAAGTTCTGCTAACGATCGCGAAGGAAAGTCCGCAGCTCCTTAGCTACCCTGCACCAACAGTGATCTTTGCCGGCTTTGGCGATAGTTCTCTTGATTTCGAATTGCGGTTTTTTATTGCAAACGTAAACTCGCGCATTCAGGTCGCAAGCGATGTGCGCTTTGCCATTCGAAAAGCACTTTGTGAACAAAACATTGAAATTCCGTTCCCTCAACGCGACCTACATATTCGCGATCTCGGCGACCTTAATAGAGCGGTTAAAAAAGAACGCGCGACCGCCAAAGGCGCGATTGATGAGCCGCCAGCCTAACGTGATGATAGATGGAAAACACCCGGTGAATAGCTGATGTCAATTCGCACCGGAGCACAAAAAACGTCTTGCAATTGGCACTTAAACTATCGGGTGAAAAAACATGTCTGAAGATGGTGGTTTGATCTGCGCGTATTACATAGATGAAGGTGGCACCTCAAAACTCATTAATTGGGCGGACCTCAAACAAGGCGTGAGGACAACCGGATGGACGTGGGTCCATCTCGATCGAAACGGAGACGGCGCGCGCGATTGGTTGCAAAACAATGCTGACCTAGAAGAAAATACTGTAGAAGCCCTGTTGGCAGAAGAATCGCGGCCCCGGTGCATCGTACGAAAAACCGGAACACTTCTCATTTTGCGTGGTGTAAACCTCAACCCGCATGCGAATCCTGAAGATATGATTTCAGTTCGAGTTTGGATTGAGAACAATCGGATAATCACAGTTCGCCGCCGCAAACTTATGGCCATGGATCAGATCCGTCAGAATTTCAACGAAGGAACAGGCCCAATATCTCCTGGTGAATTTGTTCTTTCGCTAACCAGTGGACTGGTCGAGCGAATGGAAGGAGTCATGGACACGTTTGAAGGTGAGATTGACGAACTTGAGACCGAGCAGCTTACGGGATCCGTCAGCGAATTGCGCAATAATCTTGTAACCGTCCGTCAAAGAATGATTCCACTGCGCCGATACCTTGCTCCACAGCGTGATGCTCTGGCCCATCTTCTCGTTGCAAAAACGGAATGGATGGACGATTGGCATCGAAGTCGACTTTACGACGTCGCCGATCAGGTTACCCGTTTTGTTGAGGACCTTGATTCCGCACGTGAACGGACCTCAGTCATTCAGGATTCAATGACAAACCGAATTGCCGAACGAATGAACCAGATTATGATGTTGCTCTCTATCGTCGCAGCAGTTTTCCTACCACTCGGATTTGTCACCGGTCTTCTTGGGATAAATGTCGGTGGAATTCCAGGCGCGGAAAACTCGAGCGCTTTTGGAATCGTCACAGGATTGCTGATTACAGTGGCCTTGTTGGAACTCGCAATATTCAAATGGCTTAAATGGATTTAGTCTTCAATCGCTAATCGGATTTAGGGATAGTTTTGTGGCACTACAAAGAACTGTAGTAGTCACATACGAAGATGTTCCACTTTCTAGATACCGAGCTCTCCAGACCAGCGATACGAGCCGCTTCGGTAGTGTGATTGGCTACCGGGAATATTCGTATCCGAATCCACAAATGTCCGAAACGGGTCAAAAGAGGGCGCCGGGAGTTGAGGCTTGCATGTCTGATTGCCGCCAATAGCTGCCCGTCACCGCTATCAATTTGACTTCGCCCTCGGGCCAGCAGGAGACCCGCACGTTCGTCGAAGACTGCTCCTGAACATTGGTAAGTCTTCATGAAAGGGGCTGCACACTTGCCGTGTGGAAAACCCACAGTTTTCATCGCAGCATCCAACGACATCGACAATTGGTTTGTCTACGATCGGACTCTTGCCTAGATGAACGTCGAGGATTTGGAATGGAACTGGCTTTAAAGGTACAAAAACTTATTCCGTTGGTGACATCCGCAATCTCGCTATTTGCAATTGTGTTTTTTGCAGGATTCTTCAGTGAACTGGGTTCAGGATATATTTCTCTTTTTGACTTTTCCACTCTGCTTCTGATGCTGACGCGACCACTTGCAACAGCGATTCCAGTCGGCGGGGTTGCGGTTCCGTTGATCTTTGCGTTTTTGTTCGCTTCTCCTCCTAAGTCTCAACTCATAAGGAGAATAATGTTCGTCGCAATCGCCCTGATCGTGTTTACGTTGATGCGAGCGCAAGATTGGTCCGCTTCACTATTTAATTGGGTGGGGCCCGAAGCATCCGTCCTGAACAGTATTGGCTATTTGCTACTCAGCTTAATTGCCGGGCGAGCACTGATCCATAGCTCGGGAGCTAGGCGAGTTGCTGTCAAGTTAGTCGGCAGTAGACGAGTGCGGCAATTATTTCACGCAATAGTATTCTTTGCGGTACCGTTACTTTTACTAGAAGCAGCGTTCTTCTCAGGTGCGACTTATGCAAGAGGCGTTGTCACCTCAGGCCGTGAGGCTAAAATATGCTTCAAAGATGGTCGCTGCGAAGAGTACCTTCTAGTGGGGCGGGCCGGGGATTTTTTGGCAATCTCCAAGCGCGGAGAGGGCAAGTTGCGGCTGCTTCGAATTGACAAGATTGAAGAGCTTAAGAGTCCACTCATAGACTGGACTTTTCGAAAGGCTCATCTCGACAAGCCGACGCTTCCTGATAATTATCGAGATCATGCCCCATAGGGTGTCGATGTCCGCGTCGGGTCAGCAGGGAATATAGCGCGATTGGCATAACAAGGCGGCTACTCACCTGAGAACAGAAATCTGCAATTTTTTCTTTCTGCTGATACCTTGCTAGCCGACAAAATATGCTCCCGTCGCAATAAGAACTTTGGGCCAGGAACGGAACTAGTAAAACCTGCCTTGACCTGGATGCTGCCAGGTTGGCAGCAGTTCAGTTTAGGTAGTTAAGAGCTAGCAATGCGTATCGTCGTAGCCGGCTTACAGAGTGAGTCAAAACGAGGACAACCTCTGAAAGCTGCGCATGTAAAGCGGAGATTTCAACATGGATAGGAGTAAGAGAAAATTACGTCAAAGCGCATCACTTGGTCGTCTTGTTGGAGGGTAGATGGCATCACATCGGTCCGGAGAGATAACGACTTGAAACACAGGCCGACCGTTCATCAGGTGGAACGAGTCCACAATGCTGACACCAGTTTTGTAAAACGTGTCGTGAATGAATTTCCGACAAACACGCTTCAGCCAACGATACTCAATCGTCTGGGCGTTGGAGACAAGTTCTCCCTGCTCTCTCGCCTCAATAAGAAAATTGATCGTGCGCGCTCCAGAATCCACATCTATGCGTGCAACCTCTAGGCGTGGCGACCAGCCCCAACCATTTGGAAGACTTCCGGCGATATCTCGGCGATATCGTTTCGCCTGGCGATACAGCCAGTCTGTCTGTTCTTCCGTTGTCGCCGATTCGTAAACGAATGGCTTGAGGTTGTGGGTTCGCGCTGAAACCAACATTACAATGACAAGAGCAAGGCAGATGCTAACGAGACCGGCGCCAAAGATGAGCTTCACAACTCAGTCCTCTCTCAGCCGAAAGAATTTCGTCGTCGGGTGGCCGTAGCCAAGCGTCCGGTTGGCATCGTGGCTGCTGTGCTTCCGGTTTGACGACGCGCTGTCTGACGAACTTGCGATGTTCCTCTATCTCTCAAACGGTCCGTGCTCTCGATCCGACAGCAAATAGAGAGCTCATCGCGCGGGCACGTCGATACCTTGCCCGCTCAGCAAAACCTGTCAGGGAGATAGACAAGAACCTTGTGACACCCAAAGAGCTTTGGAAGCTCGGATATGAGCTGATGCAAGAAGCTGAGGTGAGTCAGGAAAAGTACGTCAAACGCAGGGCCATCCGTTACAGGGACGGTCTGCTAATCGCATTTCTTTCGCTTTGTCCTATCCGACAAAAAAACATGAATGGTCTCCGGATGGGCGAACACTTGAGGGTTGGGTCAGATCGTCTCAATTTCTCAGCGGATGAAATGAAGACACGCAAACGCGATTTCAACGTCACGCTCCCAGAGCCGTTGATCTCATGTATCAAGCGTTATTGGGATAAATATCGCCCGATGATAGCTTCGCCCCAGAGCGATGAGGAAGCATTATGGTTGACGCTTCAGGGGACGCCCATGTCAGGCGATACGCTCCATGAGCGGATCACGCACCACCTTTCGACGCGACGAGGTGTCAGGTTTTCCCCCCACATGTTTCGGCATGCGGCAGCAACGTTCATCAGCGATGTGGCGCCTCGACAAGCCCTGATGATCGTAGGCGTGCTCGGGCATACACAGTTCCGCACAGCCCGTGACCACTACATTCGCGGTCAGCAGATGAGTGCCGTTCGATCCTATCAAACCGCTGTACTGGATATGATTGAGAACGAGTTTGAAGCTTTTACGGAGCAGTATGAAAGTAATGGGGAGTAACGCCATGCGTGCGACGATCTATGCGCGGTATTCAAGCGAACTGCAAAGCGAGTCTTCGTTGGATGGTCAAATTCAGCTTTGCCGCGAGCGGATCCAGAGCGATGGTCATGAAATCGTTCAAGTCTATCGTGATCGTGCCGTCTCAGGTGCAACGCTCATCCGCCCCGGCATTCAATCTCTGCTTGAAGACGCCGAACACCAGGAGTTTGACGTTGTCTATTCCGAGGCACTTGATCGCATCTCTCGCGATCAGGAAGATGTCGCCAGTGTCTTCAAGCGCTTGCGATTTGCTGATGTGAAAATTGTGACGTTGTCGGAAGGTGAGATTTCAGAACTTCACGTTGGTCTCACGGGCACACTCAATGCTCTTTATCTCCGCGAGCTGGCCAACAAGACGCGACGTGGTCTGCGCGGGCGTATCGAAGAGGGACGTTCTGCTGGCGGCAATAGTTATGGCTATGATGTCGTGAACAACGTGACGGCCGACGATAAAAAACGTGGGCTGCGACGCATCAATAAGGATGAAGCTGTCGTCGTGTGCCGCGTGCTTGCTGACTATGCGGATGGCAAGTCACCACGTGCTATAGCCAAGGCGCTCAACGCAGAAGGCATTCCCGGCCCGTCGGGTGGCACATGGGGGCCATCAACGATCAACGGCAACGCCAAACGTGGGACAGGCCTGCTCAATAACGAGCTCTACATCGGCTTCTTGGTTTGGAACCGGTTGCGCTACCTGAAAGATCCAAGCACCGGCAAGCGACGTTCCCGCCTCAATCCGTCTGATCAGTGGATCGTCAAAGAGGTACCGGAGGTGCGGATCGTTCCACAAGAGTTGTGGGATCGCGTAAAGAAAAGACAGGCGACACTCAAACACAAGCCAAAAAAAACAAATGCATTTTGGTCGCAACAACGCCCCCGATACTTGTTGTCCGGCCTCATGAAGTGCGGTGTCTGTGGAGCAGGTTACACCAAAATGGGACACAACCGCTTCGGCTGTACCGGTCATCGGGATCGCGGAACGTGTTCCAACAATTTCACGATCCGCACCGACGAGATCGAAGCAGTTATATTGGATGGGTTAAAGCATCGGCTCATGGAACCGCATCTCTTTGAGATGTTCGCTAAAGAGTTTACGGCCGAGGTGAATCGGCAGCGGATGGCTCTGACTGAAGAGCGGCGGGCAAAAGAATCGCGACTCGCCGCAATCAAGAAGCGTGTTGATCAGCTTGTGGATGCGATTTGCGACGGTGCCAATGCACGAGCAGTGAATGAGAAGTTGAAGGAGCTGGAGGCGGAACAAGACAACATTGTGCGCGAGCTGAAGGCAACGCCTGCAGATCAGCCCTTGCTGCACCCGGCATTAGCAACACTCTACCGTCAACACGTCGAGCGGTTGGATGAACTCTTAACCGACGAGGAAGAACAGCCGCATGCCTTCGAGCTCATTCGCAGCTTGATCGACGAAGTGTGCCTGGTTCCCGAAGGTGGCCAATTGGCCGTCGAATTGAAAGGAGATCTGGCAGGAATCCTCGCCATCTCCAACTGGGCTGATTCTAAGGGCTCAGCGGCTAACGAAAAATCGCTGCAAATCAAGATGGTTGCGGGGGCAGGATTTGAACCTACGACCTTCAGGTTATGAGCCTGACGAGCTACCGGACTGCTCCACCCCGCGTCACCTAATGTTTCAGACCGGTTTTAAGCCCACCACCGCAAAGCATGCAATGAGCGAAAATGGTCCATCTCTCTTGAGAGATATGAGCGCTATGGCCTGCTGTTTCAATTCGAAACGAGGGCAAAGCTCTCAAAATTCCAGCATATTCGCCAGACAGTTCGGGGCTTATAGCACATGGTTTTCGTTTGTGAAGCCATTGAATAGCGTGAAGTTCGCAACTTCCCCAAATCTGGCACGTGCCCGATGGCCGCAGGCTCACCCTGGCGGTGACTTCTTGTGTTTCCAGATGAAGTGGATGTTGCGGGCATATATTAAAAGACCTGTTCCCTGACCCATTATGAAAACAGGATCAACACGGTAGATTGCATAGGCAAACAGCATCAGTCCGCCAAGAAAGCTGAAATACCAGAATGTTTCCGGCACGATCGATTGTTTCGCGCGCTCGCTTGCAATCCATTGGATGATAAATCGCATGGAGAACATCAACTGTGCGGAAAAGCCAATCGCCAACCAGACGATTTCGGTGGTTGGTGTGGTTGCCCAATAATGGGCGATTTTGTCAGCGGCCGTGGTAAAAAATTCGATCATGATACATCAGAATTTGCCAACGGATTGCGCTGGTCAGGTTGTCCTCGGGTTTGTGCGTTCTCGGTCGTTTAAGATGGCCGGGCAGGGCTTCGGCCCGGTTTTGGGGATTGCCTCGCAAACACCTGACCGGACAGGTGTCATAGATGATGGCATTTGGCCAGCCGGATGGCCGTTAAAAAGCTGGCAAAAGTGTTAATGGTCCGTGCCGCGTGGCAGCGCGGGCTCAGCAACTGAGATATGTGGCGTCTTCGTGCGCCGCCTAATCCAGCTCACACCAATGAGGTCATATAGGCCAACGAGCGCACGATTAAGGTTGTTGTATTTCGACACGCCTGCTTCGCGCGGGCGATCATTGACAACTTCATGCTCAAAGCGATGACCATAGGTCAGGAATAGGGCCGGTAGATAGCGGTGCATGCTTGTGAAAAAAGGCAAGCGCAGAAAGACATCGCGCCAATAGACCTTGATCCCACAACCACTATCGTGACAGCCGTCGTCTAGGACTTTGTCGCGTATCCAATTGGCGGCCTTCGATGCCCATCGCTTCGAGCCTTCGGCCTTGCGGTCTTTTCGCCAACCATTGATAAGCGCAGGCCCATCGCTACCTGGCTGGCCGATCCGGGCAACCATGCGGGGGATATCGCGCGGATCATTCTGTCCGTCTCCGTCCATTGTTGCGATGATTGGGCATTTGGCAACAGTGATGCCGGTTCTCAGCGCTGCACTTTGGCCGGAACGCTCGGAGTGGCGCAGATATCGCAGGCCTTGATACTGACCAGACGCGATAAGGGCGCGAATCTCGTCGGGTGTCGTATCGTCGCTGCCATCGTCAACGACCAGGACTTCACTTAGCATCTCACTGGGGACATGCGTGTAGGTTTCTTCAACCAGACGGCCAATGTTTCCGGCTTCGTTGAGGGCCGGGATGACGACCGAAATACGCATTTAAGCTCCTAATGTCTTGGTTGCACTGACCGACAGAAAAGGTCCGGAAACGGACACGAAACCAGTATGGCCGGTGATGGGATTTTGGCTGTTCGTCAGCCGAGGGCAATTTCAAAGTTAGAATATCAGGCTTTTCGCTGTCGGCTCAAGCTTGTAAACCACTGTTTGTTTGTTGAATTTTGTCGTACATCACACTTAAGTGCATCGTTTAAGGGGCTGCCATATGCCAAAGGGGGCAAATTTAACTTCTGAGCTTAAAGCGTCGGAGACACAATCTCCGGCCGTTTGGCTTGCAGGCTTCATCATAGGCTTATCCGTTCTACTGGCGCTGCGGATATTTGCGCTCAAGATGAATGTGACGGATTTGTTCTACGACGAGGCCCAATACTGGTTTTGGAGCCAGAACCTCGATTTTGGATACTATTCGAAACCCGCAGTTATCGCTGGTGTGATCCGGACGGCAACAGAGGTTTGTGGTCTGTCAGAATTTTGCATCCGGCTGCCATCACCGTTGCTGCATACTGCGACAGCAATCGTTATTTGTTTGCTGGCGCGCGCGCTGTACGACTTGCGAGTGGGTGTCATCGCCGGCCTATTGTATGCAACCTTGCCAGCGGTTTCATTGTCATCAAGCCTCATCTCAACTGACGTGCCGTTATTGTTTTTCTGGGCGCTGGCTTTGCTTGCACTTGTTTGGCTGTTGCAATCGAAAAGTTGGTTGCCGGCCCTGATGCTTGGTCTGAGTTTAGGGTTTGGACTCAATGCCAAGTATGCCATGGCGTTCTTCGTCTTATGTACGGCAATTTATTTAATAGTAACGCCAGAGCGTCGTGATGTGTTGAAGGATCCGCGGATTTGGGTGGCGCTGGGGCTTGGCTTCATGATGTTGGTTCCAAACATTATTTGGAACTTTGATCACCAGTTTGCGACGGTTTCGCACACGGCTGATAATGCGAATTGGGGTGGGCCGTTGGTTCATCCAAACAAGGCTGCAGAGTTTTTTCTGGCTCAATTTGGTGTGTTTGGTCCCATTCTGTTTGGCGTTTTTCTTGTTATTGTATGGCGCGCCTGGAAAGAAGGACTAGCTGAAGCAGACCGGTTCTTGTTGACCTTTGCCTTGCCGATTATTTGTATCATTACCGTTCAGGCATTTCTCTCGCGTGCGCACGCAAACTGGGCTGCGGTTTCTTACGTCGCCGCTAGCGTTTTGGTCACGGCTGCATTCGTTCGCCTTGCAAGTTGGCGATGGCTGTCAGCGTCATTTGCGCTGCATCTTGGTTTTCTCGCACTGCTGATTGTTGGCACAACGCATGCTGGAACGTTCACGTTTCGATGGCCGGGTGACAAAAACCCCTTTGCGCGTACCCTGGGGTGGGAAGCTTTCGCCGAGGCAACCAAAGACAGAATTGATCGTGCCACATCTGATGGACAACCGTTCACTGCGGTGATCGCTGACAAGCGCTCGCATGTCGCGCAGTTGATCTATTATTTGCGAGATGTCCAGATCCCTGTTTTTGCCTGGCGTGAGGGAGAAACCGCACGCGATCATTATCAACTGATGCGCCCATTTCGAGGGGATGGAGAAGACCGCGTATTGTTTGTTAGTACACAAGGTGCTGGCAGCCCGGTGTTAAAACAATTTGGCGAGGTCAAACGGCTAGGTATCGCTCAAGGTGACGCGGCGCGATATCGAAAACGAGAGGTCGTGTTTTATGCGCTTTCCGGCTATAAGAAGGAATGACTTCAATAACAAAAAAAACAAAGATCGGTTTAAGCCGACATGAAACGATTGATGGGCTGGCGGAAACGTTCGTGTTGTTGGACAACAGCACGGGGTCAGGTGCGCCAACGCTGCTGTTTGAAGATCCCATCGAGATTATTACAACGGATCAACCCAGCGGTGTCGTAGCGGCAATTCAAAAAGTTGAACAAGGCGTGGAGAGCGGTCTGCATGCAGCAGGTTATCTCTCCTACGAAGCCGGCTATATTCTCGAGCCGAAAATCGCCCACCTAATTCCCGCCAAGCATAATATGCCATTGGTCTGGTTTGGCCTTTATAAATCACCGCGTGAGATGACGCACGATGACGTCGACAATTGGCTGGCTGAACATAAAAAGAGTGGCAGTTACGAATTTTCCAATGTGTCTCACGCCTGGGATCGCGCCGCATATTTGAAGCGCTTTCAAGAGGTGCAAAAGAACATTCGATCCGGCGATATCTATCAGCTGAATTTGACATTCAAGGCGCGCTTTGAATTGACCGGATCACCTTTGACGTTTTACGCAGATTTGCGCCAGAAACAGCGTGTCGCATATGGCGGGATCGTTGATACAGGCGCCGTTACGATTCTCTCAGCGTCGCCAGAATTGTTTATTGAACAAGATGGGCGCCAAATCACAACACGGCCGATGAAAGGCACGGCTTCGCGGCGCGGTATTATCGCGGACGATGCTGCACAACGCCATGAACTTGCAACGGACGTAAAGCAACGCGCAGAAAACCTTATGATCGTTGATCTCATGCGCAATGATCTGGGGCGGGTAGCAAAAACAGGAAGCGTGACGGTCAGTGACTTGTTCACGGTCGAGACATTTAAAACGTTGCATCAAATGACGTCGGGAGTAGAAGCCGAGTTGTTGGAAGGTATTAGCCTTAGCCGAGTGCTGCAGGCCATCTTCCCGCCGGGGTCGATAACAGGCGCGCCGAAAATTCGCGCCATGGAACTAATCCGCGAATTAGAGGATGAGCCGCGCGGTGTTTATTGTGGCGCGATTGGGCATGTGTCTCCCAGCGGCGCATCGTTGTTTAATGTCGCCATTCGTACACCTGTGGTGTTTCGTGACGGTACCGGTGAGATGGGTATTGGTTCTGGTGTCGTATACGATTCAGTAGGCGAACGAGAATATGCAGAATGTCTACTCAAGATGAAATTTTTGACAGACCCACCAAAAATTTTCGAGTTGATTGAAACAATGCTTTTTGTACCTGGCGAAGGTATCTGGTTGCGCGATGAACACATGGCACGTTTGGCGGCCTCCGCAGAATATTTCAGCTATCAACTGGACCTAGAAAAAGTCGCAGTCGAGCTGGATGCCAAGATCTCGCAAATGGCAGACAAACGCCAGCGCGTTCGCACGTTGCTATCTGAAGATGGAGCGGTATCTGTTACGACAACGGTTATACCTGAGCCAGATCCAGAAGCTGTGATGCGCTATATTGTTTCGCCAACGCGGCTCGACCCTGACAACCCATTTTTGTTCCATAAAACAACGCGCCGGGAGATGTATGACCGAGAGTGGCAACACTATTCACAAACTTGTGGAACGGACGACGTTGTCTATTTGAACAAGAATGGCGCGCTCGCAGAGGGCAGTCGCACGAATATTTTTATCAAACGTAACGGTGTCTTGCTCACCCCGCCGTTGTCAGTTGGCCTTTTGCCGGGAACATTGCGCGCGCGTCTTTTGAGCAGTGGGGAAGCTCGAGAGGCTGAACTGAGCGTCGAAGATCTCACCAGTGGAGAGGAAGTCTACTTAGGCAACTCTGTGCGCGGGCTGGTGCGGGCCGAACGTATCGAAACGTAAGCCGTCTTTGTGGCGCACTGTCGTGCGCTCGATCAGTTGTTCGTTTTTGAAAAATTGTGAGCGTCATCAGAAGACGTTGAAGTCTTAATCACAGCGGTTGGTGCCAACTTTGGTGATGCAGTTGATCGACCCGTTGATCGACCGGCCGACGATGGCTCGGCTGAGATTGTAAAACTTATCGGGCGGCTCGTGATTTCAACTTTGCGAGCTTTAAAACCTGCAATAGCTGCAAGCGCTGCAACAAGCGTAATTAATGCTGCAGCGGCGATAGCCGGGCCAATGCCAGCTCTACGCCGAGCGCGACGTAAGCGTGCAATATAGGTTAAAGGTATGCGATGCCATTTCATGCGAACAGTAGAGCCACTAAAAATAACACCTAACCAGTCTACCGGTTGCCGCGCGACAGTAGGGCACACAGAAAAACATTGCATTGTTCATTTGGTATTTCGAAAAGCCCCACTTCATCCAGCGAGACTGCGAAATTGTTGCGGTGCAGCGATTACGCGCGAACCATGCAACCAATGATGAGGATGAGCTGTGCGACAAGCAGTACCCAGAATTCATGGCCTGACAGCAAAGGAATCTCGGCGCTGAAAAACTTCATAAGTACGACCATGACTGTCAAAACAATTGAAATAATGAAAGTTAGAATTCCTGGTGCTCTAAGTCCCATGCCGTTCTCCTCGATCCCCGTAGGTCATTATTGAGCGTCGCGCGGGCAAATACGCGCGACCGCTAAATTCAAAATTATTCTGCTGAAGTCGATACGACAGTGTGCCAAGTCTGCCAACTAGCTCCCTGTGCATAAACGCCGGGCAACTGGATTCTGTGCCACAGAAGATCAATGGGGAAGTTGCCTTGTATTTTGGATTGAGTTGGAAAAACCGGGCGTAATAGCAAGCGGTTGGCTGACCGCGGATGCGACATTTAGAGAAGTTTTGGCTTTTGCAACTTTTCTTAGGCTTGCTGCTGGTTGTTGGTGATGTCGGAGTGGCTCAGTCAGCCTCAGAACCGGCATTTGTCCCACCGGCCTCAGAGTTGGCGGTGTCCCTGACGGCGTGAGGCTCGCCATTGTCCCCGCCAGCTGTAGAGCCGGCATTTTTTTTGCCAGCCACTTCTTTTGTGTTCAGTTTTCGACGAGGGGTAAAAATCCGCCTTAGCATCAAGACGAAGATAAGTAGGACAATAAGTGCTGCTACGACCAGAATGGGGTGTTTTTCCCACATCAACACTGCGTTTACGTGGCCGTCCCAGACAAGTTTGACGTCTTTTGTTGCAGCTTTGGGATCGAATCCCTGATCGGCGCGCAACATCATCGCCACGGCAGCATTCTGATCGTGACTGCGAACAATCGCACGACGAACGCGTTCAGAGCTTAAGGCTGCCATGGATGATGGATTATCAGCGACGGTGCGCAATATGCGTTGCCGGGGGATCTGATCAAGGCCAGTGAGGTAAGCCGAAAGTGTTTGTAGCTCACTCTTCGTCAGGCGTGTTGCAAGTTTGAAGAGATCAGCTTGCTCTAAGTTGAGCAAAACCGCTCGGTTTTCCTGATTCAATGCGGCAAGGCGAGTCATGGCGGCTGAATCGCCAAGTGCGAGTATCTTGCTCAGCGACGTTTTCGTTAAGGCTGTCGGGCGCGTTGTACGGTGCAGTCCGTTAGAGACAACGGTATCGAGTGAAGCGCCAGCTAAGGCGTGCCATTGGATCGCATCGTCCACACTTTGAGTTTCACGCGCGATCGTCATACCAGATGCTGGCAGTTGCTTGACGGCCTGTTCCAGGCTGCCATTTGAAAGGCGTTTGATTATGCCAGCTTCGCCTTCAGACCGGCGCAGCAACGAGATGACTTCATCGAGTTGCGGCAGGTGTTTGGGGCGTACGTTATCGAGAAAGGATTTGAATTCGGAGTTTCTATCTGCCAAGTCCAGTGCTGCGTTGTGAGCACTTTTGAACTCTTGCCAGATACCAATAATCCGCCGAGAGGAATCGGACGCGACTTGGCGAACCTGAGCTTGCAATTCAGTGCGTAGGCTTTTTGCGACCTCTTCGCGGACTTTTTCCTTCGTTTCTTCAGATTTCATTTCGGTGGCAATGATCGGTAGAACGCCGTTGCGCAGTTCCCATAAATCTTTGGCAATGAGAACGACGCCAACTCCTCCAGCGACGACCGACACCAGACGCGATAAAACGCTTCCGACAATCCGCGCACCAATGCGTCGCGCCATGTTTGCAAGTTGGCGACGGACCAGAAGAATAGCAGCACCCGTGAGGCCACCAGCCGATTGTTTTAATACATCGCCAGACGTTACATCGACGCTGTTTTTGTCGGAATCGACTGCAAAATCCTGTTTTGCTTTTCCGGTGACGGCGGTTGCAATGGTCTGACCGTAACGCGGCCCTAAAAAAGCGCGCAGGCAATCAAGCGCCGGTCGTGCGGCATCGTTTGCGGTGATCTCAACTTGGCGACCGATATCTTGACTGACAAATACGGCGAGTTTTTCGATTCCGGTTTTGACTTCGTCAGATCGATAAACGCGTTCGGCGACAGTCGTTGCGAGGTCTTTGGCGCGTTCTTTGTCTGCAAGCGAACGAATGAGATTGCCCCAACTGGTCTCACCCTTCACTTCGGTGACGACGATGTCGACTTGAGCATCGATGGTGGAGCCGAGGCGAATTTTACGCCATGCGTCACCAACCGCGGCGTTATAGTCGAAATTTGCGGTGCCGTTTTCAAAGGCAGTCGTGGTGATGTCTTCGATCGCATTTCGGAAAGCTTCCTCATCCTGCGTTTGGCAAGCCTCATAGGCTTCGCGGCTCAGCTGCCCTTGTGGGGGGGCCGCCATTGCTGAACGGGAACCTGCGATCGTTTGTAGAATTGGGAAAAGCCCAATAATCGCGGCAAGAGCATACGAGATTGGGGTTTGCAGTCTCAGCACTTGATATGTTGCTCCACCTGTCTATTGCGCTTGGTCTTTGCATTTAACGCTGCGCGTAACAATCGTATTACTCGCAGTGTGACTATTGCGGGGAAATGAGCGGTTTGCATGACGATATTTGCAGAAATCTGGTTGAATGGGTTGGTCGCTCGATTGTTAAGGATGGGGCCTACAATACGCACTTTCGACCCTAGGTTTGCGCGCAGTTGAGAATGATGCCGTCCGTAATGTGCCAATCCGAAAGTGGCGCCCTCAAGCCTGTCCAATTTTATCTCACCCAATTTCACCGCACCAAATTGCTGCGACAACCTGGCTAAGTCATTCGTCTGTTGCATCTACGGTGGTTTTTGACCGCAAACGGCGTGTTTTGGCGGGTCGGTTTTAAATTGTGTCGAAAAAATCCTGATTAATCATAATAATAGTGGATCGACAGCCTCGGAAAGAAACAGATTATGGTTTTTGTCGAATAGAAAGATAATTGGCCGGTAAAGAATTGGACATATGTTTTGATCGTTGTTTCAAAAACGTAATAGCGCGGCAAATTATACGCTTTTAGACCGTTTAAAAGGAGCTCAATTTGTTGGTTGTCGTGTTCGATTGGGCAAGATTGTTCCCCCATCGACAGGAAGTTAAGCGGTTGTAAATAGATGATTTTTTATAGGTTGGCATTGTCTGCGTCAGCCTACTGCGCAGTTTCCTGAGTGGTTTTTGGACGAAATAAAAAGCGTCGTGAAAAAATCAATCATTCGGCAGTTGAATTTCAGTTGCGGCAGCGTGACCTATCGTAAAACTTTAATCAGATGGCCATTACTCTGCCCTGAGCAACAGCGGCTTTAAGGCGAAAAACGTCAAATGTCGTTGTTTACGGTTTCTAATTTTCACTGCGTTACCAATGATTTCACGACCGAGAAGTCGGAAATTTAGGCAGTGAAAAACAAATGATAGTTCGTGGGGGGCCAGGCCAAATGGCGGGGCAAACTCTTGCGAGTGAGATGAAGCGAGACCATTGGTTGAAGTCTTCAACCAAATATAACTCTTTGCTTCCCAGCACTGGGTGGCCTAGTTTTATGAGGTCTGCGTATGAGCGAGTTTTGTTAAGAGCATGAATAACAAGAATAAAAACACCAGAACAAGCGATAGTTTTTACAGCGAAGGCGGTTCTGTAGGTTTTTTGCTGGTACACGGACTTGGCGGATCTCCTATGACCTTGCGGTTTTTGGCTCAGGGGCTTGCTCGTCAAGGTTATACGGTGAGCTGTCCGTTTGTTCCTGGTCTTGCTGGTGGTTCAGATCTTGAGGGATTGTCGACCTGGCAAGATTGGTATGGAACGGTTGAGAAGGCCTATCTTGAGCTGAAAAGCAATTGCGATCGTGTCATTGTCGGTGGCTTATCGACTGGTGCTGTTCTTTCGTTGCGCCTAGCTCAGCAATATGGCGACGAGATCGAAGCGCTGTCGCTTTACGCACCGACACTTTGGCCAAATGGTTCGGGTATTCCAAAATACTTCAAACTAACAGCACTCATTCGTCAAAAGTGGTTTGCAAATCTATTCATGATGTCGAAGAGCTTACCCTACGGCATTAAAGATGATCGCATCCGAAAGTTCTGGTTTGATATGATGGAGAGCCAAAGCGTTTCATTGGCAGACGCCATCGGTATTCGCGGAGGCAAGCTGATTGAGTTGCGTTGGTTGGGTCGTGAAGTACGCAAGGGCTTGGCAAAGATCCAAAACAAAACGCTTTTCATGCATTCGCGTGAAGATGATATGAGCGACATTTCAAATAGCTTTGAATTGATGCGCTCAATCAAGGGCCCAACAGAAATGGTCGTTTTGGACGATTCCTATCATATGGTGACACTTGATCGCCAACGTGAACACGTCGTCAATAGAACAGCAGAGTTTGTTGATGGCATTCTTGCGGCTCAAGACCAGGTTGCCTCAAGTCGTAATCAGGGAGCGTCGAAAGCAACCCCGGTTCAAAGCGATGAAATTCTTCGTTCGTCAGGTGCAGCTGAGTAATCACTAACCTTTGAAACGAAAATTGAAAAACAAATAAGAAAATGGCTCAATGGAGAATTCCATTGAGCCGTTTTTTTTGCAAAGAATTGCAATTAAGGACGGAAATAGCGAATTGCTATTTATTTGCTGCAGCCTGATTGTCTGCGTCGCAACGCGGCAAGTCAGTTTTGGCGCGGGTCCAATAGAATGTTTTCCCTAGGAGCTTGAGCCCTTTATAGCCGTGTAATTCCAATTTGTTCTTTGACAATGCACGAATTGCCACGTCGAAGGCTTGGCCGATTTTTGGATCGTAGATCCAGCCATAATCCCAGCTGCGGTTTGATTGGAGTTGAAGCTTGCCAATGATTTGAAGGCCGCAGATCAGATTGGACCTGTTTTTGGGCTTTGGATTGTAAATGTCGCGTTTGGGGCCGCCCCGCTTTGACATCGGATCTTGCAACCAAGCGATATGACCACACAAATTTCGCCCGCAACGGCTTATTTCGACCGCACCTTGGCCCGTATCATCTATCCAAAGGCCAATTTCTGGCGGGTCAACATTTTGTGCCAAGCTAGCCGTCGGATGCGATACAGTAACGCAGACGAAGGTTATGGCTGCTGCTGCAACAACGACCTGAGACAGGACACGACTGCCAGAATCGAAGAATGAATGACGTTTGCTGATGCTATGTAAGTCTCTGATGGACATGATTTTTATGCCGGATTTTATATGTACGAATGTTCACAGGCTGACGATCGGACGCTAGGCATTGAAAACGGCGAAAGCGTGTTTTGTATTTTTCTATTCAACCGCAGCTTTGCGCCACATCTTATAGCACACCGCGATACCGTATTGTTGCCAACTGGTTTTGATCTTAACGCGTTAAAGTAGCGTTTCCACTAGTCTTCAAGTTCAGATCTGTGCCGAATCATGGCTTCGCGGGGCATCAGTCTGTTTAGTAGAACATAAACTACAGAAAAGATTCGAACACGCCTATGATTTGGACACTCGCCTTTCGCAACCTGTTCCACGACCGTATTCGCCTTGCGGTGACGTTGATTGGGATCTTGTTCTCAATCGTGCTCGTTGCTGTTCAGCTTGGCCTGTACCTTGGCGCCAGCAAGATGATTACGTCGAACATCGATCACGCCAACGCAGATTTATGGATCATGCCGTTTGGTGCCAAGAGCTTCGAAGATGGTGGAATGTTGCTAACGTCGCGTGAACGCCATCAAGCATTGGCAACACCGGGTGTAAAAGATGTTGTGCCGTTGGTTGTGTCGTTTGCAGAATGGCGCAAACCAAGTGGTGGTAGCGCCCGTGTGGTTGTCGTTGGTACAGATGCAGAAGATGGTGGATTGGTGCCCTACGATCTTAAGGTTGGCACCTGGCAGGACATCAAAGCCCCGAATGGTATTGCGATCGACAATACCTATTTTAATGAACTCGATGTCAAAGGCTTGGGCGATACAGCTCAGATTGCTTTCGGCAAGGTCAAGATTCGCGCCCTAACGGCTGGCATTCGCTCATTCACGCAATCACCTTACGTTTACACACCGATCAATCGTGCCCGGGCTCTGCTGGGCCGGGACCAAGATGCAACGACGTTCCATTTGGTTCAGTTGAATCCTGGTGCCGATATCCAAAGTGTACGGCGTGATTTGTTGACGAGACTGGAATCTGCCGAAGTGCTGACGCGCGAGGAGTTCCGAAATCGCAGCTTGCAGCAATGGTTATTCCGTACGGGCGCCGGTGTTGCTTTGATTGGTGGCGCGCTGCTTGGAATACTGGTTGGCACCGTAATTGTGGCCCAGACCCTTTATTCAAGTACAAAAGATCACGTAAATGAGTTTGCGACGCTACGTGCACTGGGGTCTTCTTCGGGTTATATTCACAAAGTAATTTTGGCCCAGGCGGGTCTGAGTGCCGTTATCGGCTATATTTTGGGAATGATAATTTCGCTCATTGTGGTGGCGGCGAGCCAATCCTCGCCACTGCCGATTGTGATGACGCCAATGTTGGCCTTTGCCTTGTTTTCGCTGACACTTGGAATGTGCGCTATCTCGGCTGTTTCGGCGATTGTAAAAGTGACAAAGATTGACCCAGCGGTGGTATTCAACCGATGAGCAGAAAAAAAAATAAAAAGAGCAGCGTTCTGGAGGCCCGCAAGATCGTCAAGGAACTTGGCGAAGGTCCAGCAAAAGTTCGGGCGGTCAAAGGTGTCGATGTTGATTTGGTGCCAGGCGAACTAACGCTTTTGATGGGGCCGTCGGGAAGCGGCAAGACAACGTTGTTGTCGATTCTTGGCTGCATCTTGACGCCAACATCGGGCAAACTGAAAATCGCCGGCCAAGAGACCGATGGTAAAACACCCGAACAATTGGCGGACTTACGCCGCGCCCACATTGGTTTCATTTTTCAGTCGTACAATTTGTTTCCAACCCTATCGGCATTAGAGAATGTTCGAATTGCCCTTGATGTTCGAGGCACAAAAGGTTTTGCGGCAACGTCACGTGCGGAAGAATGTTTGCGTGATGTTGGCCTCGGACATCGGCTGACCAGCTATCCAGGAAGAATGTCGGGTGGTGAGCAGCAACGCGTCGCTGTTGCCCGCGCCATTTCCAGCTCGCCGTCGATCGTTCTGGCGGATGAGCCGACAGCGGCTTTGGATAGTGAAAACGGTCACGCAGTTATGGAATTGTTAGCGAGGATCGCTCGCGAGCAAGACCGCAGCGTTCTTGCCGTGACACACGACCCACGCACCCTTGGCTATGCCGATCGTGTAGTGCGTATTGAAGATGGATTGATTGTCGGTGAAGACCGACGGCCGGATGGACTTGATGCCGCCGGCGTAACTGATTTGACGAAGAGGCGGAAAGCAAATGCCTAATTTAAACTCCACTGCTACGACATTTATTTTGGCGGCATGCTTTGCAGTCGCTGTGATGTCGACGCTCGATTGGACTTCGACGCCGAAAGTTTCCGACAAAGGTGTTGTTTCAATGGAGGCGTTCACTGCGCATGCTGAAGCTGATGCACAAAATTCGACTGCAAAGCGAGCCTGGGCAGCATCTGCAACAGGGCGCATTGAACCGAATTCTGGCGCCATCAACATTAGTGCCGAGACGGCAGGGCGTATCGTTTCTGTTCCGGTTGAGACCGGTTCACAAGTCAAGGCAGGTGACGTTCTGGTTCAGCTTGATGACGTTGATGCGTTGAGCCGCATAGCCGCCGCCGCCGCCGAAGTTGATGTCCGCAAATTGGAGCGCGCTGAAGAGCCTGTTACCGGAATTGCTGAAGAACGTTACGAAGCGCAAGACGCACTGAGTGATGCACGGCGTAGTTTGTTTGCCGCTAAAATGAGTTTTGATGCAGCCCTTGCCGACCAGCGCAGCGGTAGCGACATCGCAGATGATGTCGCTAAAGCGCGTCGCACGGTCGATGATGCAACGGCCACAGTTGACAAAACGCGTAAGGTACTCGCGAGCGTTCTGGCGAAAGAGGATGCACCCTTGCCATCGCGTCTGGAGACGTCATTGGAAATCGCTCGATCTGACCTTGACCTTGCAGAACAGGCCTTTGAACGCACGCGCATTCGCGCACCATTCGACGGAACAGTTTTAAGAACAATGGCCAGTGTCGGCGAAGTTGCAACGCCGTCTCCTGCCAATGTATTGGTTATGTTTGGTGACGTGTCGTCGCTACGGGTTCGGGCAGAAGTTGAAGAGCGCGATGTTGGTCACGTGCGCGTTGGACAAAAAGTCGTTGTTCGTTCTGATGCTTTTCCTGAAAGAGAATTTGAAGGCACGGTAACATCAGTTTCTTCCGCACTTGGACGCCCGCAAATTGCCACCCGTGGTCCGCGGCGACCAAATGATGTCGATGTTTTAGAAGTGTTGGCCGAGATTGATGGAAAGCCGCCGCTTTTGACAGGTATGCGTGTTGATGTATTCTTTAAAGTTAATGACAAGAAGACGAGTGAGACGTCAACAAGTGCCGCAGATCAATAGTTAAGCGCTGGGGTAATGTCTTGAGGGGCGTTCAACCAGGAGAGTACAATAATGTTCAAAGAGATAATTGCGATTGTCGGTGCAGCGATAATTGGAATCGGTGCCTTTATCTCTAGTGCATTAAGCGAGGATGCGGTTCCATCGGCAAAGCAGTTCGGTTTTTTTAATAAGGACGACGTTCAAAAAACGCTGCCAAAAAAACACAACAAGACGATGTTCGAAAATCGTTTGGTCGATGACCCTTCTGCCGGTGTTCGTGTTGTACGAATTTATGGCCCTGTTCGTCCACATCTGCACAAGAAATCAGATACCCACCTTTATGTCTTATCGGGCCGAGCAATCGTTCACCTAAAAGGTGACAAGCCACGAGAAGTAAAAGCTGGCGATACCATGTTTTGGCGACGCGATGTCATACACTCAATTCCAAGAATCCTGGAGCATCCGTTTGATATGATGACGTTTGACTCTCCAAGACGTTCTCCTACGGATGTCGTTGCAACGGACGGTGGTGGTAATCCGCTGACAATGGAAGTCAACTAAGACGGGGGCCAGGTAACGTTTCAATAAAACAAAAGCCGCAGACGGATGTCTGCGGCTTTCGCTTTTTGACAATTTGTCTTCGCGACGAACGTTAAGCCACGTTTCGTGCCGCAGCATCAATCTGCTCGGCCAAACCCTGTTCGATGCCAAGTCGCGTTGCTAATTCCCTTAGGAAGCCTCTCTCGGCGTGGGTGTCGGGATTAATTGCAATGCGGGCTGCGGTGTAAACCTTGACAGCCTGTTCCGGAGTGCGAACGTGTGCGGCAAGGTCGCTTGCTGATGCCGGGTCATTCATTTCATTGGCGATAAATTCTTCTGCCTGTGAATTCAATCCAGATTTGGACAGCCCGGCCAGAATGCTTTTTTGCTCAGTCGTGTCGATCCGCCCATCTGCGCCAGCACCAGCAATCATTGCACGAACATACAACACGGCGTCGTCATTGCTGGTGGCGTCGGCTTCAAAACCAGAACCGTCAGGGGCTGGTTCAGGATCAACCTGAGTTGTGATCAAAGGTCTTCCGGATTGGTGATTTTGGTAAGCCTTGTAGGCAAGTCCGCCAATGAGAGCCAAAGCACCAATTTTTGCAGCACTCATGGCAACAGACCGGCCAGACTGGGTCCCAAGAATAAGAGCACCAAGTCCACCAAGTGCTGCGCCGGTTCCAAGTTTATTTTCGGCCATAATTTCCTTGGCCTGTGCGATGAGTTCGTCTGTTGTTCGACCGCCACCGTATTTTGCAACCAAGTCGTTGAGAACATCGCCGACGCCGGTTGCATCATTGACCTTGCCTGCGCCTTCTTTCACGCCTGATGTGCCCTGTTCAAGAACTTGACCAAGAAGATCGCCCAACCCGCCAAGAGCGTCTCCGCTTTCACTCGTCTTGCTTGAGCTTGAATTTCCAGCGTCCTTTATGCTTGGTTCGCCGAGAACATTTTTCAACATATCCTCAAGTCCACCCAACCCTCCTTTATCGTTGGTATCAGATTTTGTTTCCAGGCCTGGTAAGAGTTGGCCAAGAATAGAGCCAAGGTCTCCGCCACCTCGGCTGGCGCTAGGTTTTGCGGAACGCTGATTTCCCGCAACGAGAGCCTCAATCAAACTTTTTGCGTCGAACATGCAAACCTCATTGTTGGGTCGTGTGAAATTTGGGTTGCAGGTTAGGTGGCCATCCAGGTCTAGACAACAAGGGCTGGGGCATAAGATTTTTATTATTCTGCAGGTGTTGGCGAACCCGTTTGTGAATTTATTGCTGTTTGCTCAGAAACCGTGGCGGGGGCATCTGGTTCATCTGTTGGGCCGATGAAGCGACCGAACACGATTGCTAGTCCATTGCTAAGCGCGTCGAATACGACGAACAGAGCTGGGACAAAGACAAGCGACAAGACGGTGGAGGAAATGAGACCTCCGATTACAGCAATTGCCATAGGTGCACGAAATTCGCCACCGGCATCAAGCGCCAACGCGGACGGTAGCATGCCGCCGATCATAGCAATGGTTGTCATGATAATTGGGCGCGCACGCTTGCGTCCAGCATCGACAATCGCATCATGCCGAGGCATGCCTTCTGCCATTTGTTCGACAGCGAAATCGACAAGCATAATGGCGTTTTTGGTCACGATACCCATAAGCATCAAGATGCCAATGACAACGGGTAAGCTGATCGGGTTGCCCGTGATCGCAAGTGCGACGATGGCACCGCCAATCGACAGCGGCAGTGAGCACAAAATTGTAATTGGCCTGAGAAAGCTACCAAACAGCAGGACGAGTACGGCGTAAACCATCATCAATCCGGCAGCCATAGCCTTGCCGAAGCTTTCAAAGACTTCAACCATGACTTCAGCATCGCCAAATTGTTTGACTTCGACGCCCTCTGGCAGGTTCTGCGCAGCAGGCAGTGCCATGACATCTTTCACGGCATTGCCAAGTGGTGTGTCGCCGACGAGGTCAGCGCCAATGAGAATCCGTCTTGTACGATCATAACGATCGATTGAAGTTGGCCCTTGGTTGATTTCAAAGCGCGCAACAGACGATAGCGGAACCGATTTTCCTGTTATCGTGCCGACGCGCAGAGATTCTAGAGTTTGGCGGTTGGTACGCGCGTCGTTGGCCAATTCAACCCGAATTGGCACCTGGCGTGTTCCATCTTTGAATTTCGCCAGATTTGCGTTGACGTCGCCGATGGTAGCAATGCGAACGGCTTGCGAAATTGCTTCTGTCGAGATGCCAAGTTCTGCGGCGCGTTCGGTTTTTGGATAGACACGAAGTTCAGGCCGATCGAGCTCCGCAGTTGAAACGACATTTGCCAAGCTGGGGAGTTTGCGGGCCTGACTTGTTAGGTCGGCACCAATTTTGTCGACGGCTTCACCATCCGCACCAGAGACCACTAATTGGAATTGCCGCTGGCCGTCGTCTTTTAAGAACCAGTAGCGAATGTCGGGGATGTGCGACAGGGTTTCGCTTATTTGCTGTTGGATTAAGTCTTGTCCGAGCTTGCGGTCAGCTTTGGGGGGGAGGTTGATAATCAGCGTTGCGGTCCGCACCTCATCACCAGAGCCAAGGATTGTGCCGCCATTAACAAATACACTCTCGACATCACTGCGCTTGCGGATTTCCTGGCTGATGCGGTCTGTCAGGTGTCGGGTGTCTTCCAGGCGAGACCCAGGTGGTAATTCGACCGCCATCAACGCGCGGCTGCGATCTTCAGGTGGCAGAAAACCGGATGGCAAAAGGAAGAAGCTGCCAACTGAAGCCGCAAAGATAAGAAGGCCGATAAAAACTGTCGTCATTGCCGTCATCAAACGGCGCACAGACCAATCGATCAAGCGGCTATAGGTTCGCAGCAACCAACCTTCTTTTTCTTCGTGCGGTGCGCTGCGCATAAAATATGCTGCCATCATTGGCGTTAGCAGGCGCGCGACGAGCAGTGAAAAGAAAACCGCAAAGGCAACGGTTAAGCCGAATTGTTTAAAGTATTGTCCAGCGATCCCACCCATAAAACTCACAGGCACGAAGACGGCAATGATGGTTACGGTAATCGCAATCACTGCCAGTCCGATCTCATCGGCGGCCTCTAGTGAAGCCCGGTATGGCGATTTGCCCATGTGTTGGTGGCGGACGATGTTTTCAATTTCGACGATCGCGTCATCGACGAGAATACCGGTGACGATGGTGATCGCGAGAAGGCTAACGAGGTTTAGAGAAAACCCTATTGCTGCCATGGCCCAGAATGCGGGAATGATTGACAGCGGTAGGGCTATGGCGGCAATGGCCGTTGCACGCCAGTCGCGGAGAAATAGCAGCACAACCAGAATTGCGAGTGCAGCACCTTCGTACAATGTCTTCATTGTCGAATTGTAAGCGCCTAACGTGTAGCTGACGGTGTCATCGATGCGGCTAAACCGTATGTCGGGATAATCCTTGCCGATGGCTTCAATCTTTTTCGCAATGTTGTCGGCCACAGTCGTGGCACTTGCACCTTTTGCACGCGATATGGCGAAGGCGACCACTGGCATATCGCCAAGTTTTGCGAACTTTCGCTGTTCCTCGGTGGTGTCGGTCACTGTGCCAAGCGTATCGAGACGGACTTTGCGCCCACCTGGTAGTGCGATCATTTTTGCGGCAAGGTCAGCTACGGTTTCTGCACCTGCCAGAGTGCGAATGGCTTGTTCACGGCCACTTAATTCACCGCGGCCTCCCGCGAGATCGACGTTGGTGGCGCGAACTTGGTTGTTCACATCGCCAGCGGTGATGCCGTAAGACAGTAAACGGTCAGGGTCGAGCGCGATACGGATTTCACGATCTACACCGCCGATGCGCTGGACGTTTGAGACCCCTTTCACGCCCTGCATCAGGCGAATAACGGTATCGTCGACAAACCACGACAATTCTTCCGGTGTCATGGCCGGGGCTTCAGCAGCATAGGTGACGATCGGCAGGCCTTCGATTTCTACGCGTTGCGTAATCGGTTCTTCGATGCCGCGTGGCAGGTCCGTGCGAATGCGCGCGACTGCGTCTTTGACGTCGTTCAATGCGCGGTCTTGATCAATCTCGAGGCGGAACTCGATGGTTGACGTCGAAAGGCCTTGCCCGACTTTCGATGTAATGTGTTTGACACCATTGATGCCCGCCACTGCATCTTCGATACGTTTCGTCACCTGGGTCTCAAGTTCGGCTGGAGCGGCACCAGATTGGACGATCAAGACCTGGATAATTGGAATGTCGATATTGGGAAAGCGTGTCACCGGCAGCGCGCGAAAACTCATGATGCCAAGAACAATCAGCACCAAAAATAAGACGAGCGAGGGAACCGGCTTGCGGATTGCCCATGCGGAGATGTTAAAGTTCATCATTGCGCCTGACTGAGTTTTGGATTTGGCAGAACCGGCGTAATGAGGTCACCGTCGCGCAAAAACGTCCCAGCCTTGCTAACGACAAGTTCACCCTCTTTCAGACCTGATCTGATCTCGACAAGAATTCCCGATTGCAACCCTGTTGTGATTGTTTGTTGTTTCACCTTATTGCCATCAACTCGTAGGACATGCTTGGCGTTAGCTGAATACATGACGGCTGCCATTGGAATTGCCATGCCACGATTGCCATCTGTTTTGATCGTGCCGCGAGCAAATGCTCCGATCTTTAATCCGGGGTTCTGTTCTAATGAGATGCGAACATGACCCAGACGGGTGTCGCGAGAAACTTCTGGAGAGACATAGCGCACCGTGCCTTCAATCTTGCCGACACCTGCAACATCAATATAGGCATTCAGGCCGGGCTTCACCTTGGCCAACTCTGTTTCCGTGACCTCGCCTTCAAGTTCGATTTCTCCAGCTTGGATAATGCGAAACATTGGCTCGGCCACACTTGTCGCCACGGCACCAATGCGTGCTGTTCGGCGCGAAACAAGGCCTGCTTCGGGGGCACGGATAACCGTTCTTTCCAGACGCCACGTGATGTCACGCCGTAGGGCTTTTTGTTGCGCGAGATCAGCTTTGGCGACACCGATACCGTCTTTGGCGGCGGTTACTTGAGCTTTTGCTGTCTGCATCGTCGCGTTGCGTTGATCATAGGTGGCAGCGGACAGATAACCCCTTTTCTTAAGAGGTTTGGCACGCTGCAATTGCGCCATGGCTTCGGTTAGGCGGGCATTGGCTTCATTCAATTGGCTTTTGGCTTGCTCAATCGCAGCCTTACTGCGCGCCAGCGCTGCATCGTTTTGAGCGAGCTGGGCTTGCAGAGTATCTTGCCTCAGGTTTGCAAGAACTTGGCCTTTTTCAACCCGGTCACCTTCGTCGACATTGACAGTGAGAATACGTAATCCTTCGACTTCGGGAGCGACCAGAATTTCATCACGCGCCACAAGGCTGCCGGTGACAAATGCTGTTTCGATAAAATTGGTTGTCGTGACTTTGGCAACAGAAACCGATGGTGCCCGAACAGCGACAATGGTTTCTTTTTCCGGTTTTTGGGCGCCAATAATTTCTCCGACGTTCAACTTTCCTTTGGCGACGGCAAAAGCACCACCCAGTGCAAGGGTAATGAGGCCGACAACTAAGATTTTTGTTTTCATGCTTCAGCCCCTTCTTGAGTTTCTTGCACCACTTTAGGTGTTGGCTCGGTGGGTTGAATTAATTGGGTCAGCATGTCGATGATGGGTGGCAGAACGGATCGTGGGTCAAAATTTGGATCGATAACGCGGCGCGCGTAGATGCCGTCGCCAATTACAGCGAGAATATCGGTGAGTGTTTGTGAATCGACTTTAGGAGAAATTCGCTTTTCTGCATGTAGTCGATCAAACAGCGCCCTGAAACCGTCAACGATGAAATCATCGACAGAGTGAAACAATTCAGAAACCCGCTCATTGCGTGTGGCTTCCAACCAAATTTCCATACACATCAATTGGCGATGACGTGGTTCGTCAACGAGGCATTGGTCGCCGAGCGCCGATAGCGCTGCCATAAAGTCGGGAGCTTCACCAAGAACGCGAAAGCGTTCGCCAAACGCTGCACGGTCGCGTTCAACAATGCCGGCAATGAGGTCTTCTTTTGATTTGAAGTAGACATAGAAGGCACCGGGAGAGATACCAGCTTCGGAACAAATTTCCTGCATGCTGCAAGCATGAAAGCCCGAATTGGCAAAACAGCGCTCTGCTGCATCGAGAATGTGTTCTCGTCGCGCGCGCTGTGTATCTGGTTTCAACTTTGGCACTGCAAGTGTGCTCCCAATCCAAATGATATTTTGGCAACCCAATCGAATCTGACTGCAAGGCAGTCACTCCAAGGCAACCACAAGCCGAGACAACAACCTTGTTAAGGCCATCGTTGGTTGCGGTGAGGTGACAGCGGTTCTTGGGCTGCAAACTCAATCGAGACCAATTCCGGTGAAGACATGGCCTAGAATGGCCCGCCTGTCAAACAAAACGAGTGTTCGTTTTATTTGTGAATTATGATGTTTTAATGAAAATTAACGTGATAAAGCGCCTAAATTAGGCGCTTTAAGGCAAGATTTTCCGCAGTCGCGGCAAGTCTAGGGGTGCTTTCTAGGGTTCCATTTGTCGCGCCGCGTACTGATCAACTGCGCATTTTCGTATTGATCGCGCCGCTGGCTCAAGCGGGGATGTATTTCTAGAGATCGTGCGGTGAAAAGCGCGCCTGCGCATGAGCCGCCAGGCCAAGACCTGATTGAACATGGAATGAGGTGCAGAGTTGAACTTGGTAATTTTGGCAGAGTTTTAGAAGGTATTTTTTGTGCAGGCGCAACTGCTGGCGCGGTCTATCAGAATTGAAACAGGTAGTTGGCCTTGCCGTAGTACTGGCGATCTTTGCCAAGGACACCACCAGAGGCAGATAACTCACCACCGTCCCAACTGTATCTCGCAAAGGCACCAAAACGCGTGTTGTTGGTAAGCGCATTTTGAAGGGCTTGTTGCTCGTTCAGGCGTGTACAGGTGCCGTCCAACGCATGGATGCAGAACACTTGTTCATCAGCAAAAACACTGCCTTCAACTCCAAGTGAGATTTGTGGTGTTATTTTGTAGCCGTAGCGGGCGCGGGCACTGCGAATATTGTGCGCACTTGTCCAGGAGAGATCCAGCGACCCCCAAGACTTTTCAGTGATGTTGAGCCAAAATTCAGCTTGGATTTTGAGACCATTTTGTTGACCGTTGACGACGCCGAGTTTGCCACGTGCAGCTATCAATTCACCAACGCCATCGGGTAAGGAATGTTCAACGCTTGTGTAGCCGACAAATAGTTTGGCAATCAGGGGATCCAGGCGCCAAAGGTAACCGACAAGGCCATCAATGTAGTTTGTCTGTGCCGACTTGGTCTCAAAGTCGGCGCGAAACGGATTCCACACCCGGTATTCACCATAGCCGCCAGATGCGCGCAGTTTTAAACCTGCAGCATGGATGTCTCCGAACGGTGAATAGGTGGCGCCAGTGTAGGACAACCAGGAACCTTCCGTGACATCAACACCGACCCATAATTCGTAATTGCGTGCGCGGCGTTCGTCTTGGGCTGAACTTGGTGGCAGGTCGCTGAGGATTGCAAAGCAAGTAGCAATCACTGCACAGAGAAATTTCTGTGCCCGCACGATGAGTCTCGGCTTTGCCAAACCCGCATGCATTTGAAACGCCCCGCAACATCACTCGGCAACAAAAAATAAAATTTGAGTAATAGCCAAATAATAGGCGCGGCTTTACTTAAATCTGTCAATTAAAATGACGTGGGGTGTATAAATTTCAATCATAGATAGAATAATTATACATTCAATTTATGATTGTATTCTTTGCGATTTCTAACCAATTGCTTGTCAGGCAATAGAGCAAGGCAATGGCAATGACAGGGTCGCGTCGCGTTCTATTGTTGCCGTCCGAAGTATTAGAAACGGCAACAGCGAATTTAAGCGCGTTTTCGCACCGTAAAACTGGCAAAAAAATTAGCACGTTGAGAAAGTTCAGAAGTTCGGATTAGTCAGAGACTTTTGCCTCGAGCCGCACTTCTGTCGCCACCTGTCGGCTGTGCGAGTTTCTCTGCCTGAGACGAGATCTATGAGTGCCAAGACTTGGGGCTTGCTCGCCATCTGTTTGGTTTTGTCGACGTGACGGCCTTTTCGAAAGACGGCGACCTTTAAGTCGGCAGGAATTGAGCGACGTTTTAAACGCGTCTTCGCACCCGATTTTTTTCATTTCTCTGAGATAGGGTGCCCAAATTGTGTGTGCTGCGGTGTCAAATTTTTCGGGATCTAGCCGTGTTGAACGCGTTGTGCGCGGTTTTAAAGGTTGAGAGCCAAGCCATAAATAGACCGCACGCCATAACTCAGCAGACGTGCGACGGTTGCGTGGTCCTCTCAGTTGAAGAATTGAAGGCATACGCCCGTCCTGATCATCCAGGCCGATCTCAACGTTCGCAATACTGCGTCCCATTTTTCGAACAGCAAAAATTCGGGAAAAATTCCGAACCAATTTGTCGGCATATTGGTCCAGGCAGTTGCTCATTTTTTCACTTTCGATGACAAAGTCGTCTGCCGAGACTAATGGAACAAACTCGTAGTCGAGCGCCGCGCCTGGCAGCAACCAGCGATCATTGGCTTCTGCTTCCAAAATTATTGCCAGGGTCATGCGTTGGCGCCAGCTCAACAATTCGTCAAGGGCTCGGCGCAGGCTGATTTGCGGTGTCCACATGCGACGTAACATGCGATGCCCGGTTGTTTCCGGATAAGAGGCGTGCCACGCCCAAGCGGCGAGCAACCAGAATTTGTCTTCGCTTTCGGGCAGTCCGATGCTTCGATGTTGCCGCTCAAGCCAACTTGCAGCCCAAAGCGCAAATGCTGGATGGCATCTTTCAAGCCCCATAAGAACGCCCCGCAACCAAGCTGCACCTGCGTTTGGATCGGTTGGCACGAGTGTCGCGATGCGGCGGTGGAATTCAGAATCATCTGGAAATGAATGCAGCCGGTTTACGAAAGCGTTGGCCGCCAAACGGCGCATCCACCAAGGCAATGAAAGCGCTTCTGCAACGTCTTTTAGCGGCGCTCCATTTGCAAGAAGTCGCCTGGCCTTGTTTCTTTGTCGCAATGTTCCAAAATCTGTTGCCAAGGCAAATAACAGTCCAGGGAATGCTTGCGATAAATCAATGGCGGTCGGAACTTCGATGATGAAGTTTTTGATGTCGTCGCGAAATGCTGGATGAAACTGTTGCAACACCTGAGTGACGTTATTGTTGCGACTGTCAGCGGTTGCGGGAGCATTCTTCATCAATGCCAAACTCCTAAAAGCGCCCCCCACGCGAGACAAAGTTTGACGAAATAAAAGTGGCGAAAGGGGGAAGACGAGCAGGCAAATTGTTGCAGGCCTAAAATATAGTTTCTGCGACCAAGGGGCGTTAACTGTAGGAATTGCTATGTGCACAAGACCTTACCGTGATCGTCTTTTGCTCAAACATTGTCGACATGTGAACGAAAAACGCAACGAGATCATTGCATCACATACGTTTGCTATTGGATTGGTTGCACTGCTGCTTAGTTCAGTTTGGCCAATGCTTGCCCAAAACCGGCCAAAGAAATCGGGATACCTATTCCGGCCTCTTCTGTTTGGAAAATAATGAAAATCGCCGTTTTGCCAGTTTTTAATTGGCCGATCAGTTTGTCTTCAACAACGACCTGTGCATAGCAAGCGAACGTCTGACAACGCAGAAATGGCGCATTGCCAACGTCTGTACCATCAATTTTCAAACCCAAACCGGGTGGCAGTAAAACGCCGAGCGGAGCGAATACACGCAAGACGCGCGTGCCGTTGGAAAATTTCTGAAAGTAGACAGTCAAGCCGACGTTGTTTCGATCTTCTGCAGTCACGCTTTGCACCAAAGCGCAGACTTCCTTCGAGGCACCTGGCGGTGGCGGTTTGCACACAACTTGCCAATCACCATGTTGCGAGCGGACGGTTCCGCCTCCCGGGGCTTGTGCAAATGATGGTGTAGAAATAGCAACGGTGGTCAGAAAAAAGAGGGCCAACAGCACATAGGTCGTCACGAGCCGACGACCAAAGATAAATATCCAAGATTCTTTCAGCACCCAGAGCGCTTTGATCTGAAGAGGTGAGGCGTTCGGCATTTGGATCAAGATCGTGCTCCGGGGAAACGCTGTAAATAGGGCGAATCACTTTGGGTCCACCTCAGCGCAGCCTTTGTCGATTTCAAAGAAAAATCGGGCCAAATTGGGACTGCCGCATTGGATTATTTGCTGTCGCCACACCTTCCAAGACCGCGTGAACGATCCAAAAGCTCAAATGCCGCATAAATCCGTTGTTGAGAATTGCCTCAGATCTGTGCATTTTTAAAAAAATTCACGAGCGCGTGAGCGCGCGGGTTGAATACCTGCTATGTGCATGGTTGGTAGATTGATCTTTTTTTGGGCTTAATTGGCGTTCGACGAAACGTGATAGGTCCGATGTGTTGATACGGTTTGGGCGGGTTTCGAGTGCTTTTCAGCGACTAATGCGCCAAAACGACAGTTTAGGGGACGGCTTTTCTTCGTTGAAAAGTCTGGGAATTTTAAGGAGCAAGAGATGCTGAGAAGATGGCTTAGCCGAGCGAGTGCTACATTTGCAACCGCTTCGACTTTCGCCTTCGTGAGTGCACTGGGTGCACTTGCCAAGCCAGGACAATCCGTTGATGGGCAAATGGGATTGCAAACCCCAGTTACCGCGGTTGCTCGTGATATCAATAGTTTCCACGATTTTGTTAACATCATCATCATCGCTATCGCGATCTTCGTTTTGTTGTTGATGATCTATGTCTTGTTTCGATTTAACGAGAAATCCAATCCAGTACCGACCAAGACAACGCACAACAGCTTGCTGGAAGTTGCTTGGACGGTCATCCCGATCGCCATTTTGGTTGTGATCGCAGTTCCCTCATTCAAATTGCTGAACCTGCAATATTCTTATCCAAAGGCTGATCTAACGATCAAAGCGATCGGTCACCAGTGGTATTGGGAGCACGAATATCCTGACTACGACGGCTTCACAGTAGAAAGCTATATGCTTGATGATGAAGGAATTAAAGAGCGTGTCGCAGAACTGAAAGCCAAAGGTGTCAATGACCCGGCAACGCTAAAAACAATGGTTCCTCGTAATCTAGCGGTCGATTATGAAGTCGTTGTTCCAGTGAACAAAAATGTCCACGTGCTTGTTTCGGCTCCAGCTGATGGTGTGATCCACAACTGGACGATTCCATCTTTCGGTTCGAAAACAGATGCGGTTCCAGGTCGGGTAACGACAACATGGTTTAACGCTGAGCAAGAGGGCGTTTACTTCGGTCAATGTTCTGAGCTTTGTGGTAAAGATCACGCGTTTATGCCGATTGCGGTTCGCGTCGTTGATCAAGCAACCTTTGATAAGTGGATTGAGGCCATGAAGGCCGACGATGAAGATGCTGCAAAAGCACTGCTTGAAAGTGCTGCATTGCGTCAGGTTGGGATCCGCTCCGTAGCTGATGCTGGTACATCAACACCTTCTAAAATTGAGAAGAACTAAACGACGCACTTCAGCGCGTCACTGAGTGATGGCGGTGTCTTCAACAGGGAGCCGCCATCAAGAAATAAAAAAGCAAACCCAAGCGACAGGGCAAATAACGATGGGTAATACTGCAGACGCAACAGCTGGGCACGACCACGCCCCAGGTTTTTTCAAACGTTGGTTCGCGTCGACGAACCATAAAGACATCGGCACGATGTACTTGATCTTTGCCATGATGGCAGGGATCGTTGGTGGCTTGCTGTCCGTTTTCATGCGGATGGAACTCGCCGAGCCGGGCATTCAAATCTTCCACGGCCTTGCGCACATGGTGTACGGCGTTGGAGATTCAGCAGACGAGGCCGTCGGCGCTGGTCGGCATATGTTTAATGTGTTTGTCACCGCACATGGTTTGATCATGGTGTTCTTCATGGTTATGCCGGCGATGATTGGCGGATTTGGCAACTGGTTTGTGCCGCTGCATGTCGGTGCAGTCGACATGGCCTTCCCACGTATGAACAACATTTCGTTCTGGTTGTTGCCAGCAGCGTTCATTCTTCTTTTGATGTCGATGTTTGTTGAAGGTCCTTCCAATATGATGGGGACCGGTGGTGGCTGGACAGTCTACGCGCCGCTATCAACAACAGGGCAGCCGGGGCCTGCGATGGATTTCGCCATTCTGGCGTTGCACCTTGCTGGTGCGTCTTCGATCCTCGGCGCGATCAACTTCATTACGACGATCTTCAATATGCGGGCACCAGGAATTACGCTGCATAAGATGACGTTGTTTGTTTGGTCAGTTCTTGTTACGGCGTTCCTGCTTCTGCTCTCGCTGCCAGTTCTTGCCGGTGCGATCACAATGCTGCTAACGGACCGTAACTTCGGTACGACGTTCTTTAGCCCTGCCGGTGGCGGTGACCCAATCTTGTTCCAGCACTTGTTCTGGTTCTTTGGTCACCCGGAAGTTTACATTCTGATTTTGCCAGGCTTTGGCATCATTAGTCAGATTGTTTCAACGTTCTCTAAAAAGCCAGTGTTTGGTTATCTTGGGATGGCCTATGCGATGGTTGCGATCGGCGTTGTCGGTTTTGTTGTGTGGGCGCACCACATGTACACCTCCGGTATGAACGTCAACACGCAGGCATACTTCGTCTTTGCGACAATGGTGATTGCGGTGCCGACCGGCGTCAAAATCTTCTCTTGGATTGCAACGATGTGGGGTGGGTCAATTTCATTCCGTTTGCCAATGATCTGGGCGTTAGGCTTCATCTTCCTGTTCACCGTTGGTGGTGTGACCGGTGTGATGTTGGCCAATGCTGGTGTCGACCGCGCGTTGCATGACACATACTACGTTGTGGCACACTTCCATTACGTGCTGTCACTTGGTGCGGTGTTTGGGATCTTTGCTGGTTGGTATTACTGGTTCCCAAAAATGAGCGGCTACATGTACTCAGAATTCTGGGGCAAGCTGCACTTCTGGACCACGTTTATCGGCGCGAACATCTTGTTCTTCCCTCAGCACTTCCTCGGACTTGCTGGCATGCCACGTCGTTACGTCGACTATCCAGATGCCTATGCTTTCTGGAACCACGTGTCCTCACTGGGTGCCTATATTACAGCCGTTGGCACCGTGTGTTTCTTCATCGGTTTGGCATGGGCCTTTATGCGCAAGGAAAAAGCAGGCAACAATCCTTGGGGTGAGCACGCGAACACGTTGGAGTGGACTGTATCCTCACCACCTCCATTCCACACCTTTGAAACGCTGCCAAAGGTTGAAGCCAAGGATGCTCACTAGAGCAACCTTAGGCGCTGCAAACGTAAAGGGTGTGGGTGGAGCCTCAGTTAGAGGTTCTGCCCACACTTCTAATTACAAATAGTCGCGTGATGCGGCACGAAACAGTGCTTGGAGTTCAAGTACGGTGCGCTGTTTCACAAGACAGAAGTGAAGGAGGCTCCCTCCATCGCGCGTATCGTTAGGGGACGTATTGTTGGCCAACATTGATACAAGTTTGGATTATGGCATTGGCGCCGAGCCGAATTCTGGTTCTGTCGGCGATTATTTTGCCTTGATGAAACCGCGGGTGATGTCGTTGGTCGTCTTCACTGCGTTCGTCGGGATGATCACGGCTCCTGGAGCATTAAATCCAGTTCTTGCCTTTATCGCACTGTTGTCGATTGCAGTTGGCGCTGGAGCTTCTGGCGCACTCAACATGTGGTACGACGCTGACATCGACAAACAAATGGCGCGTACGGCTGCACGTCCAATTCCACGCGGTCATCTCACGCCGGAACAGGCTTTGGTTTTTGGCGCCTTCATGTCCGGTTTGTCCGTTCTTGTCCTTGGGCTTATCGTAAACTGGGTCGCAGGTGCGTTGTTGGCGCTAACGATTGCCTATTATATTTTCTTTTACACAATGTGGCTGAAGCGCCGGACGCCTTACAACATTGTCATTGGTGGTGCCGCTGGCGCTTTCCCTCCAATGATCGGCTGGGCCAGTGTAACGGGCTCCGTGTCGTTGGAAAGCATCATCCTATTTCTCATTATCTTCATGTGGACCCCGCCTCATACTTGGGCCCTGGCGCTTTATCGTCGCCGCGATTATGAGCGTGTTGGTGTGCCGATGTTGCCGGTCGCCGCCGGTGAGGCCGAAACGCGCCGCCAGATCATGCTCTATTCATTGGCTCTTGTACCTGTTGGTATTGCTCCGGCGCTGTTCGGGTTCGGCGGTCTAACATATGGTGTCGTTTCGACGGTGCTTGGCGCGGTGTTCTTATGGCACGCGCGTCGTGTGCAGGTCACAACTGAAGGCCGCGAGGCCGATGTTGTTGCCAAGTCGATGTTCAAATTCTCAATTTTGTACTTGTTCGCGCTGTTTGCCGTATTGCTTGGTGAGCACGTTGTCGGGCAGTTCGTTGGTTAAATGTAAAGGTGAGATTGCGTGAGCGAAGACAAGACCAAAGACGTTCCGGTGGAAACAGCAAGGCGCCAGCAACGCGGTCGCTCTATTGCGATTGGATTGGGACTGTTTTTATTGGTAGCGTTGTTTTATGCCGCAACAATCATCCATATGGGCGGAAGCGTTGCGAACCGACCGATGTAGTTTGATGATGACGAGCAATGACACCGTCTCTCTACGGTGTGCGATGAAGGAGCAGGCCTGATTGATGCGTGCGATGAGTGACAAACCAGATGTAACGAAACCGACGGGGTCTCGGCACGGTGTCGTGGCGTTTGCGTGCGCGTTTGTTGCCGTTGGAATGGTCGGGATGTCGTATGCTGCGGTTCCGCTCTACAAAATATTCTGCCAGGTGACGGGCTATGGTGGCACAACCCAGATTGCGACCGCGCCGTCGACGAAAATCAGCGACAAGACACTGATCATGAGATTCGACGCAAACGTGTCAGGCGATCTGCCCGGATGGAAATTTCAGCCGAAACAGAGAACGATAGATGTGCGCTATGGCGAAAACAAAATTGCCGTCTATCTTGCGACCAATACAACCGACAAGCCAATGACAGGTACGGCCTCATTTAATGTGACGCCTGAAGTTGCCGGTGTGTACTTCAACAAGATTGAGTGCTTTTGCTTTACAGAGCAGACCCTACAACCCGGCGAGAGCGTGGAAATGCCTGTAAGTTTCTACGTCGATCCTGAGATGTTGAAGGATTCCGATGCGGGCCATCTCAGTCAATTAACGTTGTCGTATACGTTCCATCGCGTCAATGAGACGGCTGGGGATCAAAGCGAGCAGACGAATTCGTCTGACAAACGAGCAGAAATTCGAGCTCCTTCTTCTGCGGGTGAGAGCAGAAATGGAACTTGAGGAGATTTTTTTGGTGTTTTGGCCGATCTTTGCGTGTCAAATCGCTTAGTTGTTGGCTAAATTGAATTGAAAACGGGTTATCCCGCGTGGGCTCACGCGGTGGGGACTGATTACCGGGAGACAGAAATACAATGTCGGATTCACACGAGAAGCATCACGATTACCACCTTGTGGACCCGAGCCCATGGCCGCTGTATGCATCGATCGGTGCGTTGCTTATGGCGATTGGTGCGATTGGCTGGATGAAGTCGACGCGCGGTGCTGATGGAGCTTGGGAGGGCGGTGTCGCCTTTGCAACGGGCCCGTGGGTTTTTGCAATTGGTTTTATAACGGTGCTTGTTATTGCCGCGTTTTGGTGGCGTGACGTCGTTGCCGAAGCACACAAAGGTGACCACACACCAGTGGTGCAGCTTCATCTGCGTTACGGGATGATCTTGTTCATTGCTTCGGAAGTGATGTTCTTTGTGGCATGGTTCTGGGCATATTTCGATGTTTCGTTGTACCCCAACGGCACTTACGCGATAGACAACGTGAAAGAAGCTGTTGGAATGGTGACGCGCAATGAAGTGTTGGGCGGACAATGGCCACCAGTTCCATCGGAGAACTTCACGTCAACATTTGATCCTTGGGGTTTGCCATTGGTGAACACGCTCATTCTTCTGTTGTCTGGTTGCACGGTTACTTGGGCGCACCACGCACTCCTACATGACAATCGTAAGAGCTTGATCTGGGGTCTCGTTCTGACAGTTTTATTGGGCATGTTGTTTACAGCGCTTCAAGCTTACGAATACGGCCACGCTGCATTTAACTTCGCTGGCAATATTTATGGCGCGACATTCTTTATGGCGACGGGCTTCCACGGTGCACACGTCATCATTGGTACGATCTTCTTGGCGGTTTGTTTGTTCCGCGCCATGAAGGGACACTTCACACCAAAGCAACACTTCGGTTTTGAAGCTGCAGCCTGGTATTGGCACTTCGTTGATGTCGTTTGGTTGTTCTTGTTTGCCTGCATCTATGTTTGGGGCGCAGGTGCGGCTCCTGGTGGCCACTAAGCGGTCTTTCTGAGAAAGACGTAAAAATTTGGGGGCGGCGCTTTGTGGCGTCGCCCTTTTTCTTGATGTCGACGAATTTGGTCGCTGGAGAAAAGTTTTCATTATGCTGCATCGTTTACGTGAAGCTGGGCTTATCATACCAACACTGGCGAGTATTCTCGGGCTTGGCGTATTGCTGTCGCTGGGTGTTTGGCAAATGCAACGCAAAGCCTGGAAGGATGGTTTGGTTGCTAAAATTACAAGTCGAGCCAAAGGTGCCCCTGTTCAATTCGAAGATGCGTTGCGTCGTTTCAACGATCGGCGCGACGACGTTGATTATCTTCCGGTCAAAGTAACCGGCAAGATGGATCACGACGGTGAGATTTATTTTTATGCGCCGCATCCGAAATTGGGTCCCGGCGTTCATGTCTACACGCCTTTACAATACGCACCAGACAAAGTGGTTTGGCTTAACCGCGGGTTTGTCAAGAAAGCCAATTTGGACCGTGACAAACGCCGGGACAGCCTACCATTGGGCGAGGTCAGTGTCACAGGTCTGGCTCGCTTATCGCCGTCGAAAAAGTCGAGTATGTTTGTTCCAGAAAACGATTTAGAAAAGCGTCAGTTTTATTGGCGTGATTTGAGCAATATGCATGCAACGGCCTACGACAAGGACAAGGTGTCGACGGTGGCGTTCTTTATTGATGTTGCAAAGGATGGTCAGCCACCGACGACCCACGGCCCTCATGGTGGCGTTACGCGTTTGCAGCTCACCAACCGTCACTTCGAGTATGCCATTACTTGGTTTGGTCTTGCCGTTACTCTATTGGTCGTATTTGCCTTGTTCGCGCGTGGGCGGTTGCAGTCTGATCGCTCACCGGGCAATACAGATTAAGTCACTGCACCAAGAGAGTTTTGTTTGGGGTTTAATTGTGAATACCGCTTGAGGTAGAAGTGTGAACCGCGTGCAGGTAATCATTGGCGCTGAAATCTAGAAAGACTTTGAATTGAAGTATATTTCGACACGAGGGCAAGCCCCCACTCTTGAATTTGACGACGTCTTGTTGGCAGGATTGGCTCGCGACGGAGGTCTATATGTGCCCGAGACCTGGCCCAAGTTTACAGCCGCGCAAATTGCATCAATGGCCGGAAAACCGTTTCACGAGGTCGCCGTTGAGATCATCATGGGGTTCGTCGGCGATTGCGTTTCACGCGCTGAGTTAACGGCGATGGCCAAAGAGGCCTACGCCGACTTCGCACATCCTGCCGTCACACCATTGGTTCAGGTCGATACCAATTTGTATATTCTCGAATTGTTTCATGGGCCCACATTGGCGTTTAAAGACGTTGCAATGCGGCTGTTGGCGCGACTGATGGACCGGGTGTTGGAAAAGCGCAATCAGCGCGCAACAATTGTTGGCGCAACCTCTGGCGACACTGGCGGGGCAGCAATTGATGCCTTTCGCGCTTCCACCCGAACGGATGTCATTATTCTCTTTCCCGATGGTCGCGTTTCAGATGTGCAGCGGCGCATGATGACAACGCCAACAGAGTCTCAGGTGCAAGCCGTTGCCGTTAAGGGAACGTTTGACGATTGTCAGGCTCTCGTAAAGGGCATGTTTAACAATCACGAGTTTCGCGACCGGGTTCAGTTGTCAGGTGTCAACTCAATCAACTGGGCGCGGATCGTTGCGCAAGTGACTTATTACTTTGTCGCCGCCGTGGCGCTGGGTGCGCCCCATCGTAAGGTTCGCTTTTCCGTTCCGACCGGCAATTTCGGAGATATTTTTGCAGGTCACGTTGCGCGTCAAATGGGTTTGACGATCGATGGTCTTGTCATCGCCTCGAATGAAAATGATATTTTACCGCGCACACTTGAGACCGGTGTCTATGAAATGCGCGGTGTTTCAGCGACGACGTCACCATCAATGGATATTCAAATCTCATCGAACTTCGAGCGTTATCTGTTTGAAGCCAATGGACGCGATGGGGGAGAAGTTCGCGCGCAGATGAATAGCTTGAAACAATCTGGCCGATTTGAATTGGGACCAGCTTACAAGAATCTCAAGAACGACTTTTTTGCAGGTGCTGCGAGCGAGGCTCAGGTCGCAACGGCAATCAAGGAGATGCAAAGCCAGTCCGGATATTTGATGGAGCCGCATACTGCGTGTGGCGTCGTGGCTGCCCAGGCCAATATGGCAAGTGCTGACGTTCCGACAGTCGTATTAGCAACGGCGCATCCGGCAAAGTTTCCCGATGCGATGGAAGCGGTTACCGGCGCTCGTCCACAACTGCCTGATCACCTTTCTCATTTATTGACTGACAAGGAAAGGTTTTCGGTCATCGATAACGTTCAAGCGGATGTTGAGGACTTTGTTGAATCTCATGTCAGCCGCACGCAGAAAGGTCTTGCATGACAACACCTCGAGTGACGACATTGGCAAACGGGTTGCGTGTTGTGACACATCACATGCCACACTTAGAAACCGTGTCGTTAGGTGTATGGGTGGCAACAGGTGCGCGCCACGAACAACCCCACGAGCATGGTATTTCGCACTTGCTTGAACATATGGCCTTCAAAGGCACCAAAACGCGAAGTGCTTTGCAAATCGCAGAAGAAATCGAACAGGTTGGCGGTGATCTCAACGCCGCCACGAGTTTGGAAACGACAGCTTATTATGCCCGTGTTCTCAAAGGTGATGATCGGCTGGCATTGAATGTTCTTTCTGACATTCTACTCAATGCGACATTTGATGAAGATGAGCTGTTGCGCGAAAAAGACGTGATTTTGCAGGAGATCGCCGGGTCGCAAGATAGCCCCGAGGATGTCGTCTACGACCTTGTTCAAGAGGCTGCCTATCCAGGTCAAGCCGTTGGGCGAACAATACTTGGAACTCCTGACAGCGTTACATCACTCACAACCGATGATTTGCGAGGCTTTCTTGCTAAGCATTATGGACCGCAAAACCTCGTTGTTTCAGCCGCAGGAACGGTATCGCACGATGCGATTTGTGAACAGGCGGCGGAGCTTTTTGGCGCGATGCCACAATCTAATCCGAGAGAAAGGCTTTCAGCCATTTATCATGGCGGTGCACGTGCCTGGGACAGAGGCTTTGAGCAAAGTCATGTTGTAATCGGATTTGACAGCCCGTCTGTTCATGAAGACGGCTTTTATGCTGCTCAGGTCTTTTCCGGATTGTTTGGCGGTGGCATGTCATCTCGACTGTTTCAAGAAATCCGCGAAAATCGCGGCCTGTGCTATTCGATTTATTCATCAGCCTGGGGTTTAAGTGATAGCGGTATGTTCACCATTTACGCTGGCACTGCCAATGAAATGGTGTCTGAATTGGTGCATGTTGTGAGCGGCGAACTGGAGAAAGTCGCTGAAAACGGTGTGTCAGAAAAAGAAATCCGCCGTGCCAAGGCTCAGATGAAGGCGGGGCTGTTAATGAGTTTGGAAAGTTCTTCAGCGCGCGCAGAACAAATGGCGCGTCATTTATTGATTTATGGCAAGCTTCGATCAAGCGAGGAGCTGATTGCTAATGTTGATAGCGTCACGGAACAGTCGGTTCAGGCATTTGCACGCCGCCTCATGGCAGCCGCGCCGTCTGTTGGCGTTGTCGGTGCGGGCGCAAAATCGCGAGACTTTGCTGATAAGGCTGAGTTGGTATTCGCGGCTTGAACAAAGCAGATGCGAAAATAGTTGTGGATGAATTGGTGTCTTAAATACCGTTGATTTGTAGTTCGAAAGCACAGCGAACATGGCTTTTCTGAGAGCGCCATCAAGCCAGGATGTGACCCCCGTCGTACGGGGGCGGGGTGTTGCTTTGCGCCCATTGGTGTTGGGCGACTATGGGTCTTGGGCCGAACTTCGCGCCAGCAGTCGCGAGCATTTGAGCCCCTGGGAGCCGGTTTGGGGCCGCGATGAGCTCACCCGGTCTTCCTTTCGCCGCCGTCTACGTCATTACGCCCGCGAGGCACGGGAAGATCTCGGCTATGCCTTTGCTATTATGAGAGAAAACGACGATCAATTAATAGGCGGCTTGACCTTGTCGAATGTTCGCAGGGGGGTCACCCAAGCGGCCGCATTGGGGTATTGGCTTGGGCGTCCTTATGTCGGACAAGGTCATATGTCGGCTGCTGTGCAAGCTGTTCTTCCTTACGCCTTTTTTGGATTGAAACTACACAGATTAGAAGCTGCTTCGATGCCGACCAATCTGGCATCAATCCGTGTGCTGGAGAAATCGGGCTTCACATGGGAGGGATTTGCGCGTCGATATCTAAAGATCAACGGCGTTTGGGAAGATCATTTTCTTTTTGCACGTCTTGCCGAAGACGGTCAGATGGAACATGTGGCGGGTGGTGACGAGGGAGTCTGGTGAACTTGAACGATGTGGTGACGAAAGAGCGCAAAGCCGTGCTTGATACAGCGGGGGCTGCAATCGCCTGTATCAATGCTGCTGTGTTGGGGCTTGGTCGCCAACTGGCGTTAATCGGCTTTGTCGTTTTGGCAATATTGGTGTCGAGCATTGTCAATATTCATCCTGCTAATGCGCTTGATAGCATCGTTGTAAATCCTGACGCCGATCGCATCGAAATCACCACACTTGCTGAGGAATTTGAAGGACGCGGCGATAGCCTGCAGGTTGAGACAGCATCTGGAAGTAGCGGTGTAAGCGGTCGCATGAGTGTGCAGGCCGCGACAGCTGGCACAAACCCAAATTGGGTCGTGTTTGCGCTAACCAACCCAAGCGAACAGCGCATCGAACGTTGGCTTACCGCGGATCGATATTCAATTGTTAACTCCGGTGTTGTGTGGCCTGATCTGGATGCCCAACGCATCAAGGCTCTGACGCCCTCTGTCGGCTTTGTTCCTGAACGCATACAAAGCGACCGTGCTGACGTCTTCCGCATCACGGTAGAACCTGGGCAAACGGTTACATTTGTCGCTGAAAAGGCATCAGATCGTTACACGCGTTTGTATCTTTGGAAGCCTTTTGCCTATGAGTTGAAGGTTCGCGAACGCCAATTGTTCAACGGCGCCATGCTGGGATTGACGGGGTTTCTCGCTTTATTCTTAACAGCCATTTTTGCGGCAAACCACAAAGCAATTTTCCCAAGTTCAGCTCTGGTTGCGTGCTGTGTCCTTGCGTATCTTTGCGTTGAATTTGGTTTGTTTCACAAAGTCTTCAACTTGCGCCCTGACGATAATGCGGTTTATCGGGCTGCTGCCGAGGCATCGATGGCCGCCAGCTTGGTGATCTTCCTGCATGTGTTTTTGCGACTAGGCTTGTCACATGGTCTGTGGCGTATGCTCATTACGGTATGGATGATGGCGCAGCTATCGCTTGTTGCGGTCGCGGTGATTGACCCGCGTCTTTCAGCGACGTTCGCACGCCTATCGTTCATTTTGATTGGTGGCGTTGGTGCGGTCTTGAGTTTGTATTTTGCCGTTCGTGGTCAGGATCGAGCGTTATCCTTGCTTCCAACTTGGCTTCTGTTTTTGGTTTGGATTTTCACCACAGCAATGGTTCTGACGGGTCGATTGTCCGGCGACGTTGCCGTTGCAGGAGTTGTTGCCGGTCTTGTCTTGGTTGTCGTTGTTATCGGATTTACCGTTACGCAATATGCTTTCCGGGCTATGGAGCCGATGTATGGAGCAGCGCCCAACGAACAGCAAGCGCGCGCTCTGGCTGTTGATGGGGCCAGCGCGACACCATGGGAATGGAACGCGCGCCGAGATGAAGTCAAAATCGGACATCTTTGTGAAGAAGCACTTGGATTAAACGACGGTGAGCTTTCCACCAAGGTGGATGATTTCTCCCGCCACATCCATCAAGGCGACCGCGAGCGATTTAAGATGCTTTTGTGGTCGATTAAAGAAGGCAACGGCGGTCGTATCAAAACTGATTTCCGAATGCGCCACACGGACAACAGCTACCGTTGGTTTGAGTTGGAAGCCAGCACCGTGCCAAGCACGGATGCGCGTAACCTTCGTTGTGTCGGCTTGATGCGTGATGTAACGGAAATGAAGCGCGCGCACGAGCGACTGCTTCACGATGCCGTCCACGACAGCTTGACCGGTTTGCCAAATCGGGAGTTGTTTCTTGATCGTCTTAAGGTCTTGGTCCAGAGAGCGGAACGCGAAGATGGTTGCCAACCGACGGTGTTGTTTATCGATGTTGATAAATTCAAAAGTGTGAACGACATGTTTGGGCTCGTGGTTGGTGATAGCCTATTGCTGACTGTTGCTCGTCGTTTGCAGAAACATCTGGATGAACAAGATACATTGGCCCGGGTTGGCGGTGACCAGTTTGCCGTATTGTTCCATGCCAATAAGAACGCTGCATCACTCGCAACATTTGCCGAAGGAATGCGCACATCATTACGCGCGCCAATCAAGATTGCAGGTCAGGAAATCGTTTTGACGGCGTCATTTGGCTTGGCGTTATGGGACAAAGATGTTGGGGCGGCGGAAGATCTTCTAAAAGAAGCGGAAGTGGCGATGTACAAGGCCAAGAGGTCAGGTGCCGATCGCATTGAAATTTTCCATCCGTCCTTGCGCTCTGAACGTGATGAACGCGTTGTGGTTGAAAGCAATTTGCGCAAGGCGCTTGAGCGCGGGCAAATTAAAGTCTTGTTCCAGCCGATTGTATACCTGCCAACAGAAGAGTTGGCAGGCTTTGAAGCATTGGTGCGATGGGAGCATCCTAAACTTGGCACATTGGGCCCTGATGCTTTCATTCCAGTGGCTGAAGAATCTGACTTGATCGTTAAGCTTGGGTCTTATGTATTGATGCGCGCGGCCCACACGGCTGCGCGGTGGCAAAAAGAACTACCACGCGCCGAGCATCCCTTGTTCGTCAGTGTGAATATTTCCAGTCGGCAACTGTTCCGTCAGGATTTGATCCAGGAAATACGCCATATTGTTGGCCAAGCAGTTGTGCCACCTGGAGCGTTAAGGCTTGAAATTACAGAGTCTTTGGTTATGCAAAATCCCGAGCAGGCAACCGATATGCTCGAGATGCTGCGCGCAGCAGGCGCCGAGTTGGCGCTTGACGATTTTGGCACAGGCTATTCCTCGCTCGCGTATCTCCAGCGTTTCCCTGTCAATACAATCAAGATTGACCGCTCGCTTGTGCAATCAAGTGCAAGTGGAGAAGAAAAAGGCTCGGCGATTGTTCGTTCGATGGTCGCATTGGCACATGAGCTTGGAAAGACAGTTGTGGCGGAGGGCGTAGAGCGCCCTGACGACGTTAGCTTCCTGCGTTCGATTGGTTGTGAATATGCGCAAGGCTTTTACTATGGCGAGCCAATGCGCGACCGCGATGTTATTCAATTGTTGAGAATTGTTCGCAAGACAGAACGCAAATTGGATGGGCGTAATTTCTTCCGCACGAAGTCAAAGAAATCAGGAAAATCTGCGGACAAAAAATCGAAGGAAAAAATCAAGTCGAAGGTCGCGAAGGAGACGAAACAAGCGAAAGATGTTGCCAAACCACCTCGGCCTGATAATTCCAACATTGCAAACGGTGCGGGGGGTGCAAAAATTGTTCCTTCGCCACCGCCTCCAGCGACGATGGTGCCAACGCCACAGCCAAGAAATTCGACGCCACCACATTCGCCAAGTGGACAACGTCAAGGCGTTTCACCGCCCGCCCAATCGGCGCCACTGCCAAATGGCTGGACACCACCACCTGGTGTACGGGTCACAGGCACTCCACCGTCGACGATACCAACGCAACCGCCACAATCGTCACCGGTTCCTGATGCGAAGGTGGCGAACCTCGGACAGCCAGCGACAGGGGGGGCGAACGGATTTGCACCACCACCTCCTGCGACACCCGCGTCCAATGCGAACGTAACGCCACCAACACAACCGGGCCAAAAGCCACGGGGCGCAACCAATGTACCGTCCACAAATGCGGGCCCACCGGCAACTGCGGTACCGCCGCCAATTCCGGCAAATGGAGCGACGACCAGACCAAATAATGCAACACCGCCACCATTGGCGCCAACTTCGCCGACCACACATCAGCCACCATCTGTCGTTGGTAAAGGTGGTCCGTCAATCGTCAACCCAGTAACGCATGGCGCACCGCTGCCGGACTATTCCAAATTGCCACCCGGGATTGCCGCCAGCCTTGAGCGCTTGGCTGGGTCAACACAAGACGAACCCAAACCTTCTGTTACAGAACAGCGCAAGAAAAAACGTGGCTGAGGTGGCGCCAGACGAAGTCAATATTTTTGATAGAAAGAGGTATTGGCTAGGCGTGGCCTGCATCGGCGACAAGGTGTGACGGATCAATGCCAATACGCGCCATTGCAGCCGAGTATTTTTCCTGAGTGTCGGTCTTGAAGATGATGTCAGGATCTGCTGGGCAATTGAGCCAGCCGTTGGCATGGATTTCTTCTTCCAGTTGTCCTGCCGACCAGCCAGCATAACCCAGGGCGAGTATGGCTTGTTCGGGGCCCTCGCCATCGGCCATTGCCTTGAGAATATCAATGGTGGCCGTCAGGCACATTTGATCATCAATCGCGAGGGTGGTTTCTTCGGCAAAATAATCTGCCGTATGTAAGACAAAGCCACGCCCTGTCTCAACGGGTCCGCCAACATGCACGGGAATTGAACCGACTTCGTCAGGTAACACTTCGATATTCGAAGGGATTTCGACTTCCAATTTGGACAGCAAATCAGGAAATGAAATGTTTGATGCCGATTGATTGATAATCAATCCCATCGCACCTTCCTCAGAATGCGCACACAAATAGATCACAGACCTGGCAAAGCGGTGATCGTTCATCAAAGGCATGGCGATCAAGAGTTGCCCATCCAAGAATTCGTTTTCTGTCGCGGCAATTGTTTTCTGTTTTTTGTCCATTTTCGGAGCTTATCGCAATTTGATTAAATCTAGCAAAGTTTCCCTTAACCTATCCGTTGACCTACAAGTCGGGCAAAATTGCGAGTTTTGCTATAAATAATCTGTTCACTAAATGCTCCTTGTATCGTGACTGGCTGTGTTTCGCGCACTGTGAGACACTAGGTGATTATTGGGATACGGATGGAGCGAATATTGAGACAGCATGATTTGCGATGTCTATTATCGGTTGGCTTTTTGCGTGCGAACCAATGGTATGTACGATTGCCTCAAGTTGTTGGACTTGCGCTGCTATTGGCGGTCATTGGCTTTTTGACAAGTGATCGATCACTCGCCAATGCAGACGGTCTGAGGGGCGACTGGCAGTCAGCCTACATGTCCAGGTCGCGTTTGTTGGCTGGCACGGTGAAGCATCCGAGCGGCGAAAACGCGCATTATGCTGGTGTCCAACTTGAACTTGCGCCGAAGTGGAAAACCTATTGGCGCAGTCCTGGTGAAGCTGGTGGTGTACCACCAACGTTTGATTGGACCGGTTCAAAGAACGTCAAACAAGTGAGCGTTGAATATCCAGCACCCGTTCGAATGGATTCAGGCTACGGCGCGAATATTGGCTATCACGGCCATGTCACATTTCCCGTTCGCTTCGAGGTGGTTGATCCGGAAAAGGCGTCGGAGTTGAACGTCGATTTTCAGTATGGCACGTGCGAAGACATTTGCGTTCCCTCTTCTGTGAAGCTGTCACTACAAATTCCACCTGGAAATCTCGCACCAGCACCGACGGTGCTTTCAAATGCGGTGAAACATGTGCCGAATCTAGCTCCTTTGTTACAGGTGAACGACCCACGCCTCCTGACCTGGAAAGTAGAGCTGAATGGCAAAAAGCCTCACATCAAACTCGATATTGACTACGGCTCAGATGCGGTGTCGGCAGATGTTTTTGTTGAAGGTCCTGGCGGCCTGTTTATTCCAATGAGCCAGCGGGTTGCAAAAACGAATCTCGCAGCAGGAACGAAACGTTTCTGGATTGACCTGTCCAAAGATGTCGATCTTGCAGAAATCAAGGGTAAGCCTTTACGCGTCACGATTGTTGGTGATGCTGGTCGATCGGAATATGAAATATTGGCCAAGTAGAGCGCTGAATAGGCCACTGCGCTCAAGTAGCGAAGCGGTAGCGCAATCATCACTGCGCTCAAGTAGCGAAGCGGTAGCGCAATCATCACCGCGCTCAAGTAGCGAAGCGGTAGCGCAATCATTACCGTGCTCAAGTAGCGAAGCGGTAGCGCAATCATCACCGTGCTCAAGTAGCGAAACGGTAGCGCAATCATCACTGCGCTCAAGTAGCGAAGCGGTAGCGTAATCATCACTGCGCTCAAGTAGCGAAGCGGTAGCGCAATCAATCACCGTGCTCAAGTAGCGAAAGGGTAGCGCAATCAATCACCGTGCTCATGTAGCGAAAGGGTAGCGCAATCAAAACTCCCTGCTCAAGTTGCGAGACCGGTGCTCACCTTCTTGCTGAAAGTACTGTAGATGGCTTTGCATCATACGCGCGACCGGTTATGAATGAAGGTGAACGCCATTGGTTAGTGCAATTGGTGAACTTGAATTTTTATGGTCACGAGTAACGGGCTTGAAGGAGTTTCGACATGACGATCAAAGTGGGCGATAAATTGCCGGATGTAACCTTTACGACGATGGGCGCGGACGGCCCACAGCCCATGACGACGGCAGAAGTGTTTGGCGGTAAAAAAGTAGCGCTATTTGCCGTACCAGGTGCTTACACGCCAACGTGTCATGCGCAGCATCTTCCAGGATTTGTCTCCCATATTGATGATATCAAATCCAAAGGCGTGGATTTGATTGCCTGCACGGGCGTCAATGACGTTTTCGTCTTCGACCATTGGGGAAAAGACTCAGGCGTTGGTAAAGATATTTTGATGTTGGCGGACGGTAGTGCTGATTTTGCCAAGGCGACGGGCTTGGATATTGATCTCACAGGATTTGGGATGGGCCTTCGTTCGAAACGTTATTCTATGCTGGTGGACGATGGCGTCGTCAAAGTTTTAAACGTAGAAGACCTGCCTCCTGAGCATGATAAGTCGAGTGCGGCGGCGATGTGCTCGATTATTGCTGATAACATTTAGGCCGTCTGCGCCGTGCGATCTCGTTATCGTTTCTGAATATAAAGGCGACCCGTGAACAGGTCGCCTTTTTCTGACCCTTTTGGTCTTAAAGAAACTCTGCCATTCCGCGACGTGCCAGTTCATCAGCGCGTTCATTTTCCGGGTGTCCTGCGTGACCCTTGACCCAGTGCCATGACACATCATGCTGACCATTGAGTTCATCCAGCTGTTGCCAAAGTTCTGCGTTTTTGACGGGTTTCTTGGCGGCTGTTCGCCAATTATTGCGCTTCCAATTTTTGATCCATTCGGTGATGCCCTGCATCACGTACTTGCTGTCGGTGTGAAGTGAGACCTTTGAGCCTGTAGGCACGTTTTCAAGAGCTGAGATTGCGCCGATCAACTCCATACGATTGTTGGTTGTTTCAGGTTCGCCGCCCGATAGTTCTCGTCGCTTATCATTTTGCATAATAAGAGCCCCCCATCCTCCTGGGCCAGGGTTTCCCGAGCATGCTCCGTCTGTGTAGATGATGTAGTCAGCAGAGTTTGTGGTCACGTGGTCGCCTCGTATCCATAGTCGGCAAGTGATGATGCGCGCTGATGAAAACGCAGACGGCGCAAATAGTCGATCGGGTTATGTGGGTGAACAACGGCATTTTTGGGCGTGTTCAACCAGTCGTAGCATCGCGTCAGTAGAAACCTGGTTGCCGCACCGCGGGCCAGGGTCGGCATGGCGTCAATTTCATCGGCGTTGAGTTTGCGTACGCTTTGATAGGCCCTCAACAACTCCCGACCTTTCGTCACGTTGAATGAAAAGTCAGGCTCAAAGCACCAGGCATTCAGACAGATGGCGATATCCAACGCGAGGGCATCATTGCAGGCGAAATAAAAGTCGATCAGACCAGACAGGTCTTTACCGATGAAGAAAACATTGTCGGGAAACATGTCCGCATGGATAACGCCAGTCGGTAGATCATGAGGCCATGATTTGTCGAGGTCGTCCAATTCGGTTTGCAGGAAGTCTCTCAGTCCGACCGAGATTGTCTCGGCTTGTCCTGAAAATTTGTCAAACACTTCCTGCCAATCTTTTTGTCCCAAGCTGTTTTTACGGGTGCGGTTATAGGATTGCCCGGCAAGGTGCATCTCGGCCAGTGTGCGTCCGACGCCTGCGCAATGAACTCTGTTTGGTCGGCGTGGCCAGACTCCATCAAGAAACGTAACCAAAGCCGCATCGCGTCCTGCGAGTTTGTTGAGATTGCGCCCCTTGAGATCGCGCACAGGGGTTGGACATGACAAACCTTTGGATGCCAAGTGTTCCATCAAGCCTAGGAAGAATGGAAGGTCCTTGGCGTCGACACGTTTCTCATAAAGCGTGAGGATGAAGGGCCCATGGGATGTCTGTACGACGTAATTCGTATTTTCTACGCCCTCAGCGATGCCCTTATAAGACAGCAAGCTGCCGACATCGTAACCTTCAAGAAAGACGCTAAGGTCATCGTCTGTCACTTCTGTGTAGACAGCCATCATCGGTCCGTTTCTGTTTTCATATCAGTTTTGTGTTTTGAAATTTGCAAGACGGATAAGATTCAGGATTTAAACTGCCCTGGCTAAGACGCGATGTTGCGAAGGGCTTTCGGGATGTTGAAGGCGACGTTTTCCTCAGCGGTTGAAACGACTTCAACAGTGACGTCGTAACGGTCCTTGAGGGCATCGACAACCTCTTCCACAAGAACTTCCGGTGCGGATGCGCCAGCTGTGACCCCGATCGCATTCAGGTTTGCGTCTTTGGCCAAATCCATCCAAGGAATATCGCTGGCGCGTTGAACCAGTGTGGCATTGGCACAACCGCCGCGCTGGGCGACTTCAACAAGTCGGAGCGAGTTTGAACTGTTCGGGGCGCCAACGACCAGCAAATGACCGATTTTTCCCGCGATGGTTTTTACGGCTGCCTGACGGTTTGTGGTCGCATAGCAGATGTCTTCTTTGGCCGGACCGATAATATTGGGGAAACGTCGTTTCAATACAGCCACCATCTCGGCTGTGTCATCGACCGATAACGTCGTTTGCGTGACAAACGCCAATTTGGCGGGATTGGCGGGTGCCAGAGCCTCGGCTTCTTCGACCGTCTCAATCAGCGTCACAGCCCCCCCGGGCAGTTGCCCCATTGTTCCGATGACTTCAGGGTGTCCTTTATGACCCACCATGACGATGTGACAGTCGTTCGCGTAGTGGCGGGCTGCCTCCATATGGACCTTAAAAACCAGCGGACAAGTGGCGTCTAGAACGAACATATTGCGTGACTTGGCAGCCTCGGGGATGGATTTTGCCACACCATGGGCTGAAAAGATCACAGGTTGGTCGGTGTCTGGAATGTCGTCCAATTCCTCCACAAAAATGGCGCCTTTCGCTTTCAGGCTATCGACAACAAATCTGTTGTGGACGATTTCGTGCCGCACATACACGGGTGCGCCGTATTTCTGTAAGGCAAGTTCGACGATTTTAATTGCGCGATCGACGCCAGCACAGAACCCTCTCGGCGCAGCAAGAAAGATGGCCATGGGAGCTTTGTGGCCAACTTCAGGTGATCGCGAAGTGGCAGAGATTGGGGAATTTGGGGAGGTTGCCACGAAACTGCTTCCTTAGAATAGATAAACCAAGATAGCTACGTTCGTAGCTGCTTGTTGTAAGAGATGATAAGATCGAGTCGTTATACGGCAAGGGGTCTTTGTACAAGACTGCAAGTGTTGAGGAAACGGGTGTCGCGTTTGCTCGTTGAAGAAAGAAATAATCCAAATATGACTCTGAAGATGACAATGATGGCTCCAGGTGCTCCACGTACCAAAAATTTAGCTGCTCTTGCTCGTCCTCTGGCGCGCCTTGCCGTTGTCGTTGGTATGGCAACGGCCTTGTCGGGGTGCGGACTATCTTCTTTGACATCCGGTCTGGGATCTTCTGTTTTTAAACCGGATTCAGAACCGGTTCCGGCTTCGATCGACGATGTAACTGAAGCGCAACTCCTTAAAGCCGCCAAATCACAAGCTGCGAATGAGGCTTCTGGTGCAATCCAAAGCGCTGCGACCCCAACAACGGTTTCGCATGGTTGTCCAAAAGTGGTTGTTCGTACACAGGATAATCACCTGACGATTTATGAAGAAGGCCGCATTGGCGATAGCCTGGCGGTGCGCCATCGTGGCGAAATCACCAAGACAGCCCGTGAATGCACAATTGAACCGGGTCGGGTCACTGTGAAGTATGGCTTCTCAGGCCGCGTTCTACTGGGGCCTCGTGGAACGTCTGGAAACATTGCCATGCCGGTCATGGTGGCGGTGGCTGATTCGAGCAAAGCCTCGGTTGCCAATGATCAGTTAGAAGTGGCGACAGACGTTACGGTTGAAAAGCCAATCGGATATTTCTCGGCCGTTCGGACTGTGACGTTCGCTCTGCCTGAAGGCACACGAGCTGGTGACTTCTCTGTTTATCTGTCGTTTAGACAACCGCCAAAACCTGCTGTGGCGGGCTAAAACACGTTCATGACCCAAAAGAACACAGCTCACGAAAAGCCGCGCTTGATCCTTGATGTGTGTGAGGGTGTGAAACGACCGTCGTTCACTTTGATTATTTAAGATTGATTGAGGCGACGAAGAAAGCCTTTAGATTTGTTTATGACTTCGACTTTTTTATATATACAAAAAAACCGCGCCGCTCCTTGTGAGCGTACGCGGTTTTTTGTTTTTGTGATTTGCCCTGTAACTTTTTGATTAGTTCAGCAAATTGGCCTTCAGATTTTTGATTCCGGCTTCAACAAGTGTGCTGGCTTGCTCGCCTGTAACCTTGTCTTTCAAAATCTGTTCTGCAGCAGCCAGTGCGCTGTCAACGGCTTTCGCTTGAACTTCGCTGACGGCTTGAGCTTCAGCACGTGCAATCTTCTCTTCCGCCATTTTTGTGCGGCGTACAAGAGACTCTTTTAAAACGTCCCGGGTTTCCGACGCCATAGCTTCGGCATCACGCTTAGCGCGTTCGATGATTTCCTTGGCCTCTTCTTCGGCTTCCGCTTTCTTTTTCTTATAGTCGGCAAGCAACGCCTGAGCGTCTTCACGCAATCTGCGAGCTTGGTCGAGTTCTTCGCGGATTGCGTCTGCCCGCTTGTCGAGCATCCCTGTAATCATCGAAGGAACGTTCATGTAGATCAGCAGCCCGATGAAGATCAAAAACGAGATCATCACCCAAAATTCTGCACTACCAGGATCCAGCAGACCGCCTGCTAAAAGTTGCATGTGTTTCTACCTCACTTGCCTTGCGCTTGTTGCAGGGCTTTTTGAGCATCTGCTGCGCTGACATTCACACCGATGAGCTTGTCGACGATTGCCGAAGCCGTCTCGCCTGCAATTTCACTGACACTCTCCAAGGCTTTAGATTTGGTGGCAGCAATGCTGGCCTCCGCATCACTCAATTTCTTGGCAAGTTCGTCTTCCACACGATGGCGTTCCTGCTCAACTTCGGAGGAAAGCTTGTCGCGTGTTTCACCGGCGATGGTATTGGCATTGGCACGCGCGTCCGCCAGTGCTTTTTCATAAGCAGTTAGGGCTTCATCGGTCTCTGTCTTCAGCTTTTCGGCCGTGTCGAGATCGCGTTGAATACGATCACTGCGCTCTTCGATCACCTCGCCAACGCGTGGCAGAGCCACACGCGCCATGATGAAATACAACGCGGTGAAAGTGATCGCGAGCCAGACAAGCTGAGGTGCAAAGTCATTTGCATTGAGCTGCGGCAAACCACCGCCGCCTTCAGCAGCCAATACGACCATCATCGTCAACATAGTAAATCTCCACGCCCAGCCGGCTGACCGGTTCGCAAACGACCGGCGCCGTCAGGCTTTGGTTAGATTAGCCGAACAGAATGATGAAGGCGATCAGAAGACCGAACAGGCCCGTCGCTTCAGCAAGAGCAAAGCCGATCAACAGGTTTGTAAACTGGCCAGGAGCTGCAGATGGGTTGCGCATTGCGCCAGAAAGGTAGTTGCCAAAGATGTTACCGATACCAATACCTGCGCCGATAAGAGCGCTACATGCCAGACCAGCACCGATCATCTTTGCTGCTTCAACTTCCATAGTCGTGTCCTTTCGTGTGTTTCAATAAGTCAGTTATTCGTGGGTGTTAGCGAAACGAGATCCGAGCCTTGCAACCCTTGTGGTGATTGCTGTTTGGACGGGATTAGTGATGCATATTGAGGCCGTCATTCAGATAGATGCAGGTCAACACTGTGAAGACCAACGCCTGAAGGAAGGCAACGAGAATTTCAAGCCCTGTGAAGGCAACCATGAAGCCCAATGGCGCCCAACCGCCAAGTGCGCCGAGGCCAACAACAAAGCCGCCGAAAATTTTGAGAAGTGTGTGTCCGGCCATCATGTTGGCGAACAAACGGACAGAGTGGCTGATTGGGCGGATCAGATAAGAAATGAGCTCGATCGGAATGATGATCGGCATCAGCCAGATTGGCACGCCTGAAGGCACGAACATCTTCAAAAAGCCAAGTCCGTGCTTGTAAAACCCAATCAAGGTCACTGCGATCCAGACCATTGCCGCAAGCGCAAACGTGACGATGATGTGGCTTGTGACGGTGAATGTGCCCGGGATCATGCCAAGAAGGTTGCAGACCAGGATAAATGAGAAGATCGAGAACACCCATGGGAAGAACTTCATGCCTTCTTCACCCAGGTTGTCGCGAACGATATTGGCGACGTATTCGTAGATAAGCTCAGCGACCGACTGAATGCGTGTGGGGACCAGAGACCGACCACGCATCGACAAAATCAAGAACAATGAAATGAGCGCGACCGCAATAACCATCATAAATGAGGTGTTTGTGAACGACACATCAGTGTTGAACATCTCAAGTGGAACAATTCGCTCAATCTTGAATTGTTCCATCGGGCTTGCTGCGATGATGGCCACTTTTCGTATTCCCCTACGATCTACGTTTCGTAATCTTTAGTCGTCGTCTAGGTCAGTCGTCGTCTAGGTCTGGCACCGAGGGTGCTGCCCGTTGCAGTGGTTCGGCTTGCGCCTGCATTCTTTGTGCAGCACGAATAATATTCATGATCGCTGCTGCAAATCCGATGATGACAAACAGCACCAACAGCCAAGGCCGCGTGCCCAACCATTCGTCGAGAAACCAACCAATAAACCCGCCAACAGCGACGCCAACAACAAGCTCGACGGCAAACCGTAAAGCCTGTCCCACCGCCGGACTGCCCCATGGACTTGGGCGGCGTTGGCGATCAGTACGTTGGTCTGACACCTCGTTTAGCCGCGCATCCAAGTCCTTGGCGCGCTTGCGAAAAGCAGCGCGGTCCTCTGGGCTAATCGTGCCACGTTGTGGGTCACCATCGTCTTCGGTGCCAGCCATCGCTCGTCTCAGCCCAATAAAGGTTTTGGAAAGGTCACTCAGGAACACTCAATCCCATCGCGCCGGACATTAGTGATGGGTTTTTGGAGTGTCAAGAAATCGCCCAGTTTATGGGCGGCTGATAGGTGGGACGCATCAACGCACTTGGCCAAAAGGAGCGGCCATCGGGACCGTTTTCGGCCCGAAAACGAGGATTGCGATCCGTTCACGTATCTTCTTCCTCAACGAATTAGCTTGCTTCACGGAAACTCTGGGCGGTTTCCAAGTCGACTGAGACCAGCTGTGATACGCCGCGTTCTGCCATTGTGACGCCAAACAGCCGATTCATTCGGGTCATCGTCATTGGATGGTGGGTGATGACCAGAAAACGTGTGTCTGTTTCCTCAGCCATTTTTTCCATCAAACTACAAAAACGTTCCACATTGGCGTCGTCGAGCGGCGCGTCAACTTCGTCCAGCACGCAAATCGGTGATGGATTCGTCAGAAAAACCGCAAATATCAACGATAGAGCTGTCAGGGTTTGTTCACCGCCAGACAGCAAAGACAGGGTTGCAGGCTTTTTTCCTGGAGGTCGTGCGAGAATTTCAAGCCCGCCCTCTAGCGGATCATCCCCTTCAAGCATTTTCAGGCTGGCTTCACCACCGCCAAACAATGATGTGAACAAGCGACCGAAATGCTCGTTAACGGTTTCAAATGCCGTTTTAAGCCGCTTTCGCCCTTCACGATTGAGCTGACTAATGGCGCCACGCAATTTCTCAATCGCCGCTTCAACATCAGCGCGTTCTGCGTCAAGCATATCGAAGTCTTTGGCAAGAACTTCGAGATCGTCATCTGCTTGAAGATTGACACCACCAAGGCGCTCACGATCTGCCTTCAGGCGGGTGAGCTGGTGTTCTACTGTTGCAAGTGAAGGCAGTTCTTGTTCGTCCTCGGGGCGTTCTGCGAGTGTGAGACATTTTTCAGGCGCAACATCGAGGGTCTCGCGAATCCGATGGGCTTCCTCTTGGCGACGGGTTCGTGCGCCTTCGAGTTTGGCTTCACCACGGGCGCGGTTTTCACGAGCTTCACCAACGCTGTTTTGGGTGGCTTTGAGTGCTTCTTTCGCCGTTTTTACTTCGTTTTCTCTTGCGGCCAATGCATCGCTGGCTTGGCGCTGGGCTTGTTCTGCGTTGGCAATCTCCGACATCAGCTTTTGGTGTTCGCTGGCGATTTTGTCGGGAAGCTCTGCCAATTTCGCAAGCTCTTGTTTGGCTGCTTCAAGTCGCGTGTTGAGGGACACCAACTGTTCGTTGGAATTCTTCGCCCGCGCCGACCAGCCGTCCAGCTCTGCTTTTGCCGATTTTAATCGTTCTGCGCCTGTTTTTCGATTTTGCTGCAGGGCTGAAACGTCTGCACGTTTGTCTGCCACGACACTGCGCTGTGCTTGTGTTTCATTGCGGGCCTGAACAAGCGCCTGTTCGAAATTATCGCTGGCGGAATGGTCACGCTTGTCTTGTTCTGCTTGGACCAGTGCGTCGCGCGCGTCCTTGAGGTCTTGTTCGGCTCTCGTCCGCGCGCCTGCAACAGCGGCCAATTGGTTTTCGGTTTCGCGCGCCTTGCGTTCGATTTCGGCCAAGGCTTCGCGCAGATTGGCTAGTTCCGATTGGGCTTCGCGCCAACTTTGGCGTGTTGTCTTGGCCTCTGTTTCCGCCTTTGTATGGGCTTGAGATGCTGTTTCATAGATCGTCGCCGCTTGTTGAGCCTTGGCGGTCGCCGCCGCACTTTCTTTCAGGATTGCCGTTAAGCGGTTGCGTTCGGCGAGCCTGACTGCCGCCGGTGTTGTACCGTCGGCGGCGGCGACATATCCGTCCCAACGCCACAGATCACCGTCCTTGCTGACGAGGCGTTGACCAGGCATCAAGTGGGGCTGCAATGCCAAACCACTGTCTTTGTTGACAAGCCCAATTTGAGCTAGGCGCCGTGCGAGTTCAACTGGGGCTTCGACATAGGTACTTAAAGGTTCAACTTGTCCTGGAAGCGGACCGTCACTCCCTGTTGGTGAGACGTTGCGCCAATGCACAGGCTGGTCACTGGCAACAGGTGCGTCGAGGTCATCACCCAAAGCCGCACCTAATGCTGCCTCAAATCCCGGTGTAACGCGCACGCTGTCAACAATGGCTGGAACGTCGTCACGTCCCGTTGGTACCAACAGTTTTGTGAGTGTCTCACATTCAGCTCTCAACGCACGGGCGGTAAGGTCTGCATCGGCAGAAATTTGGCGCAGTTCTTCGCGTTCAGCGGCCCGTCGTGTGGCGTGCTCTTCGGCGGTGCCGGCTGCGTGTTCAATCGTGACGATTGCGGCGGCAAGTTTTTGGCCAGCTTCATTGGTTTCGGTGAGTTTGGTGGCGTCAGGTGCTCTGGCAGAGATTTCATCTGATTGTTTGGCAAGTGCAGCCAGTTGACGTTCAAGGCGTTCGACATTGTTCGCGCGTTCGCGAACACGGTTTTCAGCTGCCGTTGTTGCCGCACGTGCTTCAGCCGCCGCGTTGGTGATTTGTGCCAGTTTTTCTTCGCGCTGCGCTAAGTCTTGTTCGCCGTCAGAAAGTGCGACGCTGGCTTCCTGTTCGGCTGTTGCAAGGCGGGTGTCGTCCTGGTCGAGCTGGGTGATTTCCTGCGCCAGTTTTTCGATGAGGTGTTTGGCTTCTGTGATGAAGTTGTCTTCACGTGCTTGGTCGCGTTCGAGTTGTTCGCGTCGTGCTGTCAGTTCTTCCACGCGCTCTCGTACGCGACGGGCTTCGGCCTCGAAGTTTTCAGATTGTAGGTTGAGGCGGCTAAGAGCTGCAGCTTTTCCCGCTTCCTGCTCGCGCAACGGTGCCAATGCTTCTGCGAGTTCAGCTTCGCGCCGCGTGGCTTCGCTTTCTGCTTGTGTCGCTTTGGCAAAAACCGCCAACATTTCGCCAAGGTGGGCTTCGCTTTGATCAACAATGTCTTGAGCATGGATCCAGGCAAGGTGCAGTGCTAGCGCTTCTGTGGTGCGAATTTTGGCAGAGACCTCCTTGTAACGCCGGGCTTGCCGGGCCTGGCGTTTGAGGCTTTCAACTTGGGAATTCAATTGTCCCAGTACGTCTTGTAGGCGTTCGAGGTTGGCTGTTGCAGCCTTCAGGCGCAACTCTGCTTCGTGGCGACGTGTATGAAGACCCGCAATGCCAGCAGCATCTTCAAGGATGCGTCGGCGTTGCTCGGGTTTGGCGTTGACGATGTCAGAGATCTGTCCCTGGCGAACAAGTGCTGGCGAGCGTGCGCCGGTTGCTGCATCTTCAAACAAGATTTTCACATCACGTGCGCGTGCCTCGCGACCATTGATCCTGTAAGCAGAACCGGCATCGCGTTCAATGCGACGCGTGACTTCAATGGTGTCGCTATCGTTAAACTCTGTCGGTGCTTTGCGGTCGCGGTTGTCGATGAACATCGTGACTTCGGCGACGTTGCGTGCCGGGCGATGCCGGGTTCCTGAGAAGATTACGTCTTCCATGGTGGAGGCGCGCATACTTTTGTAGGAGGTTTCGCCCATCACCCAACGTAATGCTTCCAGCAGGTTGGATTTGCCACAGCCGTTTGGGCCGACGACGCCGGTCAAGCCCCGCTCAACGATCAGCTCGGTCGGTTCTACAAAAGATTTAAAGCCGAGAAGGCGGAGGCGGTTAATCTTCATGGCAGTTCGTGTCAAATACCTTTAAGCCCGCACTGGCGGACTCATAGAGTGGTGCCAGTGAAGCGTTATTGTCTGTTGGCCGGTTGTGCGACAGAAGCGGCCTGGTTTTGTGCCAGCAAAGGGTCAATTTCGGCGCGCATGCCGTCCATGTCCAATGCCTTCTTAATCAACTTGTTCTGAATAAAGAAGTTTGGCGTTCCGATAATGCCTAACGTGCGGCCGCGTTCTTTCGCCCACTGCAGGCCCTGGATCATGCTCTGATTCTTCAGGCAAGACTCAAACTGTGGGCGGGTCATCCCCACCTGCTTGGCGACACTGTATATGGCATCTAGGCGCACTTCCTGGGAGACCCACTTGTGTTGTTGGTCAAGAAACTTGTTATACAGCGCCAAGTGCTTGTTTTTAGGTGCACATCTGAGTGCAATCGCAGCATTGCCAGCACTGCGGCCAATCGGAAACATCCGTAAAATGAAATAAACTTTGCCGGTGTCGATGTAGGTTTTTTTGAATTCCGGAAATACGACACGCTGGAATTTGCGGCAAATCGGACACGTCAATGACGCGTATTTCACGACTTTAATCGGCGCGTTGGGATTGCCAAATGCGCGGTCTGGCAGGCTTTGCACCTGTAAAACTTGCGCAAGTGTCGGCTTCTTGATGATTTGGCGGGGACCGGCTGCCGGTTTGTAACCAGGCGCACCCGACAGCGTGGACCCCGCGAAATCTTCGGACTGATTTGTGTTACCTGGAGTATTCGCAATCAGATCAGTGTCGCCAGCACACCCCGACAGGCCAGCCATCAGGGCGCACAGTGTTGCTGCAAAAATCGATCGTTGCAGACTTTGAATAGGCACGGCTTGGCTCCCGTGTGGACCTCGAAAGGTGCGCTGGACTTGACGGATGTTAGGTGACTTTTCGGCTTAGCCTTCTGCCAACAACGGATCGAGAATTTCTTCAAATTTCTTGATGGTGACGCCACCGCTCAATCGTTTGCCATTGATGAAGAATGTTGGTGTCGCGTCGACGCCGAACACTTCCGCTGCCCGTGTTCGCTGTGCTGTTAGCTTTTCGAGCAGTTTTTGATCTTTCAAGCAGGAATCAAACTTTTCCTTTGTGAAGCCAGCTTGCTTGGAAATTTCAAACAGGGCCGGGACTGGATTGCCTTTAACGTAAGCCCAGTCTTCTTGCCGTGTGAATAGCGTATCAACGAGGGGATAAGACTTGTCGTCACCGGCACAACGCGTCAGCATGGACGCGGCGGCAGCAAGGTTGTCGAGAGGAAACTCGCGAATGATGAAACGGATTTTCCCGGTATCTATGTATTTTTCTTTGATCTTTGGGAAAACAGATTTGTGAAAGCGCCCGCAGTGCCCGCAGGTCAACGAGGCGTATTCAACAACCGTGACTTTCGCATCAGCCGGGCCAAGCGCCATATCAGTCAGACCGTGAGTTTTCATCAGTTCTTCAACTGAGACCTCAGGTGCGCTCGTTGCGCCTTGAGCAACGAGGCTGATGGAACCGGCAGTCATCGCCAGTGCGCTCACACCGACTGCACCGGCGAGCACATGGCGGCGGCCAACAGGGTTAGCTGAGAGTGAGGCTGTCGCCAGCGGCTTGGATGTGTTTGACACAGAATAACTCCTTGTTGGCATTCGGCCGGACCGTTCGGGCCATCAGCCAATAATTTGGTTTGCTGACAGTGCAGCTAACATGTCTTGCGGTATTCATTAAGGCATAGTGGGACTGAACCGCAACTGAACGGTTCTCACGAAATCTTTCTCGAATTGCGAGCTTTGTGCTTATCGGCCAGGTTTTCTGGGTTTTGAGGGGCTCACAGACGGTTGCAAAAGGTCGCGTTAACTCTTGCTCCGATCCGCTTTGATGCCAGCTTCAAGGCGTTGCAAGGCATGGCGGAGGTCCTCATCTTCAACTCCGGAAAGATCTGCAATCGGCCTATCGTCAAGCAATGTTGGCTTTGGCGAATTGACGGGCTGGTTCTGCAAGGGTTCAACCGGTGCTTGCAATATCCGGATCTCAGCTATGGCGCTGTAGCCGAAATATGCGTTGATGCGGTCGATCAGTTGTGTCGCTTCATATTGGATATCGAGCGCACGTGCAGGATCAACCCTGAGCATGAGCGTTGCACCAGGTCGCCCGGCGCCTCCCTCTTCAAGATCGCCATAAGCATCCACTTGTCTCGGCCATTTGAGGCGGTCGGGGATGGTGTATTGAGCCAGATCTTGACCAACAATATTGGGCCAGTCGGTCAACAAGGACGCTGCAGAAAAGCCGTATTTCTCGAATGCTTTCTTGGTTAGTTTGGGCACAAAACTGCCAACCCGTCGGGCTCTGTTATACCCCGACGGAAAACGTTGTTTGCCGGGCTTTGGTCTGCCAACTGGGGATCGTTTTGATTTGTCGGGTGTGGAAGACACAGTTGAAGTCTCCAGGACGCAGTCTTTAGGAAGTTGCAACGAGCTGGCAAAAGCCAAGAGCCAAATAAGCAGGTGAACGAAAACGTTTGTCGTTGCGTGATCTAAAGTCGAGAAAGCCTGAAAACCAAGCTCAAGGATACGTCGTAAACGACAATCCTCGTGGATGACTGGATTTGTGGGGCTTTTTTGCCGACCGGTGTGGCCGAGATAACCGCTACCATGGCACAACATGACTTGATTCGTTTGATCAAAATTGGATTTGGACTTGGTGTGACAGGACGGGTGCAAAATCAACTGCCGCTACGACCGGCAGGGCCAGCGACAGTCGAGGCTTTGCTCGATTGGTACGATGCAGAACGTCGAGATTTGCCCTGGCGTCGATTTGGGCGGGGCCGAAAGACGCCCGATCCTTACCGGATCTGGTTGTCAGAGATCATGTTGCAGCAGACGACCGTAAAAGCCGTCATTCCCTGTTACGAAAAATTTTTGGCACGCTGGCCAAGCGTGAATAAGCTTGCTGCCGCCTCCTTAGATGACGTTTTGGCGGAGTGGGCGGGGCTTGGCTATTACTCACGAGCGCGCAACTTAAAAAAGTGCGCCGATGATGTTGCAGGCTTGCATGGTGGGAAGTTTCCACGCAGCGAAACCGAACTGATCAAGCTGCCGGGGATTGGTCCCTATACGGCCGCGGCGATTGCAGCCATTGCGTTTGGAGAACATGCAACGCCGGTTGATGGAAACATTGAGCGGGTGATCTCACGATTGTTTGCGATTAAAACAAAGTTGCCGAAGGCCAAATCGGAACTCAAGAAACTCGCTGCCACATTGACCCCGCAAAACCGACCTGGCGACTTTGCCCAGGCGATGATGGATCTTGGAGCAACGGTATGTACGCCACGCAATCCGTCTTGTTTGATGTGTCCATTGCAACAGGATTGTCATGGTGCAGCGCTTGGCATTGCGCCGTCTCTGCCACGTAAAGCGGCCAAAGTGGCGCGACCAGTTCGTCTGGGTGTTGCGTTTCTGGCGCAACGTGAAGATGGGTTTGTACTTTTGCGGCGGCGAGAAGAGGCCGGCTTGCTTGGTGGTATGATGGAGGTTCCCTCAACACCCTGGCAGGACAAATGGTTGGAGACAAAGGACGTGCTGCGCACCGCACCAGTTAAAGCAAACTGGGTTCCGGTGCCAGGCATTGTGACCCACACGTTTACGCATTTTAAGTTAGAATTGATGGTCTATCGCGCCGTCGTGCCGAATGATGCGGCACCCCTTTTGTGGGCAGAACCGCAGCGTTGCAAATGGGTTGGCCGTCGTAAACTCGAGAAGGAAGCCTTGCCAAGCGTTATGCGCAAGGTCATTGCCCATGGGTTGGAGGCTGTATGACACTTTCACGCTTTGTCGTTATCGTATTGTCTGTTGCTTGTTTGGCGTGGCTCGGGTGGGCCGCATACACGTGTTGGCACGACTGGCCGCGCATTCCACTGGATATTTCGGCAACAGACCCGGCGACGATTTCTGCGCACCGTAAGGCTGTCTTTTCACACATTGCGACGTATGCCTTCTTGGGACTTTGCCCGGCGGCAATCCTGCTTATTGTGACACGGCGGTTCAAACGGGCACAGGAATAAGGCGTTTTTCGTCAGGCCCTCATCCTTGCGGTCTTAGATATCCAATATGGCCGTTAGTCTCTTTCCGCATCTCTTCTAGATGATGGCGGATCATTTGCGGTGGCATGGGCAAGCCGGTTTCACGAATGTGCTGGTCTTCAAGTTCTTCCAGAGCTTTGACAACGGGATCAGCCGTTTTATGCAGCATCGCGACGGCTGCAATGGTGCGCCGTTTCATGTTGCGCGGAACTCTTGGAACAACGTCTTCAATGAGACTTTTGGCAGTTTCTGAAAGCTGACCAGACAGACGCCCAAACCAAGAGACCAAGCGAATGACGAGTGTCTCGCGGAAGGTGTAATCGCGCGTGTCCATCCACTCGAAGAACTTTGCCATGGTGACGTCTTGCAAACGCAAACGAGATGTCAGCCGGTAGTCGCGCCACTCGGCAATGAGATCAAATTCCGGTTCCAATTCCATGTCGCCAGGGGCGAAGGTGTGGCGTGTCCTGACGCCAATGCGTTTGAAGAAATCACGGTTTTTCATGCCGAGGACCGTGCAATGCGCGGGCAATTTTAAACGACCTTTGCTGGCGGCAATAAAGGCTTGGCGAATGAGTTTGGAGCAAAACAGGTTACGCCCACCATCCAACCGCATGGAGAAATCATACAAGATCGGCGGTTTGCGCCCATCGCGTGATCGGGCCACGTGGTCGTGCATAAATTTCGCCGCCTCGGCAGCCAGAGCTGCATCACTGTGCCGGAACACAAGGGCTCGGGCAGCTCCAGCCCGCAGTGAATTTTCAAGCGGCGTGATGTGTGCACCGATATGGATCAAGCTTTCGATGACCCAGTGTTTGCCGTCTGGATCGATGTAGACCAATGCTGCGTGACTAAACTGAGAGTCGATATCGCCAATCATTGAAATCGCGGCGCTGTTATGTGCACTGCCACGCATCAAAATGACATCGCCAGACTGAAATGCGATTGCGTCAGTGTTAGAAAAATCTGGATGCGTGTTGGTGTTGTGATAGCGCCCTGAAAAGGCGCGATAAAGCGGGTCGTTTTCATCTATTCGATCGTGGTCGATCCATATTTCACCGAGAATATCCTTGGCATAACGCATCATGCGCAGCGCCTCACGCAGCGCATGTTGATTTGCAGCCGTGAAGATGTCTTTGTCTTTCCACTCAGAAAGACGCCGCCGCAGTTCATAGTAGATTTCATCAATGGCCTGCATTGCCAAAGGCGCGGTTTCACGAAGTGCCACTTGGTCTGCGCCTGAAACATCAATCGAGATCGTGCGGTTATGTATGAACTTTAGAATGTCGAGCAACGCTTCGGCGGTGTCAGCCGGTTTTGCTGCAGCATTGCGCATATCAGACAATGCAGAACTCAAATTTTCAGGGTGAATAGATGAGAGCATGGCTCCGTCCTGTACGCGAAATAAACGAACACAAGCGAACTGAATATCCTGAAAGAATATCCATCTCGTCCTGCAAAAGCTTTTTTAGCCGAGGTTGAACCTAGACGGCTAACTATTGTGCTTTTGAAGCTAACAAACGCGGCACCATGCAGGCAAATACGAGGCGTTATTCGGCAGCCATCATATTTTGCGCTGGTAAAAGCCCAAGCTGGCGTTTGGCCTCGTCGCGTAAGACATCGATCGGCTGTAAGTCGCCGCCGTCCTTGTAGTGCCAAAAAGTCCAACCATTACAAGCGGTTTTGCCTTGAACTTGGGCTCCAATGCGGTGGATTGAGCCTTGTGCTTGTCCTGTATGTAGGGTGCCATCAGCCCGAACTTCGGCGTGGAATTGACCACGTGGACCAAACAGTTTCAGGCCGGGTTTTACGATACCAAGCTCGATGAGCGTGCCAAATGGGACACGAGGTTCTGCACGTTTTGATCGTTGCGTTTCCAGATTTGCAGCCTTGAGTGGTTTTACCTCAGCTATCCGCGTTTGAGCCGCAGTGGCGTAAGTCTTGTCGCGTTCAATACCAATCCAACGCCGTCCTAGGCGTTTGGCAACGGCGCCAGTGGTGCCAGTTCCAAAGAACGGATCCAGCACGACATCACCTGGGTTCGTCGTCCCGAGGATGATGCGATGCAGCAGTGCTTCCGGCTTTTGAGTTGGATGAGTTTTCTTGCCTTCGTCGTCTTTCAGACGTTCTGGGCCTGCACAAATCGGAAACAGCCAATCGGACCGCATCTGCACATCGTCGTTGGCCGATTTCAAAGATTCATAATTGAAGGTGTATTTCGACTTTTGATCGCGTGATGCCCAAATTAGGGTTTCATGGGCGTTGGTGAAGCGGCGGCCGCGAAAATTCGGCATTGGATTTGTTTTGCGCCAAACGACATCGTTTAAAATCCAATATCCTAAGTCTTGAAGTGCGACACCGAGACGAAACACGTTGTGATAAGAGCCGATCAACCACATGGCACCGTCTGGTTTCAAGACGCGGCGACACTCTCCAAGCCACTCCCGGCAGAATTCGTCGTAAGCGGCAAAGGATGAGAACTTGTCCCAGTCGTTGTCGACACCGTCAACACGCGTGTTGTTGGGCCGGAGCAATTCGCCATCGAGTTGTAAGTTATAGGGCGGGTCTGCAAAGACAAGATCGACGCTGGCGTCTGGCAATCGACGTAGGGCTTCAAGACAGTCCCCAACAATCAGACGGCTTTTTAGGTTGGGCACACGGCGGCTACGGCGACGCTCACTCATCAAACGCTACTCACTGTCAAAACGCATACTGATACAACAAACCCCGGCTCTTATTGCTTTGCGCCCTTGTTGGTTGGCAAAGCCCCACACCGACACTCTTAAAGTCGGGTATGAAAAGACCAGAGGTTCAAACTCTAGAACATGGTTATTGCAGAGATTTTCGTCGAACGAAAGACGAACATTTATTGCCCCTGCAACTCGGACTTGTTTTTACTGTCGACCGTTAGGCCGGTTAATCCGTCAGTGCTCCAAACCAAGAGTGCTCGTGGCGATTTGTAGATTTGGTGCAAACAAAAAAGCACTCCACCTTTTTTGGGGTGGAGCGCTTTTTTGTTTATTCACGTCCCGCGAGAGGCAACCTGTTTGGTGACGTCCATGCGGGTTTGGCGTTTTGACTGTCTGGTCGTGGCGACCAGTCTTGCAGTCTTGCCTTGCAGTTTGGCAACCTTGGTCGACGGCTTAATAGCGACAGCGGTTGTAGAATTTCCGGCATGCGCGGCGAACACCAAGTTCGTGACAGCGGTATTCCCAACGATCACAACGATTGTAGTGGCGCCGCGAGCGTGTGTAGCCATAGCTGTTATAGTGGCGTCTGTGCGCATGTGCTCTGCTGCTCAAAATTGCAGCGGTTGCAACACCGGCGATGATACCAAGCCCGATTGCGGCGCCGCGCCGGCCGCGTCTGCCGCGTCGACCAGCGACGACAATTTTTTTCTGCACTGTTGCTTTTTTTGCAAGCTTAATGGGTGTGTGTGCTTTGCCGGTGATGGCCGCGGTGTTTTGCGCTGAAGCCGCGCGAGGCTCGAGTGCTGAAGCCGTCGTCGCTGACATGGCGAGACCGCTTGCGGCGACCAGGAATGCGCAGGCTTTCAAGGTGTTCTTCATCTTAATGTCCTCAGTTCATTGCGCCATATCGGGATCGCAGGACGATCTTCTGCGAAAAATCCGGTCCGGATCGCGTTGTCTGGCATGAATGTCTTCGTTCATGCCTAGAAATCTTTCGGAGCCCAATGCGGGTGGCTGTAAACAACCAGTTGTTCCCGATTCCGACATCAAGCCCCAGCGTATTTCCACACTGCAAGATCTTATCTGAACCCAATATGAACGCTTACACTCCGGCGCTTTATTGGCCTGAGAAGGGCTTTATCTGGGCAATTACACCCTTGTGGAGAATAAAGAATGTGCATATGCATGAAGTTGCTTAATTGGTTGTTTTCACCGCAGGGCTAGACGTATCGGCTAGAGAAGCTTGGTGTTCGTTTGGCCGGTGTTGGCCGACTGGCTGTGGCTTAGCCAACATGTTTGTCCATGGTTTTTTTGTTTATGGAGTTTTTGCTGTCGCGGCGGCTCGAAATAACTATGAAATGCAGTTTTAAAGGGTTAGTGACAACGCCAGCCGAAGCTCGTAAATCGAGGGCACGCCATTTATGGATCGCTTTCGTGATTTTGTCCGATAGGGGAATTGTCTTTTCATGCGCGCAATAAGCCTCTCAGCAGGCCTGTTTTTATTCTGGCTGGCATTATCCGGGCACTACACAGCTTTTTTGGTTGTATTGGGTGCCGTATGCTCACTTGCCTGCGTGGCAATAGCCCAGCGAATGTATGACTTGGACGATGAAGGTTTTCCGATTAAGTGGCTTTATGGCGCGGTGACCTTTTTTCCATGGCTGATTGTTGAGATCGTTAAGTCAGCACTCAACGTTACGAAGATCATTTGGTCTCCAAAACTGCCAATCACCCCGACGATGACAGTCGTGACAGCCAGTCAAAAGACGGCTGTTGGCATCGCGACGTATGCAAATTCAATTACATTGACGCCAGGAACCATCACAACGGGCGTTTCAGGCAATCAACTGACGGTGCATGCCTTGGAGCTTGAAGGAGCCCAAGATTTGGAAGCTGGTGTCATGAACCGGCGCGTTGTTGATTTTGAGAAGGTGCGCGACTGATGTTTACGTTTGCAACGATTGCCGTGCTGGTTGCCATGGCTCTGGCTGTCGCAGCTGCGCTTCGCGGTCCAACAGTGTTTGATCGCCTGCTGGCTGGTAACACCATCGGCACGTTGGCAATATTACTGCTCGCGGTCTTTGGCTTCCTTCTTGGTCGGCCGGAATGGCTTGATATTGCTTTGACATACGGATTTCTAAATCTCATCGGCACCTTGGCTGTGTTGAAGTTCTTCCGCCACGGCGATCTCGCTTATGACGTCGAAGAAGACGAAGATAACGAGACGTCATCACCAAATCAGGAGGCGGCAACATGATTATCGCCGACGTTTTGGATGTTTTGAGTTGGGTCTTGATTATCGCGGGCAGTTTTTTTGTTGTCACAGGTGCTGTTGGGCTCATTCGTATGCCGGACGTTTATACACGTATGCACGCGGCAAGCGTCATCGACACGATGGGAGGCGGGCTGCTTATTCTCGGCCTTATTCTGCAAGCCGGTCTTTCGCTGGTGGCGTTAAAGTTGATTTTTATCTTGGCCTTGTTTTTCTTCACAGGTCCAGTGGCGGCACATGCGTTGGCACAGGCAGCGTTGCACGAACAGATCAAACCTGATTTGGCGCACGACCGACGCGCTTATGCGACCCATACTTCGCCATCTCAATCGGAACGGACTGATGAGCGCAGTGATCGTGATAAAGATTCGGCGGACATAACGTCCAATCCAAAAATTGACGAATAAGGAAGGCGCAGGCTCGTGGAAACGATTACGATAACTGTGTTGTTGACCTTGCTCGCAATCGTCACGGTTGCGATTATTCGTCAGCGCAATATGTACTCGGTCGTCATACTTTCCAGTGTCTATAGTTTCTTAATGGCTAGCGTTATGCTGGTATTAGATGCTGTAGATGTTGCAATGACGGAGGCCTCTGTTGGTGCCGGTATTTCAACGGTCATTCTATTGGCGACGCTTTATTTGACTGGCACACGCGAATATCCCCAAGCGCGCAACGTTGGCATTCCGCTGTTCGTTAGCATCGTTGTCGGTGCAGCTTTGGTTTGGGGAACCTTCCAGTTGCCGGCATTCGGGCTGGCCGATACGGTTATTCATCAGCACACCGCGCCACGTTATGTGGAAATGTCACGTGATCATTTAATGCCACCTAACATTGTTACAGCCGTGCTCGCAGACTTTCGTAGTTTCGACACCATGGGTGAAGTGACGGTGATTTTTACCGCAGGCATTGGCGTTTTGATGTTGCTCGGTGGCCGCCGCCGTCGCGAAGATGAAGACAGTTCGGATAGCCGAGACGGTATCGTGGACAGATCTAAGGGGGGTGGCAATGAAGTTTGATGTCATCTTACGTGTCGGAACAAAGCTTATTTTGCCATTTGTGCTTTTGTTTGCGCTTTATGTGCAAATGCATGGCGACTATGGCCCAGGCGGTGGTTTTCAGGCTGGCGTGATCTCGGCTGGAATGATCATTTTGTACGCCATTATTTTTGGTGTGCGCCGGGCAAAGGAAATTGCACCGCAAGGCGTTGTCGAATTTATGGTTCCGCTCGGCGTTTTAATTTACGCAGGAACTGGCCTCGTTAGTTTTTATCAAGGGAACAATTTTCTCGACTATTCCGGTTTTGCCGGCGATGCCCTGCATGCTCATGAGTGGGGTATTTTTGTTGTGGAGCTAGGGGTGTTGGTGACAGTGGCAGGGACGATGACAGCAATGTTTTATGCTTTTACTGAGCGGGGGCGCTGATGGATCTCGTCACGACTTTTGCCCAGCACTACAATTTTTTCATCACGATCTTTTTGATGGTATCGGGGCTCTATATCGTTATCGCGCGCGGCAACATGGTCAAGAAGCTGATTGGTCTTGGCTTGTTTCAAACCTCTGTTTATTTGATTTACCTGACACCAGCAAAAATTCTCGGTGGTACGCCACCGATCATCGATAAGGCATACACCACCTATTCCAATCCACTCCCCCATGTCTTGATCCTCACCGCAATCGTTGTCGGCGTTGCGACGTTGGCATTGGGGTTGGCGCTCGCTGTACGCATCCACGAAGCATACGGCACCGTCGAAGAAGATGAAATTTTCGCCAAGGAAGGCGAAATATGAGCAGTATTTCTTCGCACCTGCCGGTGCTGCAAGTTCTGTTGCCTTTGTTTGGCGCGCTGATCACGGCGTTCATGCGTCGAGGATCCTGGGCCTGGTCGGTAACCTTAGTCATATCCTGGCTCCTGCCTGTGATGGCAGGTGCGATGTTGTGGCAGGTGATGACGTCTGACCCAGTTCTTAGCTACCATATGGGGGGGTGGGAGCCGCCATTTGGCATTGAGTATCGAATTGATAAACTCGGCGCTTTCGTAATTTTCGTTGTTTCGTTGATGGGCGCTGTCACGTTGCCGTTTGCGCGCCGTTCGGTTGCCGATGAAGTCGCAAAACATAATCAAGCCTGGTACTACACCATGTATCTGTTGTGTTTGGCAGGTTTGCTTGGCATTGCAGCGACAGGCGATGCATTTAATGCGTTTGTGTTTCTCGAAGTCTCTTCGTTGGCGACTTACGTGTTGATCGCAATGGGGCCGCATCGGCGATCACTTTTGGCGGCTTATCAGTATCTCATCATGGGAACGATTGGCGCGACACTTTATGTGATCGGCATCGGCGGGCTCTACCTTGCGACCGGTAGTTTGAATTTTGCCGATATCTCATCGCGTTTGTCTGACGCTTCGGGTGATCAGATGCGCACCATTTTGATGTCGATGGCATTCATTATTACGGGTGTCAGCTTGAAATTGGCTCTCTTTCCGCTTCATGTTTGGTTGCCAAATGCCTATGCCTACGCCCCTTCATTTGCAACGTCGTTTTTGGCAGGAACGGCAACAAAAGTCGCAATCTGTCTGTTGCTGCGGATGTTGTTTTCGGTGTTTGGTGCGGCAATCGCATTCTCAACACTGCCGGTTCAAGAAATCTTTCTTGTATTGTCTGTCGCCGCGATGTTCGTTGCCTCTCTGGCGGCCGTGTTTGAGCAAAACGTCAAACGCATGTTGGCGTACTCTTCGGTCGCTCAAATTGGCTACATTACTCTTGGCATTGCGTTGGCAAACCAATCCGGACTTACGGGATCACTGGTCCATATCTTAAATCATGCTGTTATGAAAACGGCGTTGTTCCTGGCGCTTGGGGCAATCGCCTATCAAGCTGGTGTGATGCGGTTGGGAAGTCTGGCAGGTATTGGGCGAAAAATGCCGATCACGATGGCAGCCTTCGTTGTTGCAGGCCTCGGTCTGATGGGCGTTCCCGGTACGGCAGGCTTTGTTTCCAAATGGTACCTGGCGGTTGGTGCAATTGATGCTGGGATGACGACGTTGGTGTTCTTGATCGTTGCCAGTTCGTTGTTGGCGGTTGTCTATATCGGCCGCGTCGTGGAGGTGGCCTACTTTAGAGAGCCTTCAACGGCGGTGGCAGAAACAAGTGATCCACCGTGGTCGATGTTGTTGCCCCTTTTGGTGTTAGCGGCGGCAACAATCTACCTCGGGCTTGATACAAGCTTCTCAGTTGGTGTTGCAGGAAGCGTTGCGGAAGCCTTGCTTGGAGGGCTGAAGTGATGCTGGCGTGGGCCCCTGAAACTCTAATGTTGGCTGCGATGTTGGTGCCGTTTGCGGCAGCGACATTCATACCGGTGTTTTCTGAATGGAAAAACCTGCGCGAAGGCGTGACGCTGATAGCTGCTCTTGTATTGGCGATTATCGTGTGGAGCTTGCTGCCAACCGTTTTGGCTGGCGGTCGCCCGGAGATTGCCGGGTTTGAAATCGTCGCAGGGCTGAAAGTTGCCTTTAGGCTCGAACCGCTTGGTATGCTGTTCGCCCTTGTTGCCGGAACGTTATGGCTTGTGAATTCGATTTATTCCATTGGCTATATGCGGGCCAATAACGAACCGCGCCAAACACAATTCTATGTATGTTTCGCCGTTGCGATTGCGGCAACTATGGCATTGGCCTTCTCTGCGAATTTGTTCACGCTGTTTTTGTTCTACGAAGTGCTGACATTGGTGACTTACCCACTTGTGACGCACAAAGGCAGCGACGACGCGAAAGCCGCTGGGCGCAAATATCTGCTCATACTGATGGGCACTTCAATGTTGCTTTTGTTGCCAGCCGTTATCATCACATACAGCGTTGCGGGAACGCTCGACTTTACCCCAGGTGGCATTCTGGACGGCAAACTCAATGGGGCGCTGATGGGCGGGCTATTGGCGCTGTTTGTTTACGGCATTGGTAAAGCCGCCGTTATGCCGGTGCATTATTGGCTGCCAGCCGCGATGGTGGCGCCGACACCGGTCAGTGCTTTGTTGCATGCTGTCGCCGTTGTGAAGGCCGGTGTGTTCACGGTGGTGAAGGTGGTTGTCTACATCTTTGGCATTGAAACACTGACCCGTACGAGTGACACCACTTGGTTCCTCGCTATCGCGAGTTTTACAGTGATTGCCGCTTCATTGGTCGCCTTGCGTCAAGATAATTTGAAGAAGCGCTTGGCTTATTCGACGATTTCTCAGTTGTCTTATGTTGTGCTGGCGACGGCAATTTTGACACCGATCTCTGTGATTGGCGCTGTCATTCATATTGCCGGTCATGCGGTTGCAAAGATCACATTGTTCTTTGCCGCCGGCTCAATTTACACCGCTGCTCGCAAAACCGAGGTGAGCCAGTTGGACGGCATTGGCTGGAAAATGCCTTGGACGATGACTGCTTTTACCATCGGTGCGTTGGCGATGATTGGATTGCCGCCAACAACAGGCTTTCTTGGCAAATGGTTTATGTTGTCGGGCGCAATGGAGACCCAACAGTGGTTGCCCGTTGGTGTTATCATCGCTTCGACAGTTTTGAATGCAGCTTACTTTTTGCCGATCGTCATTCGCGCCTTTTTTGCAAAACCCGACCATGTGTCTGATGTTGTAAACCCAGAGCTGGATCATGGTGAAGCGCCATGGCTGATGGTGTTGGCATTGTCGGTCACGGCGGCGGCAACAATCGGGTTATTCCTGTTTCCCGAGGTGTTGCTGGCCTTGGCGGAACAAACGGTGGGAGCGGTTAGCCAACCATGAATGATCACAACGATGTCTCAGTAAAAATTGTGCCGCCTGACAAAACGCATTGGCTGGTGCAGGCCACGACAATTCGCAAGCTGTGGATTGGATCGTGTGTTGGGCTTGCAGTTTTGGTGCTGCTCGATCTCGTTGTTGAGCATCATCCCCACTTCGGGATTGATGGCACATTTGGCTTTGGTGCGTGGTTTGGTTTTGTGTCCTGCGTAATTTTAGTGGTGGGGGCGAAGGCCCTTGGTGTCTTATTGAAACGGCCGGATGACTACTATGATCGCTGACATTCTCATTCCTCCAGGATTCGTTTTGATCGCAGCTGGCCTTGTGATGTTGGCCTTGCGCACGAACGCCATGCGCACGGTGTTGTTGCTCACAGCCCCGGTTTTGACCCTATGGTTGATTTGGACAACCGGTGATGGTGCGCAGGTCGTAACGAGCTTTCTTGGCCAAAATCTCATCCTTTCAGAAGGCACACGTCTGGGTCGCGCTTTTGCGACTGTGTTCGCGATGATGGCTTTTGCTGGTGGCTTGTTTGCTCTCAATCAAAAGAATACGCTCGAACTGGCGGCAGCTTTTGTCTATGCCGGCAGTGCCATTGGCGTGACATTTTCCGGTGACTTAATCACCGTCTTTATCTTCTGGGAGATTATGGCGGTTGCCTCGACGTTTGTCATTTGGTGCGGCGGTGGCGGCGGGCTAAAAGCTGGTATGCGGTATGGCGCCATCCATATGTTGGGCGGTGTGTTGTTTATGGCCGGTGTTGCAGGAGAGATCGCAGCCACGGGGTCCACCACATTCCAGGCCATGGATGTTTCAACGGTACCCCGCATGCTTATTCTCGCGGGCTTTCTCGTCAACGTTGGTGCACCACCACTTTCCGCCTGGCTGCCAGATGCTTATCCGGCTTCATCATGGTCGGGCATGGTGTTTCTATCCGCCTTTACAACAAAAACGGCCGTTTACGTTCTCATTCGTGGATTCCCTGGGACTGAAATTCTAATTCCCATCGGTTTGTTCATGGTCTTTTACGGGATCATTTGGGCGATCCTGGAAAATGACATGCGGCGTATCTTGGCCTACTCAATCGTCAACCAGGTCGGTTTTATGGTTGTCGCTGTTGGGATCGGTTCAGAAATGGCCTTAAACGGTGCGACCGCACATGCCTTCGCACATATCATCTACAAGGCCTTGTTGTTGATGTCGGCGGGTTCTGTGATGTTGATGACTGGAAAAACCAAGTGCACCGATCTTGGTGGGTTGTTCCGGACGATGCCGTTGACGGCGACATGCGGGATTATTGGTGCATTGGCAATCTCAGCATTTCCTTTGACTTCGGGTTTTGTTGCCAAGTCGATGATTTCTGAAGCGGCAGGTGAAGCACATCTGGCACTGGTCTGGTTCTTGTTGGCGGCCGCGTCGGCGGGTGTGTTTTTGCACGCTGGTATCAAATTTCCTTGGTTTGTATTCTTTCAGAAAGATTCTGGAATGCGACCTGAAGAGCCACCATGGAACATGCGTGCTGCGATGGTCGGTTTAGCTGTCGTTTGCGTTGTCCTTGGTATATTCCCTCGGCTGCTCTATGATATTTTACCGTTTGCGACGAACTACGTGCCGTACACGTTTGCCCATGTCGTCTATCAACTGCAGTTGCTGTTGTTCTCAGGTTTGGCATTCTTCCTGATGTTGCATTGGCTCAAACGCACTGAGACCATCACATTAGATTTCGACTGGCTGTGGCGAATGCTGGGCAAGGCAGTGGCCAGTAGTCTTGATGCCGTTTTTGCCTGGATCTACGGAATTATTACGCGCCTGACCAAAGCCGTAGCCGGATTGTCTCGCGACAAGCTTGCCGATACGCATGGCCCTGAAGGTATATTCGGTCGAACTTGGCCGACCGGCACTATGGCGTTTTGGACAACGGTGATGCTTGGGGCCGTGCTGCTGTTGTCGTTCGTATAGCTATGAGCCGTTGCGCTTTGTGGTTAACGCGAGTTTGATCGGCTTGAATGATTTGCGGTGGTGTTCACACACGCCAAGTTTGGCCAGGGCATCTTGATGTATCTTGGTTCCGTAACCCTTGTGCTTTTCAAATCCGTAGCCGGGGTGGGCCGTACCCATGGAGACCATCATGCGGTCGCGGGTCACTTTGGCGATGATTGAAGCTGCCGAAATAGAGATAGAGGTTGCGTCGCCTTTTATGATGGTGCGGGTTAGGCCGTTTAGCTGAGGTGCGCGGTTGCCATCGACGAGTGTCAGGCGCGGTGAGATCTCGAGACCATGAACAGCTTCAGCCATAGCCCACATGGTGGCGGCAAGGATGTTGTCGCGATCGATGCGTTCGACAGTTGCAATGCCGATCCCGACGTCAGCCGAGTTCATGATCACATCGAAAAGCTGTTCGCGTTTGCTTTCTTTCAGTTGTTTGGAATCATCAAGACCGTCTGGCAAGTTATCGGGGTCAAGCACGACAGCTGCAGCAACGACCGGTCCAGCCCAGGGGCCACGACCAGCTTCATCCACACCAGCGATGGGTCCACCAATGTTGCCAAGCTCAAAACGTTCAATGTCAAAATTCGGCTTTTGCCGCGAATCGGATTTGCTCATTTGCAAAGCTTGTTCGCTTCAGTTGAATGCATCAATGCTTGGGCTTAGGTACACGCCACATTTTCAACAAGACAACGGGGCGATGCGACGCGCTTTGCGCGTTTGTTGTTGGGGTGTGGCACTTATCTAGAACAAGTTCATTTGTGCGCCAGGTGATACAGGAGCGGTAAAAAGATCTGTTCGCAGTCGAAGCCGATTGCGATTGAAGCCAAGGCGTTTGGATGCCAGTGAAAAGCGATTTGCGATCTGGCGGGCATAGGGCCCCTGCCCCTTTTGGCGCAGACTGAAATCGGCGGAGTAGTCTTTGCCGCCGTGCATTGACTGGATATGGCCGATAATTCGGTTTGCCCGGTCGGGATAGTCCGTTGCCAACCATTCACGAAACAACTGCTTTAGCTCAATCGGTAATCGCAACATGACATAGCCAGCTTCGCGTGCGCCGGCCTCATAGCAGTGTTTCAGAATGACCTCGATCTCGTGGTCATTCAGCGCTGGTATCACGGGAGCGACCATGACCATAACTGGAACACCAGCAGCGCTCAGTTTCTCAATGGTATCAATACGTTTATCGGGTGTTGCCGCGCGCGGTTCCATAGCGCGCGCAAGTTTGCGGTCAAGCGTTGTAACCGAAAGGGCGACTTTGACCAAACCATCCTTTGCCATTTCCGATAGGATATCGAGGTCTCTTAAAACGCCTGCTGATTTGGTGACAATCCCAACAGGATGCTGCGTTGCTTGTAGGACTTCGAGAATGCTGCGGGTAATTTTTTCGCGCCGTTCGATAGGTTGGTATGGATCGGTGTTGGCTCCAAGAGCAATAATGTCGGGAGTGTATCCGGGCTTTGCCAGCTCTTTTTCAAGTGCCTTTGCAGCATTGGTTTTGGCATACAGCTTCGTTTCGAAATCGAGACCAGCCGAATGCCCGAGATAGCAATGTGTCGGACGAGCGAAACAATAAATGCAGCCGTGTTCACAACCGCGATAGGGATTGATAGACCGGTCGAATGAAATGTCCGGACTGTTGTTGCGCGTGATGATCGTTCGCACGGTTTCGGGTTGGGTGGTGGTTTTGAAATCGTCAAGTGTGGCCAAGCTCTCCCAGCCGTCGTCAAATGTATTGCGTTCGTCGGGCTCGAAACGACCGTTAGCGTTTGATCGTGCGCCTCGGCCGCGCCGACGTTCTTCGCCGACTTGTGTGGTGGCAATTGATTGCGGTTCGTTATTGCGTTCCAGGTCACATGGGTCTTGCACAAACGTTTTTGCAAATTGGTTTGGCGATTGTTTCATTGCAACGCTTTCTAAAAAGAACTTGTGGCTTGTTTTCGCGGTCGGGAGAGTGAGGCGTGAGGTTGCTGATAAACTTAGCACGAAATGCAGAACAAAAGAAGAACATTTATGCAATTTATCGACCTATACCATTCCGCAGGCAACAGAGGTTTTGGCCAAAACGAATTTTATCTTGCGGCGTACTTGTATGCCTTGGGATCGTTGGTAAGAAGACGAGATGATTTCTGTCATAATCCCAACATTGAACGCAGAACAAGATCTAGCTGGCACGCTGTCGGCTTTGGTCCCGGCTGTCATTGAGGGACTTGTACGCGAGGTCATCATTGTTGATGGCGGATCAACAGACCAGACGTTGAAAATTGCAGATCAATCTGGTGGCATTATTTTGAAAACGGCTGCCAATCGTGGCGCGCAACTCAAAATGGGTGCAAAGGCCGCCAAATTTCAGTGGCTGCTATTTTTGCACGCTGACACGGTTCTCTCACCGGGTTGGGAAGCGGAGGTTGCGAGCTTTATCGAAAAAATAGAAAGCGGGCGACGTGCGCCGCAGGCGGCGGCATTTCGGTTTGCATTGGATGATGATGGATTTGCTCCATGGGTTGTTGAAAAATTTGTTGGGTTCAGATCATCCCTATTAGGATTGCCGTATGGCGACCAAGGCTTGCTGATTTCGCGCCAATTGTACGGCGAGCTTGGTGAGCATAAAGAGTTGCCGCTGATGGAGGATGTCGACATTGTTCGGCGCATTGGCCGCAGACGAATTTCGGTTTTGCGTTCACAAGCCATCACCAGCGCGGTGAGATATCGTGACGAGGGGTACACTAAACGCATTGCACGGAATCAAACTTGTCTGGTGATGTATTTTATGAAAACGCCACTTTCGCGAATTGCAAATTTTTATCGCTCGCAAAGCGCTGATTAAAATCTCAGCAGCAGTGACCATCGAGTGTGCAACAGTCGCTTCTGCGACGGTGATCTTCCGCCGCAGCTAGTTGTTCACACAACGGCCTGACAAATGGCTAAACTCGCGCACAGAGTGTCTCTGTTTATGAGGCAAAAGGTTTGGCGAAGGTTGGGAGTGGAAGCGGTATGCATCAATTGCGCGGACATAGACTTTACAAAAGTGGTGTCGCAGGGAACGGTCAGCCGATCCGACGTCCATTGCACTTGAAGCCAACACCTGTGAAGGCGGAGCTTAATTCTTGGACTGGTGTTGGAAATAACCTTTCTGCACCGCAGGGCCACGAAAGTGGTCAACGCACGTTTGCACCGCGCCTCGTTTTGATGGTCAAGGAGCCAAAAGCCGGTCTTGTAAAAACCCGCCTCGCGCAAGGTGCAGGCGTTGTGCGCGCAACATCGTTTTATCGCAATTCGATGAACGCTTTGTTTGCTCGGTTGGCAGATCACCCAGGTTGGGAGACTTACATCGCTGTTACACCCGATGCAGCGATAGATCGTTCGGTTTGGCCGAAAGGTGCGCACCGTTTTGCACAAGGTAGCGGTGATCTTGGCCACCGCATGCAACGCATCTTTAACGAGCTGCCGCCAGGCCCCGTTGTTATCGTTGGCACCGATGTTCCAGCTCTAAGCGTAAAGCATATTCAACAAGCCTTTCGACGCTTGGGGCGTGATGATGCCGTGTTCGGCCGTGCACCTGACGGTGGTTATTGGCTTATCGGAATGAAGCGACGACCCAATATTCCCAAAGCTTTCTATGGAGTTCGTTGGTCGAGTTCAGATGCGCTCGAAGATACGATGGCAAACCTGAAAAATTATCGTGTCTCGACGCTTGGCAACCTTGTTGATGTCGACGCGGTGGAGGATCTACAACTCTTAGGCGGCGTCGAGGGGCGCCATGTTCTGCCGGCCAATTCGAACTAGTCTGCAAACTCAACAAATTTACCGGCTCGCAACATTGCGCGTTTTGCCTGCCTGATATCTCAGGACACAGCGGCAATACGATGGTATAGTTGTTTCTGTTGGACGTAATTTTGGCCGCGTATTCCTGGCACCGTTGTTGATGACTGAACACGTAAACTATACCCCACACGACATTTTGGGATTTGGCCAACGGGCTGAATCTGAAGGTCGCTTTGCTTACGCGCACCAGATCTATTCGCATTTGGCACACTACTACGCACATGAGCAGGTGGGTGCAGCTGCACGCGCGGGGTTGGCGCGGATCGGCAATGCAGGTCGTCAGCCGCCGGTTGCAACATCTGACGGCCTAAGGCCCCAGACACATCAAGCGGTTGGACAGGGGCGTATAGCAGAACCCAGCCACGCTTCCCCGCAGCAAGGATATGGCGTTGCGCCCGTCGCAACACGCGCTGTTGGCACTTCAGTTGCCACCGGAACTGTGGCGCAACAGCGTTCAATGCCTCCAGCCACAACACACACACCTTCAAATCAATCCAACCATGGTCAAGGTGATGATGGTTACGATAGTGATGAGCTTGCCGATGTTCGGCTGTCGTTTAAAAGCGGAATGTTCACCATGCGATTGGCACAGGTTCTTGGCTGGCTCGCAATGGTCACCGGGGTTATTGCAATGGTTTTGGAGATTGTCGGACTCGGATCATCTGGGGCTGCTGGCGGTGGTGAAGTCGTGCGGGAAGTGGCAGCGAGCTGGCTGACGTTTTTGATGCCGGTCGGTCTGGTAATTGCGGGAATTGTTCTGGTGTTGGTAAGCCAAATCGCTCGCGCAAGTTTCGAGGCAGCCAATTCCGCACGCCAACTTTTGGTCCTAGAACGTAGCCGGTCTGGAATCTAACCGGCGGGCGATGAGCCAAGCCTTATTATTCGAGGTGTTCCTGCAATCGCGCCATGATCTCGACGAAGTTGCAAGGGCGATGGCGGCTGTCGAGTTGCCATTTCAAAATACCGTCCCAAGCATCCCGGCATGCTCCTGGTGATCCTGGAACACAAAAAACGTAAGTGCCTTTGATGACACCGCCGCAAGCGCGCGATTGGATCGTCGAGGTCTTGATTTTTTCATATGACAGCATGTGGAAGATGGTTGAGAAGCCTTCGATCTCTTTCTCAAACAGCGGTTTTAGCGCTTCCGGTGTCACATCTCGACCGGTAAAGCCGGTGCCACCTGTTGTGATTATCGCATCAATGTCGGGCGTTTCAGCCCAGGCCATGACTGTATCACGGATCGCCTCAATATCGTCTTTGACGAGATTTCGCTCAGCAAGTGTGTGCCCATCGCGCGTTAACAATTCGCTGAGCGTTGCACCTGATTTGTCTTCTTTCTTTGTGCGCGTATCAGAAACTGTCAAAACCGCGATGCGGATTGGCACGAATTTGCGTGTTTCGTCGATTTTTCCCATCAGGTGGTATCACTCCAAATCATTTTCATAGTAGAATTTGGACTGCCACACGCCACCCGTCTAGAGCAATATCCGATCAAATTTGATGACCCGTTGGATCAATTAATCTGATGGATGGACTCAAGGCTGGGATTCGAGACCAACGTAACGCGCATTGTGGACGGCGATCGCAAGATGGCCGAAACGAATGACTCGCGCGTTTTGGTGTCATCAAAATTGAATGCGACGCGTTAAGCAGCGAACTGTTTGCCATTCGTTCCGGTTTGTAGTGCAACGGGCAAACAAATATCAGTTCGCAATTTAACCTCCGGCACTTTTGCCGGGTCGTTGAGAAATATCTCGATTGTTGGGCGCGTTGGATCGAATGTCAAAGTTGCTTCTTCGTCGTGACAATCTTGAAGGTCAGAGATAATGAATTGAACAGCAGAGTGAGCGCCCTTGTGTTGCCACCTGGTGTAGGCCCCACCGGGGATTTTCCGAATTTTGACCTCAGAGCGCGCTATTTCAGGTGTTGCAGGCGGCAGTGCAACACAAGCGTCGTAGTGACCAGGTTTGCCGTTTGGAGAGCAGGGTTGGCAGATGCCATAGCCGCGTTCGACTTCGTTGCGCAAATCGTATTTCTCAAGCCAATCGATCATCTTGTGCCATGCCAGGTCGGCTGCTGCGCTGCGCGGACCTGTTACGCGAAAATACGCGACATCAATCGATCGCAGATATACGAGTTTTTTAGCCATAAAAGGCACCTCAACGCTTGCGACTAGACACAGCTTGCAGGCAGTGTGTCGACGAATTCAGGCCTAGACTATAGGATCGCCCATTCACATCCGTTTAAATGATTGTATAAAATTGATTTCAAAAGCTTATCAGATGCAGCACATCTCCCCAGAATGGGCATGTTGGGGGTTTTTCTTTTATTTTAGCCGTTGTTTTAATGACAAGAGGTCGCGCCAAACCGATCGTTTTGCTGCCGGTGTGCGCAGCAAATAGGCGGGATGTAGGGTAGCCATTGTTGGAAATGTTTCATTTCCGAACGAAACTTTACGCCATTTGCCCCTCGTTTTCATCACGCCTTGTGTCGTTTCAAAAATGCTCTTTGCAGCAGCACCGCCAAGCAACATCAGATGTGTGGGTTGCACAAGCGCAACCTGGCGGTCCAGGAACGGGCGACAAATTTGAATTTCTTGCGGCGTTGGTGTGCGATTGCCTGGAGGGCGCCAATACACGGTGTTGGTGATGTGGACGTTTGTCTCATCAACGCCAATGGAGGCCAACATTTTATCAAGTAGTTGCCCTGCCCTGCCAACGAAAGGTTTGCCAGTGAGATCTTCATCACGTCCAGGCGCTTCCCCAATGACCATGAGATGTGCAATTTCGGCGCCTCGAAAAACGCAGGCATTCTTAGCCGTTGCTTTCAAGCTGCAGCCGTCAAACGTCGCGATGGCATGACTTAACTGTTCAAGATTTTCTGCTCCGTTCGCCAACGCCTGGGCATGTGTAACCAACGTGTCGGTCGAAGGAGCAATTGGCTGTTGTGGCGCACGTGGTGTGGTGTTGTGGGGCCAGGCAACCGGTGCGTAGGGGGATGCCGGGTGTGTTTCAGTTTTTGTAGGATCTACTTGGGTATTTCTATGACCTGGTTGAGGTAACTCATCTCGTGGTGTCACGCCGCGTGGTTCGCGGTGGGCAGGCCGATTGATATGGGTGTTTTGGCCAGGCGCCGCATCGCCGCGCGCCAACCAATCGATAGGAGAGTCTGATAAAACCTCGTCGACGCCGATTTCTCGATACCAAGCGAGAAGGTCGCCAAGCGCTTGTTCATGTTGTGGATTGCCCTCAGTCATGGCGTTACTTTAGGTCATAAATGGGCAAACCTGTCGAGCCCATGTTATCTCGATGGGGATTGAGCCCCGAAATTCAATGGATGAACGATGCGGGGTGAGAGACTGTGACGCGGCGGCTGACAACGCTGCAAACCTTGACCCCACCGTTGTATGAACGGAAAAAAGAAAAAGTACGATAGCAGGCAAAAGAGGGAAATTCCGAGATGTCATCCGAGGATGGGACCAGTAACGCTGAATTGCCAGAGCGCGACAGCATGGATTTCGACGTTGTGATTGTTGGCGGTGGTCCAGCCGGTTTGTCTGCTGCCATTCGCCTGAAACAACGTGCAGGCGAAACGGATACTGATTTGTCCGTGGTGGTTTTGGAAAAGGGGTCTGAAATTGGCGCCCATATCCTGTCTGGGGCCGTCATTGATCCTCAAGGTCTCGACCAACTCATTCCGGATTGGCGCGAGAAAGATTGCCCGCTGCAAACCAAAGTCACTAAGGACCGGTTCTTGGTTCTCGGACCAGCCGGCGAGATGAGCCTGCCGACGTTTTTGATGCCGCCACTGATGAACAACCATGGCAATTACGTTGGAAGCCTTGGGACGCTGACACGCTGGTTGGGTGAGCAGGCGATGGAGCTGGGCGTTGAGGTTTATCCAGGTTTTGCCGCCTCTGAAGTTCTCTATGATGATAACGGTGCCGTCGTCGGTGTCGCCACCGGTGATATGGGCATTGACCGCAACGGTCAGCCAAAAGATAGCTTTGTGCGTGGCATGGAGCTGCGCGGCAAATACACAATGTTTGCTGAGGGTGTCCGCGGTTCGCTCAGTAAGGAGTTGATTGAAAAATTCAATCTCGACAAAGATTGTGAGCCGCAAAAGTATGGCATCGGACTGAAAGAGCTTTGGGAAATCCCAACTGACAAACATCAGCCAGGGCTTGTTCAACACTCATTCGGTTGGCCGCTCGACAACAAAACCGGTGGTGGATCGTTCGTCTATCACTACGGTAAAAACCTCGTGTCTGTTGGGTTCGTTGTTCACCTGAACTACGCCAACCCTTACCTTTCGCCGTATGATGAGTTTCAGCGTTTCAAAACGCACCCTGCCATTCAGGAAGTTCTCGAAGGCGGTAAGCGTATTGCTTATGGCGCTCGTGCGATCACAGAAGGCGGCTGGCAATCGCTACCAAAGCTTGTCGTGCCGGGCGGCACGCTTCTTGGCTGTTCTGCTGGGATGGTCAACGTTCCGCGCATTAAAGGTAGTCACAATGCGGTGTTGTCAGGAATTGCCGCAGCGGATGCCGCGTATTCTGCGATTGCTTCCGGACGCTCACATGACGTGCTGGAGGCTTATGAAACGGAGGTGCGAACCGGTGCGATCGCAAGCGATCTCAAACCGGTAAGAAATGCAAAACCACTCTGGTCGAAATTTGGCACGGCACTTGGTATCGCGCTGGGTGGTGTCGATATGTGGATGAATACCGTCATTAAGGGCATTGGCTTTGGTTTCACTCTTCGACACGGAAAATCAGACTGGGCTTCATTGAAACGGGCCAAAGCTTATAAGCCGATGACCTATCCTAAGCCTGACGGTGTGTTGACCTTTGATAAGTTAACAAACGTTTCGTTCTCGGCGACAAACCATGAGGAAGACCAACGTTCTCATTTGTTGCTCGCGAACCCGGAGATCCCTGTCACGGTCAATCTACCTGAATTTGGCGAACCGGCGCAGCGTTATTGTCCGGCAGGTGTATACGAGATCGTTGAAGGTGATGATGGGCGTGCGAAGTTCCAGATAAATGCGCAAAACTGTGTTCATTGCAAAACCTGCGATATCAAGGATCCCAGTCAAAACATTACTTGGGTCTGCCCGGAAGGTGGCGGCGGGCCGAACTACGCGGAGATGTAATACTAAGGTTGTGCCAAAGCCAATTTCGGGTCAGCAAAAATTGGTACGTGGTGAGATCTGAGTAATTTCGACCTTGTCCATCCTTTGCAGGCTAATGGCACGGTTTATGGTTCTCTAGCACGCGATTATCTCTCAGCCGATTATTAAGAATTCGCCATACAATCAATTGTCTGCATAGACGACCGTGTTGACTTGCATCTGGTTTGATCGATTACAGGCTTGAAAATGAACGAATATTGGTGATGGGCCATCGTTTGGGTGTTTGGAAACCACGTTGATGGTCCGGCCGTTCAAACCAGTCGCCAAATCGCCTGTTTTGTTGTTAGATTGTGGCAGGGTATTGAGAATCAGGTGGGCGGATGCCCTCCAGCGGCTTCTTAGGGATCACCATGATGCAGATGACGTATCGTTCGCGCGCGGCTTTGGCGACGATGTTAACGCTGACGATTGGCGTAGCATTTTCGTTTTTCAACCATCAGAGTCTGGCGCGGACTGCAAAAGAAGACATCGCGACACATTCCCTGGTTGGAAGTTATTTGGCGGGTCGATTTGCGCGTGGCGACAACGACCCTGCACAGGCGGCAGCGTTCTACCGTAGTGCCTTGGCGCGAGACCCAAATAACGTTGTCTTGCTCGAACAGACGTTTTTGATGGAAGCGACGGGCGGCAATTGGTCCGATGCTCTCGGTCATGCAAAACGTTTGGTGAAATCAAAACCAAATCACCGCACCGCCCGCATGGTGCTTGGGATCTCGAATTTTAAATCGCGTCGCTATAGTGAGGCTCGCGAGCATTTCAAAAAGGGTGGTACCGGCCCTATCGGTGAACTTACCAGCGCGATTGCCCAAGCCTGGGTCCGAGTGGCTGAAGGTAAAACAAAACTTGCCGACAAAGCGTTGAACGTTTCTCGCCAAGCTGATTGGGCGGAATTTTATTTACGCTATCACCGGGCTTTGATTGCGGACGTTACCAAAAGACCTCGCAAGGCCAGCAAGGCCTATTCGCGTGTTTACCAGCAAGACAGTCGCACATTGCGAACGGTCCTTGCCTACGCGCGCCATGCAGCAAGCACTGGCAATTCCAAGCTCGCGCGATCTTTGCTCAAGAAAAGTATTCGTGGAGACGCCGATCAGGGACATCCTTTAGCTAAAGACCTGCTTCAAAAACTGGATGCAAGAGACAAGATATCGTTGATCGTCAAGAACCCGACCGAAGGCATGTCGGAAGTGTTTTACGGTTTGGGTGAAGCGCTTGCCGGAGAAGGTGGCGTTGGAATTGGTCTGCTTTATTTGCAGATGGCGCTCTACCTGGAACCAGAACAGCCTTTTGCATTGGCAGCGTTGGCAAATGCGTATGAGTCGACCAACCGGTATCAGGAGGCCATCGAAACCTATGGTCGTATTCCCCGTGGGACGCCGTTGCAGCTGTCGATCGATATTCGCAAGGCCTACAACTACAATTCACTTGATCGTGTCGATGAAGCCGAAAAAGTTCTGCTGACCCTTGCTGAAAAACACAAAGGCGATACACGTCCTCTTGATGCGCTTGGCAATATCATGCGTTCGCGTAAGCGCTACAAGGAGGCCATCACCTACTACGACAACGTACTTGCATTGGTGAAAACTCCAAAGAGAGGCGATTGGACCTACTTTTATTCGCGCGGGACTTGTCATGAACGCCTCAAGCAGTGGGATAAAGCTGAAAAAGATCTTCTAAAGGCCCTTGAGCTTTATCCCGATCAGCCCTTGGCGCTGAATTACTTGGGCTATTCTTGGATTGATCAAGGTATCAATCTTAAGAAAGGCTTGAAGCTGATTGAAAAAGCCGTACGCCTGAAGCCTGAAGACGGGTATATCGTTGACAGTCTCGGTTGGGCCCATTTCAAACTTGGCAACTATGATAAGGCTGTGAAAAATTTGGAACGCGCTGTTGAGTTGCGTCCAGAAGATCCAATTCTAAATGATCATCTCGGTGATGCACTTTGGCAGGTTGGCCGTCATCGAGAAGCCCGTTTCCAATGGGAGCAGGCATTGACATTGAAACCAGAGCCTGACGTTTTGTTGACGATCAAGAAGAAGCTCGCCAACGGATTATCGAAAGAAAAAGAAACCAAGGTTTTAAAGCGAACTGACGCGAGTGGGGCAATGGCCAACTAAGATTGGGAGATGGTTCGGCGCGCGTTCCGTCGCCGAATTCACATTGGAATGCTTTTTTCAAAACAACGGCGTTCGGTCAATTTGCCAGCGCCGTTGTTTTGTGTCTAAAGCCGCAAGGTTCGATGGTGTGGCGAGGTGTTAGGTCCCGGGTTGCACCAGGTAAAGTGAAAAAATTGAGCCGACATAATGCAGTATATCGAAACCGCCGCGGCGAAGATTAATCTCTTTCTTCACATCTGTGGGCGTCGGTCAGATGGCTTTCATGAGTTGGAAAGCCTTGTGTGCTTTGGCGTTGATGCCTGTGACCGGATTTCACTTAAATTCGGCGATCCAACGGCACTGCCTCCGATGATTTCAATGTCTGGTCCTTTTGCTTCCAATATTACAGGTCCAAACCTTGTTGCGACGGCGTTGGAGCGTCTTGTGGTGCGCATTTCCAAGCCAGAGCAAAGAAAACTCAAAATACGCGCGCTCGACATTGAAAAGAATTTGCCGGTGGCAGCGGGTATAGGCGGCGGCTCTGGCGATGCTGCCGCAGTTTTACGAGCTGTAAAATTATGCCATCGCGAACTTGCAGATCAGATCGATTGGCTTGCTCTTGCGACCGAACTCGGAGCGGATGTGCCGGTGTGTTTGGGGGCCGAGGCATCCTGGATGACAGGGATTGGTGAACGGGTCACGCCAGCCGGGCCATTGCCCGAACTGGCCGTCGTGTTAGTCAATCCTCAAGTTTCAGTGCCAGACAACAAAACTGCGCAAGTTTTCAAAAATCTCAATGCCAAAAAAATCGCTGAAGAAAAGGTGCGGCGAGATATCCCCAATGTTGAATTAGATTTCTCTTCGGCGCGGGGTTTGATTGAGGGCCTGACACATCTGCGCAATGATCTTGAGGAGCCGGTCTGTCACCTCATGCCGAGCGTGAACGAGGTTTTTTCGGCTCTCAAGCAAATACCAGATTGTAAATTGGTTCGCTTGTCTGGGGCTGGACCAACCGTGTTTGGCTTATTTGAGAATATGTACGCAGCCAACATCGCGACCAAGCAAATAAAAAATGCCCATCGCGATTGGTGGGTTGTGCCGACACGGGTTTACTAGATCAACCTGCGCAGCGCTTGCGCGAAGCAGATAAGTTGATTGCAATAAAGAGTTCAACCTGCGCAGCGCGCGATTTGAACGAACATGGCGCTAGGCTGAATGGTCAATGGGCTCTTGCAATACAGAACGAGATGACGTCTTGGAGAGCTTTTTTTTCTGCTGAGTCCGGAAAAATGGCCAACGCGTCGTGGGCAACCGTTCCGTATGATTTGGCACGCTCTAAGGTGTCGCTAATAGTCCCATGGCTGTTCATTGTTTCGATTGCTGTTTCGATATCACCGTTTTTGATATCGCCATCGACGATCGTGCGTTGCCAGAACGTGCGTTCTTTTTCGCTACCACGCCGATAGGCCAATAAGACCGGCAAGGTAATTTTTCCTTCGCGGAAATCATCGCCGACAGATTTGCCAAGTTTCTTACTGTCGCCGCCATAATCCAAGGCGTCATCGACAAGTTGGAATGCCAATCCAAGATTGCGGCCATAGGATTTTAGTGCGTTTTGCTCTTCGACCGGGCGGCCCGCAATGGCGGCACCTGATTGCGCTGCCCCAGAGAATAACGCTGCTGTCTTTGCATCTATGATCGCAAGATAGTCGTCCTCGGTGACAGAGGTGTTCTTCGCTGCGGCAAGCTGCATGACCTCGCCTTCTGCGATTACGGCTGCGGCGTTTGACAATATTTTTAAAACGCTCAATTCACCGACTTCGACAAGCATTCGAAACGCTTGCCCTAAGAGAAAGTCTCCGACCAAAACGCTGGCTTGGTTGCCCCAAATTTTGCGGGCGGCAAGTTTACCACGGCGAACATCGCTGTCGTCCACGACGTCGTCGTGAAGTAAAGTGGCGGTATGCATAAATTCAACGGCGGCCGCTACATCAATGTGTTGTTCGCCGCGATAATCGACCAGCTTGGCCGCCGCCAATGTCAGCATCGGACGCAGGCGCTTGCCCCCAGAATCGATCAAATGAGCAGCCAGTTCAGGGATCAATTCGACATCAGACAAGGCTTTATCGAGAATAATCCGGTTAATCCCAGCCATATCTTCAGATACAAGGTCCAAAAGTGGCTTTAAACTTTTGGATGGATCGGACGAGGGATTCAAAGGAACGACAACACCCAATGTAATTTCCTTAGGTTTCAGTGTTTCAAGCGTTAAAAACAGAATACGGTATGCAACTCAACACATGCTAAAGGCACTTTGCCGCACTTTCGGGCAATCGGAAAGGATCTGAGCGTAATGCAAGAACTTCTCAAGGCCAATGACCCGGTCCTTTTATCCTATGTTGAATCCCTTCTGAAAGGTGGCGGAATTCATTATGTGATCCTGGATCAAAATATGAGCATTCTTGAGGGTTCGATTGGGGTGCTTCCGCGCCGGGTCATGGTTGAACAGGGGCAACTTGAAGCTGCTCGAGAAATTTTGAAGGATGCAGATCTGGAAAAGTGGGACGCAAACTCATGACAATTGAAGCTCGGGAAAATGTGTCTGAAGGGGTGGCGACCACGGACGATGCATTTCTCGGCGGCAAATTGCAATTACTGCAACCGGCAGATGGATACCGTGCCGGGCTTGATGCCCTATTGTTGGCGGCATCTGTGCCAACACCGCTTAATATTGCGCGCGTGCTCGACGTTGGCTCGGGCGTTGGCACCGTTGGGTTGTGTGCTGCCCAACGCGAGTCAAAATTAGACGTCACGCTGGTTGAGCGGGATGAAACATTTGTCCAACTGGCTTGCCAGAACATCGAGAGAAATAATTTGAGCGCGCGATGCCGTGTCGTGCGGGCAGATGTGGTCGCAAGTCCTGCGCAATTGAGCGCGATTGGTTTGACCAACGACACATTCGATCACGTGCTGGCAAATCCTCCGTTTCATGAGGTTGGCCGCGGAACACTGGCCCCGAACCAGTTAAAGGAGGTGGCGCACGCAATGGATGGACAAGAGTTGGAAACTTGGGCGCGATTTATTGTTCGGGTGACAAAACCAAGAGGCCTGACGACATTCATCCATAAAGCGCAAGAATTGCCACGCCTTCTTGCTGTGCTCTCTGGCCGCTTTGGTGGTTTAACGGTGTTGCCAATTATCTCACATCCCGGTGGCGTTGCGCATCGTGTTTTGGTACGCGGTCAAAAAGGAAGCCGGGCGCCATTTCAATTGCTCTCACCATTTATTGTACATAGCCAACAAAGTTCGCCACTTGAAACCAGTAAAGATCGTGCAAAGCTTACAGATGCCGCCGAGTCGATCCTGCGTCATGGCGCCAGGCTCGAAGCCATGCAGCGCTCCCATTGAAACGGCCGAGCGGTCACGATAAGAACAATATAGAACACGTACTTGAACCCAGATAAGGTCTGGTGGCTGGCAACACCCCGTTTTTGAGTATGAGAAATCAGTGAAGGAAAATTTGTCTTTATGAAGTGGTTTAAACGCAGTCCGGTGGTTCCTGTTCTCCATTTATCAGGCACGATTGGGGTCGCATCACCTTTGCGTCCAGGGTTGTCGCTGTCGAGTGTGGCAGAACCGATTGAAAAAGCATTCACGATGTCGAAAACAAAGGCCGTCGCTGTCGTCATCAACTCACCGGGTGGTTCACCGGTTCAATCCAGTCTCATTTTTCGCCGCTTACGCCAGCTTGCAGAAGAGAACGAGAAGAAGGTCTACGTGTTTTGCGAAGACGTTGCCGCGTCTGGCGGATATTACCTTGCTGTTGCCGGTGATGAGATTTATGCCGACGCGTCATCAATCGTTGGATCGATTGGCGTGATTACTGCGAGCTTTGGCTTTGTTGAAGCGATTGAAAAGCTTGGTATCGAACGACGTGTCTACACCTCGGGCATAAGCAAAAGTCAATTAGATCCATTCAAACCGGAAAATAGCGATGACGTGAAACGGCTAAAAGAAATCCAGGGCGACATTCATGATGCTTTTATTGCGGTTGTAAAAGAGCGCCGCGCTGAACATCTCAATAGCCCTGACAACGACTTATTCAACGGCGCATTTTGGTCTGCCACAAAGGCCCACGAACTTGGTTTGATTGATGGTATCTCGGATGTTCGCTCCAAAATGCGCGAGCTGTTTGGCAAAAAGGTCAAATTGCGTCGCGTGCCAATGTCAAAGGGTGGCCTGTTTTCTCGCCTAAAACGGTTGTCGGTTGCAACAAGCGAACCATTGGCGGTATCTCAGTTGCTTTCTGCAGACGCAAACGATGGTCTTTCGATCAGCGATGCTGTGGTTTCTACACTCGAGCGCCGGTCACTGTGGTCACGCTTTGGATTCTAAGTCGCAAAGGAGTTTCGCGATGCCTCCCGTACTTGCCATTGCCGCCGCGGCGGTTGGAATTTATGCTGGATATAAGTGGCTCAAACGAGACTCCAAGCGGGCCCAAGATAGAGCAGCACACACAACTCGAACGCGCGGCGATGGTCATCCCGTCGACCGCGGCACTTTAGAGTTTGATGAAATCAAGGGTGTTTACCGGCCAAATCGCTCGAAAGGCCTATAAACATGGCCAATCCTCCAATTATCGACGCCGGAATGGAGCGCAAGCGATTGTGATGGGTTGCCCGAGACCTCTCAGGCGGGTATTCGGAGCAGGAACATTGCTTTGCGCCTGGAAGTTTCGCGGGTGAATTTTTCCGCGTCTTTTCTGGTTGCCACTAACAGCTGTCGAGACCGATCCAATGGCATCCAAAGCCACTACAAAGTCCAAAACTGCTCTAACGCCGCTACGTCAATTGCAGCCGGCCAAATCGTTCCAAGATTTAATTCTGACGTTGCAACAATATTGGAGCGGTCAGGGCTGCGTTGTTTTACAGCCCTACGATATAGAAGTTGGTGCAGGCACATTCCACCCAGCAACAACATTGCGCTCGCTTGGTCCGAAACATTGGAATGCAGCTTATGTGCAACCGTCGCGGCGCCCCAAAGATGGCCGCTATGGTGAAAACCCCAACCGGTTGCAGCACTATTATCAATTTCAGGTCATTTTAAAGCCGTCACCACCAAACATTCAGGACCTTTATCTTGCCAGCCTGGATGCGATCGGAATCGATACGACGGTCAACGATATTCGTTTCGTAGAAGATGACTGGGAGAGCCCAACCTTGGGGGCATGGGGGCTTGGTTGGGAAGTCTGGTGTAATGGCATGGAAGTTTCGCAATTTACTTATTTCCAACAGGTGGGCGGTTTTGATTGCAAGCCTGTCTCGGGCGAACTTACTTACGGGCTTGAGCGCCTGGCCATGTATGTCCAGGGTGTCGATCGTGTCTACGATTTGAATTTCAATGGACTGGATGGAGACGACAAAATTTCTTATGGCGACGTTTTCTTGCAAGCTGAGCAGGAATATTCGCGCTATAATTTTGAACATGCGAATACACAACTTCTGTTGCAGCAATTTAAAGACGCTGAAGCAGAATGCCAGTCATTGTTGGAAAAGGGCGATGCGGGAGAGCGCCACCTTGTGGTGTTACCGGCTTACGATCAATGCATTAAGGCATCCCATATCTTCAATTTGCTGGATGCACGAGGTGTAATTTCGGTTACCGAAAGACAGAGCTACATCCTGCGTGTACGCGAGTTAGCAAAGGCGTGTTGCGCGGCGTGGCTTAAAACAGAGGCTGGAGGACAGTCATAATGGATACAATTCCTGCAAACGTTTTTGGTGCGTTGGTTATCGCGCTACCGGTTTTATTCATTGCTTTGCTGGCATTTTGGCGCCGACAAAAACCCGTTTTCTTCTTAGTACTAGCGTCGTTGATTGTGGGCCTTGGCTATTTGATGACAACTGGAGCGACAACAGATATTGCAAAGAGTGTTCGCCCATCAGTTTATGCTCCGATCGTTGAGCCAACAGAAATTGGCGATGGTATTGATGCGCCAGCCACACCTGCGCAATAAAACAAATGTTGATTGTGCGAATGAATGAGGCCCAGCAATTATGAGTGATGAGACGACACCAATTGGTGACGACATCATTTTGTGTGTGCCGGGTCTGTGGGAAGATCGGTCTGCATTTCTTGCCGCATTGCTTGAGAGCAGTGGTGGTCGGTTTATTGCGGCAGGCGGCTTGCTACTTGAGACCGAAACCAAGGAATCGGCGGGCTTTCAATTTGAAGAAACTGCGAACGCGCATTTGAGCCAAGCCTTTGGCCATGCTGCGATGGACCAGTTGAGTGAAGACACTATGGCCTCACTCGCGGCTCACAAGAGCGTGCTTTATCTGCTCATGAGCTACGATGGACCGGCCAGTCACGATGGAATTCGATTGATTTCCAAGGCGGTGCACGAGGCTGGTGGACTTGCTGTCAAGATTGAAACAGCAGGGCTGGCGTTCGAGTTTGACAATTGGCTGCAAGCTATCGAGCATGATATTCCGGCCGTTTGGTATGAAAATTTTGTTTGCCATCTGGCGCAGGACAATGACGGCACAAGTATGCGGTCTGTTGGCATGCAACAGTTTTCTCTTCCAGAAGCTGCAATTGACGGTCATGACGATTTGGAAGAAGCGAGCCAGATTCTGATGATCTTCAATGTTTATCAGATGTGCGAGCGCCCAGAGCTTGCCCAAGGCCAAACGTTCTCGACAACCGAAGACGGTCCCGTCTGGACGTTGTCGCACACAAAAGACGCGAACTACGATAACGACGATTTGTTTTACAACTCAGAGGGCGTTTGGCAGCTGACAAAGGCGGCTTAAAGCGCAGTGCAAGAATTATAATGGCTGAACTTCTGCTTGAAATTTTTTCTGAAGAAATTCCAGCGCGCATGCAGCAGCGTGCCGCCGATGATCTGAAACGCTTAGTGTCAAGCGGATTAGAAGCTGAGGGTCTGACACTTGGCGATGCGCAGGCCTATGCGACGCCACGTCGGTTGGCTATGATGGTCGCCGATGTCCCTGAAAAATCTCCGGCGGTTTCGCTGGAGCGCAAGGGTCCACGTGTTGGCGCACCGGAAAAGGCTGTGGCAGGCTTTTTAAAAGCGTCAGGGTTGGCCTCAATTGAAGAGGCGGAAGTTGTTAGCGATCCGAAAAAAGGTGACTACTACGTCGCGCGAACCAACAAGCCTGGCCGTGACGCGGCTGATATTATTGCCGAAGTTGTGCCTGCTGTGATGCACAAGTTTCCTTGGCCAAAAGCCATGCGATGGGGCAGCTCTGATTTTGCATGGGTGCGTCCGATGCATTCGATCGTGTGCTTGTTGGGTGGAAAAATTGTGCCGTTTGAGGTCGCAGGCATTAAGAGTGGAGACATTACGTGCGGGCACCGTTTCCATGGGCGCGAACCCTTTGCCGTTTCGAGTTTCGAAGACTACGGCAAGAAACTGAAAAAAAGCAAAGTTCTTTTGCCATCCAGCGAGCGAGCTGCGATGATTGATGAGCAAGCAGAAGCCATTGCCAAGTCGGCTAACCTGTCACTCATCAGGGATGAAGCTTTGATGCTTGAGAACGCAGGACTGAATGAGTGGCCGACGGTATTGATGGGTTCATTCGATGAGGAGTTTCTTGAAGTTCCGGCGGAATGCCTCACGACGGCGATGAAATCTCACCAAAAGTGCTTTTCTTTAACAGACCCAAAGACTGGCAAGCTTGCAGCCAAGTTTCTTTGTGTTTCAAATCTGATTGCAAAGGATGGAGGTCGCCAAATCATCTCAGGGAATGAGAAGGTTATTCGAGCCCGTTTGGCGGATGCAAAATTCTTTTGGGAACAGGATTTAAAGCGTCCACTTGATGACATGGCTGCCGAATTGGATGGCATCACGTTCCACGAAAAGCTGGGCAGCCAGAAAGATCGCATCGAGCGTATTGCTGACTTGGCACATGATATTGCGGGCAGTGTAGACGCAGACAGTGAGGAAACGCGCCGCGCCGCACAACTTGCCAAAGCTGATCTTGTTTCGGGAATGGTCGGTGAATTTCCCGAATTGCAAGGCTTGATGGGGCGATACTACGCTGAAGCTGCGAAGACAAAATCAGAAATTGCACGCGCTATTGAAGAGCATTATCAACCGAAGGGGCAGGGCGATAATGTACCAACGGCTCCGGTCTCCATTGCCGTGGCGTTAGCCGATAAGCTCGACACGCTGGCCGGCTTTTGGAGTATTGATGAAAAGCCAACTGGCTCTGGTGATCCCTATCAATTGCGCCGTGCGGCTCTGGGCGTCATTCGTATTGTTTTGGAAAATGATCTTCGGTTACCGCTTGGGAGTGTTTTGCGCCAAACGTCGGTTGGAAAAGATAAGGCGGTTCAATCTGATCTTCTTTCCTTTGTTGGTGATCGCCTGAAGGTTTACCTCCGAGACAAAGGATTGCGTCACGACTTGATCGACGCAGTTTTTGCATTGGGTGGGCAGGATGATCTGGCGCTCGTTGTGAAGCGTGTGGAAGCGCTAACGGATTTCCTCGATACAGATGACGGCGTAAATTTGCTAGCCGGTGTGAAGCGGGCTGCAAACATTCTCAAAGCCGAAGAGAAGAAAGATAAGGTTACGTTCAGTGGTGAACCAGAAGGCCCGCTATTGGTCGAGGCTGCAGAGCGAGACCTAGCCGCCGCAATTGCTAAGGTAAAGTTCGATACCAAGGCCGCAATTGATGTTGAGAACTTCGAGGGTGCAATGCGTGCCCTGTCTGAACTGCGCAAGCCGGTCGACAAATTCTTCGACGACGTGACCGTCAATGCTGATGACAGCAAGCTTCGGCAAAACCGTCTAAAGCTGTTGGCAGAAATTCGCGGCGCGACGCGAAACATTGCAGACTTTTCAAAGATCAGTGGTTAACGTGTGTGATCGTGCGCGCATTTTCCGCGCGTGCGTGGATCACTCCGGCAACAACGTGTGTGATCGTGCGCGCATTTTCCGCGCGTGCGTGGATCACTCCGGCAGCAACGTGTGTGATCGTGCGCGCATTTTCCGCGCGTGCGTGAATCACTCCGGCAGCAACGTGTGTGATCGTGCGCGCATTTTCTGCGGATGCGTCAACCACTCCCTCAAGACCTCCTGTTGTGCCCGCTCATGAGCTCTGTGTAATTGAGCAGACATCGGACAACATTAAATTTTCGATAGGACCGCTTTACGAGTGATCCTGTCGCGAGGTTGGGCCGTTAAAACTACAAAGCCTAGTAAATTTGAGAAGTATTCAAGGACTGGCTGACCGAAGTTTTAGTTGCTGGGCATCATATTCAGTCTAGATCAGAGCAGGATTAGATATGGAAAAACAAAGCGTTCTGCGCGTTGACGCAGCTTCAGCTGACGACAGTCACAATGGTTTGGAGGCTGAAGAAGAAGATCGTGACTCCGTTCAATTTGGCAATAAGGCAATCCCCGTAGATTCGCTCGACAAATTGACCCGCCTGTTGTCCGGTCGCAATCTTTGGCTGTTAAACCTGATACGAAAAAACCAGCCCCAATCTGTCGCAGAACTAGCCCGATTATCAGGGCGCCCAAAGGCGAGTTTAACGCTCACTCTCAGACGGTTGGAGAGTTTTGGGATTATCGCATTCCGTGAAAGCGGCAACAGGCGAAAGGTTCCATATGTGATTTGCGATCGGCTCATGTTGGAAGTCTCTCTTGAGCCGACCGACGACACGTCCGATAGCTAAATTGTGCCGCAAAATCGAGTAGTTATTTCTAACTGTTGCGAGGTGTCGCATGAAAGCTCACCAGCACGTTCTCAGAACATATGCCCTAATGCGCTTCGAACTTTACCCGCTATAGCTGGTGAGCTTCCATTAACGAAGTTCTATATCATGTCGGATGCGTTAACTATGTGCAGGCCGGTAGAAATACATTCACAGATCGACAGTCAATTTGAGAATTCTCTGATTTTTTGTCGTTCTTTATGGTGCAGCCTTGTGGCGCAAAACTTTACATCTTATTTTTCGGATGGCCGACGTGTGCGTACATTTTGAAGTTTTTATTGGGCGTCTTCAAGTGTCTGTGTGGCGTCGAGCCATTCGGTTTCGGCAGCCTCTAATGCTTTAATGGCTTTTCCTCGGTCGATGGCAGTTGCCTGAGCACGGTCACTGTTACGCGTATAGAGTTCAGGGTCTGCCAACTCGATGTCAAATTGTGCAATGACGTTTCCAAGCCGTTCTATTTCTTTTTCAAGTTTCGCCACTCTTTTGCGCAAGGGTGCAACTTCAGCGCGACGTTCGGCTGCTTCGCGACGTTGCAGTGCGCGGTCTGCTTTTGTCACCCGATTGTCGGCTGAAGCTTCACTTGCTTGACCATCGCTGGCCTTATCTGGCGAGGCGCCATTTTGCTTGTTGCGTTTTCCCCTTTCTGCCAAAAGCGCCTGTCGATAGCTGTCAATGTCTCCATCATATGGTCGCACCGTACCATCTGCGACGAGCCAGAGCCGATCGGCCGTTGCTTCGACCAAATGGCGATCGTGGCTGATTAGGACGACAGCACCACGGTAAAGCGTTAGAGCCTGGATCAAAGCCTCACGTGAATCGACATCCAAATGGTTTGTCGGTTCATCTAGGATCAACATGTGCGGGGCATGAAACGCTGTAATCGCCAACAATAATCTGGCTTTTTCTCCACCTGAGAGCTTCTCGCACTTTGTATCGGCTTTTTCTGCCCCAAACCCATAGCTGCCAAGTTTCGCGCGCTTTTGCGCTTCTGTTGCATCGGGCATTAATTCCGCAATGTGGTCGTAAGGAGATTTGCGCGGATTGAGATCGTCCAATTGGTGTTGGGCAAAGTATCCAACGGTCATCTTTTTCGAACCGTAAATTTGTCCAGCAAGTGGCTCCAGCCGTCGTGCGATGAGTTTTGCAAAAGTTGATTTGCCGTTGCCGTTTTGGCCGAGCAAAGCGATGCGGTCATCTTGATCGATGCGTAGATTTAGACCTGACAGAATTGCGTTGCCAGGTTCATAACCCGCCGTGACATCTTCGAGGCGCAACAGTGGGCTTGCTAACGGTTTAACCGGATCGGGCAGTTGAAAATCTGCAACGGAGTTTTCCATCGCTGTTGCGATTGGCTTCATTTTTTCAAGGGCTTTAACACGGCTCTGCGCCTGTTTGGCTTTGGTGGCTTTGGCCTTGAAGCGATCGACAAAGGCTTGAATTCGGCGGCGTTCGTCGTCCTGGCGCTTTTTTAGCTTCAGTTGCAGGCGTTGGGTTTCACGGCGCTGCTCTTCAAAGTCGTCGTAGCCTCCGCTGTAAAGCGTGAGCTGTCCGGCATCAAGGTGTAAAATGCTGGTGACAGCGTTGTTGAGGAGATCGCGGTCATGACTGACGATGACAACGGTGTGGGGGTAGGAACGCAGGTAGTTCTCAAGCCAAACCGTTCCTTCCAGGTCAAGGTAGTTGGTTGGTTCGTCGAGCAACAAAATTTCGGGCTCTAAAAACAATACGCTTGCCAGAGCGACACGCATGCGCCAGCCACCAGAAAACTCTGAGGCCGGGCGTTGTTGGGCTGCTTCATCAAGGCCCAGACCGGCCAGTATTTGAGCCGCCCTTGCAGGGGCTGAGTGTGCGTCAATGTCTACAAGTCGGATTTGAATGTCTGAAATGCGCGTCGGGTCGGTGGCCGTATCAGCTTCAGCCAATAAAGCCGTGCGTTCGGTGTCCGATGATAAGACCCACGAAATGATGCTTTCATTTCCACCTGGTGCTTCTTGGGCCACGTGCCCGATTTTTCCGAATTTAAGAGTCGAGATCGATCCGTCGTCGGGAACAATATCGCCAAGAATTAGATTCAATAGTGTTGTTTTGCCGGCCCCATTGCGTCCGACAAGGCCGATTTTATGTCCGGTGGGAATGCCCGCTGTTGCATTTTCGAAGATTGTTTTGCCTTCGATGCGGTATGTAAGGTCATTTATGTGAAGCATAGACTTCGATTACCTGCTCCGGGCTGTTCTGTCACCTGGTTGCACACCACGTCGGCCACGAACCAACGCAATCGCCCACCCCATCAATGGATGTACAGTTGTCGCCCGGTTTAGAGCGAAATACCAAATTTCTTAAGCAGGTAGACCATTGCAACGTAGCCAATTGCGGTTAGACCTGCGGCAATGGCAAGACTTGGCGCGAATGCGACACCTGCACGCAACAAAATGGGTAGAACAATGAATAGGATGAGTGACGGCAGGACGAGCCAGAAAATTCCAGAAGATAGGGTCGCAATTTTTTCGCTGTCGCCGGTGTCGAAATAGAGCCAGATCATGGCTAGGATCGACGTGAGCGGCAGCGAGGCGATAAGAGCGCCAAAAAGTGATGATCGCTTTGAGATCTCAGCAATCGCGACGACGAGTATGCTGGTAATGCCGACTTTTATGATGCTTTCAATCACGACAGGAATTCTCGCTGTTTGAACTCATGAACGCGGCAGCGCGCCTGCTAGCCCGCGATGACAGGGCGAAGCGTTTCAAACAGTAAGCGTTCTTGAATGGCTTCATCCTCGATTGCGATGTGGGCTGTGAACCAATCCTCGACCATTTGGCAAACGCGCTCAGGGGCTGCACGAGCAAGCGCTGTTGGGTTTGCAAACAGTTGCAGGTCCGCTTGGCTCCAACCGAGCTGACCGAGTTCGGTGGCGAGAACATCATAGTCGGGTTTTTGTGGGCGACTACGTGATTGCGGAGATTTGCGACCCTCAGCAATTGCCTCGAATACGGCTGTGGCTTGGGCTTCCATTGGCTTGGCGTTTGCACCAGATTCATACAACGAGATTACCGCTGGACTGGTTTCGCCTTTTGAAATGAAACTGAAGCAGGCTTCGGTGCTGTGGGCTTTGAGAGATTGCAGGTTTGCAAGAAATGCGGATGCAATTGAGCGCAACTTATTTGAGCTTGCAGCAAGTGCCGTTGCCGCATTTTCTCGGCGTAGAAAGACCAGCGACTTCAATGCGTGCGTTGCGACTTCATTTTTCGGTTTTTCTTTTGATAGCTGCTCGATCTCACGCATACGTTCGCCGTACCAGTTCGGGAATTGTTCGCGCACGACGATCCACAGTGGTGATGTCGTATAATGTGGGTCGACGACTGGTTCAGCGCTGCCAGCCGTTGCAGCCGGAGGTGGCGTCACCGCGGCCGTCTCAATCGGGTCTGATGTGGGTGTTTCTACTTGCCCTTGTCCATCATCTTTTGTCGGCGTTGCATCAGGCGCTGGAGCCGCGGTGATGTCTTGAGATGCGGTTGTTGTGTCCTGTGTTTCAGGCGGGGCGGCAGGTGGCGAACCGTTTGGCGTGTCAGGCGCTTTTACAACCTTTACGCTTTCGTCGGTATCAGATGGTGTCGTTTGTGTTTCACCTGAGATTTGGGTTCCACTGCTGACAGCGTTCGTTGTGGCGTTCATCGCCGCAGTTGCAAATTCCGCCACTGTGGGGTTGTTATTAATCGCCCACCATCCCCCACCTGCGACAACGGCAAGAATACCAGCAGCAATCGCGATACGTCGACCTGCACCACCTGATTTTTGCGGTGCATAAAGGTCATCGGCGACATATGGAGCTTGCGGTGTTTGACTGCTCTCAGCCATTTGCATATTTGCGCCAGTTGCAGGGCTTGCTGCGGACGGGTTGGGATTGTGTCCAATCGATTGTCCAGTTGCGGCGTGCTGCGCCTGAGCGGTGTCAGCGTTTTGTCGGGCTTCGTCATTTTGGGCTTGGCGCGGTGTCGGGTTGTTGCTTTGCGTGATCGGTTCCGGTGTTCGTGTGCCACCGACGGAAGATGTCGCCGCCCCCGTCGTCGCGGTTTCAACGGATGCAAGTGTCTTCAGCGCTGGTTGACCTGTGTTGGATGGTGTTGTGTTTTTCTCGTCCGCTTTGTCCGGCGCAGAGACAGTACTTGTTTCGGACGTTCTGTTTTCTTTTGCTTTATCGGGCGTTGTCGCGGCGGTTTTTGTCGGCGCCGGATTGGCGTCAACGGGTTGGCTGGCAGTAGCGGTGTCAGCCGGGCTTGGTTTCGTTGGTGGGAAGACTTCAAAGGCAGGTCGCCAGTCTGTAAATTCAGCCTGCCAAATGAGGTCTGATTCCAACAAATGTCCGCCATCTACGAAGAGTTTGATCTCTGCGTTGGATAATGGCCCGTGTTGCTGGCCATCTCTTGCGATGTGCCACTGGATGTCAGAGGTCTTCTCTGTCATATCGCCTTCTCAATTTCGAAATGTGACGCGAACTTTAAATTCCTGGTTGCTACTTATTTGGAACTTACTCAAAAGGAAGTGCTAAGTTCGGTCATAATGTCAGTTTTCTTGCGATCTTTGTAGCCGTCAATGGCCCTTTGGGCTACGGCCTGTCGGAAAGCTGCCCGTAATATTAGGGGGCCTGAGCCCCTAAGTTGGGGAAAAAACAGGCATTACCAAGGCGTTGAGCAGCATTATGTGCGCATCTGAGAGAGAGATTGTCGACGCGACGGTTCGGCTTCTTGTTAAGCGGCCAGGTGGTCAGTATAACCCCATCGAACACTGGGTTGCTTGATAAAGGACGAATCTTTTAACCGGCTTCGACCAACACCTAAGCTTCTGAAATTGAGCACGATTTACGGTTGGAGTGATGGTATCTCCAGGCGCATCGTGCTTTGAACTTTGCAATAATGTGAGAGATATCCATGGCCATTGAGCGCACTTTTTCGATCATCAAACCTGATGCTACAGCCCGCAATCTAACGGGCGCCATTAACGCCGTTATCGAGAAAGCCGGTCTTCGGGTCGTCGGCCAGAAACGCGTTCGGTGGACTGAGGCCCAGGCGGGTGAATTTTATGGCGAACACAAGGAACGCCCGTTCTTTGGTGAGTTGGTCACGTTTATGACGTCTGAACCGATCGTCTTGCAGGTTTTGGAAGGTGACGGGGCGATTGCCAAGTACCGCGAAGTGATGGGGGCGACAGACCCGGCTGAAGCTGCCGACGGCACGTTGCGTAAGCTATTTGCCAAATCCAAAGGCGAAAACTCGGTGCATGGCTCTGACAGTCCAGAATCTGCGGCCCGCGAGATCGCAATGAACTTCAAAGATGACGAGATTGTTGGCTAACGATCGCCACAAGTCATTGAAAAAGAAAAAGCCCCGTTTCATCATGAACGGGGCTTTTTTTCATTTGTTCAGCTCATGCATTTTGAAAGGTAAACCACCTTTCGGTGTGAGCGTCACCGTTGCATTTAAACTTGGCGGTTCCTGACCAACGTATTCTGGTTGGAAGCGACGAAGCAGTTGCACCAACGCCAAAGTGTTTTCAACCTGGCTCATTGCCCCACCGATGCAAGACCGCTTGCCGGCACCGAATGGAATGTAGGAATACTTTACCCGCTTTTTGGCTTGATCACCGATCCAACGTTCGGGACGGAACTCTTCTGGTTCTTCCCAGAATTTTGGATTGTGATGCGCGCCATAGCCAAACAAAAAGATGCGGTCGTCTTTGCGTATCTCGACACCGGCAATCTCATCGCTTTCAGCAGCAACGCGCAAGAACCCCCAAATTGGCGGGTAAATACGCATGGTTTCTTGAATTACAGCACGTGTGTATTGCAATGCTGAGTAGTCTGCTGAGGTTGGCTCGCGGTCGCCACACACTTCTTCACCCTCGGCACGAATGCGGGCCGCGGCTTCAGGATGTTTGGACGTCAAGTACAAGGCCCAAGCCAGAGTGAGAGCCGTGGTTTCGGTCCCAGCCCACAAATATTGCTTGAGTTCGTCAATCGCTTGCTGTTCGTCGAATTCGGGAATGTTTTCATCTTGAACAGCGGCCTCGATCATTTTGAGCAATGTTTTTTCGCGATGCTCATTTGGATCTGCGGCCATGACTTCGGGTGGCACGCTCCACCACATGTCGATTGCTTTTGAGGCGTCTTCATCAGACATCTCAAACAATTCGCCGGCTTGTTTGCGCAGGCGAATGTCTTTGTGGTTCATCACGTCGGTGTAAGTCTTCACGCACTTGAAAACGACATGCGGGTTGAATGGCATATCGCGGTCAAACAGTGCCTTACAGATCATGTCGGCGGCCAATGTCCAGGTTTGCTCGACCATTTCGAACGTGTCGCCCGACTTGGCGAAATCAGCCCAGGTGTCCATCTTGGTGCGAATGGCCTGGTTGAAGTATGGGATGTAGCCGTCAAATGCACCTGGATGGAATGCAGGTTGCTGCGGTGCTCTAATTTTTTGCCAAAGTGCACCGTCTGTCGTGATCATGGCTTTGCCAAAGATTGGTGTCAGGCCATCGAAATACTTCACGTAGGTGTCGGGTTTGGTCACCATCACATGCTTGAAGTATTGCGGATCAAAAATCATTATGACGCGTTGGTTGGCCATGTTGATCGGCAACACCGGTCCATAGCGTTCAGCCATCTGCATGAGGACTTGCATCGGGTTGCCGCTGCTCGCCTTCAACAAAGGCGTCAGCTTGAACCAAATGCTGCTCTCTTCCCCGAGTTGTTTCGGGTTTGCGTGCTCAACCACTGTCATCTACAACGTCTCCAGGTGGGTGCTCAATGACCGCCACCAATTTGTGCAGCGTAACCGCCGTATTGGCTGGTAAAGCCAATACTTGCCGTCGCGAAACAGATACGCCGCTAATTGTGCCATGCAAATGCAACGCCTGGTGTTCCCCAGGTCACACAATCCACCATAAAAAGGCTGCCTACACTGCCATTTGGTGGTTTGTCCATTCGTCGGCATGCCGCGCTTCAATATGGCGCGTGATAACACGGCCAACCTAAGCAGCAGTAAACAACCAACTAAATTGCGGGTGAGAAAAGTGTGTCGTTCTGGTTAATTCGTGAATTAACAAGGACTTTATCGCCTTCTAGGCGAAGTTTACCGATGGCGTAAAGATTCAATATCTTGGGATATAAGACGTGCTCGGCCTTAATCACTTTTCTGGCGAGTGTGTCTGCTGTGTCGTCAGAATCGACTCCAACTGCGGCTTGTCCCAAAATCGGTCCGGCGTCGAGTTCCGGGCGGACAATGTGGACGCTACAACCCGCGATCCGCACTCCGGCCTCAATGGCACGGGCGTGGGTGTTAAGGCCCTTAAAGAGCGGCAAGAGAGAGGGATGGATATTCAACATCTTATCTTGCCATTTGGTGACGAATTCGTTGGTCATAATGCGCATGAAGCCCGCACAGGCAATGAGATCAACATTGGTTGCCAACAATGCGTTGTGAAGGGCTAATTCGAAGGCTTCGCGGCTTTCAAAGCTTGTGTGATCCAGTGGCGTTGTCGCGATGCCTTCATTTGCGGCCCAGTCCAGTCCTCCAGCCCCCGGTCGGTTGGAGAGAACGGCCACAATGTCATAGCCAGCCTCTGTATTTTCACGGCTGTATCGGACCAGGGCCTGCATGTTTGAGCCGCGGCCCGAGATTAAAACAGCAACGCGTTTTCGCGGTTGGCTCATGGCGATACTTTCAGCGTTCCGTCAAATTCGATTTGACTTTCTCTGGTTTTAACCATGCGACCAATCTTGATGGGCTTTTCACCCGTATCGACCAGCGTTTGCATAACGTCCTTTGCAGCTTCCTCCGCGACAACGAGGATCATGCCGATGCCGCAATTGAATGTTCTCAGCAGCTCATCTTGAGTTAGGTTTCCGGCTTTGCTGAGCCAGTCGAATACTGGTGGTAACGTCCAGGCATTGAGATCAATCTGAGCGGCAAAGTCTTCCGGTAAAACGCGTGGCACGTTCTCGGTAATTCCACCACCTGTGATGTGAGCCAATGCGCGAATGCCTGTTCCACCAGGGCCCTTAAGAGTTGATAACAACGCCTTCACATAAATTCGTGTTGGGCACAGAAGGGCATGGGCGACAGTGCTTTCCTGCTGCCACGGCGCCTTTGCATCCCAAGCCAGATTTTCGTTTTCGACCAGGCGGCGGACAAGTGAGTATCCATTGGAGTGAATGCCAGCAGAGGGCAAAGCGACAATGACATCGCCAACAGTCATCTCAGCACGCGGTAAGATCTCATCACGTTCAACTGCACCGACACTAAAGCCTGCAAGGTCGTAATCGCCTTCACGATACATGCCAGGCATCTCTGCAGTTTCACCGCCGACCAAGGCAGCTCCGGCAAGTTTGCAACCTTCGGCAATGCCTGAGATGACGTCTTTGGCCTGCGCCACATCTAGTTTTCCGGTCGCAAAGTAATCGAGAAAGAAAAGTGGCTCAGCGCCTTGCACGATAAGGTCGTTGACGCACATCGCAACAAGGTCGATGCCGATTGTTGCGTGCTGGCCAGAATCAATCGCGATTTTTAGCTTTGTGCCAACGCCGTCGGTGGCACTCACCAGGACAGGATCTTTGAACCCAGTGGCCTTTAAATCGAACAGACCTCCAAAGCCGCCAATTTCTCCATCTGCACCTTTGCGATTGGTGGCTTTGACAAGCGGTTTGATTTGCTCAACCAGTGTATTGCCAGCATCGATATCAACGCCTGCGTCACGGTATGTGATCGGAGTTTTATTTGGGCTGTCTGGTGCAGACATGCAACCTCGCTTAAGGGTCTTAACAGATACCGCCAGAGAATCGCTTTTGGCGAATTTTGCGCTACAATTCACGCCAAGACCAATAGCTTGAAAGCCGATAGACTTAATCTGGGAATCGCAGTTGACGTGTTAATATATCCGCAATCGGATTATTGAAGGTAAAACGAATTAAATTTGGCCGAATTACCAAGGCCGCGTCGTAGCAGCTTGGTTTGGCGGCGGCAACTTGCAACGAGAGCGATGAAGCGAATTTAGGGGACAAGGCGCGTGGGACGACGTTTGCTTTTTATGTTTGCAGTGGTGACAGTTATGGCACTGGGATGGACCGATCATCCGGTCCATGCCGCGGAAAAAGCCTATACAATTGCCAATTATCCCGTGGGTGCGCGTGATAAGAACGCTGTTGCTGCGAAAAAGCGGGCCATTGCAGATGGCGAGGCTGCAGCGTTTCGGTCGCTTTTGAAGCGTCTTGTCCCTGTCACCGCATACAGTCAATTGCAACAACTCAAGTCTATCCCGGTTGGAACGATGCTGGACGGCTATGCGGTGCGTTCAGAACGCAATTCATCAACCGAGTATATTGCGTCGCTTGATTTTATTTTTGCCGGTGAGAATGTTCGCAAGATGCTCAATGCTCGCGGTATACCCTACATCGACAACCAAGCGCCTCAAGTGGTGTTGATCCCAGCCTTTCTCAGTTCGCCGAAAGCCAAACCTAAAAACGTGCTGGGCAAGTGGGGGCAAACCTGGAAGGGGCTTGATGTTCGCAACACTTTAACGCCTCTCAAGATACAGCCACTGAAGGGGGTCATTCACCCCGATACAGTCGATATGCTCCGCAAGGGCGACAGCAATGCGGAGCGGATCATCGCGGCAGAATATCAATCGGATCGTGTCGTGGCCGCGGTTGCTGTTGTCGATAAAGCCGCCAAACGCCTGCACGTCACACTCACGGGACGCGATGGTGTTGGGCCTTTTTCTTGGAAGTATAGCTACATTATTGCTGATGGAGATTTGGCTTACGCTATGGAATACGCCGCGGTGGTCAGTCTGGGCGTTTTGGAAGGGCGTTGGAAAGAAAATCAAGTGCGCGGACGTGGCGGCGTGGCAGCTGTGGCCTCACAAGGGCTACTGGTTAGCATTCGGGTGAGTTACGACAATCTAGCAGATTGGTACTCAATTCGAGACATGTTGCAGCGCACGACAGGTGTACAGCAGCTACGAGAAGGTGTTGTCGCAGATCGCAGCGCTACGATTTCGTTGCGTTATCCCGGTGGCGGCGAGCAATTGGCCGCGGTGGTTGGCGAACAAGGCTATGCCATGACCAGTAATGGTTTCGATTGGCGATTGAGACGCCAGTTCTAAGCGCCAAACCTGGTTTTCCTCTCGAATTGGCGTGCGGCACCAAATTGAATAATCCCCGGCCAGTGGTGATCACCAAACCTTGCTTATTGCTTTGGATAACAGGTGGAAGGTCGGTGTGCAGACCCGGCGATCAGGCCCATTTGGGCGAATGGGCGTTATGACTTTATCCTGGCGCGTGTTAAACGCCGGTCATATCCAATTAAGTATCATGCCCAAGGCATTGAGCGTGATGATCTAATTCGTTGTGGTCTAATAGTCGTGAGCATTCCAAATCTTATAACATTGGCGCGGGTTATTTCGGTTCCCGTTATCTTCTGGCTTCTGGTGACCGATCAGACTCAGCTTGCCTTTATACTTTTTGTCGTGGCCGGAATATCTGATGCCGTTGACGGGTATTTGGCCAAGCGTTTCGATTGGGCCACTGAGCTTGGTGCTTATCTTGACCCACTTGCGGATAAATTGCTGATCGTCAGCGTTTTTGTGGCGCTGGGACTGAACGGTGATCTGCCATCTTGGTTGGTCATTGCTGTTGTGACACGGGACTTGTTGATTATCGCCGCGGTTGTGTTGTCTTGGTTGCTTGCCGCACCCGTGCGCATCAAGCCGTTGATTGTCAGCAAAGCCAATACACTTGTGCAAATCGTCTTGGCGGCAACAGTGCTGGCTGATCAGGGCTATGATCTTGGTTTAGGGAGCTTGCGATGGGTGTTGATTTGGCTCACGGCCGCATTCACGGTTGCGTCGCTCGCCGCCTACTTGCAAAGTTGGCTGCGGCATATGTCGGGTGCAGAATCAAGTTCATCGGAACGCCCGACGCCTTAAATCAATGACGTTACAACAGATCCACTGCACTCCATAAAGAGGACCTCAGCGCTATGCAAATTCAAAGGCAAGCACTCTTTTGGCTTCTTGCAGCCGTCGGCTTTATCTTGGCTATCGCTTTGCTGCAAGACATCTTGCTGCCGTTCGTTGCCGGCATTGTTATTGCCTATTTCGTCAGCCCAGTAGCGGATATGCTGGAGCGGATTGGTTTGCCGAGGGTTTTGGCAGCGCTGTTGATCGTGGTTGGTGCAACAGCACTCATTGTGCTCTTGCTTGTGTTTCTGGTGCCAATTTTGGTGACGCAGACCCAGCAGTTGGTCACAGCTCTTCCCGATTATATGGAAAGCTTGCGCACGATGGTTGAAACGTCAGCGCGCGAACGTCTCGGTGATCGTTTTGACAGTGTAAAATCGATGATCGATCAGGCGTCTCGGGGGATGTCAGAAAACTGGGGCAGTGTTGCAGCTTGGGCGGCGGAATCGATTTGGTCCCGCGGGCTTGCAATCTTCAACTTTCTTTCGTTGCTGCTGATTACCCCACTGGTGGCATTCTACGTGTTGGTTGATTGGCATCCTATGTTGGCAAAAATCGACGGATGGTTACCCCGAGATCACGCCAGCAAGTTGCGCATGCTTGCAAACGACATCAACAACGCCGTATCGGCTTTCATTCGTGGCCAGGGAACTGTCTGTCTCATTCTTGGCACGGTGTATGCGATCGGACTTTCGCTAATTGGCCTCAAATATGGATTGCTGATCGGGATTATGACCGGCGTCATGACGTTCGTACCGTTTGTTGGCTGGGCGCTTGGCACGCTTACTGCGACATGTCTCGCCGTCGTGCAGTTTTGGCCGGAGTTGACGCCGGTGTTGATGGTTGTCGGCGTGTTTTTATTTGGACAAGCTTTGGATGCCGGTTTCCTCAGTCCTAAAATTGTTGGCTCGAAGGTCGGGCTACATCCAGTTTGGCTTATTTTCGCTTTGATTGCGTTTAGCTATTTGTTTGGCTTTGTTGGCGTGTTGGTGGCCGTTCCGGTTGCCGCCGCTGTTGGTGTTCTCGTCCGGCATGGATTGAATGCCTATCTTGATTCTTCATTTTATGGGGAGGATGGCCTCGCCTCAACGCCGACACCTGCCACCACCACCCAACCAACTCAAAGCACGACTGGGACAAACACGACACCATGACACCGGCACCACGCCAGCTCATTCTTGACCTTCCCCATCGATCGGCTTTTGGGGCAGAAGACTTTTTTGTCAGCCAATCCAATTCGGCAGCTGTCAAGTTGATTGATCAATGGCCGAATTGGCAGCACTGGGCGGCGGTGGTTTCAGGGCCCCCTGGCGCGGGCAAAAGCCACCTTGCAAGTGTCTGGCGGCAGCGCTCGAACGCGATGACGATTGCGGCCACAGACCTGACGGAAAATGCCGTTGAGGGGTTATTGGAACAAGGCGCATTGTGTGTCGAGGACTTGGATCGCGGGATTGGTGAACAAACCGTGCTGTTTCACCTACTGAATGTGGCGCGGGAACGAAAGTTGTCGATATTGCTCACTGCCCGAGCCGCTCCTGGTGAGCTTGATATTTCACTGCCAGATTTGCGCTCGCGTTTGCGCGCTTTGCCGTTGGTTAAAATCCAAGCGCCGGATGAAAGCCTTTTGAAAGCTGTGTTGGTGAAACTTTTCTCCGACCGTCAACTCATTGTCGATCCCCAGCTCATTGATTTTATGGCGGCACGCATGGAGAGAACGATGGATGGGGCGACGACGCTCGTCAGCGAGATCGACAAACTGGCCTTGGCAATGCGACGGCGCGTGACGCGAACGCTGGCTCTGGAAGCCCTTAATCGCCTTGCAGACATTCGCGATACAAAATAGCGTTTGCCATCCAGCTCAGATCTTAGTAGGCGGCTGGTAACTTCGATGTGCGATTTATGATCGGCGACGACTATCTGATAAGCCGTGAAAAGTGGCATAAGGCTGGAAGTCCAGTTTGGAGTCTCAAATTCCGCAGCGTGATCGGATGAAAGAGCGCCTTCACAGCGTGACATATTGAAAGCAGAAAATTCCTAACCAAGACAATTTCGGGAGCCGGTATTGCAAAACGTAGAAAGCAGTTCAGAAAGCATCGGTGTTCCTGAGGGACCGTCGCGGTATTACAACCGCGAACTTTCTTGGTTGCAATTCAATCATCGTGTTTTGCGCGAGGCCGAGAAAGCATCGCACCCTGTTTTGGAACGCCTGAGGTTTTTGTCAATTGCGGCCTCAAACCTCGATGAATTTTACATGGTTCGCGCGGCTGGTATTTACGGCCAGATTGCAGCTGGCGTGACCAAAAGGTCGCAAGATGGTCTTACACCGCTCCAACAAATCAATGAGATCAATACGTTCGTGGCCAATCTTGTTGCTCAAAAGCAGAAGCTTTGGAGCGGTATATCAGCCGAGATGGCGGATGAAGGCATCGGCCTGATTGATTTTGAAAGTGTTACGAAAGAGGAAATGGCGTGGCTTGAAGACCTGTTCATGACCCACATCTTTCCAATTTTGACACCGATTGCGGTCGATCCGGCCCACCCCTTTCCGTTCATACCGAACAAGGGATTGACGCTTGCCGTTTCCATGAAGCGGAAAAAGACAAAAAAAGACGACGACGATTCGATGACGGGACTGATCCCGATCCCAGGGCAACTGGAACGATTTATTCGATTGCGGGTTTCCGAAGACGATACAAACGCAATTCGGTTCGTAAAAATCGAAAGCCTGATTGCCCGCTTCATCGACAAATTGTTCACCGGCTTTAAGGTCGAAGCCAAGGGCTCTTTCCGGGTGCTGCGTGACAGTGATATCGAACTGCAAGAAGAAGCTGAAGACCTCGTGCGTTCGTTTGAAACGCAGCTCAAGCGCCGACGGCGGGGGCATGTGATTCGCCTCGAGATCGATGCGCGTATGCCTGATGACTTGCAACAGTTTGTCATCAAGGCTTTAGAGATTGGTGAGAAGGAAGTCTTCATAAAAAAGGGCTTGCTTGGTGTCTCAGACACCGAGCAATTGATCGTCTCAGATCGTCCCGATTTGCAGTTCAAGCCATTTGATATCCGCTTTCCCGAGCGTATTCGCGAATACAACGGCGATTGCTTTGCTGCCATTAGCGCAAAGGACCTAATCGTCCACCACCCTTATGAATCATTTGATGTCGTGTTGCAGTTTTTGCGTCAGGCCGTTGCCGATCCAAACGTGATGGCGATCAAGTGGACGCTTTATCGCACGTCTCGCGATAGTCCGTTTGTTGATGCATTGAAAGAGGCTGTCGAGGCGGGAAAATCAGTAACAGCTGTTGTTGAGCTTAAGGCGCGTTTCGATGAGGCTGCTAACATTCGCTGGGCTCGAGATTTGGAAAATGCAGGCGTGCATGTCGTCTATGGCTTTATCGAGATGAAGACGCACGCAAAGCTTGGGATCGTCGTGCGCCGTGAAGGGCATGAGTTGACGACATACTGCCATATTGGAACCGGGAATTATCACCCTCATACCGCCCGCGTTTATACCGACCTGTCTTTGTTTACGAAAAATGAAGTGATGGTGCGCGATGTCACTCGAATTATGAATTTTGTAACGGGTTATGGTGAGCCGGGAGAGCTTGAGCTGATGGCTGCAAGCCCGCATGGAATTCGCGCCAGAGTGTTGCAGCACATCGAAGAAGAAATTGATCACGCCAGAGCCGGGCGACCAGCAGCAATCTGGATGAAAATGAATTCCTTGGTCGACATGGGGATCATCGAGGCGCTCTATGAGGCCAGCCAGGCGGGTGTGCCGATTGAACTTGTTGTCCGCGGTATTTGCTGTTTGCGTCCGGGTATTAAAGGGTTGTCTGAAAACATACGCGTTAAGAGTATCATCGGCCGCTTTTTAGAACACTCCAGGATTTATTGTTTCGGCGGCGGGAGCGGATTACCCTCTGAAAACGCAAACATCTATATTAGTTCGGCTGATATGATGCCGCGTAATCTTGATCGACGTGTTGAAGCATTAACGCCGATTGTCAATTCGACCGTGCACGAGCAGGTTATCAATCAGATAATGGTTGCTAATTTGCGCGACAACCAGCAAAGCTGGCTCATCAATGCAGATGGTTCTTCGGAGCGAATTCAACCTGGCGAAGGTGAGACGCCGTTTAATGTACATCAATACTTTATGACGAACCCATCACTATCGGGGCGTGGAGGATCGCTGAAAGATGATTTTCCGCCGCGGTTTAATTTGGTTGCAAAGGACTAGGCGCTTCAAGTGACAGCGACGACGCAATTGTTCAGCGAACGAAGCCGCTTTGCCGAGCTTGAGCCGATGGGTGTGATTGACATCGGGTCAAACTCTGTTCGTCTGGTGGTCTACGAAGGAGCGGTTCGAGCACCAACGCCATTGTTTAATGAAAAAGTACTCTGCGGCCTGGGGCGTTCGGTTGCGACAACCGGACATTTGGGGGCCGAAAGCACGTCGCGGGCACTTAAAGCTCTTAGTCGATTTCGTGCGATTGCGCGCGTTATCGGCTGCAAGAACTTGCGCGCCATAGCAACGGCTGCCGTCCGCGATGCCTTGGATGGTCGCGAATTCATTCGTAAAGGTGAAAAAGCCTGCGGTGTAAAAATCGAGATTGTGTCGGGTGAGAAAGAAGCCCGGCTTGCCGCCTATGGTATCCAAATGGGCTTCCCGCATGCCGATGGGTTTGCTGGCGATCTTGGTGGCGGCAGCCTGGAACTGATCGATATTTCCAACGATACCGTGAATAATGCCACGACATTGCCTCTTGGTGGCTTGAGGTTGTTGGATCAATCTGGTGGTGATCTTGCGGTTGCCAAGAAACTGATCGATCAATCGCTGGAAAAGTTGCCGTGGTTGGCGGAAGGCAAAGGTCGCCCGTTTTATGTGGTTGGTGGGACGTGGCGCGCGATTGCCAAACTTCACATGACGGATAGAGATTATCCGCTGCAAGTTATGCATGGCTATGAAATGTCGAGCGACGATGTTGCCAGGTTTGTGAAGAAATTGACGACGTCCGGCGATATTCCAGCATCTTCCGCGATTTCGAAAGCACGTCGAGAAATTGTGCCGATAGGCGGGCTCGTTTTGGAGCGGCTTTTGAATAAAGTGGCACCGAGCAAAGTTGTGTTTTCGATTTTTGGTATTCGCGAAGGCTTGCTTTACTCCCTGATGCCGAAAAGCGAACAATCCCGCGATCCCCTTATTGCTTTTAGCCAAAACTTTGCGCGATTGCGTTCGCGCTCTGTCGAACATGCTTTCGAGTTGTGTGGCTGGACCGACCGTTTGATTGAAAATTCTAAAATAGAAGAAAGCCCAGAACAACGCCGATTACGTCATGCCTCTTGCTTGGTATCTGATATCGGTTGGCGGGCCCATCCGGACTATCGCGGCACCCAAAGTCTCAACATGGTCGCACATGCAGCCCTTGCGGGCATTGATCATCCAGGTCGTTTCTTCATGGCGCTCACGGTATTTTTCCGCAATGCCGGAAAAGGAGAATATGCAAGTGGATCTCTTTCGAAGCGGCTCAAAAATGCCGTGTGTGATGACATGCTGCTTCGCGCCCGGATCATTGGACAGGCAATCAGGGTTGCTCATTTGCTGTCTGCGGGCATGCCAGGCGTTATCGACGAAATTGATATCGGTGTTGAAGACGATGTCTTGGTCCTGAAACTACCAAAAGCCCATGCCAGCCTCGCCGGCGAGCGTGTCGAGCGCAGGATGGAGAGCCTGGCTAAGCTGTTTGGCAACACAAGCCGTGTAGAAGTTTAAGATTTCATTCATCCACGACTTAACGTTGCTTGCTTGAAAATACGGCGCGCGATAGCCACATTTTGGGCTAATGTTTGGTTTGTTACCTGAGTAAGTGGTAACACGTTCCAACGCGTGTATGATCTTCATTAAGCAACGGGGAATTGGGCAGTTTTTACCTTTCACGACGCCCCCCGTGTATGAAAATTGGTGTCCACGGCCAAATGGCCGTGGTTTGAATTTAGGACGGCCGAAACTTATGGCGCAGAACCCTTACGTCTTACTGGGTGTGAGCGAGACCGCGACGGACGAAGAAATCCGCCGCGCATACCGTCGTTTGGCTAAAGAGTTGCACCCCGATCTCAACCCTGATGATGCCAATGCTGCCGACCGGTTCAAGAATGTCTCAGCCGCTTATAAAATAGTCGGAGACAAGGAAACGCGTCAGAAGTTCGATGCCGGGCTCATAGATGCCAGTGGTGATCCTGTCCGTGGATTTGCAGGCGCTGGTGCGGGTGGCTTTGGCTCTGCTGGCCGCCGTGGACCAGCAGGTGCGGGATTCGACGACGCCGATTTTAGCGGGATCTTTGGCGACATATTTGGCGGAGGCTTTGGTGGCGCACAACGACGACCAGCTCAACGCCGTGGACAAGATGTTCGCTACACTCTTGAAGTCGATTTTATTGAATCCATCGAGGGGGCTAAGAAACGTGTGACCCTACCGGAAGGCGGTGTTCTTGATCTCAACGTTCCTGCCGGAGTGACAGATGGTAAGACGCTGCGCTTGAAGGGTAAAGGTGGCTCCGGATTTAATGGCGGAGCTTCTGGAGATGCACTTGTTGAAATCAAGGTGCGCCCGGATACCCGCTTTACCCGCGAGAAAAATGACATTCTGATTACGCTGGCGATCTCGATCGATGAAGCGATCATTGGTGGGAAAATTGAAGTTCCGACGGTTTCGGGGCGGGTCAATCTTACCATCCCGAAGGGAACAAGTTCGGGCCGGACGTTCCGTCTCAAAGGCAAAGGTGTCACGCCAGCCGGAGCAAAACCTGGAGATCAACTGGTCACCGTTGAAATTGTTCTGCCGGATGAGATCGATGAGGACTTGGAAGACTTCCTGACAAAGTGGCGTGAGCACAACAGCTACAATCCACGTCAAAGTTGAGTTGCGGTTCGAGTTTGGATATTCGAATTTGTAACGCTTCAGATGTCAGCCCAAATCTTTGACAGGGATCGCCTTCACGTCGCTTCCCGATAGCGTTAGGGCCAACTCACCACGCTTTAGGCGCAGGGCATCTTCGCCAAATAACTTCAGTCGCCAGCCTTTCAGCGCTGATACATCAGGCTTCTTTTCAGACGCCAGACGTTCTAAGTCAGACGCATCAGCAATCAATCGTGTCGCCACGCGATGCTGGGCGGCGGACGCTTTGAGCAAGACTTTCAGGAGTTCAAGTGTTGCTGTTGCTTCCGGTGTTAAGGCTTTGCCACGTTTAATCTCAGGCAAGGTCGTCATATCGCGGTCAAGACCCTGGCGAACAGCGGCAACAATCTCTTTCGCTCTTGCTGACCGCGCAAAGCCGTTTGATAACGTGCGTAACTCCGAGAGCTTTTCGGTCTCGGTTGGCATCTGGTTGGCGATGTCGTAAAGCGCTTCGTCGCGCAGCACGCGTCCGCGTGGAATATCTTGCTTTTGGGCGAGAGTTTCACGCCAAGCGGCTAGCTCGATCAATACCGACAAAGATTTGCGGTTCTTGACGCGCAGCTTTAGCCGTCTCCAAGCCTCTTCAGGAGGAGATTGATAGGTTTTGGGGCTCGTTAATGTGCTCATTTCTTCGTCAAGCCAGGTGGCCCGGTCGTTTTTTTCCAACTCAGATTTGAGTGACAGGTAGACCTCGCGCAAGTGTGTGACATCGCCCATGGCATAGTTGAGCTGCTTGTCGGAGAGAGGGCGGCGGCTCCAATCGGTAAAGCGAGACGATTTGTCGAGATTTGCCCCGGTGATCTGCTTGACCAAGTTGACGTAGCTGATGCTGTCGCCAAACCCGCAGACCATAGCAGCAACCTGGGTGTCAAACACCGGTGCCGCCATGTTGCCCCCAGACATTGAATAAATGATTTCCAGATCCTGGCGGGCGGCGTGAAAGACTTTGACAACAGAATTGTCACTCATCAGGAGCCAGAAAGGGGCCAAATCGATGCCGTCAGCCAGTGGGTCGACGATATACTCGCCGTCAGGACCGGCCATTTGGATCAGGCACAACTGCGGCCAGAACGTCTGTTCGCGCAGAAATTCGGTATCGATGGTGGCAAAGTCGGCCTTTGCCAGCCTCGAACATGCCGCCTCGAGTGCGGCTGTATCAGTAATGACTTGCATGTTGCCCGCCGTATAACCCAACCAGTCCGTCTTGTCGCGGATGATTGCGTTGCTCGGCGAAATCTCAAGGAGAAGATGGCCAATATTGTCGCGATTGGTGATGCTGAGCCACATTCAATGCCTGGGTGCATGGCTGAGGGATACTCTGAGGTCCTCATTGTGGTGCCCTGATCTTGACAACTGGCGGGGGCCATGCGCTTGTCCGCGGCGAAAGAGTCCTTTGTTTCAGAGACTGACTGGCGGCTTGGGTTGGCGCGGTGATTCGTCGATTACGGTTATTAGACTCTGGCAAAACCCCATAAGTATTTTTTGGACGAGGCACAGCAACGATGGCTGAAGGCATGAACAAATCGGCAGCGACCAGCGGTCTAGACACGAGATTGGGCGGTCCTGATCATATCTATCGCTCCCACTCGTGTGGAGCGCTGAGGTCATCGGACGTTGATAGCTCGATCCGCCTGTCTGGCTGGGTTCACCGCGTTCGCGATCATGGCGGCGTGCTGTTTATTGATTTACGTGATCACTACGGCCTGACACAGGTGGTCGCCGATCCAGACAGCAACGCCTTCAAGATGGCAGAAAAAGTTCGCTCGGAGTGGGTGATACGCGTCGATGGCCGTGTCAAGGCGCGTGACCCAGAGGCGGTCAACAAAGACCTCGCGACGGGTGAAATTGAAGTTTATGCAACTGAAATCGAAGTGTTGTCGGCTTCGAAAGAATTGCCAGTGCCAGTGTTTGGCGAGCCGGACTATCCAGAAGATTTGCGTTTACAATATCGCTTTCTCGATTTGCGCCGCGATACGCTGCACAAAAACATCATGCTGCGCAATTCGATCATCGCATCCATTCGCCGTCGTATGCTGGATGGTGGGTTCTTTGAATTCCAGACCCCAATTTTGACAGCATCAAGTCCAGAAGGCGCGCGCGATTTCCTCGTTCCATCGCGCATGCACCCTGGCAAGTTTTATGCATTGCCGCAGGCTCCCCAACAGTTCAAGCAGCTCATCATGATGGCAGGCTTTGACCGTTATTTCCAAATCGCGCCGTGTTTTCGTGATGAAGACGCGCGCGCAGATCGCTCGCCGGGGGAATTTTATCAGCTCGATATCGAGATGAGCTTTGTCACTCAGGAAGATGTCTTCCAAGCGATTGAGCCCGTTCTGCGTGGCTTATTTGAAGAGTTTGCCGATGGCAGAAGCGTGACCAAGGAGTTTGCGCGCATTCCATTTGACGACGCCATCCGCAAGTACGGCACGGATAAACCAGACCTGCGAAACCCAATTGAGATGCAGGATGTTAGTGAACATTTCCGCGGATCTGGTTTCGGCATTTTTGCTGGCATTCTCGATGAGGACGCCAAAAACCAGGTTTGGGCGATCCCGGCTCCGAAAGGTGGCAGCCGTAAATTCTGCGATCGCATGAACAAGTGGGCGCAAGGCGAAGGCCAACCTGGAATGGCTTATATTTTCTGGCGTGACGAAGGTGAAGCCGCAGGACCTGTCGCCAAAAACATTGGTCCTGAGCGTGCTGAAGCCATTCGTACGCAACTTGGTCTAGAGGTTGGTGACGCCGTATTTTTCGCCGCTGGAAATCCGGCCAAGTTCTACAGCTTTGCAGGCCAGGCACGCACGCGCGTTGGCGAAGATTTAAAACTGATCAGCGATGATGAGTTTAAGTTCTGCTGGATCGTCGACTTTCCGATGTTTGAATGGAACGAAGACGAAAAGCGCATCGACTTTTCACACAACCCATTTTCAATGCCGCAAGGCGGACTGGACGTGTTGGAGAACGCCAAGTCCGACGAAGATCTTCTGGCAATCAAAGCTTATCAATATGACATCGTTTGCAACGGAGTTGAGCTTTCATCTGGAGCAATACGAAATCACTTGCCTGAGATCATGTACAAGGCGTTTAAGATCGCGGGCTACGGCGCCGATGTGCTGGAAGAAAAATTCGGCGGCATGATCAAGGCCTTACAATTTGGTGCCCCACCACACGGTGGCATTGCACCGGGTGTTGACCGTATTGTTATGCTGCTTGCAGGTGCTGATAATCTGCGCGATGTGATTATGTTCCCAATGAACCAACAGGCTCAAGACTTGTTGATGGGTGCACCGTCGACGGTTGATCCGGCACAGTTGAAAGAACTGCACATCAAGAACCAACTGCCAAAGACTTAGACGTTCGTCTGGTCACAGTTGGGGCTTTGGCTGACCATTAAAGCGATGCCTTCACAGCGACAGTGAGAGTTGGTGATTATGAACTGGTCCGAACAAATCTTCACCTACTGTGAGCGCGGGCAGAATCCGGCCTATTGGGCAGAGCCGTTAAACGCTGTCACCAACGCTGCGTTTCTCATTGCGGCAATGGTGGCCTTCGTAATTTGGTTGCGCCAGCCGCCTGAAAACCGGCGCATAACGGATCTGGTCCTGACACTTCTGGTTGCGATTATTGGGATCGGTAGTTTCCTGTTCCACACCTTGGCGACGCGCTGGGCTTCGATGGCAGACGTGATTCCGATCGGCATTTTCATGCTGGCCTACATGGCTTATGCGTTGAAACGTTTTTTCAACGTTGGATGGCTCATAACGGCCTTTGGCCTCTTGGTCTTTGTCATTGGTCTTTGGCAAGCTGGTCAGATGCGTTGTGATGGAGGTAGATGCCTCAACGGTTCGGCGGCCTATATTCCGGCGTTTATCGCGCTTGTCGTGTTGGGCTTATTGTTGGCAGCGAATCGCCACCGGGCCGGACTCAGTCTTGTTGCCGCCGGCCTTATCTTTGCAGTTTCGTTGACAGCACGAACAGTAGATATGGCCATTTGTCCGTCGTCAGCACTCACTGGAGCCGGGCCAATGGGCACACATTTCATATGGCATCTGTTGAACGCGACATTACTGTTTATTTTGTTACGTGCGGCAATTCTTTATGGTGGGACGAATGCAGGCATTGCATCAAAGCGATGAACGACGCATAAAGGCCCGCGAAAATAGTGCGATCGATATTTCAGGTGGCGCTCTGGCCTTTTGCGCATTGGACCGGAGGCTGGCACCTGGCAAGCGGACGTGGTGGAATCGGTAGACACAAGGGACTTAAAATCCCTCGGCAGAAATGCTGTGCGGGTTCAAGTCCCGCCGTCCGCACCAATTTTTTTTGTTAGGCAGCCTTTGCGACTGGAATTCAGGTTTTGGGTTTCTCCCAAGAATTTGGCCAGCGAAATTTCTCGTATTCTGTTTTGATGTGTGTTGAAGATGGATGGCAATGGGGCGGGGCAACGAAAAGGTCGTCGCTCAATATGCACGCCGCTGTTCACGTCGGCTTTGCAGAGGAAGGCGTCATTAGTTAGCGAATGCTTGAGCTTGTAACAAGGTTCGCTCCGATCGGAAGCGGAAATTTATTGATCACCCCAGCAATGCATCTAAGGCACCTGTTTGTGGATCGCGTCATCTGCCCTCGTTAGGGTCTTTTTCTTTAGGTATTGAAATCCACCTACGCTCAAAGCGATCCACGCAGAAAGAGCGATCAATGTAGCGATGCAAAAATTGCCGTGATCAAGAAATTTCATTAGGCCGTAGGTTATCGCACCGGCATACATCGCAACTAAAAAAGCGCCTCCGATAATTGAAAATGTGTGTAAGCTCATTCCTTTTGCGGCTGAGAAATCGGTTCGGGTATACAGCTGATTGTTCTTAAAATCTTCTGCTTCAGTTTGAAGTAGGTGATTTCGAATTGCGTTTATTTGTCGGGCGACAAATACAAAATACAATCTGTTTTGCAACAACGAAAGGAATATTAACAACGATGATACAAAAATAGTTATTCCACCAAATAAAAGTAGATTGAGAAAATCTTCGACGGGGGTGCCTAAGGTTTTATACAACGCAAACATGATTGCTGCCGCGGATGACGTCAGAGTGAACAAATATTTGTACAAGTCACTTTGCCTGGAGTCGTAATAGCGAAGCTGCGCATAACATAGTTCATACTCCTTATGTAAGAAGTTATTGCCCATCTAAAAAACCCAATAGATTGTTCCATCAATGTCAGTACGGTAAACTACGTCCGCCGTATTGTCATTGTATCTACGAATTGCAGTGGGGTGAGGTAAATTCTGATGCACGCCGGTTTTGGTGGAGATTACAGTATAATGCGCATTGCATTTTTTTATAAATGATAAATCAGCGCCATTGATACTTGCGTGATGGCTTGCATGAAGAATATCGCTACAGAAGCCTTCTGTGTTTGCTGCGATATATTTCAAATTCTTATCAGAAGCATCTCCGGTAAACACGCATTTGCGTTTGCCAAGACTGCCTGTCACCACCAGGCTCGCATCATGGAGCTCTCTGGTGCTAGCGGTGGCCAAATTGCTTTCCGGACCAAGAACCCAAAACTTTACGTTTTTGCTTGCATTCCAGAATGGCTGGTTCCAACTTGATTGTCGGTAGGGCGTATATGTTTTGGTGCCGCGTGAAACGAATTTGTCTTTGAAATTATTGAACTCTCGCCATTCATCCAATGTTACCGATGTATCGCCATACCGCCGGTCGTATGGTGAATAAATTAGATAATCTATCTTGTAACCCTTGTTCCAAAGATACTTGAGCCCGGAGTAATGGTCTCGATGTTGGTGGGTGACAAATACACCTCTAATTGTCTTACTCGCAGGAAGATGACTCGCATGTTCATCAATGCCATGACAATCAATAAGAAATGTGTGCCCATCGGACTTTATGACCGATGCGTCGGCGCAGCCGACATTCAAACAATGTAGTGACCCCATAATATTCGCCACTCCAAAAAATGTGAAAACTCTTTCAGTGTATCGACTGTAAAGAGTTGAGTGTTGCCGCTTCGTTCTCACTAGTTTAACGCCGATTCGTTGGGCTGATACAAGCTTCGTCGTTTAAAAACTCAGCTGATGTTAGCGCTTTGCAAGGTTGAGTTACCGCCTTCAGGTAATCCTTAATTTCGGATTAGTGTATCCGATAGTCGTAGTTATTTGATGTCAGAAGTTTTCTTTCAAAGATTAATGACCACCAGGCCTCGGACGTTACTCCCCCCTCCCCGATTTCTGCGTCGAATGGGTTTGAAATATCAGGTGTTCCAGCGACGGTGTTCTTGCAAAGGCCCCAAGTAAGCGAAGGCGTGTCGTTTGGTATTAATTGGCCTGCTGTGTCACAGGAAGAAGTTTAATGAAGTTTCCGCTTCCACCGAACAACGGACATTAAATTCCTGGAAGAATTATCTGGGCACATTTCCGCAATTGGGATCTCGCGGCCATTATTAGCTTGCTTTGCTATTGCCAACGTGGCGTTCTTTCCTCGCATCTGTTGCGGTATACGAGCGAAGAATAGTGAACGTTGTGCGCGCCAAATCCTCGACATCCCCTCCCCGCTTCAACCACAAGCACAGCAAAATCCCGAATACCAAACCCGCGAATTTTCCCCAATTGAATGGTAAGTCATGATCGGTCGACGATCACCATCGGCCTCGTGAGAACACACGCCTTCCGTCTCATTGGGATCGCGTGCTACCATCGCCTGAAATCATGCCTTGACCGAAATCCCTCAAGTCCAAACCGAGTGAGACCGATATGATGAGATTTGCAATCAAGTTTGCGGCGCTTCTGGCCGTCCTCGTTTCCGCGACCATGAAGCCGGCCATCGCTTACGAGCCGATAGTGAAAAAGCAGGTCTTTGGTATTGCGGACTTCAAAACATTCGGTGGCGAAACGATTGCAGATGTCAAAGTTGGTTGGGAAGCCTACGGCAAACTCAATGCCGACAAGAGCAATGTCATTCTCATCTGCCACTATTTTTCAGGCAACAGTCATGCCGCTGGCAGATATGCCGAAACGGATAAACAGCGCGGATACTGGGATAGCATCATCGGCTCTGGTAAATCGATTGATACCGACAAGTACTATGTCATTTCGGTCGATACGTTGGTTGGCATGGGCGTTGGCAACCCTCACGTGACAACGACGGGACCAGCAAGCATCAATCCTGCGACCGGGAAACCTTACGCCATGTCATTTCCAATCGTGACAATTCGCGATTTCGTCGATGTTCAAAAAGCGTTGTTAGACAGCCTCGGAATCAAGAAGCTGCATGCCGTGATGGGCGCTTCAATGGGGTCACTGCAAACCTTCGAATGGGCCGCGGTTTATCCTGACCGCGTTGAGCGCGTCATTCCGGTTATCGGTTCCGGTTGGGCGACAGGAGATATGATTGCATGGTTAAACATTTGGGCGGCCCCAATCATGCTCGACCCAAATTGGAATGGTGGCAATTACTACGACAAAAAACCGCCGCTGAAGGGACTGGCGACCGCCTTTAAAACTGTAACCCTGCATGCCCAGAACCCTGAATGGTCAAACAGTGTCTTCGGTCGTGCATGGGCCAAAGATGATGCTGATCCCGCCAAGAGCTTTGGCAACAAATTTAAGATCGAAGAGACACTCGATTCCGTCGCTTTGGCCCGGGCGTCCACCGCGGATGCTAATCACTTTCTTTATCTCGCAAAGGCAATCCAGCTCTTCTATTCAGGTCACGGCAAGAATTATTATGAGGGGCTGTTGGCGATTGATGCCCCTGTCCTCTTGATCCACACGAACGAGGATTTGATTTTCCCTGGTGATGATGTGCGCGAAACCGCTTCGATCATAAAATCGGACGGCACAAAGGTGGAGGTCGTTGAGATTCAAGGCACACGCGGGCATCTCGATGGTATTTTTTCCATCAAGCAAGCCGGACCCGCAATTACAAAATTCTTGAATAAGTAACGAACCCGCAATCGGCCAGCAATGTAGGGTCTGTGGTCCAGCGCTTGGGGTCTTATGGGGCTCGAGGAGGTTCAAGGATTTTTCATACGCTGATCGGTTGGGTTTTAGATTTTGCCAATCGATGCTGGTTGAAGAACACAGCAAAACGATCTCATCGCCGCGGGAAAAACAACATCTCGCGACCGTCATACGATCGCTTTATGGCGTGCCGCTTGGCAGTGGTTCAGCGCTCAATGCCTCAGAACATTTTTTGAGTTGGTGCGGCTTGCGCGCCAACGTAACTTACATATTTGATTGCTATTTTATTTAGCTAATACAGTTTCTTGATTTTTCTAGACGACTGGTCTATTAGATGTTGTATGGCAAAATCAGTCGCTCAACTCAAACGGGACGCTGCGGGCAAGCGTGGACGCCCCCGCAAGACGGGTGGTTTCAAACAGGATACGCGGGAACGACTGGTCTGGTGTGGCATGGAGATGCTGACCGAAAAGGGTTACGCCAGCACTGGCATCGACGAAGTTCTAAGGATGGTCGGTGTCCCCAAGGGATCATTTTATCACTACTTCTCTAGCAAGGAAGAATTCGGTCTTGCTGTGATCGAAGGATACGCTGTTTACTTTGCCCGGAAGCTCGACCGCTGGCTCCTTGACGAAACACACGCGCCCTTGGATCGTTTGCGCGACTTCGTCGCTGATGGCGCACGAGGCGTCGAACGGTTCGAGTTTCGCCGCGGTTGCCTCATCGGCAACATGGGCCAGGAACTGGCTGGAACGCGAGGGGCTTTCCGCGAGCCATTGGAGGCCGTTTTCATGGATTGGCAGAACCGCGTGCAACGCTGCCTCGAAAAAGCGCGCGATGCAGGTGAGATCGCAGCCGATGCCGATTGCTCGGAACTGGCCGCCTTTTTCTGGATGGGTTGGGAAGGTGCGATCTTGAGATCAAAGCTCGTGCACAGCACCGACCCGATCGACCTGTTTGCTGATACGTTCTTTAAAACCATCCACCGTTGAACAACCAGTAGGAAGTCAAAATTATGAAGGCGATTTTAATAAACAAAGATGACAACGGTTACCGTGCAGAATTGACAAATATCGATGAGTCCCAGTTACCAGAAGGTGATGTGACGGTTGATGTGGAATATTCAACACTCAACTACAAGGACAGTCTTGCGATTACAGGCTCGTCGCAGGTTGTGCGCCAATTTCCGATGGTCCCAGGGATCGACATTGCTGGTGTTGTCGAGGAAAGCAGCAATCCAGATTTCCAACCAGGCGACAAGGTTGTATTGAATGGTTGGGGCGTTGGCGAGGTGCATTGGGGAGGGCTGGCAGAAAAAGCCCGGCTGAAAGGCGATTGGCTTATTCCTCTGCCTGAAGCCTTCACGTCGAAACATGCCATGGGAATTGGAACAGCGGGATATACCGCAATGCTTTGCGTTTTGGCGTTGGAAAAAAACGGAGTCACGCCTGACAAAGGCGAGATAATCGTTACGGGCGCCGGTGGCGGTGTTGGCAGCGTGGCAATCGCAGTCTTGGCAAAGTTGGGCTACACCGTCATTGCATCAACTGGTCGTACATCAGAGGCCGACTATCTGAAGTCTCTTGGCGCGGCCGACATCATCGACCGCAAGGAGCTTTCTGAGAGGGGACGCCCACTTGGTAAAGAGCGCTGGGCGGGGGCTGTCGATGCTTTGGGCAGTCATACGTTGGCCAATTTGTGCGCAACGACAAAATACGGCGGAACGGTTGCAGCGTGCGGCTTGGCACAAGGGTTTGATCTTCCAGCGACCGTTATGCCGTTCATTCTTCGCGGCGTTACCCTTGCTGGAATTGACTGCGTTCATCGTCCGAAAGCCGATCGCATCCAAGCCTGGTCGCGATTGGCGTCCGATCTCGAAATCAAACACATCGAAGCCATTATGACTGAAATTTCTTTGGAAGAGGTTGTTCCCGTGGCCTCGGAACAAATGAAGGGCAATACGCTCGGCCGTGTGGTCGTCAACGTTAAGGCGTAATGTGGCTGGAGTAATTGAAAATGACAGATACGCCCATCAGTAAGTATCCGGTGCCGGATATCAATGACGTGCCGGACGATATCAAAACGCGCATGCTGGAAGTTCAGGAAAAGGCAGGGTTCATTCCCAACGTCTTTCTCACCCTCGCACATCGCCCAGACGAGTTTCGTGCTTTCACAGCCTATCATGATGCGTTGATGGATCGCGACAGCGGTCTGACCATCGCGGAAAAGGAGATGATTGTCGTCGCCACGTCTAACGACAACAATTGCCAGTATTGCGTGATTGCACATGGTGCCATCCTGAGAATTCGGGCCAAGAACCCGAAAATCGCCGACCAGGTTGCCGTAAATTACCGCAAGTCTGATATCTCAGACCGGCAGAGGGCCATGCTTGATTTCGCGATGAAGGTCTCGAATAATTCGCGTGCAATATCCGATGAAGATTTTGTGTCATTGCGCGAACATGACTTCTCGGAGGAAGATATCTGGGACATTGCCGCGATCTCGGCCTTCTTTGGAATGTCGAACCGTATGGCAAACTTCACATCCATGCGCCCGAACGACGAGTTTTACATGTTGGGCAGGAGTTGAGGCCTTCAATCAAAATGCTGTCCAAAGCAGATGCTGCCGAATACTTGTGATGGTTGGTATTGGAGTGTGCTGACAAGACGAAATTCTCCCGCCTGGTGCGTTTACCCGTTCGAGGCAGACCAACGTTCTACGACGGGAGCTACTTGGTGCTCGTGGTTCGAGACAGTAAACGATAGATGTGGCAACTAGATCACGGGAATTTACACGTCCCAGTTCTTGCAAATACCAGCTTCATCCAAGCAATTTATCCCGACATTGACATACAATCTGGCCTAATTTCTCCTCCAACCGCTCGTTTGGACAACCCGCCGCATCGTCTTTTCCTTGACGCAAGCGCTCGCGCGTGGTCTTGAAGGCGGTATTGGATATGGGTCGAACCGGTCTCTGTAAGCCGCGCATGCGGGCCAAACTGACCTCCCCACCAATCCATTCCCAAAGTTCCGCTTCGTTGTGGAGCGCGGTGCGCATGCAGATCCAGCGGGGCTTGACCCCGATAACGGATTGAACACCGCCTCACACGAACACATTGATGAACATGCTCGGGCCCGAAAGCCTTTGCGTGCTCGTCCAACATGAAAGTATGTCAATTGACCTTTGACAAACTCGGTTTAGACAAACCGATCCTCAATACGCTCCAAGCCCAAGGCTATGAGCAGCCCACCCCCATTCAATCGCAAGCGATCCCGTTTATTTTGAAGGGGCGCGATGTTGTCGGCCTGGCGCAAACAGGCACAGGAAAAACAGCGGCCTTCACTTTGCCGTTGTTACAGCGCTTGTCGAATAACAAGACAAAAGTAAAACCCGGCACCGTGCGGGTACTCATTTTGTCGCCGACGCGTGAGCTTGCGGCGCAAATTCATAAAAGCGTGCGCGATTACGGTCGCAAGTTGTCATTAAAGTCAGCGTGTGTTGTTGGCGGCGTCGCCGTTCGTCCACAACGCAAAGCCTTGGAAGGTGGCGTCGATGTGCTCGTTGCAACGCCAGGGCGGCTAGAAGACCTTATTCAACAACGTGCCGTGCGCCTTGGCGAAGTCGAGACGATCGTGCTTGATGAAGCCGACCAGATGCTGGATATCGGATTTATGCCGGCGATCTTACGTATTCTCAAATTGCTGCCAAGCAAACGCCAGACACTTTTGTTTTCTGCAACAATGCCGCGTGAAATTCGCGACCTGTCGCAAAAGCATTTGCACAAGCCAGAGAAGGTTTCTGTCGCACCGGTTTCATCGACGGCAGCGAAGGTTGTGCAAAATGTTATGCACGTCCCGCATGATAAAAAGCTGATTGCAATGATTGAATTGCTGAAAGAGCAAAAAGAAGGTGAACGCGTTATTGTGTTTACGCGCACAAAACGTGGCGCTGACAAAGTTGCAAAACGCCTCAACGGCGAAGACATTTCAGCTGCTGCAATTCACGGCAATAAAACGCAAGGCCAACGTCAACGCGCGCTTGATGGCTTTCGCAAAGGCACATGCAAAGTATTGATTGCAACAGATATTGCAGCGCGCGGGATTGATGTCCCAGGCGTTGGCATGGTGATCAACTACGAACTTCCCAATATTCCAGAGTCTTATGTTCACCGGATTGGGCGCACAGCGCGCGCTGGTGCATCAGGTATTGCCGTTTCATTTTGTGGTCGTGATGAGCGTTCTTATCTTCGTGATATCGAGCGTCTTATTCGCCAGAAACTGAATGTCTTGCCGACACCTGAATTTGACCCTGAAACTTTGCGTGCGTTTGCAGCAAGAGCGCCTCGTAAAGACACGCACTTTGTTGATTCGCGCGCCAAGCGCAAACGTCCTTCGGGAGATCGTTCCAAACGCTCCGATCGTGGTGGAGCACCTGGGCGTGCGAAAAAGTCGGAATGGACGCCGACGGCAGAAGCCGATGAACGTCCAACGCGGCGGCGTAAAGCAGTCGGCAGTGGTAAAGATGCCAGTAACAAGGGGCAGTGGACACTGAAGCCAGATGGAGACGCGCGTTCTCGAAATGGCAAAACTGATGGTGTTGGTAAATCCAAGTGGCGTTCGAAGTCTGAAGACGCATCAGACCCATCCCGTAGCCGTAAGGCTGACGGAACAGGAAAGTCGCAATGGCGATCGAAGTCTGATGGAGATGGTCGTCCCGCACGCAGTAACAAATCCGGCGGAACAAATAAGTCGCAATGGCGTTCGAAATCCGATGGTGACGCGCGACCAGCACGTGGCGGTAAGCCGGGCGGTTCGGCCAAACCTAATCGCGGTGGCCCAAAAGCAGCCGGCGGTGGTGGGGCGCATCGCAGCAAACCAGCAAACAGACGGGGATCGTCGAAAGCGACGGGGCGTCGACAGGCGGCTGCCGCGCACTAAAGCGCTTTGTGCCAACGTGGTATCAACTTGACGCGTTAAGAGATGCCGTCGCAACAGTCCAGCGGCGGCATTTTTTTAAGTATGCCGCTTGGAGAGCAATTCGTCCGACGACAACACACTGAAATCTCTAAATCGATATGCCTTCATCGCATCACGCTGCGCTGCAGCAATTTTGCTTGTGGGATTGCCATCTTGTACATGTCGCCAATTGCATTCCGGCTGGCGTGAACCCAAAATGACGGCGCATGGTGTAAATTGGTAGAACAGAGTGAAATTATTGTGCGTTCGGGGGCGACTTTTCGTATCGCAACAGGTAGGTGTTGCTATAGAAACGATCGTCCGGGCTAAAACGGGCAACGATACAATAGGTTTATTCGATGGTTGGCGGTGTGCTCTAGCACTTCTGACCGGTCGAAATCGTTAAGTCCGTGATCAATGGGCACTATATGGGGAGAATGTTGGACAATGTCGAATGACAGCACCGAAGTCGGCAAAAAATATTGGCAGGCAAATCTCAGACTGATGGCCTTTTGCCTTGCGGTCTGGGCATTTGTATCGTTTGGACTCGGCGTCGTGTTTCGCCCGTTCCTGAGTGAGTTCAAGATTGGTGGTACAGATCTCGGATTCTGGATTGGACAACAGGGTGCGATTTACGTCTTTGTGATTTTGATTTTTTTCTATGCCTTCATGATGAACCGTCTTGATAAGAAATACGGCGTAGAGGAAGACTGATCAAAGCAACTCCAAGAAAAATTTAACGAAAAGTAACACGCGCGCTTTGATGCGCAGTTTTAAGCCTGGGGAGGCTTTGTAGATGGATCTTAAAACACTGACCTACATTGTTGTTGGTTTGTCATTCGCGATGTATTTCGGAATTGCGATTTGGGCGCGCGCCGCCAGCACAGGAGAGTTTTATACCGCCGGTCGCGGCGTCCACCCTATTGCAAACGGTATTGCCACGGCTGCTGACTGGATGTCGGCGGCATCATTTATTTCTTTGGCAGGTATCATTGCGTTCAACGGGTACGATACAACTCGCTATGTGTTGGGTTGGACAGGTGGCTATGTGCTACTGGCGTTGTTGCTCGCACCGTATTTGAGAAAGTTTGGCAAATTCACCGTGCCGGAATTTGTCGGTGACAGGTATTATTCCCAAACCGCCCGATTGGTTGCGGTTATTTGTTTGATCCTGGTGTCATTGACCTATGTTATCGGGCAAATGAAGGGTGTTGGTGTTGCGTTTTCTCGCTTCCTTGAAGTGCCGTACGATGTCGGTCTGTTTGCCGGGATGGCGATTGTGTTCTTTTACGCTGTGCTTGGCGGAATGAAGGGCATCACCTACACGCAAATTGCGCAGTATATGGTGTTGATTTTTGCCTACACCATTCCAGCGATTTTCATCTCCCTTCAGATCACGGGCGAATGGTTGCCGCAGATTGGTTTGTTCTCTGACGTGAACAATGGTTCTGGAACACCGTTTCTAACAAAGCTCGATCTGATTTCGACGGACTTAGGATTTAAACAATACACCGCGCAGAATATGGGCACCATAAACATGCTCGTCATCATGTTGACGATGATGATCGGAACCGCTGGCTTGCCGCATGTGATTGTTCGCTTCTTCACCGTGCCGAAAGTGTCAGATGCGCGTTGGTCTGGTGGATGGGCTCTGTTCTTTATTGCACTTCTTTATACTGCTGCACCTGCTGTTGGTGCGATGGCTTACTACAACATGATCAAGACTGTACAGAATACAGAGGCGATCGGTTCGGCTGAGGGCAACCTTGTTTATTCTGAGCGTCCACAGTGGTTCAAAAAGTGGGAGCAGACCGGACTGTTGCAATACGAAGATAAAAATGGCGACGGTCGTATCCAGTATTACAATGACAAGAACCCAGAATTTGCAGCGAAGGCCGAAAGCTATGGCTGGAAAGGCAATGAGTTGGTGAAGGTCGACCGTGATATCATGGTTCTGGCGAATCCAGAGATTGCTCAACTTCCAAATTGGGTGATCGCACTGGTTGCAGCCGGCGGATTGGCAGCTGCGCTGTCGACAGCGGCAGGCTTGTTGTTGGCCATTTCTTCAGCCGTCTCTCATGATTTGTTGAAGAGCATGTTCATGCCGAACATTTCCGATGGTGGCGAGCTAACCGCGGCGCGAATATCAATGGCGGGTACAATCGCAGTGGCAGGCTATTTCGGGCTCAATCCGCCTGGTTTTGCAGCTCAGGTTGTGGCGCTTGCGTTTGGTTTGGCTGCCGCCTCAATCTTCCCAGCCCTCATGATGGGTATATTCTCCAAGCGCGTGAACAACGTTGGTGCGGTTTGCGGAATGTTAGTCGGCATTGTTTCAACGATTGGCTACATCTTCATTTACAAAGGCATGTTCTTTATTCCTGGAACAGCCCTGTATGAAAATATACCGGCCAACCACTTCTTAGGCATTGCACCGGAAGGCTTTGGAGCGATCGGCGCGCTTTTAAACTTCGCCACCGCTTATCTGGTTTCCTACGTGACGAAGCCGGTTCCACAAGACATTCGCGAGCTGGTTGATGGTTTGCGTATCCCTCGCGGCTCTGGTGCAGCACTCAACAAGTAAATCATGATGCACGCACCGCGTGCCCAGTCGATAAAACTGGAAACGGGCCATGGTGGTAAACGCCATGGCCCGTTTTGTTTTAAAGCGCCGTCCTCACGGGGTTATATGGGCACGCCATAGCTCGGTTTATGGCGATATACAACTCATGACAGAGGCGCGAATGTAGCCACAGCGCGGCAATAAATTCGCTCGCGTTAACCATTTTTGACGCCAGCTTTACTATTCCTCGACAAACTTTCCGGTTATACGCCTCGCTTGGCTCGTTCACAGCGTCTCAATGCCTTTGGAAGCTTATTGCAGAGTTTTCTTTGCGCACGGATAAGGATCCCGCTTGATACAACTTCGCCCCATAGCTTATGCGCTCGGCCTCATGCTGTGCACCATTGCTGCGGCCATGGTGTTCCCGGCGATGCTTGATTTGGCCGATGATGCAGACGGCTGGAAAGTTTTTCTTGCAGCTTCTGTATTCACCTTCTTCGTTGGCGGACTTTTGATCCTCGCATCATTTGACGATCAAGCGGTTCAGCTTGGTGTGAAAGAGGGCTTTGTTCTGACGACGTTGAGCTGGGTTGTGATTGTTGCCTTTGCTGCAATACCCTTTGGTGGGATGGGTTTGAGTTATACCGACGCTTATTTTGAGGCGATGTCGGGGCTTACGACAACTGGATCTACGGTTCTCACACAACTTGATAAGTTGCCACGCGGTATTTTGTTGTGGCGAGCTTTGTTGCAAGGCCTGGGTGGATTGGGAATTGTCGTGATGGCAATCATCATGCTGCCGTTTCTGCGCGTTGGTGGTATGCAGTTGTTTCAGACAGAGAGCTCAGAAAAATCTGAAAAGATTTTGCCACGCGCGGTTGAGCTTACTCTGGCAACGGCTGGCGTTTATATCCTGCTGATAATTGCATGCATCATTGCCTACGCCTCACTTGGCATGACGTTGTTTGACGCCGTTTGCCATGGCTTAACAACTGTCGCGACAGCAGGTTTTTCGACTCACGACCAAAGCTTCGGGTTCTTTTTATCACCGGCACTGCATTGGGTTTGTATTCTGTTTATGATCCTCGGTTCTCTTCCGTTCGTGGTCTACATTAAAGCACTTCGCGGCAATCCGACGTCCATAATAAAAGATCCCCAAGTGCGCAGCTTTCTTGGATTTATTGTTGCAGTTGTTTTGATTTTGGCGGTCTGGTTGACGGCGGTTCGTGGAATGGGCTTTGGCGAAGCCTTACAGGCATCGGCTTTTAATGCTGTCTCGATTATCACGACGACAGGCTACGCCAGCGAAGACTACACAGCATGGGGGCCGTTCGCAGTTGGTCTCTTCTTTCTGATGATGTTTATCGGTGGATGTTCGGGATCGACGTCGGGCGGCATCAAAATTTATCGCTTGCAGATTGCAGGCATGTTGACGCGCAGTCATTTTCTCCACCTGATTAGTCCAAACCGGGTTTTGACACATGTCTACAATGGCCGTCGCTTGCCAGACGACGTACCCTTCTCAGTGGTTGCGTTTCTTGCGATCTACATGGCGACTGTTGGAATGTTTACGGTTGTTCTTTCGGCTATGGGGCTCGATCTCATTACGTCAGTTTCCGCTGCGGCTCAAAGTGTTGGCAACGTTGGTCCTGGGTTAGGAGACATCGTTGGTCCAAGTGGAAGTTATGCAACCGTCCCGCAAGCTGCAAAGTGGGTCTTGTGTTTTGCGATGCTGCTCGGGCGTCTCGAACTGTTCACGGTATTGGTTCTCTTCCGCCGTGAATTCTGGCAAAGCTAGTGTGATCTGCTGAAACAGTCTCATCAGTTGCGTGTCTGCAGTGTGTCGGTGCTGTCTGCGTCTATGTGATGTGAGAATAGACGTGTTATTCCTGCTTGTTATTCCCGACGCTAATATTCAGACATCAAAGGCTTGCAGGTTGGGGAGGTTTCCAGCCGTAAAGCCAATCGTACCGGTGCATGAGGCGCTCTGCGGGCACCAATCGAAGAGACGTGTTGCGAGCTGCCGCCATGAGCCCACTGAGATGGTATATGCGACCGTTGTTGAGCGATGCTTGCGCCGTCAATTGACGTCTTGGGCGGCGCTCGGTCTCGTAGATATGAAGTGCGCCTTCAAGGTTTGTGTTTTCAGAAGCGATTGTGTTCGCCAGGACAGCGCTATCTTCCAGTGCCATAACTCCGCCTTGTGCAAGAAATGGCAGAACCGGTGTGCTGGCATCGCCAAGCTGTGTTGTGCGGGGGGTGGACCAGGCAACCGACGGCACACTTGGTTTGACGAATAACGGCCATCCGCGCCAACTTTCAACCGAGTTGAGCATGGCTGTGAGCTGGGGCGTGAAATTTGAGATGCGCGTTGCGATCTCGTGATTTTTAACCGTTCGGTTCCAATGGGCCTGATCTGATGTGTCTTGCAAAATCAAAACCAACGCGCGCTCATGCCCACCAGATACAGGATAGGAGACTACGTGGGCTCCTGGATGAAGCCAGACGATGGTTTCGTTTTTGCTGTCGTTGAGTGATAAACTTGATGCTGGAACAGTGGCACGAAATGCGGATTTGCCAGTTGGCTGCGGTTGTGGTTGCGCGCCAGTGTCGACCAATTCAGAATGCGCGATATCAGCCCAAAGGCCGCCGGCATTTATGACACCACGTCCTTTGACTGTCGTGTCGTCGCCATAGTGGATCATGGCGTAATGCATACGCTCGCTGATGTGAGATACTTTCACTGCGTAGTGCACTTCGATTAGGGGCTCGCTATCAGCAGCTTGGCGCAATGCTGCGTGCAGGTCGCTGCGCTGTAGCGTCCAATATGGTGCCCCATGGCGTGCCGCGATCCAAGCACCAAGCGGTAGGTTTGTGAGTGAAGCCCCTGACCGGGCCAGTCGAACATTGATCTGTTTGGGTTCAGATACACGACCCTTGAGCAAGTCAGCAATGCCAAGGGCGCGCAAAATGGTTACGCCGTTTGGGCCGATTTGAATGCCTGCGCCATCAGCTTCGTCAGGTGCGCGACGTTCGAAAACTTGTGAGGCTATTCCCTTTCGCGCCAACGCCAATGCCGCGCTCAAGCCACCAATGCCACCACCAATTATCAAGAAATTCTGGTAGCGTTCTTGGGGCACAGCAGTCTCTAAATCTCAGTTGCGGTCCTGCGCACTTCGTTGGTGCAAAGCTAAGTTGTGCGCCTTGGGGTGCGGTCGATCAGGCCGTGTCTTCCTTGGCCAGATCGACTATAGCGCCTGATGGGTCACTTTCAGTTTCCGCCAGTCGTGGATCATGGATGTATAGGGTTGAGCAATACGGACATAATGTTTGGTTGTCTGAGCCCATATCTAGAAAAACATGAGGGTGGTCATTTGGTGGACGTGCACCCATGCATTGGAATTCCTTCACAGCGATGAAGATTTTTTCCACGCCAGCATCGTTGGCAAGATGGGGGATAATGTGATCGGCCATAGGTCTCATATCCAAAAAGTTAGCGTTGGGCGCCAACATAGCACCACTGATCGATAGGTCGTATTGTCTGTGCTTTCGATTGGTCTGACAACACGTCACTCTAGCGCTGCTGAGCCCTTAATGATAGGTCCAGACGGGTCACACGCTGTCGCAATACAGCTTGGCATACCTTGCAATATTCAGCATTGAGGTCCTTGAGTGCAAACATTCAATTCCGATGGCGTCGAAATCGCGTTTTTGGACAAGGGACAGGGCCCTGCACTGTTGCTCATCCATGGTTTTGCTTCAAATACAAATATCAATTGGGTCAATACGGGCTGGGTCAGGACTTTGCTTGAGGCCGGTTACCGTGTGATCTCGATGGATAACCGCGGTCATGGTCAAAGTGAAAAATTGTATGATCGTGATCAATATGGTGGCCCGATTATGGCTGAAGATGCCCGTCGACTTCTCGATCATCTCGGTATCGATCAGGCGATTGTCATGGGATTTTCGATGGGCGCACGTATTTCTGGCTTTTTGACATTGAACAATCCAGAGCGCGTCCAGGCGGTAATTTTCGGAGGCCTCGGTATCAACATGGTGCGAGGAATGGCTGGAACCGGTCCGATCGCACATGCATTGGAAGCCGACAGCCTGGAAGACATTGTAAGCTCAACAGCACGCACGTTTCGGGCTTTTGCTGAGCAAACCAAAAGCGATTTAAAAGCTTTGGCGACATGTATTCGATCATCGCGTGACCCGATTTCGCGAGAAGCATTACAAGCCGTCACGTGTCCCGTGCTTGTCGCTGTTGGTGGTCAAGATGTCGTTGGTGGTTCGGCGGTGGCGTTGGCCGAAGTTATTCCAACTGGCGAAGCGCTTGTGATCGGTGATCGCGATCATATGAAATCGGTTGGAGATGAAATTTATAAGGCCGGAGTGTTGGACTTTCTCGCGCGCCATGCGCTGTTGCCAGCGTAACGAGAAAAAAGGCCCTGTCATCAACCGACAGAACCTTCTTTTCGTTTAAGGGGGGAGAGTGGCCCGGTAACAACCGGGGCAGAAAATGGGGAGGGTCCCGGCCAGATCAGCCTCGTGTTGTGAATGTCAAACGCGGGGGTTTGCGACAACACTTGAACCGAAGAACGGCCAGGACCCGAGCATTTAGGGACTCAACTACTCAGGACTAAAAGTTACGCGTCCGATACACTTACTCAATTTTACACTACACTTTACGCAACTCTTACTCGGGACAAGATTATTTAACTACGGCCCGCGAATGGAGTCTTGAGGATTCCGTGTACGAGATGAGTTTCTTTGTGGATAAGATGGGAACCCTGTTGCGATTCCAGGAAAAAATAGAGTGCTTCGTTCGTCTTCGATTGCTGATTTTCGACACATTTATGGTTTTGCGCCCATTTGCGAATGCAAATATGCAACGCGTTTTTGGCTAGCCTGTCCAAAGCGTTGGTTGGTTTTGAGTTGAGAAAGATTATGCGTTCGTTGGTCCCAAGGACCGTAAAGTTAAAAAAATTAACGGGTCGGTGCCGAAATTTGGACGTGAACACGCCGTCCGTGGGTCGGCATTTGGCCGAACTGAGACCGAAAAAGATTGCCAGAATTGGTCTGGACGTTGGGGGACGTTCACCGATTGTTAGGGTTAAGATGGCAGCGTCTCTCCATTATGTCAGTTTTTCGTTTCCGCGTAGGTTTTGTGTTGAGTTTTGTCCTGCTCGCCCTTTGGGGCTGTAGTTCGGGCTCGAAAACCCCTTCAATACTTTCAAAACCTGAACCTTGGCGTGCCCAGGAAGAGCGAGCCTGCTTGTCGGCTCGGGTCGTGCGCGAAAGCCGATTTGTTCAGGCGCGGTCGGCCCTTGGTGGTCCCAGTGTTTGCGGCGCAATGCGGCCGTTTAAAATGAGCGCGGCAGATCGTGGGCGGGTCGCTTTTCGGCCTTCGGCTTTGTTGCGCTGCCCAATGGTGCCGCAGGTTGATCGTTGGGTCTCAGAAGTTGTCTCGCCGGCAGCTTACCGGTATCTCGGATCTCCGGTTGTTCGCATTAAAGTTGCTTCTTCATACTCTTGCCGTCGCATTAGTGGCACCAGGCGCATGTCCGAACACGGGCATGCCAATGCCATCGATATTTCGCGCTTTTATCTTGCCGATGGACGCGAGATCACGGTTAAGCGTGGCTGGAATGGTTCGTCAGGCGAGAGAAGGTTCTTGCGGGCCGCTCATCGTGGCGGGTGTCGGTTTTTCACGACGGTACTTGGTCCCAGGTACAACCGCGCGCACCACGATCACTTTCATCTTGATCTTGCCCGCCATGGCCGCAAGGGGACCTATCGCGTTTGCAAGTAACCCCGGTCGCGTTGAATGATTACGCGTCGGTGGGTTTTGAATTTCGAGCACTCGCGACATCTCGAATGCTGCGACCGATTTCTGGATTGTGTGCGATCAATCGATGAAAGTCGTCGGCATCTAGCATAAGCAAGTCCGTTGATTTCATTGCCGTCACAGTTGCTGTGCGACGTTCGCTATTGAGCAATGCCATTTCGCCAAAGAAATCACCTTCCGTTAATTCGACTTTTAGTTGACCCGTATCGACTTCGACCAAACCGCCGGCGATTAAATACATCGCATCTCCACGGTCCCCTTTGCGAATTATAACAGTTCCAGCAGGAACGGTGCGTGCGCGCAAAATGCCGACAACATCGGCCAGAGCTGCGGCATTCAAATCAGAAAACAGGGGAACACGCGCGACAAGTCCAAACGAGACAATGAAGTCGCTGCGATGGATTTCCTCGTAAAAGCCGCGACCAATAATGGCGACAGGAAGAGCAAAGCAGAAAATTCCGAGCATGACGGTGATCGCAGATACGATGCGCCCCATTCCAGTAACTGGAGCGACTTCACTGCCGCCGATTTTTGCCAGCATGGCCGCAGCCCACCAGATTGCACGTGGCATGTCACCGAAATGTTCGGGCTGCACGCGACCTTCGACAGCTTTCATTGAAGCAGCGGCAAACAACATGATACCGCTAAAAATGATAATACAAGCCAGTAAGGCGCGCCGCTCAGTCGCCACGACTCGGCCAATGGTGGCAAGAGCTGGAGAGTAGCGCGCCAGTTTAAGAAAACGAACGAGGCGGAATAGGATCAGGAGTGGCATGCCTGGGAAAGCTGTTTCTATAACAAACGGTATCAGCGCTATGAGGTCGATAATCATGAGCGGTGTCAGCGCAAATCGAAAGCGAGCTTTGGCTGGACTGAGCCCGTGCATTAATGGATGCTCGGGTGCCACCCACAATCTGGCGACATACTCGCAGAAGAAAATGGCAACGCAGATGAGATCGAATGTGTTCAGACGATCGCCGAATTGAGCCGCGATTCCAGGGAGTGTTTGGAGTATCGTCCCCAACACGTTCGCCAAAATTAGCGTGACAAAAACCCAGTCGAGCAGGCGGGCATAAACATCGCGCCTTCGGCTATGCTCGAGGATGTCGAACGCGCGTTGGCGAATAGGATTTTGAATTTCGACGTCGGCCGTCATAGCGCCGGTCTCCTACCTTGCGAACGTAAGAGTAAGACATCATGTCAGCAGATGGAAATGCTAAGGTTAAAAATCTTGACCTACGACACCAGCGACACCAGAGATGCTAGCTGAAGAAAATCTTTGTCAGGCTTATTGTGTTTTCTCTTTGCACCATAAAGGCAAAGGCGCCGAATTGGAATTAGGCCTTGCCAAAGCCACCTCCTGTTGGCGTTTCAATGATGATCGTGTCGCCAACGTCGAGTTCTGCTTGGTCGCACCCTTCAAGTGTTTCAATCTGTCCATTTGTACGACGGACTGTGTTGCGCCCACATTTGCCGGGTTCGCCACCTTTCAATCCAAACGGTTGGCTCTTGCGGTATCCAGAAAGAATGGCGCATGACATCGGCTCTAGAAATCGAATGGCGCGCTGGGTTCCATCGCCCGCTGACCAACGACCGCGACCGCCTGAATCTCGACAAATCGAAAATTCTTCCAACACCACAGGATAACGCGATTCTAAAATTTCAGGGTCGGTCAATCGGGTATTGGTCATGTGAACTTGTACCGCCGCAGCGCCGTCAAAGCCATTTGAGTCGGCATCAATGCCAGCAGGAGCACCAGAACAAATTGTTTCATAGTATTGGTGCGTTGCGTTGCCAAAGGTTAGATTGTTCATTGTGCCTTGCGACGACCCCAAGACGCCGAGAGCGGCGAACACACAGTTCGTGACGATTTGGCTTGTTTCGACGTTTCCAGCAACGACGGCTGCAGGATAGGTCGGGCTCAACATGGAATTGGGCGGTAAAATTATCTCGATTGGTCTGAGACAACCGGCGTTGATTGGAATTTGCGCATCGATCATGACGCGAAATGCATAAAGTACAGCGGCTTGAGTTATCGGTTGTGGGGCATTGAAGTTGTTGGTTTGTACGGGCGATGTGCCGGTGAAATCAACGCGCGCAGAGCGGCTTTTCTTGTCGATATCGATTGCCACACAAATCGTCGCGCCTTGGTCCGTTGTTGTTGTGAACCGGCCGGGGCTGAGGCTTGAAATCAGCCGACGCATTGCTTCTTCGGCGTTGTCTTGAACGTGGCCCATGTAGGCTTGCACGACTTTCAAGCCGAATTGTTCAATCATCTTTTTGAGCTCACTTGCGCCGCGGGCGTTGGCGGCAATTTGAGCCTTTAGGTCGGTGATATTCTTGTCAGGTTGGCGGGCTGGATATTGTGCGCTGGTTAGAATATCGCGTACTTCGTCTTCCAGAAAATGACCAGCGCGCACCAACATTACGTCGTCGATGTACACGCCTTCTTCTTCGATGGTCGTTGCAAGAGGTGTCATCGAGCCGGGTGTTAAACCGCCAATGTCTTCATGGTGGCCTCGGCTGGCCGTGAAGAAAAGGATGTCACGGCCGCTAGCGTCGAACACTGGTGTGACGACTGTAATGTCCGGCAGGTGAGTGCCGCCATTGTAAGGTGCGTTGAGCATGAACACGTCACCTGGGTTCATGTCGATGCGGCCATGCTTGTCCCGGCGTGCGCGAATGATCGCCGCGACAGAGCGGTCCATGGAACCAAGGTGGACCGGAACGTGAGGCGCGTTGGCGACAAGGCTGCCTTCTGCATCGAACAACGCACACGAGAAGTCGAGGCGTTCTTTGATGTTTACGGATTGGGAGGTGTTACGCAGGGCTTCGCCCATTTGCTCAGCGATGCTCATGAATAAATTATTGAAAACTTCCAACAATACAGGGTCAGCGGTTGCTTCTAGCTCTTGATGCGCGCGGGGGCTGGAGCGTGTCAGGACAAGTTGGTTCAGGTTGTTGACGTTGAGTTGCCACCCAGCTTCGACAACGACTGTTTGATGGTCCTCGATAACCAGAGCTGGTCCTTTGAAGGTGTGACCGGGCTTTAGGTCATCACGGTGAATAACCTGGGCTTTGTGTTGTTGGCCATTAGAAATGAACGTGGTGGGGTGGGAAGGTGGAGCAGAAATGTCAGTTGGATTTGGTGTTGCGGAAGGGTCAGGCTGCGCGTTGGCGCCTTCCAGCGCAACTTCAATCGATCCGACTTCAAGAGGCTTTTGCGGACTGATAAAGCCAAAACGTTGGCGATATCGCTGCTCAAATGATTGGCGCATGGTTTCAATGTCGCCAAGCTCTACGCCAAGGGTGGTATCGGTGTTTGCATAACGCAGGTGGACCAGGACCTGTGACGTCATATCTTTATCGTCAATACCTTGAGCGTTGAGTTCTTCGCGACACTCATGCAATTTTTCCTCGACAAGCGTGGTCAACGACTGGCGCGTATCGGCTGAGAGAACGGCTTCGACGGAGGCTTCACGACTGGCTCGAAGTTTGGCCAATCCCATGCCGTAGGCCGACAGTAGGCCAGATAACGGGTCGACCAAAATCGTTTCAATGCCAAGTGTGTCGGCGATCAAACAGGCATGTTGACCGCCAGCGGCGCCAAAGCAATTCAGCGCGTATTGAGTGACGTCGTAGCCGCGTGCAACCGAGATTGTCTTGATCGCGTTGGCCATATTCTCAACTGCGATCTTCAGGAAACCATCGGCGACGTCTGCTGGCGTGCGCCCGTCACCGATGTCGTCTGCCAGGGTTTGAAAAGCATCGATGACTGTTTCGACATCCAATGGCGCGGTGCCGTCGGGTCCAAATACATTTGGAAACAGGTCAGGACGGATCTTACCGACACAGACGTTAGCATCTGTCACCGTTAACGGCCCGCCGCGGCGATAACACATTGGTCCAGGATTAGCTCCAGCCGACTGTGGACCAACAAGAAACCTCGTGCCATCGTAGCTCAGCAGCGAACCCCCACCGGCTGCAACGGTATGAATGTGAAGCATTGGGACGGCGAGACGAACGCCAGAAATTTCAGTTTCAAACGTGCGTTCATAGGTGCCGGCTGTGTGTGAAACATCCGTTGAGGTCCCCCCCATGTCAAATCCGATAACGCGGTCGAAGCCCGCCCGCCGAGCGGTTTCCACCATGCCGACAATGCCCCCGGCTGGGCCGGAAAGAATGGCATCACGACCGCGAAACATGCGTGCTTGGGTGAGCCCGCCTGAGGAGGTCATGAAAGAGATTGACGGCAAGTCTTGTGGCTGGGCGACATCAAAACCAGCCATCACGCGGTCAACATAGCGGGCAAGAACAGGTGAGAGATAGGCGTCTGCAACTGTGGTATCGCCACGGGCAACAATTTTTATGAGTGGAACGACGGTGTGGCTGGTCGAGATTTGTTCAAAGCCAATCTGGTGGGCAATTTCACTGGCTTGTTGTTCGTGATGTGGGTGGGCATATGCGTGCATCAAAACAATGGCGACAGATCGGATGCCATCGTCGTATGCCAATTGTAAGTCGCGCTGGAGTTTGGCTTTGTCCAAGCAGGTTTCGATGCTTCCGTCTCTCAGGATGCGTTCGCCAACACCTATGACGCGGTCGTACAACGCGACCGATTTGATAATTTGCCTGGCAAAGATATCGGGTCGCGATTGCATTCCGATTTCCAGATGATCTTCTAATCCGGCGGTAATGGCCAAGACTGTACGTTCGCCCTTTCGTTCCAAAAGCGCGTTGGTCGCAACGGTGGTCCCCATTTTAATGGATGAGATCCGTGCTGCCGGAATGGAGGCGTGTGATGTGAGCTTTAAGGCTTGGCGAATGCCTTCCAATGCGGCGTCAGGATAGGCCTTTGGGTTTTCCGATAAGATTTTTCTGGCATGCACTGAGCCATCAGGTGCAACGGCGATGACATCGGTAAATGTACCACCACGATCGATCCAGAATTGCCATTTGAGATCTGTTGCGCCGTCTTGCTCTGGCATAGCGGGCTGCTGTCCTACCTGAATTGCTCGAAGGCATCAGCTATCGGCCGGGCTGACGGGCGTCAATTGCGCAATTGCAATAAATCCAGCGGACTGGCGAAAAAAGTGCCAGATTTGGACCCTCACTGCCAAACTGCGTGCAGAAAATCCCGTTGGATCGTTGTGATACGTGACATTTCGTTAGTTTGAAGGGGTGATCAGACTGATCGGGTTAAGATTTGCACCGGACAGTTCGGCGGCTGGCAATTTCTCGCTCCAAACTGCAATCACACCGGCTGCGCAGACCGCAACAATCAATGATTTCATCCGTCTTCTCCCCTACGCTTAATCAAAGTCGACATCCCTGCCGACACCGCCAAACGCTTGTCCGCTCGCGGCTGTTGCCATTCGTGTTTTTGCGGATCAATAGTTACGATTGGGCTAATAGATCTTGGAGACAAGGAGTGATGATGGCTTTTAAGGTCGGTGACGCTGGATTTTTGTGGAAAACGTGACATTTCTACATTGAGACTTCGTCTTTGATAGGTCGCACAAGATCTTTAAAGCGTCTTACGACTAGGCAGGTATGGATTTGCATTCGCCCAGTCGGTGAAAAATGCTCTATTATGAAATTTCAGAGCAAATCCCTTTGGTCAACGGGCTGTTGATGGGGCGGCGGTTGGTTGGATCGTGTTCTAGAATGGTAATTATGGCTTTCAGCGACATGGCAAGGCGAATGGGGCTCGGGTCTTCGGGGCGGATAAAAAACGCCCTGGATAAGGCGCGCGCGCTTGTTGCGCGAACAGTGTCGCGACCGCCGAAGCCAGTACAAAAGCAAGTTGCTTTCACGATGGCATTTGTGGCCTTGGCGGCAAAAATGGCGAAGGCGGATGGCGTTGCGGTTGGCCTTGAGGCTGAGGCGTTTGAACGTTGCTTTGTCGTGCCTGAGAACGAACGCCGCAATGTGATGCGGGTTTATGAATTGGCAGCGCGCGATGTGGCCGGTTTTGAAACTTATGCTTCGCGTATTGGCAAGATGTTGGCTGAAGAACCGACACTACGGCGCAGTGTTTTTGAGTGCTTGTTTAATATTGCCGCTGCCGATGGTGTGTTGCATCACGCAGAGGAAGACTTTCTCAAAAAAGTCGCGGAAAAGTTTGATTTGTCGCACGATGATTATCTTGCCGTGCGACGTCTGTTTGTTCGCGATACTGACAGCCCCTACGAGGTGTTAGGTGTCGATCCAGAAATTGCGAATAAGGACTTGAAGGCACACTATCTCAAACTCGTGCGAGATAATCACCCAGATAAACTCGTCGCTGAGGGTGTGCCGCGCGAATTCCTCATACTGGCTGACCGCAAGCTTGCCGCGATCAATACGGCTTATGATACTATCTTGAAGGATCGCAGAAGCCGTGAATAAGCACCACCAAAAAACGCGCGAGGAGCGAGTGCTGAATGGATGATAGGTGTTCTTCGGTGTTTGAAGCCGATAGCCCGCTCGTGACACGATTGCATCAAGCCGTAAATGTCGAACCGAGGCGCAACGGATTAACCCCGACCATTTTGTTGATGCATTACACCGGCATGGCGTGTGTCGAACGGGCAATCTATTGGCTGTCTTGTGAGGAAAGTAAGGTCTCTTGCCATTATGTGATCGATGAAGCCGGTGGCGTGACACAGCTTGTGTCAGAAGCTGAACGCGCCTGGCATGCCGGCCAATCTTATTGGTCCGGGCTCACGGATGTGAATTCGGCGTCAATTGGTATTGAGATACATAATCGCGGACATAACGATGGTTACGACGACTTTCCCGCAGAACAGATGAACGCGGTTTTGGCGCTAAGCCAGGATATTCTTCGTCGCAACAATATTCCACCGCAACGCGTTCTTGCCCACTCAGATATCGCTCCCGGGCGAAAGATCGACCCTGGTGAGAAATTCGATTGGCGGTGGTTGCACGAGAATGGGGTTGGCCACTGGGTTGAGCCTGAGCCGGTCATTGAGACAGAGCTTGGATATGATCTGGGAACAGCAAACGATGAAATTCTCGAGACACAGGAAAAGTTACAGCTCTACGGTTACGGCTTGCAGGTAACCGGTGTATTCGATGAAGATACCAAGCGCATTGTGACCGCTTTTCAGCGACACTTCCGGCCGATGCGTCTCGATGGTCGCATTGATCGCTCAACCATCTTGACTTTGGATCGTTTGATTGCGGCCTTGCAGAACGAGCCTCACGTTGTTGGCTGAGACGTTGTTGTTTGAAGCAATACCTCAGCTAGTTAAACAGGTTGTCCAGCAGCTTTTTGGCATCGATTTTTTTGTCGCCGTTTGCGCCATTGCCAAGTAGGTCGTTGACGATCTCGCCAGCCTTTTTGCCCTTAAATTTTTTGCCAATTTTCTTGATCGTGTCGACGGCTTTATTCGGATCTTTGAAAACATCTGTGAGTTGAGGTTGGTATTTCAGGTTATCGAACGTACCGGTGATACGCACCGGGATTTCGACCCCACCAACATCTGCAGCGCCACCTTGACCTTGCAGTTCACCAACCACTTTCGGCCGAACTGTGTAGTCGACCGTTTGCGCTGGGAGGATTATTTTTCCACCCCCTGTCAGTCGCAATAATGGGCTGAGCATTTGTAGATCGTTATTTGTCGCGATGCCTTTTTTGATTTTGAACGTTGCAGTCATGGCGCTGAAGTCTGTTTTTTCGGTCGGCGCGGATTTAAGACCAGTTATGTTGCCTCGGGTGATCGCACGGTAGGCGGCTGGAATATTGAAGCCAACCAATGCGCCGTCAGTAAAGCGGAACGAACCATTGCCATTCAATGTGTTGATGATGGAACGCTGATTTTTGCCTCGCCCGGCAACGGCGAGTTTTAAATTGCCGTTACCTTCAACAAATTTAACATCGGCGGCGTCTGTTAACAGCGGTAAAGCGGAGATGTTGTTGGCTTCTATATTCGCGCCGACGGTTGCAGTCTTTGTTCCCTCAAGAGTAACGACGCCACGACCTCGACCACCGTAAAGCTGTACATCTGTGAAGTCGGCCCGCAACTTACCCGCATTCAGTTTGACAGCGAGGTTGGTGCTATCGACTTTGATTTTCTTATATAGGAAGCGCCCGACTTGGAGCTTTGTATCCGCGTCGACCAGACTGAGTGCGCCAAGATCAATCGGCTCGCTGCTCCAGCCTGCCCGTTTCGTGTAGCCTTTGACGCGTGTGCCTGGCGCTTGGCTCGGCTCGGCGAGCAGGTCATCGATTGATTCCGGCTTGTTCGTTGTTGCGGGTTTTTTTGCGGCCGCTGGAACACCTCCGCCATCTGACAGGTAGGTGTTGAGGTTCAATTCAGAAAGTTTGAGATCGGCGACGATTTTTGGACGCTTGCCACCTGATTGGATCGCAACGTCGCCTGTAGCCGTGGCGCCATCCATATTGAGCCGGGCTTTGGACAATGCATAACGCGGCCCCGCAGCCTTGAGGTTGCCATTGAGTTTCAAAGCGCCGAAGCCGCGTGATGGTGGTAGTTTTGTACCAAGCCAACCGGCCAATCGGCGGACGGATGGAACGTCGGCGGTTATCGCGCCGGACAATCTCATAATATCGGCCAGGCTCACGTTACCATTGTACTTGGCGTTAAACTTTTGTGCCGACAATTTAATGGAAACATCGGCCGGCTGTTGATCCAGGATTTGTTTTGGAGATGTCAGAGTGCCATCAAAATTAATCGTCTCAGCTTTCCAGTTGACGTTTCCTTTGGCACTGAGTGGGCTTGCGATTGTTTTCAAACCCAATGCCACATTGATCTTTTTGAGCCGCTGTGATGCGCCCGTTGTTTCGTCGATGTAGTTCACGGTGCCGTTGACAATTCGCACGTCGCCCAAGGCCAGTTGATCTATCGGTAAATTTTTACTTGTTCCTGCTGGTGACGACGCATCTGCTTCGGTGTCGGCTTGCGCCAGAGTAATAACGTCTCGTGCTGTCGCATTGGCATTGGCTATACGAATGCGAGAAGGTGTTTTCTGGCGTGCAAAGTCCCAGCTTTTCAGACCCTGTTTGTTGATGCGTAAATTGAAGACGGGATCGGTCAACACAAGCGTATCAACTTCGACTTGCTTTTTAAGAAGTGGAAGAAGTTTTACGTTGATGTTGAGATCAGACATTGTCGTTAGCGGCTCATCGCCCATGCCAGGTGGTCCAGATAGCGCAACGTCTTTCAATGAAACTCCCAGAGACGGAAACACGGTGATGCCAATTGGTCCGGCTATGGTGAGGTCCCGTCCGGTTTTTTCTTTGACTTGCGCGATCGCTTGATTGCGGATGAGATCTGTTGGTGGAGACGCGACAAATACGGCAAGCGCGCCGACAACGACTGCGATCACAGCCATCAAGAGCAAACCAATCCAGCCCATGAAACCCATGCCACGTTTGCGTCTGCGGGGTGGTTGTCGATGCCCGTTTTGTGGTGCATGTCCTGGTGGGTGCTGTTGTCCAGGCTGTGGACGATAGGCGGTGAGATCCGGTGATGATGGGTTTGTCATGCTGTGCTCGTCGCTTGCGAAAATTTTCAAAGCCTGGAGATTGCTTTGCCTAGTGCAGATCACAACTAGCCCAAGAATTAGGCCGACTGAAGCCATCATCTTCTCAGTTCAGTTATTCGGCGTCATCGAACCACAGATTTTTGACGATTGGCGATTGGTTTTTCAGATTGTCTCCAGGAAGCCAGATATCGAGATCATGATAGTAGATACATCACAAGGTTGTGTAAATTGACATAGTATCGTCTTGGTTGTGCCGCCGTTCGGTGTCATACTCAACCTATGCGAGCAAAAATCAAACTACATGCAACTCATAATGTTGTTCTGGCTACGGCTTGTTTGGTCTTGTTTGGCTCTGTCGCCAGTGGTGGCGTGGATGTACGGTCAGGCTTCGCCCGCTCACCTGTCGCACAGATGTTTACTGGTTTTGCTCGTGTTATAGATGGAGACACGCTCGAGATTTCTGGCCAGCGTATTCGTTTGCAGGGTATCGACGCTCCTGAAAAAGGGCAGAAGTGTCCCCGGCGATGGATTGGCACCTGGTCATGCGGCAAGAAGGCGACGCGATGGTTGCGGCGACTGATCGCGTTACGGGCAGTGCGTTGTAAGAGTGAAGGAATTGGCAAATACGGCCGTGTGCTTGCTACCTGTTTTGTTGGGACCCGTGAAATCAATAAAACGATGGTGCGAGAGGGCTATGCTTGGGCTTTTGTGAAGTATTCCAACCGGTACAAAAATGACGAAAACTTTGCCCGCCGAGAATTGCGGGGCGTTTGGACGGGGGCTGGTCGACAAAGGTTGGCGAAGCCGGCCTGGGAGTATCGCCAAAAACGTTGGGTGAGGGCTGCCCAGGTGGCACCAAAAGGATGTGCGATTAAGGGCAACATCTCGCGCAACGGCCGCATTTACCATGCCCCTTGGAGCCCATGGTACAGCAGGGTGCGTGTTTCAGTTTCACGTGGTGAGCGTTGGTTTTGCTCGGAGAGCGAAGCAAAAGCGGCCGGTTGGAAACCCGCCTCTGGATATTGATATCGGTAGCGTCGGGGTCTGTGATGCGAGCGATAAGCTGTAACACCCCAAATATCTGACCGCGGAAGCCTTTGAATGTGCAGTATTTTGCGCTGCGATATTGACCTTGGCCGTAAATCTAGCGAAACTAATAAGACGAAAGGCTAAGAATCAATCTTACAAACAGGGAATGCTGATGCACACTATCGCGCGTGCGTTATTGGCCGGGGTAGCGGTTTCGATTGCTGCTCTGACGGGCATGGCCACTTTGCCAGTCAAGGCCGACTTGGCCAGTACCACTTGGTCGGAACTCAAGCCAGATGTGTTTGGTGATCGAGAGATCCTACCGGGAGGTGGTGTGTTGACGATGGCTGCGCCGTCGCGGCCCGAGGATCAACGTGCGGTTCCCGTGACCATGAAGACCAGGCTTTCTGATGGTCGAACAATTAAATCGGTGACGTTTATCGTTGATGAGAACCCCTCTCCCGTCGCCGCCGTCTTTAAGATGGGGCCAGACCGAACCGCAATGGAACTGGCGGTAAATCTTCGTTTTAATACCGGAACATTTATCCGCACCATTGTCGAAGCAAGTGATGGAAAACTTTATATGGTGAAGCGCTATGTAAAGTTTGCAGGTGGCCAGTCAGCGTGTTCGGCGCCGCCGACCGGTAACCCGGAGGAAATTGCTGCCAACATGGGCAAGATGTCGTTGACCCCTAAAGTAAAAACGACTGCGGCGACTGCTCTGCGCCGCAAAATGCAGTTGCGGGTCAGCCACCCAAACAACACCGGCATGGCCCTAGATCAGCAAACTCTTTTGTACATCCCACTGCGCATGGTAACGGACCTGGAAGTCCGTCAGGGTGATGAGCGCGTTTTTGCAATGGCGGGATCAATTTCCTTGTCGGAAAATCCAATCATTGATTTTGATTATCGCAGCAATGGCGCTGAGAAGATGCACGTTCAACTGAAAGACAGCGACAAGACATTGTGGGAACATGAGTTCCCGGTTGGCACGGGAAGCTGAGGTATCGTGCTTAAGCAGTGGTACTAAAAACGAATAACAATTTTTGCATCAACGTGATTGGGAGCGATTGGCCTTGATGAGGTCGATCGCTTCTTTTGCGTTTTTGAGGTTCGTGTTCGTTTCGCTTCGAAAAGCTCTGATCGCTTCAATCGTGTGGCCAGTGGATAAAGCCTTATCAATTGTAGTGCGCCCCTCTTTGGAAAGGTCATCGATCTGTTGCTGTAATTCCATGCGTTTAACAGCGGAGTTTCGCCACGTTGGTTCGCCTCGACGCTGCCCCATAACGTATCCAATCAACCAGGCAACGCCGAGGGCACAAATCCAGCCGATCGGAAAATCAGTCACCATGGCATACCTTTGGCAATGTTAGCCAATCATCGGAATTTTGTTGAACTTATCGCCAAGTACAGCTGCGGCGTCGGGGTATTGCAGCCATTCTTCAATCACACTTGAGAAGACTTGCCTAAAGTCAGTCGTGTGAATCAAATTGTCAGTTTCATCCAATTTTGAGAGGCTTGGTGGTTTGCCGTAGTGGCCGCCTTTGACTCCATTGCCGACGGCAAACATTGTGTTGGCGGTTCCGTGGTCGGTGCCTAAGTTGTCGTTTTCTGCAACGCGGCGGCCAAACTCACTGAAGACCAAGATCATTACGTCATCGGCCCGGCCAATGCGTTCGAGGTCTTTCATAAATGCGTACAGAGCATCAGAGAAATAGGTCAGCAAACGCGCGTGCTGGTCTTTCTGATAAACATGAGTGTCGAAAATATTGTTGCGGAACGACGTGTAATAGAGCTGTGTTGGCATCCGTGCTTCAATCAAAGATGCGATTTTTGGCAAGTCGATCGATGCCAAACCATAGTCAATGGATGAATTATAGCGTGACCAAGCTTCGCGCACTTTGGCGGAAGCTTCTTCGGCACTGCGTGAGACATCGCGCAAGAAGGCTTGTGATGGATTCGATGCTGCGTCAATGATGAGTTCCCCAGTTGGGGTGTGGCGCCCTTTTGGACTAAACAGTGCTGGATCATCAAAGACAACCGGCACATGCTTGCGGCTTCGCACGGCAAGAGATTGCGTTGCATCGATGTTGATGATGGCGTTTTTAGTACCTTCGGGTATCAACACGTCTGCTAAGCGCCCGACCCAGCCATATGAAGCTCCACTGTTTGGTGCTGCAGTGTGCCAATAGGCCATCGAGTTAAAGTGCGAGAACGACGGCTGTGGGTAGCCAACGCCGTGGATCATCGCGACCTTGCCATCCTTGTACAGTCGCTCAAGCCCGGCCATGCCGGCGTTAAGGCCATATTGATCGTCAATTTTGCGCAGCTTGTTTTCCTTGATGGCGATATTCGGACGTACGCGGTAGTAGTCGTCGTTTCGAAAAGGTACGACAGTGTTGAGCCCGTCATTGCCGCCGGACAATTCAAGAACCACGAGAATGCGCTTGTTCGCATTGGCTTCACGGGCCTTGGCAAATCCATTCATGAATGGCGCCAGCAGTCCATAAGCAGAACCATAGGCACCTAAGCGCATCAGGTTGCGGCGCTGGGTATCGAAGGCGGAGGTGTGTTTCATCATTTTCTCCAGTCGCTACTGGTTTGCGTCAATGGTTGCAGGGTGCAAAGGCGTTTGCCATCTCTAACCCAGTTGATATTCCGGTAAGCTCATGATCCGCTGAACGAGGACCCTTAGGGGTTGTTCGAGATAAGTACGTGCGGCTTTTAGATCGCCTGTGCCCAGCTCCGCTCTCAGGACATCAATCATCTCGGCGCGCATTTTATCCGTCGCGGGCACGGACAATAACCGTCCAAGAAAATGATCGACAACCTCGTCAATGGACTTGCACCCGGCCTGATCAACCAGGGCGATTAAGTCGAGCTCGGCGGTGTGGCGTGAAATGGGTTTGACTTTCTGGATGGCCATTTGCCAACCACGATAGCTGCCGTAACGGGTATTGAAATCCTGGTTCATGTCGGCCTGTTGACTTGCCATCGACATTTCACCGCCCATTTCGGCAGCTTTCGGCTTCGTCGCGTTCGAGATGTTTGCACCCGCCGCCAAACGTTCAGAAACTGTGCGGATCAAAGGATCGACTGGGTAACGGTCATGGGCAATAAACTTGATGTCGGGAAACATGACGTCATATGAAAAGTTTGCTCTTGCAATCAACAGACCTGGAGTGATCCAGGCGCGTCCCTGCGCCCAGCCAGCAACTGTCGGAGAATTAAATAAGTGCTGACCGAGCATGCGAGTTGCCGTGTTGAAGTCTGGCACGCCTGGAACGCTCTGTAAGTCGAGCCTTTTGTAGGTGCTGATTGCAAGTTCAACAGGGCTTTTAATGTGTGTGCCAACACTGGATGGCGCATAAAAATCTCGAGACAAGAAGATCGTCTGCATCAGTGGGGCAATTTCGTAATTATTGTCGCGCAGGACCTTGCCCAGCTTGGCAGCCAATTCCGGTGAAGGGTTGTCGTGAACGAAATAACGATAGATTTTTGCTGCTATGAATTCGGCTGTCGGTGCCTTTAGCAGAATGTCAATCACGTCGATTCCGGTTAAGGGGCCTTTGTTGCCCAGCACCGTTTTCGTTGTTTCGTCATGATCAGCTTCGTTGACGACAAATGTAAGGTCTTTGTAATTCCAACCCGTAAACGCGCGGGCGGCTTCGCGAATGTCATGTTCGGTGTAATGGCCAACACCAAGCGTAAACAGTTCCATGATTTCGCGCGCGAAATTTTCGTTTGGAGAACCTTTGACGTTAACGCCCGCATCCAGGAAAGACAGCATGCCAGGGCTTTTCGCTGTGTCGATCAAGAGTTCACGGAAATTGCCAAGGCCACGTTTATGAAACGTATTGAGCAAATCGAGATGTTTGCGGTAATCGCGAACCTTGCCTTCGTTGACTGCGAAATGGCCATGCCAGAACAGCGCCATTTTTTCCTGTAGCGGACGAGGTGAGCGTAACATCCGATTGGCCCACCAATAAGCGACACGATCAGTTTCTAATCTGCTGGCACGTAGCCAATAGAAGAAGCGGTTTACAACGGGTTGAAGGCGGCGGTTGCCCGATGGCTTCACTTTAACGCCAAGGGCCTCTCCTTTTTCGGCCGCAAGATTTGTTGTTGCAGGTCGGCTTGGTGGAAACGGTTCAAGGCTAGGATCGTGAACGCCGGAGTGATCGAATGGAGGTAGCGCTACATCAGGCGCGCCTTCAAACAGTACAATACGTTTAACTGCGGCTTCGGGTGTGAGTTTTGCTAAGGCTTCGATTTCTGATGGTGTTCCACCAAATCCGGCGCGAGACAATAGATGGGCCGCGGTATTCAAATCCCAGTCGCTCTCAGAGATCGGCGTTAAGTCACCTGACCAATTGGCACGATCATTTGTGGCAGAGACGATACTGCTGGTGAAAAGGCCAATTAAAAGTAGAGTTGCGATTGTTAGCTGTCGGCCGCCTAACATGTTTACCTCGTGTTTTTCAGTTTGTTTTGGCCCTTTTGGAAAAGTCGTTGTTCAAGTCTCGCGGAAGGGTCAATTCACGCAATTGATTCTGGACCGTAACGGTACCAAATTGCAACCTCAATCAGGTAGGCTTCTTAATCAATTTGATGAGTCTGCGCAGAACTGAAATAATGTAACTGAAATAATGTAACACCGCGCATCATGTTCAAAGTCGTCGTCACGCGGCGCCATCAAAATAACCATCACGAGCGCCCCGGAGTATTGTCAAACGACCAGACCAAACGAGGTTTGGAAACGTTGACAAGAAAGTCAAATGGGCAAGGTATGCATTTATATTATTTTGCAAGACATGCCATTCAAACCGTGGCCGACGTTATGTAAAGTTGGTTGATATGGTCATGAAGCACGCTTATGACTGTAGAAATCATGGCGCATCTTACATTCTGGTATGAATTTGCTTCGACGTACTCTTACCCTGCTGCGATGCGGATTGAGGAGTATGCCAACAATGCTGGTGTTAAGATCACTTGGCGTCCTTTTTTGTTAGGGCCGATCTTTAGGCATCAAGGTTGGTCGACATCACCCTTCAATCTCTATCCAATAAAGGGCGCTTATATGTGGCGCGATCTTGAGCGGATCTGTGCCCAACAAAAACTCCCCTTTAGGCGCCCGACACCATTTCCACAAAATGGATTGCTTGCCGCTCGCTTGGCGACGTTTGGTCTTTCACAAGGTTGGGGGATCAATTTCTCGAAAGCAGTTTACCAAGCAGAGTTTGGCGACGGTAAGAGCATTGATGGTGAAGCTTTTCTTGCAGAATTGGTGACACGCGCGGGTGGTGAAGCCGCCGCGGCAATGCAGGATGCGCTATCGGAGGAAAACAAAAACCGTCTGCGTCAATCAACTGAGGCTGCAATAGCTCTGGGTGTGTTTGGTTCTCCATTCTTCACGACAGATGATGGTGAACTATTTTGGGGCAATGACCGAATGGAACAGGCATTGGACTGGGCCAAAAATTCAAGCGCGTCACACGGAAACTGAAAAATTTATGTGATCTGGGTTTGGCGTTGAGCGGGGATGGCCAGGTGCCGTGTCTCACGAGAGGGGCTTGTTGGTGCAAACGATTTATTTCGGCAGCTTTGTTGACGTTATTGGCGTGACGACAGGATTGGCATGATATTTATGACATAACAGGCAGTCTTGTCGTGCGGCATCTTTTTTGTGACAGGTTGCACAGAGCTTTTTCTCGACAGGTTTGAAGTTTGAGACGAAATTTTTTGGGTCTAAAGACTGATATGATTTTTCGAAGTCTTTGCTCTTGCTCATTTTGTGACACGTCAGGCATCCACGTTCGTCTAACAATCCGAAGTGGGGCTCATGCGCAAACGTTGTAAACTGCCCCATTTTGTCTGAAGCGGAAGAGGGGCGCCATTGTATCAATCTTGCTCCTGATCGGCTCTTTTCAACGCTGTGGCATTTCGTGCACTGACCCTGGGCATCTTTGTCAGTGAGTAGGGAAAAGATGGCAGCGGCGAGATCGACCTTGGTGTCTTTGTAGTAGTGGCCAGAAAAATCCAACCAGGCTTTCACAAATCGATCTCCATGCCCGGTTGGCTTGTATAGAATTGCAAAATCCTTCCGGTACCAACCGCCGAACTCGGCCCAGGCTTCGGCATCAAGGGTGAGTTTTTCTGGCTGCGATACATCGTCGGGAGCTGTTGCATTGGCTTCAAGATTGCCATCCTGCGCGGTCGTATCGGTGTCGCTGGCGTTGGTGCTACGAGCGCCATCATCGTCTCCAACGCCTCCATCGCCGCGCTCGCTCTTTCGTTCCAATTCCTTTGAGCGGTCACCATCTTGAACAAGTTCGCCGTAGGGGTCGACTTTCCAGCCACCAAATTTCGGATCGGTGACGAGTTTGTTGGTTTCCTTCTGCGCAATCTGGGTCGAAGGCTCTTGATTAGCTGGCGGAGGAGGTTTTGCAGTCGACTTACTTAGAGCGCCAGCGCTTTTCTTGATTGTTGGCACCCAGGTCTCGACGCCGCGCTTTTCAATTTCTGATTTCAAATTGGGCAGCCATTCCCTTTGCGCGTTGATGAGAACGTCGCGTGGCATTGCCGCGATCAGTTGCGCCATCACTTTGTGGTCAAGGTCTTTTCGTGTGCCACCGCCAATCTGTTTTATAACGTCTGAAGTTCTGGACGTCGTAAGTGTGTAAATGAGACCTTTAATTTCCCAAGCTAATTTTTCGACAGCCGCAATCTGATCATCCGTTGCATTGCTGAGATCCAGCAGGTCGAGACTTTCAGTGATCATTAGAATTTTTCGCCGTGAACGGTCCCGTCCAAGCATAAGCTTCATAATTGGTGTTACGTCTGCTTCCGATACGGTTGGCCATTGACCAATGTTTGTTCCTTTTTTTTGAAGCGTTTCAAGATCAAGGCCCGGTAACGTGATGAATGCCAGACCTTGTGGTCCTGTCGCCCGGTTGGTGCCGACGATCTGGGAAAGATGGCATTGACTGCAAGATTGGGAAAACGGTTTTACACCCATCTGATTTCGGCTGGCGGTGGCGGTATGACAATCTGCGCAGGTGTTAGGTATGTTTGCGGGCTTTTCTTTTTTCTTGCGCGTCTCAGGAAATCGTTTTTCAAAGTGGGCCGCGTGGTCGAATGCCAATCGTGTGCGCCTTTTAAATGGATACTGCTTGAATTCTGGGTGATTGGTCGCAAATTTCTCAAACTGAACCCGATGGCACGTGTGGCAACGGCTTTGCGAAACTTGCGATAGATCGACACCGTCGTTGCGGTGTTCTTTGTGACAGGTGGCGCAGTAAATTGGCCCATTTTGTTTGTCGTCATGAGGAAATAGAACGTTTGCAATACGAGCTATTGTTGCCTTGTTTGGTGCGGAGCCAGAGTTTTCTTGTGCATTGGAAATCGCCTTGAGACGTTGTGCTGAGACGGAGTGGGGTGTTGTTGCTCCGTCGCCAATCTTGTGGCAACTTAAACAAGCTTGGCTGTCTTTTTCAGGTTTGGCAAAGCGAACCAGTCCATGCAGCCACCCCAACGCTCCGTCTTTAATATTGGTGTGACAACCTTTGCAGTCATCAATTGAGCTGTGCACAGTCGAAACGGGACCCGGCATTAAGAGTTTTTGATCGTGTGAATATAAAACTGCAAGTGCTGCTATGCCAGCGATAGCTGCAACGGTCCAATTGGCCAAGGTTTGCGGGAGATGCACGAGCTGCACGTTAGGCTACTCCCGATCGAAAAGCATATATCACCGCGACATGCAAAATAGACAAAACAATCAGCGCGTATGTTGCTGGAATGTGAATGCATAGCCATATTCGCAGGGCGATTTCGTGGGCATATTGAAAATCGAATTTCGTTTTCAGCTCGACCAGCAGACGCATCTCGCGAATGGCTTTTCGGGTCTTGCTTTCAAGCTCAGTGTCGAGACCCTCAAGCTCAAACAGCATTTGTTTCAGCGGCCGTTTTGATCCCATAAGGTGTGCATAGGTGTTGTGTGGTTTGGCAAAAAATTGATGCAGTTTTGCGATATAAAGATCAGAAATTTTGGTCGTACCAGCATCTTGAACAGAACTCAGTGCCAGATTGTGTGCCTTATCCGCCAATGCTGATCGCATCTTTGGCAGTTCATGAAACTCCAACCGCTCTGACAGCTGTTCCAATCTCAGTGGAATGGCGTTGGTCAAAAAAGTTCCAATTATTCCGCTCGCGACAACGAGCACGAACAGCATCCATAACGTGCCTTCCAACACGGTTTCAGGCCAGGAAAGCCTTGTGTGTAAGGCAAAGCAGGCAACAACGAAATACCCGCAATGAATGTGAATTTTTGCCCAAGTTTGCGTGCTGCCAGAAAGCCATCGCGGCATCTTCTTTTTGATGTGAAACAAGAATTGTAGTCCCATTCCAGCGAATAGAACCCAACCGTCGAAAAAGGCGACGTCACGTAAAGCTGCGTCGTACGTATATGCCAGGGCATACACGATCAAAAATCCGACGATCATTATGAGAACGAATTTAAGTTTCATACTTTCTTTTCGACAGTGTGGACTGTTGGAGCACGTGTCGGAGGTTGCCTGTCAGGGCAGGTGTTGCAGCTCATTCGAACGACTTTCCTTTGTACTTTTTCGGACCAGGAAGGAGCTTGTCGATGCCAGCGAACGTGCTTCCGTCGTAGGCCGATAACAAACGTTGTGCTTGGGTCGATATTTTGTTGGCGGCGTGGAAGAGTGATTTTTTATTGTTCAATTTCAAACCAGCCGAATGGCTCAACGTGACTATTTTGCGCAGTTCCACAACATCACTTAATGCACGGGCGACTTTTGCAAGCTTTATTCGCGCGTTGTTTGCCCGGTGGGCCATGCGGATGGCGTAGTCTTTCTTTTTCGTTGCAACGCCGACAGCGCGAATGGCGGTTTCAATCTCAACGGCCAGACCCGCCAGATACATCATGCGCCGACGATTTGCGCTGGCCGTCTTATTGCTTTTGCCTTTTGAGTACCAAACATTGTGGCGGACTTCGCCTTGAGACCACGATAATAATTCGAAAGGACTGCCAGCGGCATGTCCGCCAATGTTTACAAGTTTTTCGTTTGGAACAACGTGGCAGCTGTAGCAATTCTTAGCGAGTTTATACAAAGTGTTTGGTCGGATCATGCCGCGTTGTTCCGAGAGTTTCCAACGCGCGGTCGCTTCAGATTTGCTTTCTTGTTCTTTATTTTTTTTGCCGCTGAACTCGCTGTGTATCTTTTCCCAGTCTTTACCTGGACCATGGCAAGATTCACACGAAATGCCAGCCGTTACGCGCGTCTTCTTTCGCACGACCTCTTGGGTAAAATGGCAGCCAAGACATAAGCTATCAGATTTTATTCTCCTGATACCAAGCTTGCGGGCAATTTTACGGGCATCTTTGCTGCGCGGCATATTGCGAAATGTTTTGAAATGGTGGGTCTTCTTCCACACCTCAGTTTCTTGCTTGTGGCACTCCGCGCACGCATTTGGCCCGGTGAATTTGTGCACCTTCTTGTTCGCATGCGAGGTCTTTGCGTCGATCAAGAAAAAGCCAGACGAAAGACATGGAAGGAGGAATAGTAAGAGGCGTTGCGTCATAGATCGAGCACCAAATCTGATTTTGGCTGCGTGACGCACGGCAAACAAAAGCCCGCATCCAACTTTGTCTGCGGCGTTTTAATATAATCGACTTCACCGGTTCGAAGCGCAATTCGACATGTGCCGCATTGACCAGCCCGGCAGGAGCAACGCGCATTTACCCCACAAGTTTCTGCCAGTTCGAGAAGTGTCCCGTTGTGTTTCGTCCACGACACGGTCTTGTTTGACCGTGCAAAGTGAATTTGAAATTTTTCAGGGGCACTTTCTATATTCTCTTGTCCGTCGCTTGAGTTTTCGAGAGGGCTTTGCGAGCTCGAAGTAAGCTTTGTCGCGCCAAAACTCTCTGATTTGATGTCGTCGGCTGCTACGCCCCAAGCGCGCAGGCCGAGATTGACGGAGCGCATCATAGGCGGTGGACCGCACAGATAGAATTCGTAGTCTTGAGACCTGAGAAGTGCTGCAATGACGTCGGTACGAATAACACCCGGCACATGATAATCGACACCACGTCGGCAGTTCGCTGTCGGGTGCGAGTAGAATATGACAACGCGGATGTTGTTCATCGATTGAGAGAGTGCCTGCAAATGATCATAGAAGGTGTGTTCTGTGCGATCGCGCACCCCGTAAAACAGCCAGACGTCTCGCTGGCTGTCTGTCGCTGCCAACCAATTCAACATACTCAAAAGTGGTGTTAGTCCCACGCCGCCGGCAATGAGGGCGATCGGTCGTTTTGAGGCTTGATTGAGGCAAAACGCGCCAATTGGGAGAGATGCTAGGACGACATCGTTCTCGGCCAATTGATCGTGAAAGAAGCACGACGACAAACCGTCCGGTGTGTCAGTGGGCGAAGTGATTGGTGCTCGCTGTTTCTTGACTGTTATCCGATAGTATTTTTGCGGATTTGTGGGGGTTTCTGACAATGAGTAGCAGCGTACAACAGGTTGGTTTTGTCCTGGAACGTTAAGTTCGAAAGTTAGGTGTTGCCCAGGCGTGTAGGCCGGGATTGACCGGCCATCGTCGGCAAGCAAATAGAATGAGCAAATGTCCCCTTTCAGGTTTTCATGAACTCGCTTTCCAATTCGAAATTTTCTTCTTGTCGGCTCGGTCACGGTATCGATGTGAAGATCTGGGGGGTGCTTAAATTGTTCAGATAGCTTGAGTGTATTGTGCCGGAACTGCTCCATTTTTTTGCGCTCGCGTCGCGAGATAACGAAACTGTGTGCCGCGACGTACATAACGGCCATCGTTGCACGAAGTATTGCAGCCAAGACCAACAAAAGGGCAGCGATTTCTATTGATTTTTCTAAACTCAATGTTTTTTAATCCTTAATAGACAACCTGCACTTCAGCGCGCGCACCGGCACCGTCGTCTCTTCCTTCATTGAATGTGTAGAACGTCTCAAATTGAAGTTGGACGTGTTGACCAACGGCTTGTTGCAGTTGGGCGCCAAATCCAAGACTGTCGAAACCAGTTCCGCTCAGGTCGTGACGCGTGGCCATTTCCAAAATGAGGTTGCGGCGTTTGTTGTCCCAAAATGCCTGATACCCAATAGCGCCACCGACAACATCATCATCAGTAAATGGATTTATTTCCGCGCCATACGTTGAAAGGTTTGGAGAGGCAAACAGAATGCCGGTATTGGCCAACGGCCCGCCGACAATGGCTTCACGGCCAGCTTGGGTGAAATTACCAATTCCCCAAAATGTATTGAAGTAGATAATGTCATCTGAGCCAGGAACGGTCTTGGAAATCTCAGCCGTTAACAACAGGCCATCGCCAATGACGTTGCCAGCGACTTCTTCGTCCAGTGCAATTGAAGCATTCGCCCGAAACGCCGTGCTGATGCCGCCCAGTGCCGCGATCCTTTGAATGGCTGAGGCGCCGACATATAGGCCATCGCGTGGTTCTTCCGCGTCGACATATATCAAATCGAGATTGTAGGTAGAAATGTGTGTATCGGCGGCGACAAAGACACCGTACATGTCAGAATCGCTATTTGCGAAGTCAAAGTCGTTGCGGTCAAGACGGTTCCAAGCCCACATTCCAGAAACACGAAAATTAGAAGTTCCGGGAAAAGGAATGTTGTTACGTATAAGGCCAACGGCATCGATGGTGTCGTTGATCAATATACCTTCTTGAAACACAAGAGGTTGGCGCCCGACTGTGAAGCCGTAATCAATTGGTTTGATGCCAGCGCGATCAGTGTTGGGAAATAGGCTGCCCAAATCTCCCTCGAAGAACAAGGTTTCAACACCAACATTGAACTCATCGTTGAACCCCTCTTCGCGTCCTTCGAAAGTGTATCGTGTGAATTTGTCGGGCCGATTTCGATCCGTCGTTCTAAGACCCAAAAGTAGTTTTTCGGTGCCGGTGAGCTGAAGATTGAAGAACAGATCCATTCGGTTGGTGATTTCAGATTCGCGTGGGGCGTCTGTTCGGCCGTCATCAAATGTTTGCAGCGCTGTTCGATTGATAACGTAGGCCCAAAGCCGTGGCTGCCAAACCGCACCGATAATTGGAACTTCAAAACCATGGTCGAGTTTGCCGGTGTCAAGGAAGCCATCGCCAAACTCTAGCAACAAGTTAGGCCGTGCAGGCAAAAGTTTGATATTGTCGTCGACGCGTCTCGGTTTGACGCTCTGGGTTGTAGGCCGTTGAGCAAGCGCCTCTTCGATGCTAGCGGTGTGGCCTTCTTCAGTTTGAAATGGCACATACTCGTCTTTAAGCGTTTCGACTTCAACGCGGTCGCCCAAGGGCCAGAACCAGCTGTACCAAGCGCGGCTTTCTTTAACTGGCGTTTCTTTAAGATCTTCAGATGTCCACGTTGACGTACGCGTTCCATCATCAGAGGTCTTTTCTGCCGTTGCCGACGTGGGCCCAACCAGCAAAAAAACAAACAAGGCAATCGAAAATGCAATCAAGGAAAAACTTGCCGGCGTTGTTGATTGGCAATGGCGGTGGCGTGCATTATTGACCATTTCGAGATGCACCCCTTTGCCATGGCAGAACTTCTCGGTTGCCCGTCGCGGCCTTGCCTAAAACGACTTTCTTTTCCCAAAGCGTCTGGGTGCCCGAAAGGATCTCTTTGCCAAGCTGTGCTGGTGTCATACCAAAATCGAAACCGACTTTTTGTGATGCAACAATGAGATTTATTGGAACCGGTTGCGCTTTGAGTTGGACGGTGGCTTCATATGGACCTTCACCTGTTAAGTTGTTTGCGCCGATGGTGTAGGCTGCCCAACGTTCCCCATTTGGCTCTATACCCTTCTTGTGGTTGCGTTCGGTGGCCGGTTCACCGGTGAAGACCAACGATGTGGTTGAGGGTAAAACACGTGGCAATGCAAATGTTGGGAATGGAATTGGGATGACGTGTTCGATCTCGCCACCACGACCGTTCTGGGTGACAAAGATCGATTGCAAACTGAATAGCTGGCGATCAAGTGCAATCTTTCCGGCGCGGACATAAGAGGAGTGCCCGTCGCGTAGATCTCCGTTGGGATCGCGATCACCGGAACGAAACAAAACTTTCCCATTTCGGTCACGCACGGTCACTGCCAACCAAATCAACCGCTCACCCGTAAAGCCTGTCGGTACGTTGTGGCCATCCGTACCGTTTCGCACTTGGACACGAAATGAAAGGCCGTTTTGACCACCTTTGTCAGGAATAATGCGGCCGAGTACGAAGCCGTTTTTTAAAACCTCAAGCCGTTTGATCCGAGCAAAATCCAGCAGTTTAAATTGTTTATTGAGAATTTCGCGAGCGTCGTAACGGTCATCAACGGAGGCCCAAGCCTTGGGAAATTTGTAGCCTTTGGGAACATTGTCTTCGAACTTGTCGGTTCCCCATCCTTCCTTGTGCTTGAATTGCAACCATTCTCGCATCGTCTTGAATGCAGCCGCTTTCTCGTTGTGTGGAAATATTCCAGGATGCACAACCGAAAAGTCAGGTCCTGAAAACAAATGGCTCGTTAGTTTGCGTTTTTTTGTTGGAACATCGCCGACGATCGCCGCGGGGCCTTGTTCATAGCCGGAGGGCTTGCCCTGTATTTTCCCCATATGACAGTCTTGGCAGGTGATGCCTTTAGCTGCCGCAGGCGAAACGCGATATTCGCTGTAGGCTTCTTCAAGACGGAAGCCGTTGAACAATGTCACATCATGGCAGGTTCCGCAAAAGACCGGCGTTTTGATTGAGTCGAAAAGTTTTGCCGATTTGTGAATCTTTCGCCCCGGTTCCTTCTCTTTCGTGACAACGCGATACTTTTCTGGTTTGGACAGGACATCTTTGACACCTTTGTTGCCATCTGGTCCAAACACCGGATCCGTCAAGCCACCTTCAACCAATGCCAGGCGTCCGCTGGCTTTGTTGTAAGCCTTGTTGATGCGGTGGCAGACAACGCACGTGATTCCTTCGCGCGATGTTGGGTGACGATCGAGGTTTGACATGAATGGGCTTTCGCCCAGATTGGCGCCGACAGGGCTGTGGCAGCGAAGGCAGAAGTCGCCATTCGAACCATTCGACAATTGATTGATGCGGTTGTTCAGCGACAGGTAGACTGGGCTGAGCTGGGCATATGCGTGTTGAGAAACCGACCATTCTTTGTAGTGTTTGGGATGACAAACCCCACATGTCGCAGCTGACGGGTAACGGTTTTCGACGAAGAGTTTTAGGTGGTCTTCGTCGGCTGTTACGGCTGCGCCTTTGCTGTCTGATCTATCGTCTGTGATCGAGGTGCTCGCGCCAGGTTCTTTATAATCTTTGGTGCGGGAACCTTTGTCCTTTTCGATCGGAACGAGGAGGTCGTCGGTTTGCCCGGTTTTAGCTTTGTCATTGGCTGAGGGAATTTTTAGTTCTGTCACATTGCTGTTTTCTGCAATTTTGATCAGTCCAGGAGACCGTCTCTTTGTGTTGGCAACATCACCGTTCTTGAAAATTGGGCGGGGGTCCGCGTGGCCGGTGAGCGACTTATGAGACATCATATAATCTCGCAATACGGCTGCTGCTTTGGAAAACTGCTTTTTATCTGGTGTTTTCTCACCAGCAGCAGCGACCGTTTCAACGGACCACATACCCGTTACCTGAGTAGCGCTGGCAAGCGCAAACAGCACGCAGTTGAACATCACAAAAAGCGTCAGGCATCTCACGAGCATAATCCTCCAGCGACGTGAGCTTGGGCAATCGGTTTGGGCGGTTGGTAGAACGCACTAGAGAGGTCAAGATGTCTCAACACGACGGAGAAAATAGGCGATGCATTCCGCGCCAAGCCAACATGTGGTGGCGACTTACGCGGTGGTGATATCAACGAATGTGCAACGAAAGGCTCGTCGCAATATTCGTGAAACGTTCACGAATTCGCCGATTGTCAGCTTCTATTTTGTCTGTTGTGTTCGCGGTTGACCGTAGGCGTTTTCTCTCGTCGAACCCTTAAGTCGCTTCCGCATGCCGAAGGTGTTTGCCAACAGGTGATAAGAATATTTCAGTGTTGGTCACCATCACCTTCGTCTCCCTAACACAGGCAATGTGTGTTGGTCCTGGTATAATCTTGGTGTTCTGCATGGTTTTGCTTCCCATCTAGATCACCTCCCCCTCTTGGATCCCCATCCTGAGATTTGCTTAACACGCCAGACAATCGAGGCCCTCATGTGGCACACAACATAAAAAATAATAATCAATAACAACCAACGAGAGCATTATCTCGTTCGCCTGGCGTATGAAATTGTGTTTGGAAGTTATCGAATAATCAACTGCGTATAGGGGTACAAAATTTTACACTAAACAAGAGAAGCTCTACGTGGTGGCTTATTCACAATAGGAGAATTTTTACGCACGAATACCCTGATTGAGACTTAAAAAATGATAGGCAGTTTCGTTTTAGAGCATCGCGAATGTAGCTGCGTTCGTGCGCCCCCTTTAAAGAACGTCGACGCTGAAACGGTCGTGGTCGTGTCATGCAAGTGGCAGGGCTGTCGTGTACTTGACTTGTTTGAGCGAGAAGCTGGACTGAATATTGGCGATCCCTGGAATTTTCGACAACTCCTGAATGATGAACTCCTGAAGCTCTGTGATGTCTTTAACGACAACGCGTATCAGATAGTCAGACTCGCCAGACATCAAATAGCACTCCATCACATTTGGATATTCGTGCATCTTTGCTTCGAAACGATCCAGCGCTTCTTCAATTTGTCGTTCGAGACCAATCCGGATGAAGACGCTCAGCGGCAAGCCGATCGCGCTTGGCGTCAGGATCGCGACGTATCTGTCGATAACGTTTTCACGTTCAAGATTTCGTACCCGATTGAGACAGGGTGACGGAGATAGATTGATCCGTTTTGCCAGGTCTGCGTTCGATATCCGGCCGTCATTTTGAAGCTCCTTAAGTATTTTAATATCCGTCGAATCTAATTCATAAATCCCCATAACGTGCTCCAAAAACATCTATTGACAATATAATATGCTGCAAAAGCCTTTTTTGGCAATAATTTTCAGCAAGAAATAATTTGAGAATTTGCGTAGATTCTGGACAACGAACTGCTGCACGGGATGACACTGACAGAGAGCTCATGATGAACAACAAGACCGGGATAGGACGCGCGACAGATAGTGATCCGTTGGAAACACAGGAATGGATCGACTCCCTCATGGCGCTGTGTCAAACAGCAGGAAAGAAGCGCGCCCAGTTCATTCTACAACAGCTCGATGAGACGTCACGCGTCAACGGAATTTCATCTGTAGAGCAGCCCTTCTCTGCCTACCGAAACACCATCCCAGTGAGCGAGCAGGGCGCGTACCCTGGCGACATCGACATCGAAACACGATTAACTGCAATCCTTCGATGGAATGCTCTCGCCATCGTTGTTCGTGCAAACGAAGCTTTTGGTGGACTGGGTGGTCATATCGCCAGCTACGCATCGGCTGCAGAAATTTATGAAACCGCGTTCAACCATTTCATTCGCGCAAGAAGCGACGATTTTGGCGGCGATCTTGTTTACTTTCAGCCTCACAGCGCGCCTGGCATCTACGCGCGCGCGCATTTGGAAGGGCGATTGAGCAGGGAGCGGCTGGCGCTGTTTCGACAGGAAGTTCGTGGCAATGGACTGTGCTCGTATCCTCATCCCTGGCTGATGCCTGATTTTTGGCAGTTGCCAACAGGGTCGATGGGGCTTGGCCCCTTAAACGCGGTGTATCAAGCCCGTTACATGCGTTATCTACAAGCGCGCGGTATTTGTAATACTGAAGAGCGTCACGTCTGGGGTTTCTTCGGTGATGGTGAGATGGATGAACCGGAATCGATCGCGGGTCTAACACTCGCTGCACGCGAAAATCTCGACAACCTCACATTCATTGTAAATTGCAACCTGCAGCGTCTCGACGGTCCCGTTCGCGGCAATAGTCAAATCATTCAAGAGCTTGAATCGTTGTTTATCGGCGCCGGCTGGAACGTCATTAAGGTGCTGTGGGGATCTGAGTGGGATGATTTGTTTGCGCGTGACACCGACCACGTGTTGCTCAGCCGTTTTGCCGAAACGGTTGATGGCCAATATCAAAAACTCGGCGCCACCGACGGCGACTATAACCGCGCCAAGTTTTTCGATGCTGATAAGCGGACCAAAGCGCTCGTAAGTCATATGACTGATGCCGAGATCAACGCCCTCAAACGCGGTGGGCATGATTTCCGAAAACTTCACGCAGCCTTTTCTGCAGCGAAAGCAACTAAGGGCAGGCCAACGGTTATTCTTGCCAAAACCAAGAAGGGCTTTGGCATGGGCGCTGCAGGCGAATCTCGCATGGTTGCGCATCAAGCCAAGAAGCTCGATGCAGAATCGCTCTACGCGTTCCGCGAACGCTTCGGTTTACCGATTTCTGATAAAGACGTTGAAGAATTGAACTTGTTTATCCCAGAGTCCGATAGCGAGGAGGTTGCCTATTTGCGCGAACGTCGCACAGCGCTTGGTGGCTCGATGCCAATTCGAATCCCAAAAGCACCGGCATCGACGGTGCCAGCCATCCCTGATCTCGACAGTTACGCCAAATTTGCGCTTGAAGCAGACGGCAAAGAAATGTCAACGACCATGGCCGTTGCCCGAATGATGAGTGGCATGCTTCGCGACAAGAAGCTTGGTCCCCGTATTGTTCCGATCGTTGCAGACGAAGCGCGTACATTCGGAATGGATAATCTTTTCCGACAGATTGGTATTTACTCACCCGAAGGCCAACTCTACGAGCCTGAAGACGCCGGTTCGATGCTCTATTATCGTGAGTCAAAAGACGGCCAACTGCTGGAAGAGGGCATAACCGAAGCCGGAGCCCTTTCGTCTTGGACGGCTGCTGCAACTTCGTACAGTTTGCACGGTATGGGGATGTTGCCGATCTATATTTTCTATTCGATGTTTGGATTTCAGCGTGTCGGTGACTTGATCTGGGCGGCGGCAGATCAGAGATCGCGCGGTTTCCTTTTTGGAGCGACGGCTGGGCGGACAACGTTGTCGGGCGAAGGTTTGCAGCATCAAGATGGTACCAGTCAATTGATTGCTTCAACGGTCCCAAACTGCCGCAGTTATGATCCAGCGTTCGCCTACGAGCTTGCCGTCATCATGGACCACGGCATGCGCCGTATGATGCAAGACCAAATCGACGAATTTTACTACATCACGGTGATGAACGAAAACTACCCGCAACCGTCAATGCCGCAAGGCGCCGAAGACGGCATTCTCAAGGGAATGTACAAGTTTGCAAGTCGTGGTGAACCTAGCGCAAAGCCAAGAGCGCAATTGATGGGCTCTGGTACGATTTTGATGGAAGTGATTGCGGCGGCGAATTTGCTCAATGAAATGTTCGGTATTGCTTCGGACATCTACAGTGTTACCAGTTTTGTAGAACTGGCGCGCGATGGCGAAGAAACGGAGCGTCAAAATCGGTTGCGCCCGGCTGCGTCACGATCGAAATCTCATGTGGAAACTTGTTTGCAAGGCGATGGTCCTGTCATCGCTGCGACCGACTATGTTCGTGGATTGGCGTTACTCATATCACCTTTTGTGTCCTCAAGGTTTGTTGCCCTCGGCACGGATGGTTTTGGTCGTAGCGACACGCGCCCAAGAATAAGGTCGTTTTTCGAAGTTGATCGACATCACATCGCGCTGGCTGCAATTGAAGCACTCGTTCGTGACGGACATGAACCGCCAGAAATACATACAAAAGCACTTGATATCCTGGACATCGATACCTCTGTTGGCGCGCCATGGTCTCGGTAAGGGAAAGCGAAGCACGATGAATACGATTGAATTTAGAGTTCCCAATATCGGTGATTTTGAAAATGTTCCCGTCATTGAGATTTCGGTCCAACCGGGGCAAACCGTTGAGGTCGACGATATCATCGTCACCGTTGAGTCTGACAAGGCGACCTTAGAAATACCCAGCAACGTCGCAGGTGAAATCGTTGATGTTTTAGTTGGTGAAGGGGATCTGGTCAGCAAGGACAGCCTCCTTGCGACGATTAAAACGCGCGCACAAACGCGCTCGGCGAGTTGCGAGCCGCAACAGGAAGAACCAGCGCATCATGCTAGCAATTGCGATGCTGCGCGCGCGAAAGTACCGGACGGATCGAAGACACAGCAGGTTGCGATGGCGCGTGTGGAAAAAACATCAGACCAATTGGCATATGCCTCTCCATCGGTTCGCAAATTTGCCCGTGAGCTTGGCGTCATTATTGAAAACGTAACAGGCACCGGCGTCAATGGCCGCATTACACGAGATGACATAGCGAACTTCGTGAAGACGGCATTGCAACCGGCAGCTCAAGACAATTTCGGCAACACCACTTCTGGCAACATCATTGGTCTTGAACTGCCAGCGTGGCCAACGGTTGATTTCGAAAAATTTGGTCCAATTAAGCGTCAGCCATTGTCACGAATTGCAAAGAAATCGGGCCCGAGTCTGGCTCGAAATTCGGTGTTTATTCCGCACGTCACGAGTTTTGAAAATGCCGATATCACCGAAGTCGAAGCCTTCCGTAAATCGACCAATGCAGAGGCTGAGGACGGAACTAAAATTACAATTCTGCCCTTTATCATTAAAGCTATTGTTGCTGCATTAAAAGCGCATCCGAAATTCAATTCATCGCTCGAGGGTGATGAGCTGGTTTTAAAGCAGTACTATAATATTGGCGTTGCCGCCGACACACCGGAAGGTCTCGTTGTGCCGGTTGTGAAAAATGCCGATCGCAAGGGCGTTCGCGAACTTGCCGCAGAGGTCGGCGGTTTTGCCAAACAGGCCCGCGAGGGCAGGCTTAAACCAACCGACATGCAAGGTGGTACGTTTACGATCTCCTCGCTAGGTGGAATTGGAGGCACGAACTTCACGCCAATTATCAATGCGCCTGAGGTTGCAATTCTCGGCTTGGGCCGCTCGACCACTCAGCCCGTTTGGGATGGTCAAACGTTTCAGCCGCGCCTCATCCAACCCATGAGTTTGTCGTGGGATCATCGTGTCGTTGATGGCGTTGCGGCCGCTCGTTTCCTCGTGACAATGAAAGATATTCTCGCCGACATCCGTAGCCTTAGCTTGTAAAGAGACCACCTCTCGACCTTTGAGTTTTACATTCAAACCGGGCTGCCACATGGAGGCGAGTTGCTGTCCTTTCTTTCCACAGAAACGAACTTACCTGACCTGGCCAACTGAAAAGCGGCATCTGTTTTGGTTTTTGCGGTCGACTATTTGTTTTTGAAGTTTGGCTTTCGTTTTTCTGCAAAAGCCGCCATGCCTTCTTTTTGATCTTCAGTGGCGAACAGCGAATAGAAAATGCGGTGTTCGTAATGTAGGCCCTCGGTCAGGGTTGTTTCAAAAGCGCGATTAACCGCTTCTTTGGCAGCAAATACCGACGGCTTAGAATATTCGGCGATCGTTTCGGCGGCTTTCAAAGTCTCCGACAGTAAATCCGCGGCGGGAATAATGCGGGCCACTAGCCTGGCGCGTTCGGCTTCTTCGGCATCCATCATGCGACCAGTTAAAATCATGTCCATGGCTTTTGCTTTGCCGACCGCGCGCGTCAGACGTTGTGATCCGCCCATACCAGGGATGACGCCAAGTTTGATTTCTGGTTGGCCAAACTTTGCGGTGTCGGCGGCAAATATCATGTCGCAGGTCATGGCAAGCTCGCAGCCGCCGCCGAGAGCATAGCCGCCAACGGCTGCGATGATGGGCGTGCGGCACGACAAGATCGGATTGTAGCGGCCGAAGAAATCGCTCATCAACATGTCGATATAAGACTTATCAGCCATCTCTTTGATGTCGGCGCCTGCTGCAAACGCTTTCTCAGAGCCCGTCACCACGATGCAGCCGATTTCGTCGTCGTCGGCCAAAGTCAGAATGTTTTGCATGAGTGTGGAGAGCAGTTCTGCATTCAACGCATTCAGTGCTTTGGGCCGGTTTAGTGTCAGCAATGCAACTCGGCCGCGTTTCTCAAGACGTACTGTATCGCTCATCGATCGATTTCCTTGCTTTGGTGTGACTTGAGGAAGCGAATAACGCTGGAGAAATCTTCCCCGCCTTGGCCAGCGTCGGACATGGCTTGGTAGATCATTTGAGCGTGCCGGCCGAGTGGGGTTGGTGCATCGCTGTTTTGGGCTGCATCTTGCGCAAGGCTAAGGTCTTTCAGCATCAATGCAGCGGCAAAGCCGGCTTTATAGCCGTTGTCGGCAGGACTTTCTGGGCCGACACCTGGGACAGGGCAGTATGTGTTTACAGACCAACACGAACCAGAAGATGTTGACAGCACATCAAACAGGGCCGACTTAGACAGCCCTAACTTGTCCGCCATTAAAAACGCTTCGCACGTGCCGATCATGGAAATGCCAAGCAGCATGTTATTGCAAATTTTTGCAGCCTGCCCACCGCTGCCATCGCCACAATGCACGGCTTTTTGCCCCATGACGTCAAATAACGGTGAACCTTTTTCGAATGCTTGCGCCATTCCACCAACCATGAAGGTCAGTGATCCAGCAGACGCGCCCCCCACGCCGCCTGAGACCGGTGCATCGAGGCACATGATGTTGGCTGTCTCGGCCAGTGCATGAATTTTTTTAGCGGAGGTAACGTCAATCGTCGAACAGTCTATGAGAAGACTGCCGGGTGCCATTGTCGATAGAATATCGCCGACAACGTCGACGGCGATGTTGCCGTTTGGAAGCATAAGTATGACGACATCGGCGCTGTCAGCGGCCTGTGCATTACTCTGGGCGATCGACAAGCCTGCGGATTTGGCAGCTTCTCTTGCGTCTTGAGAGACATCGAAACAACCAACATCATGCCCCGCCTTCATTAGGTTGAGCGCCATTGGGGCACCCATGTTGCCAAGGCCGATAAAACCAATTTTCGACATCGTTTCTCCTGTGACAGTTCAAGCTGCTGTCCATTCGTGTTCGCCCAACGGGGCCAAAACCTCGTCAACCATGGTCGGTGTCACGTCTTCCAAAGTGTTGGGTTCCCACTGAGGTTTTTTATCTTTGTCGATGATGGCTGCACGAATACCTTCATAGAAGTCGTGGCTCGCTGCAGCACGGTGAGCAAAACGGTATTCGAGTGCCAAGCACTGTTCGAGTGATGAGAACTTTTTTGCAGCATTTATTGCTTCGAATGTTGCAGCAACGGCAAGCGGGGCATTGCGACGCAATATAGCATAGGTTTTCTCTGCCCATTCGTCACCGTCCTTGGCCATCTCTTGCAACCGCTTGACGCAACCAAGAGCCGTTGGTTGGCTGAATGCATCTTTGATGCGGGTTTGCTTGTTTTTGAGTTGGCCGTCGCCAACAGGTAACGCAAATTTCGCCACGACCGCGTTTGGCGTATCTCCCGATTTTAGAGTTGCGATGAACTCCGACAGGTTTTTGCTTTCAACGTAATAGTCTGCGAAGCCTGAAAATATGGCGTCAGAGGCGTTTAAGCGCGCGCCTGCCATACCGAGGTAGTGACCTGTGAGGCCTGGTGCGCGGGAAAGAATCCAGGTTCCGCCGGCATCAGGCATAAAACCGATCCCTGTTTCAGGCATTGCCAACATGGTGCGTTCGGTAACTATTCTATGTGAACCATGTGCGGAGATGCCAACGCCGCCACCCAACGTAATGCCGTTCATGATCGCGATGTATGGTTTCGGGTAGGCATCAATCATGGCATTTAGTCGATATTCTTCCTGCCAAAATTGACGGCCAGGTTCGGGATCGCCACCCTTGCCAACGGCGTAGAGGTCAAGAATATCACCACCTGCGCAGAAGGCTTTGTCTCCCTCTGCATCAATTACAACAGCGGTGATGCTATCGTCATCACGCCATTTTGTAAGAGCGTGCTCTATTGCTTTCGCCATGCTTGACGTGAGTGCGTTTAGCGCTCGCGGTCGGTTGAGCCGCAGGCGTCCAAGCGGACCGTCTTGCCATACGAGAAGTTCTTTATCTTCTGTCATGGTCGTGTCTGATCCAAAAGTTGGCGCGAAATGATCACACGCATAATTTCATTGGTGCCCTCGAGGATTTGATGAACGCGCAGATCGCGAACAATTTTTTCAATGCCGTAGTCAGCGAGATATCCATAGCCGCCGTGAATCTGCAACGCTTCATTCGCAACGTTAAACGCCGCGTCTGTGACAAAGCGTTTCGCCATGGCGCAGTATTTGGTTTTATCCGGGCTGTTGTGATCGAGTTTCCATGCTGCTTGGCGCAGTAAAACACGCGCTGCCTGCAACTGTGTTTCCATGTCGGCCAATTTGAACTGAAGGGCCTGAAAGCTTGAAATGTTTTTTCCAAAAGCCGAGCGTTCGTGCATATATTGTGCAGCTTTGTCGAGTGCTGCTTGCGCTGCCCCGAGCGAGCATGCTGCGATGTTCAAGCGACCACCGTCAAGTCCTTGCATGGCATAAGTAAAGCCCTTGCCCTTCTCACCTAATAGATTGGTTGTTGGCACGCGGCAGTCATCAAATTGAACCTGTGCGGTGGGTTGTGAATTCCAGCCCATCTTGTTTTCCTGGGCGCCATATGAAAGCCCTTGCGTGCCGGCTTCAACCAGCACAGTCGAAATTCCTTTGGGACCGTCATCGCCGGTACGTGCCATGACGAGGTAAAGGTCGGACATGCCTCCACCAGAAACGAAGGATTTAGATCCATTAAGTTTTAATTCGCTGCCGGTTATTTCTGCCTTTGTACGAAGGGCCGCGGCATCCGACCCAGAGCCGGGTTCCGTGAGGCAATAACTAACCGTTTTCTCCATCGCGCACAGTTGTGGGACCCATTGGGTGCGTTGTTGTTTCGTGCCGAACATGTCGATCATCCACGTGCACATGTTGTGGATCGAGATGAACGCCGCGACGCTCGGGCAGCCATGAGACAAGGCTTCGAAGATAAGTGTCGCATCTAAACGCGACAGATTCGTGCCGCCATATTCTTCCCCAACATAGATCCCGGCCATACCAAGTTGGGCAGATTTTTGAACAACGTCTTTGGGGAATGTTTTTGACTGGTCCCATGCAACGGCGTTCGGTGCGAGGTGTTCGTCGGAAAATGCCCGCGCCATGTCGAAAATGGCGTTTTGTTCGTCGGTCAACGCAAAGTCCATTACAACACTTTACCCCATCGTTGGCATAACAAATTCAGCACCTTCTTTGATACCCGATGGCCATCGTTGGGTAACTGTTTTTGTTTTTGTGTAGAAGCGTATGGCATCGGGACCATGCTGGTTAAGGTCGCCAAAAACAGACCGCTTCCAACCGCCGAATGTGTGATAGGCGATTGGCACCGGAATTGGCACATTGATACCCACCATGCCGACTTCGACGCGTGAGGCAAATTCGCGTGCCGTATCTCCATCACGGGTGAAGATCGCGGTGCCGTTGCCAAATTCGTGTTCGTTTGCTAGCGACAAACCATCCTCGAAGGTCTTCGCGCGAACGACACTGAGGACAGGACCGAAGATCTCTTCTTTGTAGATCCGCATTTCAGGCGTTACATTGTCGAATAAACAGCTACCCATATAATAGCCGTCTTCATAGCCTTGCATTTTAAACCCGCGGCCATCGACAGCCAGTGTCGCCCCCTCTTTAATGCCAAGCTCTACGTAAGATTGTACCCGTTCTAACGCCTCTTTGGTCACCAACGGTCCAAAATCAGCGGACGGGTCTGTCGACGGACCGATCTTGAGGGCCTCGACACGGGGAGTGAGTTTTTGCATCAGCGCATCGGCTGTTTTCTCACCAACCGGCACAGCAACAGAGATGGCCATGCAGCGTTCGCCTGCTGACCCATAACCCGCGCCAATGAGCGCATCGACGGCTTGATCTATGTCGGCATCTGGCATGATGATCATGTGGTTTTTGGCACCGCCAAAGCACTGCACGCGTTTTCCGTTGGCACAGCCACGGGCGTAAATGTATTCTGCAATCGGTGTTGAGCCAACGAAGCCGATAGCCTTGATGTCTTCATGATCGAGGATGGCATCGACAGACTCTTTGTCACCATTGACCACGTTCAATATGCCGTCCGGAAGTCCAGCCTCGCTCATCAATTCGGCAAGCATCATTGGAACGCCGGGGTCACGTTCAGATGGTTTCAGAATAAAGGCATTTCCGCACATGATCGCCGGGCAGAATTTCCACATCGGGATCATGGCGGGGAAGTTAAACGGCGTAATGCCGGCGACGACACCAAGCGGTTGGCGTAGGGAGTAAACGTCGACGCCAGGACCAGCGCCCTCGGTGTGTTCGCCCTTTAGAAGGTGTGGGATGCCACAGGCGAACTCGCCAACTTCGAACCCGCGCTGAATGTCGCCAAGGGCGTCAGGTATGGTCTTGCCATGTTCGCTGGCAATCACTTGTGCAATCTTTTCTTTGTCGCGATCGACGAGCTGTAGGAACTTGAACATCACTCGCGCGCGTTTTTGTGGATTTTGGGCTGCCCATGCGGGCTGTGCCTGTTTCGCGTTGGCAACGGCACTGTTGACTTCATCGGCGCTTGCTAAAGCGACAGCCGCCTGCACCTCACCAGTCATGGGTTTCATGACGTCGGCGGTTCGCCCGCTCGTGCCGTCAACAATTTTTCCGTTAATGAAATGACCGATGTTTGTCATGGACGCCTCCGTTGTTGATTGAGACCTATCACTAAAAATGCACTGGCGGAAAGCAACGTTTTCGGGTATCCATTGTGCACATATGCACAATAACACGCCCGAGAAGAGCATTTATGAACTGGGACGATTATAGATTTTTCCTCGCTGTGGCGCGCACAGGGCAGTTGAGCGCCGGCGGGCAGCGGTTGGGCGTCGATCACGCAACGGTTTCGCGTCGCGTTCGTTCTCTGGAAGAGTCGTTAGATGCGAAACTTTTCGACAGATCACCGGGCGGATATACGCTCACCCAAGCAGGTCATGAACTTGTGCCGATCGCGGAGAGAATTGAAGCCGGTGCGGTGATGGCCGAGGACACAATAGGTGGTCACCGCGATACCTTGGCCGGGACGGTTCGTATCGGTGTGCCTGAAGGCGTTGCAGCTTACATTGTCGTTGAAGCGGCGCAGAAGCTTTGTGAAACCTACCCACAGCTCGAGCTGCAGCTTGTTGCAGTACCGCGTCGGTTTTCACTGTCGAAGCGTGAAGCTGATTTTGTCATTGCCGTATCTCGACCCGAATCTGGCCGACTGAAAACGCAAAAAATAGCTGATTACAAGCTACACGTTTACGGTTCCAAGGGTTATCTCGCGCAACACCCACCGGTCACGAAAGTCGAGGATTTCAAACACCTGCGTGGTATCGGCTATGTACCAGACCTGATCTTCGACAAGGAATTGGATTACATTCCGCTGCTCGATCGGTCATTCCGCACGCATCTGACAAGTACGAGTGTGCATGTTCAATTGCAGGCTGTTTTGAATGGCGCCGGTGTTAGCATTATGCATGACTTTATGGCTGAACGTCATGAAGACTTGGTCAAGGTTCTTCCAGAGAAGATTTCGTTTAAGCGTTCGTTTTGGATGATTGTGCATGAAGATTACGCAAAGCTCGAGCGCATACGCACCTGCTCTTCGACCGTTGTGCAACATCTCCGTGCCGCGTTATCAAAGATTGTATGATATTGAGTGTGAGATAGCGCGCAACGACGAAGATTGTTTGAGCACAATCAGAGGCCCAAATGGTCCAGAAGCAGGGCGACCTGGCACAAGTGCCGCCCATCGGAGCGCGATCAACACGTGTGACCGAAAATGGTGCACCGTGGCAACGAAAGTTCTAGCGCACATCTTTTTCGTCACAGCTTTGCAACGGTGGTTCACAAGTTGGCATGTCGCGAGCAAACAATTACGGGGATGCTGGGCTGCTCATCAAACTCGGTGACGTCAATTTACGCGCATCATGTTGATGATCACGCGCCATCCGTAACTGCATCGCGAATGGCTTTGCAAGGTCGTAAGCAATTATCTGAATTCGTCACATAGGCGATGTCGTTACAGCTTTTCTGAAAAAAGTTTTCGAACCCAATGTTTGCCATGGCCCAACTAGGGACGTCTTTTGGTGTGCGGTCGAGTTGACCTATGTTATGCAATCCTGCACGCTCGCTCGGCGGAACAAGCCCAACTATCGAAGCGGCCAGCCGGAGGTTTGACTTGATATGGCGATTGCAAAACTGATTAAATTGACTGCATGCCTTTTGTTATTGGCGGCGCCTACGACTTACGCTAAGGCGCAGACTGTTAACGATGCGCGCTTGTTGGCTGCGGGCAAGGGCTCGGATGATTGGGTCAGTTCTGGCAATGGCTACGCAAACCAGGGGTATTCGCCTCTTGATGCCATCAATACCAAAACAGTTGGTCAATTGACGCCGCGTTGGATTTATCAACATGGAGGCAAGGGATCTTTTCAAGCACGACCGTTGGTTGCCGATGGCGTCATGTATGTAACATTGCCCGGCAATGATCTCGTCGCGCTCGCCGCTGATACTGGTAAGTTGATCTGGCGCTACAAGCACAAATCTCGCCCGGAACGCGCGAGCGGCGGGACTGGCGGACCGGCGAACCGTGGTGCCGCGATTGGGTATGGGTATATCTATCAAGCGACAAACGACGGTCGCCTGATCGCACTTGATAAAACCACTGGCAAGATTGCTTGGCAGGCACTGGTGGCACAGCCGGTGCCGGAGGATCTTGCAGGGTTGAGCGAGGATGAGCAGAAAAAGTTGCGTGCCAATGTCGACAGGCTGCCGGCTAAAATGGCACCGCTTGTGTACAACAACATGGTGATTGTCGGCGTCACGTCTGCCGGTTACGGAATTTATTACAACATCTTCCGTGACGTGCGCACGGGCAAAGCTCCGTCAAGCGCAACATTTCTCGGAAAGCGCGGCTTTGTGGCGGCTTATGATGCCAAGACCGGCAAAGAATTGTGGCGTTGGCACAGCACGCGGGGACAGGATTGGAGCGGCGACATGAGGGCCGTGACCAAGGACGGCGAAAAGTTGCCGCGCGATATCGAAGCTGAAAAAACCGCACTTTCTAAGCATAAGGACGCCTGGCGTATTGGAGGTACGTCGATTTGGAGCACGCCTTCACTCGACCCTGAACTGGGTCTGATCTTTGTTGGAACCGGCAACGCATCACCAAATGACGTTGCGGATCTGAGGCCAGGTGACAACCTTTATGCCAACTCTTTGGTTGCGGTTGATGTGAAGACAGGGATGACGAAATGGCATTACCAGCAAGTCCCACGTGATTTGTGGGGTTATGATGTTGCCAGCACGTCAGTATTGTTTGATGTGAACCACAAAGGCACATCGGTACCAGCCGTGGGGGTCGCGGGTAAGACGGGTTGGTTTTATGTGCACGATCGCCGAAATGGCCGTCTGCTCTACCGTTCCGAGCCGTTTGTGCCGCAATTCAACATGTTCAAGGCACCAACACCACAGGGCGTGACAGCAGCACCTGGGTCATGGGGTGGGGCGTCGTGGTCACCAGTATCGTTCGATCCAAGCAATGGTTTTGTGTTCATTCCTGGTATTCACAAGCCAACTAAGTATCGCACCCAGATTGGGCAAGGCACAAATGGTCCAGTGACATTCATCCTGACAGAGATTGCCAAAGATGAACCGAGTTGGGGAACGTTGTCAGCGATCGATACTTGGGCAGGTGGCAAGTTGCGATGGCAGATTAAAACCGACCAACCTTTGATTGGCGGCGTGTTGGCAACGGCGGGTGGTCTTGTATTCATGGGCGAGGGTGACGGGCACTTCAGTGCTTTTGATGCCAAAGATGGACAACGTCTGTGGAAGTTCAATGCTGGCGCCGGCGTTAACGCGCCACCGGTTAGCTACCGTGTCGGCAGCACGCAGTTTATTGCAGTAGCAGCGGGTGGTCACAGCTTGCTTCGCACGCCCTCCGGCAGCGCGCTCATTGCGTTTTCTTTGCCAGAGTGAGCGATGTCCGCTGCATATTTTAAACTCATGTGATGCATGCATTCGCTTGATATTTTCTGAATCGATTTGGACAATACTCAAGAGTGCGACATCCCTACTTCCGGTATGCTCTAAACAGCGGCCATGAAGCGCGAAGTTGAGTTGCTAAGCTAGTCTACGCCTAATGTCGACAGGGCGCTTGCGACCAGGTTGCGGAATTCTGCATTGGCGAACGGAAATGCCCGAAAAAAATCAGCTTGATTGAATTTAGATTGGCTGCTGAGGACGTTTCGAATGTACGCGGCTGCCTGTTCTTTTTGACCGTTCTGCAGATGGGCAATTGCCGCAATTGCATCTATGTGAAAGTGCGCATTCGGCACGCGTGCCGCACGCGTCGCCCAGTCAGCGGCAACATCCCAATTGCCTTGTATCATGTTGGCCCATGCACGCGTGCCCATCATAGCATAGCTAAGTGGATCAATCGGGCTCAGAGCCAAGGCCTTTTCTGACTGTCCTTCGCTTTGTTCTGCATCGTCGCAAAGCAATCCGAGTAGGGCTCTGTTATAGAGCGCAAATGCGAAATTTGGACTGAGTTCGATACTGCGATCGAGCCAAGGCAATGCCGCATCGAGGTTGTTCGCAATCCAAAGCGATCGCCCAACAGTCAGGTTCACGAACGGATCAAAGGGGTCGAGTTCGTAACCCTTTTCAGCGTGAGACCGCGCCAATCGTATTTCGGCATCCCGCTGACCCGTGAAGTTTAGGAATGCGTTTTGGAAATGCGTAAACGAAAGCCCAGCATGGGCGCGCGCAAACTGACTATCCTGAGAGATGGCGCGCGTAAAAAACTCCGATGCCGCACTGTTGTCGCTTTTGCTGAAACGGAACATGTGCCAGAGCCCTTGATGATAGGCTGACCAAGCATCGAGGGCTTCTGTTGACAGACGCCTCGCCTTCATCACTTCTGTAGATCGTATCCGCGCCTCAATGACACCGACAATATTGGCAGCAATAGTCGATTTGAGGATGAGCAAATCCCCAAGCGACTGCTCGAAGCGTTCAGCCCAAATGACATGTCCATCTGAGCCTTGCACAAGTTCAACGTCGACAATGCTCGTCTGATCTTGGATTGACAGCGTGCCGGCAAGAACGTAGCGGACATTCAAACGCTGGCTTACCAATCTGACGTCAACTTCCGGCTCGCGAAATACAAAGGAGGAACCTCGAGCAATAACAAGTAACCAATGAAGCCTGGACAACTCCAGAATGATCTCTTGGGCAACGGCATCACCAAGATGACCGTGTTGGTCAACCTGGGTAAGTAACTGAAAGGGAAGCACCGCGATGGATGGCTGATTGCCGATGACATCGTATTGTTCTGAAGGGGGTGTCGAGAGCGGCGAAGGTCCCGAGAGCACCTCGATCTGACCTGCCGGGCCCTCAGCCGTTGGATGATTAGAATTCACATCTGGTGCAAATAGAAAGCCGCGCCCTCGTACAGTCTTGATGAAACGCTGCGCATCGCCACTGTCATCCAAAGCCTTTCGGGCGAATTTGATACCACCTGAAACTGCCGTGTCAGATACAAACCGACCGTTCCATACCGCTTCGATAATCTCATCACGACTGACGACACGCCCGGGGTTTTCACAGAGAAAAGTCAACAAGCCGAACACAAGTGGTTCGACATGAACGATCTCATCTCGCCTGCGCAGTTCGGCGCGGCGTGTGTCCAATGTGAAGTTATCAAACGTATAGATTTTTCCAGGCAAGGTTACCGTTCCTGACAGTGTTTCGGTCAGCTTATGACAATCCCCTAGTAATCCTCAAGCAATCTTCCAAAAACCGACAAGCACGGCCGCGCCTGTTGCGTCATACCTAATTTCAATCTCGGGCAAAGGGTTCGGGAAGGAAACGGGGAGACCAACCTATGCTGAAATGTCGGTTAAAATCTGCTGCGATCTCATCTGCCATAGCTCTGACAGCCGCAACAATAGCCGTGCAGGCAGGCAATCAGTCGCCAGAGGTCCAAGCACAGACCGTCGAAACGCATCCCTCACGCGGCGATGTCCAGACCGTGAACGGCGCAGCAGCTCACATCGCCAAGACGGACAACGGACTGTTTGCGAGCCTGGATACCGAAGGTCTGAAGCCGGGTAACGTTTATACATTGTGGCTGGTGGTCATTAACGATCCTGACAAATGCTCTCAAAGTCCGTGCTCTTCCAAGGACGTATTAAAACGCAGCAAAGTCGTTAGTTCGGACGTCGGCTATGCTGGCGGCATCATCGCAGCAAAAGATGGGTCTGGCCACTTCGCTGCCTATCAGTCGACCGGCAAACTGTCCGGCGCTTGGTTTAACAACGGGCTCAAATCGCCCACCAACGCCGAGGTCCATCTCGTCGTCAACGACCATGGCCCGCTCATCGCAAATCGTACGGCGGATATGTTGTCAACCTATCGCGGCGGGTGCACAGACGTGAGCATTCCAAAGCCTATGCCGGGTACAGCGCGCGCCGATGGTACGCCAGGACCGAACACCTGCCGGTTATGGCAGCACGCAATCTTCAAGAAATGAGCCAGCAAGTTTCGATGCTGATTAGCAGCGATGCCCCCCTTCCCATTCAATGAAAGGAAAAGTTATGAACCAAATAGAGCAGGTATTTCCGTCCTTAGCGGCGATCAAACAAAAGCAGCAAGCCACGTGGCGTTCAGGAGACTACTCAGTTCTTGGAACCATGCTCCAGATTGTAGGTGAGCAGCTTTGCGAAACCGCCGATCTAAGCGCCGGATCAAAGGTGCTCGATGTTGCAGCTGGCAATGGCAATGCCACGTTAGCCGCAGCTCGTCGGTGCTGTGACGTCACATCAACAGACTATGTCATGTCGCTACTTGAAGCTGGACAGCGCCGCGCAGATGCGGAAGGCCACAAAATCAACTTCCAGGTAGCTGATGCAGAAGCCCTGCCGTTCCCTGACAAAAGTTTCGATGTGGTCCTCTCGACATTCGGCGTCATGTTTACACCGAACCAGGAGCAAGCTGCTCGCGAACTTGGCCGCGTTTGCCGCCCAGGCGGAACCATTGCCATGTCGAACTGGATCGGTGAAGGCTTTATCGGCCAGGTCTTCAAAGTCATTGGCAAGCATGTGCCGCCGCCACCAGGACTTCAGCCACCGAGCTTGTGGGGTACCGAACAGCACCTGCAAGATCTCTTCTCTGGCGTCACAAGTTCCCTTTCGCTTACGCAGCGTCAGTTCATCTTCCGGTTCAGATCGGCTGATCACTTCATCGATGTGTTTCGGACGTACTATGGTCCCATACACAAGGCGTTTGCAGCAGTTGGAGACGAGGCGGACGCTCTAGAAGCAGATCTTCGTGCACTCCTTCATGACTTTAACGTTGCAACTGATGGGACATTGGCTGTGCCATCTGCTTACGTTGATGTCGTCATTCGAAGAGTTTGAGGAGGCTGAGCAACCGGGCACAATCGCGGACCCGGTTGCATTTTGTGCGAACGAGACATGTAGCCAGTTTGCTCTCAGTGTCGGTGTTACTGATGCAAAAGCTGTCACTGTCTGCATTACGCCTGCTGCAGATATCCAATCCAGAATAGTTAGTGGATGCTAAACGGCAAAGATTGGGCCAATTTCGGTCATTGCTGCCTCAATGGCTGCATGATAAAATCTGCACATGACGACCGTTAGCACGCATTTGATGTTTCAAGAGGGCAAAGCTCAAGCAGCGCTCGACCTGTACGCGTCTGTCTTTTCGGGGTTCAAAGTCGTTTCGGTCGAGAAGTATGGTACCAACGATGGCACACCCGGCCTTGTAAAGATTGCTGAGGTAGACTTTAGCGGCCAACAGCTAGTCGTTATCGACAGTCCGATCCGCCATGAGTTTGATTTCACACCCTCGGTGTCTTTATTCGTGAACTTTGACGGAGCCGTTGATTTGGATCGTGCATTCGAAGAGCTCGTAGTTGGCGGAGAGGTCAAGATGCCATTAGACGACTACGGCTTCAGTCAACGATTTGGATGGTTGACCGATCGGTTTGGCATGTCCTGGCAGCTCAATCTTCCAAAGACCAAATGACCGCTTCGGGCCAAAACCGGACATTCATTTTTTATTGACGCTCCTTGGTCTTCGCGGGACATCTCCAAAAAATGCTGAAAATGGTAGAGATTTCTTACGCCAGGCATCACTGCGGTTCCTGTCTGCCAGTGATGCAAGGTTGATGGCGCTGACTTCTGACTTTGGCTGTCTTCGTCGTATGTTACTACGCCCGGTGCTTGGTGGTCGTATTGCCCATTTTATTGCCGTCGGGTTCGTCGGAGAGTACGGCGTCAAGCACGTCCCTCAGGTGCTCCAGAATCCACAAGTGTCCCGCGTTCGGGACAAGTCTTAGGTCACTATTTGGAATCGCACTGCAAAGATATTGCCCCATTGCAGGTGGAACACTGCGATCCAGTTCACAGTACCAAAAATGGACTCTGGCCTTGATTTCATTGAGCGCGAAACCCCAGGACTGTCCGTGATTGACAGACAAATCACTGACCATCCCCTCCCAGCCGCGGTGAAGAGCCTCCGTGAAATCCTTTGTCAGCATCTGTTGGATTTCAGGTCTGGCCAGCACTCTTTTGTCAACATTATGCAGCTTGTACTGCATCGTCCTGATATAACGGGCGGGATTGCTGCGAATGAAAAATGCTAGAAATCGAATGTTCAAGCTGGACAGCCAAGGCCAGTGCCAAGCCAGCTTCATGAAGAAGCGGTTTGTCTTGCTCATGCCGCCCAGCACACCTGGTGCGTTGGTTGGCGCGGGTGCTGCGACGACGCCGACTGCCATCAACCGTTCCGGCATAGTCCAGGCGCAAGCTAACGCGCCAGGACCGCCACCCGAAACGCCGACGGCTGCAAACTTTCCGATCTCCAACGCATCAGCCAGCGCGACAACATCCTCAGCCCAGTCCAACAGCGTGCGATTTGGCTTCGGATCCGAATTGCCATAGCCAGGCCTCTCAGGAGCGATGATGCGCATGCCCGGCGGAAACGGGTCGTTCGGAATGAGACCCCAGGACAGACGTGATCCCGGAAGGCCATGAAAAAGAAAAACGGGGAAACCGTCTGCGGCACCATACTCAGCATATGACAAATTGCGTTTGTCAGACAATTGAATAACCGTATCTATTCGCGGTGGCATCATGATAACAACCTCTGGGCGACTGGGTCCAATTTCGATCCTACCGTTCTGAGCAGGTCAAAAATGCATGCAATGCTCAGCTCTTAGCTGAAAGGGAGGTAAACATTTTCCAGCTTCGGACGCATGGAAGAGTGCTGCCAAGGGTCAGATTCGGAAGTCTAGTCACTGCTCATACAAACTTTAACACAGCGCCAACTGGTCTACGAAGCGACGGAGGTAGTAGTTTTCCTCGTCCGAAACGAAGAACAAGTGCTGGTCTCAATGCGTCGCCGAGCCATTTCCGAAACTCGCCTCGCACAGCGCTTACCTCGACGGGCTGATTGATGAAGCTTGTGCAGATATCCCGTGCAGTTGCCTCTAGCTGGAAACGTTGACTTGCCCGACCGACGTTGAACCAGCCAGCCGGTTCGTCCTTTTCGGCATAGAGGACGACTGCGCCCGCTGAACCATTGAGTTGGGCGACGTATTTTGGGTTCTCTGAGTCAGCTGTAAAAAAGTACGGAAACACAATTGGACCCAGCCAACTCGGTGAAGTTGGATTTCCTGAGGACCCGGTAAAAAGTCCATCTCGAGTTCCCGAAGCATGTGTCTGATTGAAGCGAACCCACTGACCCAGCTCTTGGACAAAGGCTTGGTCGTTGCATTGTGCGGTGTTGCCCTCGACGACAAACTCTTTGAGACGGTCCAGGTCGTTACGTGCCGTTAAGATACGCAAGCGCACCCCACTTTTTTGGGTCGCACTTATCAGTGCGGATAGCACATCGTTCCTTAAGGGCCTCGGATCAAACGGCGCACGTGTCGTTTGCCGTTTTATAATGGCTTCATACGCCGCTGTGACATTGGGGCGTCCAGTCGCCATAGTGATATTCACATGTCGCGCTGACGGTTCGAACTCTACCTGCGTATCGATACCAGCAGCTTTGGCGGCAAGAACAAGATTCTCCGTCGCGCACCCTAGCGATGCGATGACATGTCTGTCGTCTGGATCCACAACAGGGCAACGGCGGTCTGAGTCAGCGCGAATACGGATTGTATTGCTGCCGGCCTCGAACAGCCAAGGCTGCGTATTGTGACTGTTCGCAGCCAGAGTTGCGTGACGGATAAGTTGCACCGAAAGGGCGCGCGCATCTTGGGGCCAGCTTTTTAGCTGCTTGTGCGTCTCGTCCAAGGTCTCCTGATAACGCGGATCGACACCTGGCCACATGTAGCGTGCAGCGACAGCACCTGCCGCGACAGCACCAGTTCCAATCAACAGACCTCGCCGAGATAACATCGCCAACCCCTTGCATCGGAGATCGTGGCGAGAAAATAAAGCGTGCAGTCCCCGCACCGCATTGACGCAGATCAATCTGAAAAGATTGAGACCAGGGCAGACTGTTCTGGCTTAAGGTAGAGCACAGGGCGGATTTCATGGAATCCTATCATCCATTCCGATCGGAGAAAGCGAAACAGACCTATCTCGCATTCTATGACGAGAAGGCTCGGCGCTGGCCCGTCGCGTCAGAGACACACATGGTCGGCACTTCGTTTGGTGACACGTTTGTTCGGATTCAGGGCCCCATTAATGGTCCGAAGCTTGTTTTGCTGCCCGGGGACTCCGAGAATTCACTGTCCTGGATGCCGGTAATCAAGGCGCTGTCGGCAGAGCATAGGACCTATGTGCTTGACCACATCTACGACAATGGGCGCAGCATTTTTACCAAAGCGCCGCAAAGCCCGAACGATCTAGTGCAGTGGTTGGATGAATTGTTTGCCGCGCTCGAGTTAGAGAGTCTTCGCCTCGTTGGCTACTCTAATGGAGGTTGGCAGGCGGCTCTTTACGCACTTGCGCATCCATACCGACTAGAGAAATTAGTTCTGCTATCTCCGGCTGGCACTATCTTGCCTCCACCGATCTGGCTTTTGATCCGGGCATTCGCCTACTATTTCATCCCTCTCCGTTTTATCACCAGGACATATCTCTACTGGTACGGACCTAATGCGGTGCATGACATCCAGACACGGTCCCACATCGATGAGATGATCGAGGAATTGATGCTGGCAAGAAAATGCTTCAAGCGCAGGAAGTTCGTGCCCCCCACAGTTCTGACTGATCGAGACTGGAACGAGTTGAATGTTCCGACCTTGTTCCTGGTTGGGGAGAATGAATTGAACTATTCCGCAACCCAGGCGGTTCAGCGGCTGGCAGCAGTTGCCCCAACAATAGACACATCAATTGCTGCGAACGCGGATCATTATCTGACTCTTGCAAAGCCCAGATGGGTAACCGACCAAGTACTGGATTTCTTTAGCGTAGTCTGAAAGCCTAGCTCCAGCTGGCATGCAATACAATCGTGCTTAAGTTCAGACGCCACAAGAAATGTCCGCCTTGGGCCAATAGGCGACCTTATTGATTTGGTGAACAAGGTCCTTTGGAACGTGATAACGCGCTAGGTGTTCAGGCTAAGTCCCAAAATTCTGCCACCTTTCCTAGTGAGGTTTGGAACCGATTGTCAATGTCGCCAATTCAAATTAGAATGGTCCGTATTGCGCTAGGCTACGAACATACTGTTATGGAGAAAAGATGTTTGCCTCGCTGGCAAATTTGGACAAACGGTTTGCCGTGTTTCGCGCGGTGAACTTGTTGTTTGTGATTGGCCTCTTGGTAACAACGACCTTGGATACGCATGTCCATGCAGCGCATGCTGGCCATGAGCATAACCGGGATGTCGCTTCAGCTCACGCCCACGGCCTGGCGAAGCACGTGGGACATGGCGAAAAGAACAGTCAGTCTCAGCATCAAGATGAGCAAGGACAAGACAAGCCAGAGCGCGATCAAAACGGTCAAACGGAGTCAGATTATTGCTGCGTTTTAATGTTACCGACCGCGCCGACAATTGATTTTGGCATCCTAAATCATTCAAAGTACGTGCTCTTGGTTGCGAAGTTTCACTCACGCCGCCCCGATGGGCTTAAACGGCCACCCAAACACTCCGCATAATATCTGTCGATGGTTGGCTGCAATGCTGCCGGCCTGTTCTGACTGCTATCTGCGGAGATATTTTAAATGTTGTCTAAAATCGCGACCGGCGCAATCTGCGCTGTGGTCACTATGCTTGCTGTTTTCGGCAAAATTGCCGTGGCTGGCCCAGGACATGATCACGGTCATGGATTGGAAACACCCTCAGCTGACGTGCAAATGCGCCCGCGCATTACGACGATGTCAGAAATGTATGAGATGGTCGGTATCCTCGAGCACGACCTGTTGATCATTTACTTAGACCGTCTTGCGGATACGTCACCAGTCGTTGACGCCCGCGTCGAACTGACAATCGACGGAGAGACGAAGCTTGCCGAGCCGCAGCCTGACGGGACCTATCATCTCGCCAGCTCGTCGCTGGAAAAACACGGTGAGAAAGAGGTCATCGCTTCAATTGTTGATGGCAAGCAAAATGATTTGCTCGTCGGCATGCTTTCAGACTTGCATGATGGACACGATCACGGCGATAACCATAAGGGCGAACACAAAGACGCCTCTCACACCAACAGTAAAACCGAAATTGGTGTGGTCTCCAGCCACCAACATCTTTCTGAGATACTCAGCCAGCCACAAGTGCTTGCAAGTTTGGGGCTTGGTTTTGGTATCTTGATAGGAGTGTTCTTTCGCGCACACCTGGGCTTCCTTGTGAGCATCGCAGCACTTGTCGTGGTTATAGGCACAGGATCGGCTTTCGCGGGCCCCGGACATGACCATAGCGGACATGATCACGGCGACAATTCTAACACCACCAATGGCAATGCCCCACGACGTTTGCCGGATGGTTCGATCTTTCTGCCAAAACCAACGCAACGTTTGCTGCAAATCCGAACGCTCGTTCTAGCAGAGGAAACAGCCCGCAGCGCTCAGCGTATTATCGGTCGCGTGATTTCTGACCCCAACCGCAGCGGGCTTGTTCAAAGCACAATCAGCGGACGCATATCGCCACCCAAGAGCGGCCTACCTGCGCTCGGGCAAGTGGTTCGTGCTGGCGAAATTCTCGCCTATGTGCAGCCAGGGTTCGCGCCGATCGATGCCTCTGACGTTCGCCAAACCCAGGGCGACCTTGAACAACGCATTGCTGTGCTGGATGCGCGGATCAGACGGCAAGAGCGATTGATAAAACGCGGCATTGCAAGCCAAGCCAGCATGCAGGATATGCAGATTGAGAAAGAGGGGCTCGAAGCACGGCGCGCACAACTTGCTGAGAGTCGGATTCAACCCGAAATCCTAAAGGCACCCGTCGACGGTGTTGTCGCAGAAGTGAGTGTCGTTGCAGGCCAGGTTATCTCAAGTGCTGATGTCCTTATTCATATTGTTGACCCCAAAAGCCTTTGGGTTGAGGCAATCTCGTTTGATCCACGCTTATCTGCCGGTGTAACAGGCGCACGGGCGCGAACAGGCGACGATCGCTTCCTTGATCTCAATTTCGTTGGACGCAGTCGCGCACTTCAGCAGCAGGCGAACATCCTGCATTTTCGTATCAAAGACACACCTGATACGCTGAGCATCGGCAGCCCGGTTAGCGTCCTCATCGATACAGGTGAGACGATCACAGGCTTAATCGTACCGCGCAATGCTGTCGCACAGGCACCCAACGGACAGATGGTTGTGTTCAAACGCCTTGAGCCGGAGAAGTATCTGCCGTCACCTGTTCGCATACAAGAATTCGACGGAAAACGCGTGCAGGTTCTAGCCGGCTTGAAGGCTGGTGACCAAATCATCGTGCGCAACGCGCCCCTCGTAAACCAGATCCGATAGGGGGCGAGTGATGTTTAAATACCTTGTCGCTTTAAGCCTCAGCCACCGCATTTTTGTTATTGCGGCATCACTGTTTCTTGCAGCATATGGGGCTTTTCTTCTGCCGCGTTTACCAGTTGATGTTTTCCCCGACCTCAATAGACCAACCGTAACACTGCTCACGGAAGCGGAAGGGTTCGCGCCGCAAGAGGTCGAGCAGTTGGTGACTTACCCGTTAGAGACTGTTTTGAACGGCATGCCGGGGGTGCTTCGTCTCAGGTCAGTATCCAGCGTTGGTTTGTCGATCATTTATATCGAGTTTGACTGGGGCACCGACGTTTATCGCAACCGCCAATTGGTGGCGGAACGGCTGGCCTTGGTGCGTAATCAATTACCTAACAATGTGCAACCGCAAATGGGACCGATCTCGTCAATCATGGGCGAAATCATGTTGGTTGCGATCACCGGCAAAACGATTTCTCCCATGGAACTGCGAGAGGTTGCCGACTTTGTTGTTCGTCCGCAGTTGTTGACAATCTCCGGCGTCGCGCAGGTTATCCCGATTGGTGGTGAAGTCCGTCAATACCGCGTCAGCCCGGATCTCTCTGCTATGCAGCGTTTAGACGTGACACCCAAAATGATTGAAGGCGTGATCTCCGAATTTGGTGCCAATACAGGTGGTGGATTTATTGATCAATACAGTCGAGAATACCTCATCCGCAATATCGGACGCACCACAAAGTTGGATGATTTGCGCAACCTTGTCGTCGTCATGCGTGGGTCCCAGCCGATACTTCTTCGCCAAGTCGCAGACGTTGATTTCGCCCCACGGGTGAAACGAGGAGATGCAGGCTTTCAAGGCCAACCTGCCGTCATCATTGGAGTGCAAAAACAACCTGGCGCTGACACCGTTGTACTCACGAACAAGATTGAAGCTGAACTGAAGAAAATTCAGAGTACCATGCCACAAGGCGTCGTTGCCGATCGCATTCAGTTTCGCCAGGCAACCTTTATCGAAAATTCAATCCAAAACGTAAAGTCGGTTCTGGTTGAAGCAGCGATCGTTGTCGCATTTATTTTGCTGTTGTTTTTGCTGAATTGGCGCGCGACTGCCATCTCGCTTACAGCCATCCCTGTTTCTATCCTGATTACGGTCCTCGTATTCAAGGCGTTTGGATTGTCGATCAATACTATGACGCTTGGTGGACTTGCGATTGCGATCGGTGAGCTGGTCGACGATGCCGTTGTGGGTGTTGAAAACGTCCTGCGGCGATTGCGGTTGAATTTAGAGCTCAAAACACCAAAACCTCGTCTAACGGTTATCTTGAATGCCTCGCATGAAGTGCGCTCCAGCATTGTTTATGCCACGGCCATCATTGTTCTCGTTTTTGTTCCGTTGTTTGCTTTGACAGGAATCGAAGGTCAACTCTTTCGACCATTGGGGATTGCTTACATCGTTTCAATACTTGCGAGCTTGATAACGTCTGTCACACTGACTCCGGTCATGTGCCATTACCTCCTCAAAACACCGACGGGAAAAATTGAAAAAGACACAGTCGTTGTGCGACGACTAAAAGCAGGCAATCAAAGGCTTCTTAATATGGCCCTTGGTCATGGTCGGATCGTTGCCACGGCTGTGTTGATGGCCGTCATCGCCTCAACAGTACTTGCATGGAAATTACCCCGTGCGTTCCTCCCTCCCTTCAACGAGGGAACGTTGCTGGTTTCAATACTTTATAACCCGGGCATTTCACTTTCTGAATCAAGTCGCCTTGGCAGCGTTGCTGAACGCATTGTGATGGAAATGGCGGAGGTCAAATCAGTAGGTCGCCGCACCGGTAGAGCAGAACTCGATGAGCATGCCGAAGGTATTCACACGAGCGAGCTTGATATCGACCTTCACAAGTCTGAGCGGTCTCGTGCTGAGATATTCAACGATATTCGACAGCGTTTGACGGTGCTTCCTGCTGTCATCAATATTGGTCAGCCAATTAGTCACCGGCTTGATCATATGTTGTCGGGCATTCGTGCGCAGATCGCCCTCAAAATATTTGGTGAAGACCTCGATCGTCTGCGAACGCTGGCAGCAAACATGCAGTCCCGCCTGCAAGCGATTCCAGGGATTGTCGATCTCCAAATTGAAAAACAGGTCTTGATACCACAGCTTCAGGTGATTCCAGACTTTGAGCGGGCCGCGCTCTATGGGGTCACACCAGCGGCACTGACGGGTACGCTGGCTCATTTGTCGAATGGGAAAACGGTTTCTCAAGTGATCGAGGGCAATCGCCGCTTCGATGTTGTGATGCGATTGAAAGATGCAGACCGCTCGACGCGTGGTCTTGGCGAAGCCTTGGTGGCAACGCCTTCAGGCTATGTACCCTTAAATCGGCTGGCAACAATAAAGGAGGCTGATGGGCCTAACCAGGTTTTGAGGGAAAACCAACAACGCCGCATCGTTGTCTTCGCCAACGGTGATGGCAAACGCGATATGGCTGCCATCATTTCTGATATTCGCCAGGTCATCGAAGAATCTGATTTTCCGCCAGGCTACGTCACACGGCTCGAAGGTCAGTTTCAGGCGCAAGAAGAGGCATCACGAACCATCGGCCTGCTATCGTTAATCTCGCTATCGTTGATTTTTCTTGTTTTGTTCAGTCGTTACAATTCTGCAGTTCTTGCCGCAATTGTCTTAACGAACATTCCGCTCGCGCTGATTGGCAGTGTGGCAGCGCTTTGGATCGCCGGATTGCCGTTTTCGATCGCAAGCCTCATAGGTTTTATTACGCTTGCAGGTATTTCAGCACGCAACGGAATACTTAAGGTCAGTCACTACATTAATCTTGCGCTGTATGAGGGTGAGAGCTTCGGGAAGGCTCTCGTCGTTCGTGGATCTCTTGAACGTCTAACCCCTGTTTTAATGACAGCTTTATCGGCGGGACTGGCTCTCGTACCTTTAATGATTGGTGCGGACGAGCCAGGTCGAGAAATTCTCCATCCCCTTGCCGTTACGATATTTGGTGGCCTCATTTCAGCAACCGTTATCGACTCCTTTTTGACGCCGTTGTTGTTTTATTCGTTTGGCCGCAAACCGCTCGAAAACATTCTATCCGCGCATCACAATAATACAGGCGCACACATGCACGCCCCCGCTGACGCAGCACAGACCTTTTAGAAAGCAATCGTTCGGAGACAAAAATGAAATCATCTCTACTCTTTGTGACTACTTGTTTGAGTGCGGTTATCTTCGTGAACTTTTCATGCGCTGCTCATGACGAGAAGACCAATCCCGGAACCGCAAAACATGGCGGCCAGTACACCGAATATGAAGTTCATCATGGGATCGAAATGGTGGCAACAGAGGCAAAACTTGTCTTTCACATGACCCAACACCTTGAGCCGGTCGACATGAAGGGCAGCAGTTTTAAGGCGTTCATACAAACTGACGCTGGAATGAGAGTGCTGGCGCTGCAACCTGAGGGCAGCACCCTAATAGCGGATCTGCCAAGCCCCCTACCCAAGGGTGCGAAGATTGCACTTACTGGAAAAGACGCCGACGGCCATAGCCTGCAAGCTAGATTTGTGAAGGAATAATATCAGGAGCAAGGACCGCACAGTCGTTCTTATCGGTTTGATCGCTATGGTTGACTTGGCGCCAATTGCAAAAGGTCAAGGCCTTGACGTCAGGCGGTTTGCTTGACAGCACTTTATTCGGCTGTACATTTCAGTATTACGAATTAAATTCAGCATACAGAATATAGGAAACAGCTCCAGAGGTTCTGGGTGCTCATTGAGGAGGGTGAATTCGCTTATGGCAATGTTCAAGGCGGCAGTGGTGCAAACCGCTTCCATAGGAAGCAATACAGAAGCCACTATCACCAAAGCCGTAGAGTTGATCGGCGAATGTGGTGCGAAAGGTGCCAATATAGCGGTTTTCCCTGAAGCCTATATCGGTGGTTATCCGAAAGGAGCCAGTTTCAACATCTATGTCGGTGCCCGGACACCTGAAGGTCGCGACGAGTTCTCGTCTTATTATGCCCAGGCCATAAACGTGCCTGGTCCTGAAACTGACCAGCTTGGCAAAGCCGCCAAAGCTGCAAAATTGTTTCTCACGATTGGTGTTATTGAGCGAGACGAGGGAACGCTCTATTGCACCGTGCTTTTTTTTGGACCTGATGGATCTCTTTTGGGCAAACATCGCAAGCTGATGCCTACAGCAGCTGAGCGATTGTGCTGGGGATTTGGTGATGGCTCAACGCTGACAACGGTTGACACACCATGGGGAACCATGGGTTCCGTCATTTGTTGGGAAAATTATATGCCCATGCTGCGCATGGCGATGTATGAAAAGAATGTCTCAATCTACTGTGCACCTACGGCAGATGACCGTGATAGTTGGGCATCTTCAATGCAACACATAGCGCTCGAAGGACGTTGCTTCGTCCTGTCTGCATGCCAGTACATGACCGGCAAGGACTTTCCCGAATACATGAAAAACGAAATTTCCGACAAAGACGATCACGTCTTGATGCGTGGCGGCAGCGTCATCATTAACCCTCTGGGGGAAATTCTAGCGGGTCCAAGGTTTGATGAAGAGTGCATTCTATATGCTGAACTAGATACTGAAGATGTTGCGAAAGGAAAATTCGATTTTGATGTTTCAGGACATTACGCGCGACCTGATGTCTTCGAACTATCGGTAGACGAGCGACCCAAATCGCCAGTTAAGAAAATCTCTCAATGAAAGAACTTTTGATTACCTTTTCTTCACGAAGGCATGTGGGTGTGAAAGGACAAGTTTGACAGTTGTTGTACGGTTGTGATGATCGGGAACATTTTTATTACCTGGTCGATGAAATCGACATCAATCACTGTATCCCTCCATCGCCTTTGAGACATACTGGGGCGCTTTACTAAGAAGGGAGGTTTTCTGAATCATCGTCGATATATGTTAATCTGTCTAAAGGAGGGACGGATTTGGCATTGCGTACGTGTATAACGAGACTAAATTTGGCACGCCGCTATCTGTGGGGTGCATTGGTTGCCGCCTTGATACCGCTAGCGGTTATCGCAGGTCTTTACGATCGTTACAGCGCAAATCTTCTGAATAATCTCATTGCAAACCGCGTGAATTTTAGTCTTGAAGCAACGGCTTCCAAGATGAGCAATTTTATGGCGGTCCAAATTAACCGGCTCGACAACATAGTTGACTTGCCGGACACAACCAATTTTTTCTTGAAGACATCGCCGCAAGGTATCTCAGAACTTTTGGATGACATTCTCCGTCTTGAATCTGAAAGTCCTGACATTTATTCGATTGAGCTTTCTGATGTTGACGGAAATATTCTTCAAACCATACCCCCCACAAGAAAAAGATCGAAGCCTGAGAACGACAATATATTCCCAGTGATTTCTCGTGAGACGGTCGAAGTCATTGGACCAATTTTGCCAGAGAACGGACATCCAGGTTGGTTCTTGATCCGAATGCCAGTGTTGCTCAAACAGGAAAAAATTGGGGCGGTTTCTCTTCGGATGCGCCTCGCCTCCTTGACGGAACAGACGGCCAAGCTGATTGAGCCATATGTATATGAGCCACAGATCGTTGTCTTTGATCGCATTCGGATGACTGCTGTAGGGACCGCGGCCGAGGCCGGCGAGACAATTGCCACATCGAGACACTTCTTTCCCGGATGGAAAATCCATCTGGTGAAGGGCAATGATCTAATTCAAGAGCCAAAGACTTATATCCGATATCTCCTGCTGGTAGCTGCTGTGTTTTCTGCTCTAGGACTGATATATCTTTTCTTCCAAATGTCTGAACGGCTGTCTCGATATCTACAGCCTCTGAGTGACGGAGCAATGGCAATTGCAAACGGAAATTTCAGTGTTCGAGTCTCTGAGGACGCCCCTGGTGAATTGGGAGTCTTGGCTCGTTCCTATAACCGAATGCGAGAGCAACTTGAAAAACTAATCAGGTCGCGTGTTGATGTGGAACGTAGAGCATCGCTAGGAAATATGGCCGCTGGCCTTGCGCATGAAATACGCAACCCCCTCACCATTGTCTCTGCGACGGCGCATGGACTGAAGCGCGGGGAAACAGATTCAGAAAGACAGCAGATGTTCGAAGTTATCTCATCGGAGATAACGAGGGTCGACCAGGCAATCGGAGACTTCCTCAAATATGCGCGGCCAAGTGCTCCGGAAAAAGATGTTGTTTTGATCAAAGAAATTCTTCGTTCGATCAAAACGTTGATTGCAACAAGCGCTCATGAGAAAAATATTGTTGTCAATGTATCCGGTGAGTCCAATCTGGAATTTATAATTGACCAGTCTCATTTGCGACAAATCATACTCAACCTCGCACTCAACGCCATGGACGCTATGCCGAATGGCGGCCACCTGACGCTCAGAGCATACCGCGACCACGGTCACGGCATGATCGTCGTGTCGGATGATGGCGTTGGCATCGACGACGAGACCAGACCCAAAATCCTTCGACCCTTTTTCACCACCCGATCTGGAGGGACTGGTTTAGGTCTTTCTGTCACTAATCAGCTTGTGGAAACCAATGGTGGTTCACTGCAGATTGAAAGTGAACGTGGCGTTGGCACAACGGTCACACTGGCGTTTCCTGTCAGCAAGCCAGCGGAAAAAAATTCAACATGAGCAAAACAACTGTACTCATTATTGATGATGAAATAAAGCTAACGCAGTCGCTTGCCTTCACGCTTCGCCAAGCAGGTATGTCCTGCTTGGAAGCGCATAACGGCTACAACGGATGCAGTATAGCCAAGAAAGAAAGTCCTGACGTTGTGTTGTTGGACATAAGAATGCCGGGACAAACGGGCATAGAGGTTCTTGAATGGATGAAGGAGCAACTTCCCGATATTCCAGTAATTATGATGTCTGCATTTGACGATACGAAGGATGCGGTTACGGCCATAAAAATGGGTGCAGTTGACTATCTCTCAAAGCCATTTGATGTCGATGAGCTCATCCATCTCTTAGAAGAAACGAGCAAACGAAAACAACTGGAATCCGAGGTCAAGTACCTTAGAGATCGCTTTGTCAATGACACCGCATTTATTGGAGATTGTCGCATTATTCGCAAGCTCCGAGACCAGATTGAACGTATCACCGCAAGCAATGTAAACACTATACTTCTTTCAGGAGAGACGGGTGCGGGTAAGGAAGTTGTCGCAAAGCAGCTTCACATAAATGGAAGTGGCGCGGACAAGCCTTTTGTTGAAATCAACTGTGCAACGCTCCCTGAAAATCAAATCGAAGCTGAACTCTTTGGAGCTGAAAAAGGGTCTTTGCCTGGACTTGTTTCTCGACGGCGCGGCTTGGTCGAGATTGCCAATCACGGAACTCTTTTCTTGGATGAGATCAGTGAGATGCCGCTGGCAGTTCAAGCCAAACTGCTGACCTTCCTCGAGACGCGAACTTTTCGCCCTGTTGGAATAACACGTGAACACCGGTCTGATCTCCGCGTTATTGCAGCTACCAATAAAAACCTGGAAGAAGCTGTCGCGCAAGAAACATTTAGACAAGACCTCTTTTTTCGGCTCAATGTAATGCCTCTTGACGTCCCGCCTCTCAGAAACAGAGAGGGTGACATAGAAATCCTCGCGAATTATTTTGCGCAGCGCTTTGCTGAAGAGTCAGAGAACCAAAAAATTGAATTTACAAGCTCGGCACGCAGGTTTTTCAACTCATATGAATGGCCGGGGAATGTGCGCGAATTAAAAAACCTAGTTGAACGACTGACCATACTCCACTCAGGTAAAGTCATTTCGGTGGACCAACTTCCATCTGAAATTAGAAATGCCGAGCCTAAGGGATCTATTTCAATTGAGGACTCAATAGACAATGTGGAGCGTAACATGATCAATGATGCGCTTCTTAAGGCTGGGGGAAAAAAGGGTATTGCTGCAGAGCGTCTTGGCATTTCCCGTCATGCGCTTAAACGGAAAATGCAGAGGCTGGGGGTATCATGATGCATTTATTCAAGAATGCAGCACTAGCAATTCTTTTGCCGTTCGCGATTTTCGCTTCACCACCCGCTCACGCCCGATCAGAACCGGTTAAAATTGGCTGCCTCTATCCATTAACAGGTCCAGGCGGGCTTTACGGTCGCGACAGCAGTGTCGCAATCCAAATGGCGATAGATTATATTAAATCCCGAGAGCGTGCAGGCTATCCCCCACTGGAAGTTAAGATTGAAGATACGCGATCGAAGTCGCTCAGGTCGGTCCAGATCGCGCGTAAATTTATAGAAAATGATGGTGTCGATTTCCTCTGTGGGGTTGTCAGCTCAAGCATCGCTCGGGCTGTCTCCAATGAGGCAGCAAAAACTGAAACATTCTTCATAGGCACAGACCACGCTTCTCCGTCCCTCGTGACCGAGGCTTTTCACCCACATTATTTTCGCGTCAATAATGGCACGCGACAATCGATGCTCGCGGGTGCAAAATACATTAGTGAGACCTATCAAAATCGTGACACCCCCCTCAAAATCGCCTTTGTCGGGCCAGACTATGAATATGGCTATCAGGCATGGGGTGATCTAAGAATCTTTCTTGCCAAAGAAGGTGTGCCGTTTGAAGTTTTTGATGCGTATTGGCCGAAATTGTTTGAAACCGATTTTACGGTCTACATTCAACAATTGCTCCGTTCTGAGGTTGATATCGTTGTTAGTGGTCATTGGGGGCTCGATCTTGTCACTTTCGTCAAGCAGGCTGCTCAACTTGGTCTTTTCGAGCAAACTCAATTCATGAATTTTGATGCCGGTGGCAATTACGAGATACTCGCTGAACTAGGCAACGACATGCCACTCGGCCTGGTGCTTTCTGCGCGCCATCATGTGAATTGGCCTTCCACCAAAGAAAACAAGCACTTTGTCGAAAATTTCCATGAACGGGCAGGGCGATATCCAAGTTATGCAGCGCAAGGCGCTTATGCAGGAATCCTGGCAATCGCTGAGGCTGTCCGACAAGCCGGCGGTATGAAGGACAAAGACAAAGTCAGGCGCGCACTTGAACAACTTGAGCTATCACTGCCCGAAGATCCTAGGGGTTTTAAGTCCTTCATGGACCCCAAAACTCACCAGCTTTTGCAGGTGCAGGCAATCGGAAAGACCATCTTTAACAACCGATATCCTCCAGCAACCATTCAGATTGGAGAATGGAAAATTTATTATCCGCCGAAGGAATGGCCGTTGTTGCGCGCGCCCCTTGGCCGCAATCGGTAGTTGGCCCAGGTTCTGTTTAAACGGAACTGTCGCCAATGGCGCTGTAACCGCGGAGTTGGTCAACCTGGATTTGCAACAAAATGTGGATCGAAGCGTGGATGAGCGCATTCCGCTCATCAGGCTTCATTTTTGAGCGCATTCCGCTCATAATTTTTTTCTAGGCCAATTGAATGTAGATTGCCTCGTAGCCAAAATGCGAAATGCCTGTGCGTATCCAAACGGATTCGAATGGAAGACTTCGCGTAGCTACCGATTAGGATGAAGCTGCGTGAATATCTAACCTTAATCAGGATGGATATTGGAGGGACGTCATGAGGAAACTGCCTCATACCGGAGCGAGAATTAAAGCGCTTCTTAAAAAACCAACTTTGCTTTTTGCTGCTTTTGCAATTGCGGCCATGGGAGTAATATCTTTCAAGGCTGACGCAAACGCACAAGACAAGTCTATTAAGATAGGCATCGTTACATTCTTTTCTGGTGGACCTGCTGGCTCATTTGGCGTGCCGGCGGGCAACGCAGCTAAGCTAGTGATTGCAGCGATCAACGATGGCAGCATTCCAGCTCCTTACAACACAGTTGGTGTTGGCGGTGCCAAGATCGTGCCGATCTATGTTGACGAAAACTCTAAGCAGAAAAATGCTGACTACCTAAAGCTCGTTGAAAAGGATGCTGTAGATATCGTCGTTGGCTATAGCTCATCCGGTAGCTGCAAAGCGATCGCGCCGGAAGCTGAGAAAGCGAAAAAACTGACCATTTTTACGGAATGTGGCACACCGCAAATATTTGAAGAGATTGTAACCGATCCCAAATACACATTTCGTACTGGTGCTCATGCTACCATGGATAACGTGGCAGCCGCTCGCTACCTTGAGAAAATCGGAACTGCTGTAGACAGTATTGCTGGCATCAACCAGAATTACGCCTGGGGGCATGATTCTTGGCGCGACTTTTACGCTTCGATTGCGCAAATAAACAGCAAGTCCAAAGTAACAACTAAACAGTTCCCTAAAATCTATGCTGGTCAGTACGGTTCTGAAATTTCAGCACTCCTGACGTCAAGACCCAATGTTATTCACTCCAGTTTTTGGGGTGGAGACTTGGAAGCCTTTATTGTTCAGGCTTCTGCACGTGGAGTGTTTGGGCTTGCAAAAGTTGTTCTCACGACAGGTGAAACATCTATACATCGCCTCGCTACACAAATACCGGATGGTGCAATCATTGGCGCTCGCGGTCCTCATGGCGAGCTTGCTCCGAAGTCAGATTTGAATACCTGGTTCCGTGAAGCTTATTTTGAACGCTTCGGCACATTGCCAACCTTTCCCGCTTACAAAATGGCACAAGCTATTTTTGGTGTGAAGGCAGCTGGCGATAAAGCAGGAGGCACCGATCAAGCTGCCGTCATCGGCGCTTTGAAGGGGCTGGAATGGGACAGTCCAAGTGGCAAGGTATCCATGGCTCTCGCCAATGGCCATCAAGCTATCCAAGACACAGCCTATGGCACTTACAAATATGACAAAGATGCTGGCAAAGCGACGCTTGTCGATGTGGTGCGTTTTAAAGCTGAATGCGTAAACCCGCCATCTGGTGTCATTTCCATTGATTGGATCAATGGTGGTTTCGAAGGCGCAAGCTGCAAGTAAGTATTTGAATCCTCCTTGGGGGCAGGTATTGCTGACTTTTTTAGCATTACTCCTCATTAACTCACCGAGCTTTGGCATATATCAATAATGCCAAAGCTCGGCTTTTCTCTCGACGCTTCTATGCGGCGCGGCGAATTTGACGAAGAAGTATCTGGAGTTCTTGATGCTGACCACAATCGCGATTGCAATGGATGGTCTTGGCTTTGCCGCTTGGCTGTTCCTATCATCCGTGGGACTCACACTGATATACGGTGTGATGCGAATTCTCAACATTGCTCATGGAGGGTTTTATGCACTTGGTGCGTATTCATCCGCATGGGCGATTGGCATTTATACGCAGACCGGTAATACCGTCGCCCTGACCTTTCTTCTCATACCGCTTGCGGCGCTCATCGCAGGTATTGTTTCAGGGCTCCTAATTGAGCGCGGCGTACTGAGGTTCATGTACGGCCGCGACGAAGTGCTGATGGTTCTGGTCACCTACGCGATATTCCTCATTTTGGAAGACGTCACAAAGGTGATTTGGGGAACCGAATCCTATGTAGCTTGGCAGCCTGCATTCTATTTCGGTACGATTGATGTTTTTGGTATTCCGTACACTATCTATAAATTCATAATCATCGGCGTTGCCATAGCTGTAGGCTTGGCACTCTTTATCGGGCTTAATTATACCCGTATTGGTAAGTTGCTTTTGGTTGTTGTTGAAGACCGCGAGATTAGCGGTGCGCTTGGTATTAATGTGACGCGCTTCTTCACTGTCACATTTGTCATCGGTGCAACGCTTGGTGCATTGGGTGGTGCAATCACCGCACCTGAAATTTCGGTGTCGCCTGGAATTGGCGCTGAAATCATTGTTCTCTCATTTGCGGTCATCGTGATTGGTGGCATGGGTTCAATAGGAGGCGCAATGCTTGGCGCCTTAATTGTTGGTTTTGCCCGTGCTGCATCTGTGCACCTTTATCCGCCAGCTGAACTCTTCTCAATTTATCTCGTCATGGCCGCAGTTCTTGCTGTGAAGCCATACGGGCTCTTCGCTTTGGCTGAAAGCAGAAAAATATGATCAAATCTCTCGACCGCACTGAGCTGGGACTCATCATTGCTCTGCCGATCCTGATCTGCATTGCATTCATCCTGCCGAAGTGGATTGTCAATTATGTCCAAGTATCCATGGGTACAGGTCTCGTCGCTTTGGGTGTGATGATCCAGATGCGCGCTGGTCTCGTTTCCTTTGGTCAAGGCCTCTACTTTTGCGTCGGGGGCTATGCTGCTGGCATGGCTGCAAAGTTCATGGGGATATCAGACCTGTTCGTTCTCTTGGTTATCGGTGTGTTGGCCGCGTTTATGCTGTCCATAATTCTCGGCTTTTTGCTGCGCAGGTACCGTGAGATCTTCTACGCTATGCTTAGTCTTGCAGTATCGATGATCCTCTTCGGTCTGCTTTCAGGCACGGAAGAACTGGGCAGCACCGACGGGTTCAACTTGCCAACAGCGACTTATTTGGGTTGGGCGCCTGAAGGAGAAACGGCACGGCTGACACTTTACACCATCACCTGTTTCGTCGTCATTGGATGTGCAATTGCACTTAACCGCTTCCTGAAAAGCCCAATTGGGTATGTCAATGAAGCCATCCGTGAAAACGAGTTGCGTGTCGAGTATCTCGGCACATCAGCTCACAAGGCGGTTCATATTACCTATATATTGGCAGCAGTAGTTTCTTCAATTGGCGGCGTATTGTGGGCTCTTGCTCTGGGACATGTTGACCCCGAAATGACAAACTGGACGACGTCCGGTCAATTCGTTTTTGTCTCTATCTTGTCCGGCGTTGGCAATGTCGCTGCTCCCCTTATTGGCACATTCATTCTCGAAATCGTTCGCGTCTATGCCGTCGAATTATCTCCAAATACCTGGCAGATGATTTTGGGAACAGTAATGCTCTTGACCATCATATTCCTACCTAAAGGTCTGTGGTCTTTGGTCACCCGCAAAAAATCGTCAAAAACAAACAAGCTGGCTGCATCTCGCCCGGCAACAGGCGCATGACATGACAACCATTCTTGAAACTCGAAATCTCGAAAAATCCTTTGGCGCGGTCTATGCGGCCAAAGACATCAATATCTCTATTGATGCTGGCGAAGTGCTGGGGATTATTGGCTCCAACGGAGCTGGTAAAACAACGTTTGTAAATATGGTCACGGGATACCTGACCCCCAGTGCTGGTGAGATACTCTATCGTGGAAAGAACATCACGGGCCTTCCCACCAGAGATATTATACGGCTCGGCATCTCTCGGTCCTTCCAGATTCCTCAACTCTTTCCAGAGTTGTCGGTTATTGAAAACATATTGATTGCTTTGACAATTGCAAAACAGGAACACCCTGTGCTGTTTCGTCCTGCCATTGATCCTTCATTGGAAGAGGAGGCGCTCACGCTTCTTGCACGTTTCAAGATTGATCAATGCGCCGATCAGGAAATCACGACCCTGCCCCAAGGTGTTCGCAAACTCGTTGATATTGCGATGGCAACGGTTGCGGAGCCTGATCTATTGTTTCTTGATGAACCGACAAGCGGCGTCAGCGCTGACGAAAAACTTGACTTCATGCGCGTCCTGATCGACGCACTCAAGTCTAAGGAAACGGCCGTTCTTTTCATCGAGCATGATATGGAAATCATCGAGACATTTTCCCCCCGATGTGTTGCATTCTATGAGGGAACAATTCTTGCCGACGGTCCCACAGCCGAAGTTCTCGAAGATCACAAAGTTCGAGAATTCGTGATTGGTAGTGAGTTCCATCGAGACCGTTCCGAGTCTAAAAAAGCCAACATATCACCGAAGGAAAATTCTTCGACGAAAGGGAACTTGTGATGCTAACCATAGACGCAATCAACGTTTCCATTCAACGCATTCCGATCCTTCATGACGTTAGCCTCGAAGTAGAAACCGGCACAACATGCGGTCTTATTGGTCGTAATGGAGCAGGTAAGACAACTCTAATGCGATCAATCATGGGTGCGTTACCCATCGAAAATGGTTCAATTAGAGTCAACGGTAACGATTTGCATAAAGCTAAAGCTCACGAACGCGCCGTTCTGGGCATTGGTTATCTTCCAGAAGACCGTCGATTGGTTCCCCATTTCACGGTTGAAGAGAACATTATTGTGTCGCTCTATGCGACCAACAATACTGACCGCAGCCGACTAAAGTGGGTCTATGAGCTCATTCCGGAAATAGGACGGTTTGCAGACCGCAAGGCAATGACCTTGAGTGGTGGACAACAAAAACTTGTCGCTTTGGCTCGCGCCCTCGTTGCTGGTTCAAATCTTCTTCTTCTCGATGAACCCTTCGAAGGTGTTGCTCCGGCACTGGCTCAGCGCCTTATGGAAGTCATTGGCAATCTGAAGTCCGAAAACCTAACAGTGCTGGTTTCGGAGTCTGATTACACCCACTCAGAAAAAGTAGTCGATAAAGTCTACTCAATCGAACGTGGACAAATCGACCTTATGACTAAAAAGGATGCTGCGTGAGCAATGTCTGATTTTGTATTCAATACAACGCCATCTATTCGTCAAATCAACGGCGGAGCATCCAAGCTTGGCGAAATTGTCGACAGCCTGCCCTCCGTGTCTCAAGCGTCTGAGGTAATGTTTGTTACCGATCCTGGCATCATCAAATTAGGACTCGCAGAAAAGGCACTCGCCAACCTCAAGAAATGCGGCTTCCAAGTCACTGTCTTTGACAAGGTTGAACCTGATCCAAAGGTGTCCACGGTGATGGAGGCGGTGGAAATTGCCAAGTCGCAGAAGTGCACCTGTATCATCGGCTTTGGTGGCGGTAGCCCCATGGATGTTGCCAAAATAATTGCGCTGCTCGTAAACTCCGAGCAGCCACTCGATAAGATGTTTGGCGTTAATCAGGTAACAGGCACGCGCTTACCTTTAGTCCTGGTTCCGACAACTGCGGGCACGGGTTCTGAAGTAACTGCCGTATCAATTTTAACGACCGGAACGGCAGAGAAGAAAGGCGTCGTTTCCCCGATTATTCTGCCAGACATTGCGTTGTTAGATGCTGATCTCACAATCAGTTTGCCTGCATATATAACAGCAGCGACTGGCGTGGATGCAATGGTCCACGCGATTGAGGCGTTCACCTCTAGAAGTGCCAACAACAATCCAATATCGAAGATGCTGGCAAAACAGGCACTTGGATTGTTAGGTGCTAATATTCGTGAAGCGGTCTCCAATGGGTCTAACAAAGAAACGCGGGCCAATATGTTGCTCGGTTCTATGTTGGCGGGGCAAGCATTCGCCAACTCACCAGTCGCGGCAGTTCATGCACTTGCGTATCCCATCGGAAGCCAATTTCATGTCCCGCATGGGCTTTCCAATGCACTGGTTCTTGTTGAAGTCATGCGTTTCAATGCAACTGAATGCAGTACAGAATATGCTGAACTCGCTCCCATTGTTTTCCCTGCTATTGATACAGATCAATCAAGCCAGGCGATAACGGCTGAGTTCATCGAGAAACTGGGCGAACTCAACATTGAGCTCGGCCTAGAATCTGGTCTTCAACATGTAGGAATTGCCAAGACCGATATTCCCAAACTCGCATCAGATGCAATGAACCAGACGCGTTTATTGGTCAACAATCCGAAAGAGGTGACGTTGGAAGATGCTGTCCAGATCTATGAGGCGTCGTTAGCCTAAGGGGCGCAGCACAGACCGACTGTCGTTCAAGAAAATTGAGCCTGGGGACATTTGTTCTCGGCTCAACCAATTGTATAGAGACTTTGAATAGAGAGACAAATGCCTGAACTTTTTGAAACCCTAGAACAGCGTTTGAACAGAAAAGACCTCTTGGTCAGTGCTGCCTATATCGGTGGGAATTGGATCAGTGCAAAAGAAGCTGAGACAGATGGTCGAGGTCTCTTTGAGGTCAAGAACCCGGCGAACGGAGAGGTTATTACTAATCTTCCTGATATGGGCAGAGGTGGCGCCAGAGCAGCCATTGATGTTGCCCATTCTGTGCAAAAGGATTGGGCTGCAAAGACTGGTAAGGAACGCGGTGCTGTTTTGCGCAAATGGTTCGACCTTATGGTCGCGAATGTAGATGATCTCGCTGCCATACTTTGCGCAGAAATGGGTAAACCTTTGGAAGAAGCAAAGGGCGAAATCCTCTATGGCGCAAGCTTCTTTGAATGGTTTTCTGAGGAAGCCAAACGCATTTATGGTGATATTATTCCAGGCCACCAGCCTGATAAACGGATTTTGGTTCTTAAGCAGCCAATTGGTGTGGTTGCTTCGATTACACCTTGGAATTTCCCTAACGCCATGATCGCCCGTAAAGTAGCGCCTGCTCTCGCGGTTGGTTGTTCATTCATTGCTAAACCTGCTGCAGAAACACCCCTGTCTGCCCTAGCGATGGCAAAACTTGCTGAAGAAGCTGGCTTGCCCAAAGGGTTGTTTTCAGTCGTCACTTCGAAATCCGGTTCAGATATTGGCAAAGAGTTTTGCGAAAATGAAAAGGTTCGCAAGCTGACTTTTACTGGCTCAACTGAGGTTGGACGGATTTTGATGAAACAATCCGCCGATCAAGTGATGAAGACGTCGATGGAACTCGGTGGTAATGCACCTTTCATCGTCTTTGATGACGCTGATCTCGACGCTGCTGTAGAAGGCGCGATGATATCTAAATATCGTAACAATGGACAAACCTGTGTTTGTGCAAACCGTATCTATGTTCAATCTGGAGTTTATGAAGCCTTCTCTGAAAAGTTTGTTGCTGCGGTCAACAAGATCAGAATTGGAAACGGATTTGATCAGGGTGTCACAGCTGGTCCACTCATCAGCGCTGATGCTGTTGTTAAGGTCGAAGAGCATATAGCAGATGCAACATCAAAGGGTGCATCTATTGTTGCTGGCGGCAAGAAACACGAATTGGGCGGTACTTTTTTTGAACCAACAGTTCTCACGGGTGTCACTCGGCAGATGTTGATTGCCGATGAGGAAACCTTCGGCCCTGTTGCACCTCTCTTCAAATTCGACACAGTTGAAGACGTCATTGAACAAGCCAATGATACGATCTTCGGTCTTGCGTCTTACTTCTATGCGAAAGATCTTTCCAAGGTCTGGAAAGTAGCAGAAGCCCTTGAGTACGGCATGGTGGGCGTGAACACAGGCCACATATCCACAGAGGTGGCCCCATTTGGTGGGATCAAGCAGTCGGGATCAGGACGCGAAGGGTCCAAATATGGTTGTGATGATTATTTGGAAATCAAATATATCTGCTTGGGAGAGGTATGACGCTGTCGTTCAACTTTGATTGTATTATGCCTTCACCCTGCGCATCCCACTACGAGAGTTCTCTCCACTCCGAACTGCCTAAAGAGTGTTTTCTGGTGATATCTTCATCGTCAGCAACACCCTTGGCCGTATTTACAAAGTCGTAGCTGCTCAAGTGATGGTCACTGCTTGTCCGGCCATCGAGAGGCGGGCCTTTGATCACACCACATAGCTCATCTTGGCCGCCGTTGTCGTCGTTTGTAGCGCTTAGGTTGGCTTGAAACCTGGTGATCTGGTTGGCGAAATCGCCAAGTGTATTTTGCTCCAATGCTTTGAGTGGTCCATAAAGGTTATCACTCCCGTTTATGTTGTTGTCCGTCGCCACATCTTGAAACTGTTCCCGACTAGATAACGTTTTAAGATATCATACGAGGATCATCACATGCCTGCGCTGTTCCAACCATTCACGCTGCGCGATATAACCTTTAAGAACCGTATTGCAGTGTCACCGATGAGCCAGTATCGGGCGCACGATGGGTACGCTAACCAATGGCACATGGTCCATCTGGGACGCTTTGCGCTAGGCGGTGCTGGGCTCGTCTTTACTGAAGCCACCGCTGTTGAAGCACGTGGGCGGCGTACGCACGGTGACCTGGGGCTTTGGACCGACGAGCAAGTCGAGGGGCTCCAACATATCAATGAATTTCTAACAGCCCAAGGCACCATCCCGGGCATTCAATTGGCCCATGCTGGTCGTAAGGCATCGGAACGTCGCCCATGGCATGGCGAATCACCGATAGATGGCGACGATATAGCTGAGCGGGATGAAGCGCCGTGGGACTGCATCGCCCCATCAGCATTGCCTTATGCGGACGGTTGGCCGACGCCAACAGAAATGAGTGACAGTGATATCTCAGACGTTATCGCGGCATTTGGCGCTGCCGCGCGCCGTGCTAGCGATGCGGGATTCAAGGTTATCGAAGTCTACGCTGCTCACGGTTTTCTAATTCACCAATTTCTGTCTCCAATTGCCAATAGGCGCACCGACAAATGGGGACGCGACCCGGAAGGGCGTCGTCGATTAGCTGTAGAAATTGCCCGTGCCATTCGAACAAGTTGGCCGCAACATCTTCCGCTTTTGTTTCGCCTGTCTGCTACAGATTGGCTCGACGGTGGGTTGGAAATTGAAGACACAATCGCAACCGCTAAAGCACTTGCTGCTGAAGGCGTCGACATGATTGATTGCTCATCCGGCGGTGTTGGAGGAACAGAACGTCCGCGTCGTATGACGGTTGAACAAGGGTTTCAGGTGCCGCTCGCTCAGCAAGTGCGCGAAGGCGCTGGCATCCCAACCATGGCGGTCGGCTTCCTTTGGGAGGCTGAGGTATGCAACAACATCGTCGCAAATGGTCAAGCCGACATCGTCGCCCTCGCGCGTGAGCTACTGGATGATCCAAACTGGCCTCTTCACGCGGCCGCTAAACTCGGCGCTGATGATGAGAGCCATGCGCTCTGGCCTATCGAAGCTGGTTGGTGGCTTATGAAACGTGACAGACTGTTGAACAAGCTCGGCATACGTTGAGGTTGTTCCAGTGTTTAGAAACGAAATCGCCTCTTTAATCACCTATACACCAACAATACCAATTGTGTGATCCTCGCTTCCAGCGCAGCGATCCTGCGATAGTGCGGTGAAGTCTGCCCCACATGGTGGCACTGCGCAGCTCTGCGGTATCCTCAATGGTGAAGCTGTCTCGGCCTTAAGGCACCTCAGGACTGCATCATTGTCTGCAAACACTTGTTAGAATTTTATAAACATGTGGCTCAGTTTTAAGGGGCTAGGACAACCGCGTAAATTGGTCATAGACTCAAATTTGACCAGTAGCATTGAAGCTGTGACAAATACCAATTGTTGACTTGCAGAACGCTATCTGCACCGGACAATCAGTTGTTTTCAATTACGCCGGGGCAATTCCGAATACCAAACCAGCCAGAAGATACATCGCGCCGAAGCAAACCAGCGTTGCAACGATATTTAGCCATATACCGGCGCGCACCATGTCTTGAATTTTCAAGCCGTCATAGGAAAATACAATCGCATTGGGTGGAGTTGCAACGGGCATCATGAAGGCCATCGATGCCCCAAGCGCGACCGGGATCATTAAGAGGCGCGGGTCATAGCCTAGGCCGACAGCAATTGCACCGAGAATGGGTAAGAATGTTGCCGCCGATGCGGTATTCGATGTGATCTCGGTTAACGCGATCATGATGCCGCCGGTTACAAGAACAAGTGTCCAGACCCCAAGGGTGCCGAACCCTTTCATGCTGTTACCAAGGTAGGCAGCAAGACCTGACGTGTTAAACGCTCCTGTGATCGCCAAACCGCCGCCAAATATTAGAAGGATTCCCCACGGCAATTTTTTTGCCGTCTCCCAATCGACGAGAAATTCTTGCTTATTCAAAGACACAGGTATTGCAAACAGTGCCACTGAAGCCAGTATAGCGACGGCAGTGTCGTTTATCGGTACACCTGTCACCACGCCAATCGGTTTACCAAAGCACCAACCCATAACGGCAAGTGCGAAAACGACGAGCACCATTTTTTCCGTTCGCGTGGGTGGACCTAATTGCGCCATTTCCTCCTTTAAGATTGAAGGTGGCACGCTCTCATCCGTGTCGGCAGTGGGAAACAAAACAACTGCAAGCAGGACCCAAGCGATCAGAAGCATGACTACGACAACAGGCAGTCCGAACATCATCCATGTGACGAAATCAATTTCGATGCTGTATGACGACTGTAGAATGCTGGCGAGTAACGCATTCGGCGGTGTTCCGATTAGGGTGCCAACGCCTCCAATGGACGCCGAATAGGCGATGCCAAGCATCAGCGCGATGCCGAAGCGGCTTGCAGATGCCGATCCTACACGGCTGGCGACAAGTTGAATAACTGACAGACCGACCGCATACATCATCACGGTTGTTGCCGTGTTCGAAATCCACATCGATAGGAAACTGGTCGCGAGCATGAACCCAGCGATGATCCGCTTGTTGCTCGTTCCGACGAAACTGATGATATTCAGCGCAATACGTCGATGCAAACCACATCTTTGCATTGCCGCCGCCAGAATAAATCCACCGAGAAACAGAAAAATCAGTGGATGCGCATAACTTGCACACACTGATTTGATGTCGCCAATATCAAGAAATGGCATGAACGGGATTGGCAACAATGCAGTTGCTGGCAGTGGAACGGCTTCACTCAACCACCAGACGACCATCCACGACGTAATTGCGACCGCTGACCAGGCCGTCACTGGCATGTTACCAGGCGGTGGCAGAAGCAAAAGTATGCCAGCTAGTGCAGGTCCGAGGATCAGCGGCAAAAGCCGCCAAACAGGGGTCACCATGCCCCCGTTGGCACAAACTCAGCACCGCCGAATTTGTCCGCACTTACTGTCAGACCAATAGTGCCCAGTAAAATTTGCGCCATCATGACGGTCAACGATGTAGGACACATTCCAAATTCCAGTGCACCTTTGTTGGTCACAGTGCTGATGGTGAATGTTGAGCAGGCAAATCGCGTTGTCATTTTCTGTGCCTTTAGAACCTGATCCTTGTGCCTGCAAAGAAGCATTATTGCGTTAATGTCTTACACCCGCAACAAGTTATCGTACCTAGTCATCTCAGGAAGCAGCCGTACGGCGCCAATCCAGCGATCAACGGGTTTGAAAGTTGCATGTTTGGCGTCTAACTTGTTTTTCTTTTTTCTTGAAGCGTAACTAAGTCGATCATGGATTTGAGTCCAGATTACATTTTATTATATAACTTTGAAAAGACGGGGCAAGGCTTCCGTGCATTCTTCTACATAGCTGCGAAGTCAATAACAGTGTTGTAAATTAGAAACTAGAATGTTCAAAATTTAGCTTGCTTCTTGGTTCTGTCGCAGGCTCTCAACCTATCTGATTGCCGCCCGTAAACCTGCCCCGATGATGGTCCAATTGTCCTTACTAAATGTACGTTATTTGTTGCAACTCGCATGTCTGAAAGTAGCCTTTGACATCGCATGTGCGATGTCTGCCCTTAGATGCAGAGCTGTAATCCGGTTATGCCACTGTCAGAGCACATTGCGCACGTGATCAGCCAAGTTAGCTAACTCTGCATCACGTCGTTTTCTTTATCGTGAAACTATATCCCGTCTCTGAGGTTTCAACGTCGACGGTGATCGCCTCCCCGTAAATGCGACCAAATCCCAAGATAAACCCTTTAGCCAGACCGGCCATCTTTCTATGTGACAAGACGTCAATCTTCAACTCTGTTTCGCTAATTCGGTGAGGCTTCAACGATGGTGGAAAAGCTCCAAATTCTTCTCGTACGTATTTGTGCATACGAGCTTCGATATTTTCTACAAGATCAAGCGTCTTCCACTCTGGATCAATCATTGCTTTGAAGGCTTCAAACAACCCAGGTGCCCCAAATAGTCCCATCTCCGTCAAAAAATCCAAGCGACTTTGGGAGAGCAACTCAGCGGTAGTATTGACCATTCGATCAATCTCCGCATCGTTGTGATAAACTTCCGCTTCGAAGTGAGCAACGTCATAACCCACTTGTTCCAGGGCACGTTGATATAGCTCGGGGGAGTGTCTTTCTTCGACGAATTTTTTAAAATCTTTGTGAATGACGGCGTGCATAATTCTTTTCCTTTTCTAGATTTCGATATAATTTCGAGCCGAACCGAGACGTGCACTCATTCGGCAACCAAGCCTCAGTAATTTCGCTATTATCAAGAACACATTTTCCCAACCTATTGGAGTAATGACAATTGGACCGCACCGGTCGCTGGGTTGATCGTTCCTTCAAGGAAAAACGTCAACCCAATCACCAGCGCGTATGTCTTGAAACTCGTGACGCTTTTGGGCGGTTCCGTCTGACTGAGCAACCGATACTCCGTGCCAAAAAAAATCGTTGTCTGAATGCCGCTTCCGCGCCATCTATCGTCCCCTTCATTTTTGGTAGAGTTTTACAAATTTTGTGTATCAATTTTAAGGGGCGATGACATCTTGTCTTAGGCGTCGTTCCCTTCTTGTGTCATCTGTATCCAACTGGAGATTGTCCAATTGGGTTTCTTTTATGAGTAGATCCCACCCGTTGTGAGTTACTGTGAGGAGATTGTGGATGGGATTGAGTTGACGCCTCAGTGCACTCGATTTGACCTTCTTTAGACGTTCACCTCGATATCTTACGAAGTCCTGCGTGTGGAGATTTGATAGGGTCTTTCTGCAAATGGAATGACGAGCAAAGGCATTCAGAACAATCAGCTCTGTACCCCCGCCACGTTTCCTTGGAGTTACCTCTTTACAGTACCGCCTGACTAGTTCACCTAACGTCGTATTCTGTAGAACATGTCAATTTCTGCATTGTGTATTCAGTTCATGTTGGTCAGCTAAGAGCTCCATTTGGTGTACCCATGCTTGCGCGTCTTGCCTGCGGTTAAACGATTTAGCAATGATGCCTTGGCCAACACGTTTTACTTGCGCTTGCCATTCGTTCCCACGCTTGCTGATAGTAGCCATCTTGAATTCTCGCTTGCAGTGACACACGGGTGACAAGCTGAGATTGCGATGAACTCCATCATGGATAGTGAACGAGTAACATATTGAATTTGATTGGTTGTTTTGGCGCACCCGACAGGATTTGAACCTGTGACCTCTGCCTTCGGAGGGCAGCGCTCTATCCAGCTGAGCTACGGGTGCTTGGCGACGCTCTCGCCGCTTTAAAGGCAACTGATACGCCAAATGCAGTGCGGCTGCAAATGACAAAGAAAAAGAGTGCTTTGCCTCCTATTTGGCCAAATGAACGGTCAAATATCGGTCCGGGCCGGCCTCAAGGACCGATTCTGGCATGGCCCGTGGGAGATGGAGGGCCGTAGCCAATTTGGCGCCCCGATAGGCAATACTGGGGTGTTAATCGAGTGGGGTTGTGGACCCATTCGAGGTTGCCACGAAAGATGGCTGACACGTGCACACAACTGCGTATAGTCGCGCCCATGACAAAGAAAAAGACCAGCTCCACAAAGTCTGCCCGTGCCAACGCCCCTGAAAATAAGAAGGCGAAGGGCGCGCAATTCACTGTGCCGGACGGTGAGTCTGTACCGGTCGAGAAAGGCAGCAATATCTATTTGATTGATGGCTCAGGCTATATCTTCCGAGCCTTTCATGCGCTGCCCCCTTTAACGCGTCCATCTGATGGTTTGCCGGTCGGCGCGGTGCATGGGTTTTGTCAGATGCTGTGGAAGTTTCTTGGCGATAGCAAACTGTCAGACGCGCCAACGCATATCGCCTGTATTTTCGATGCATCGTCAAAAACATTCAGAAATGATCTCTATCCGGATTACAAGGCCAATCGTCCACCACCACCAGAAGAGCTTGTGCCGCAGTTTCCGCTCATTCGCGATGCGGTGAAAGCCTTTAACGTTGCGTGTATCGAGCAAGAAGGTTTTGAAGCTGATGACCTTATTGCAACCTATGCCAAGGTCGCAGATGCCGCCGGCGCACGCGTCACCATTGTGTCGTCTGATAAGGATTTGATGCAATTGATCGGTGGCAATGTCTCAATGTTCGATAGCATGAAGAACAAGCACTTTGGTCCGCAAGAGGTTGAAGTGAAGTTCGGTGTTGGACCAGACAAAGTAGTTGATGTGCAAGCGTTGGCTGGAGACAGCGTTGATAACGTTCCTGGCGTACCAGGCATCGGTATTAAAACTGCGGCCGAATTAATCAATACCTATGGCGATTTGGATGAATTGCTGGCCCGTGCTGAAGAAATCAAACAACCAAAGCGGCGCGAACGTTTGATCGAATTTGCAGATCAAGCGCGAATTTCTCGTGATCTTGTTCGCTTGGAACAAAATGTTCCTGTTGAAGTTGAGCTGGAAGAGGCAGGTGTTCAAGAGGCAGATAGCAAGACGTTGCTTAGCTTTTTGAGCGAGATGGAGTTTTCGACCCTTACGCGACGTATTGCCGAAGGACTTGGCGTTGAAGCACCGCCTCCTCCCAAAAAATCGGTCGGCAGTTCGGTTGCCAAAGGCGGAGAAAAATCCGATGCAGGTGGTGAGGCCAGTGGAGTGGGAACACCTGCTGCAGGTGTGGCAGCAGGGGCGACATTGGCTGCGAACGCAGAATTTGATCGTAGCAAATATGCTTGTGTAACGAGTGAACAAGAACTGGTTCAATGGATTGAAAAAGCCCATTCCGTCGGCCGGTTTGCATTCGATACGGAAACCAACTCTCTCGATGCCATGCAGGCGGATTTGGTCGGCTTTTCGATCGCGATCGATCCGGGGGCAGCGTGTTATGTGCCGTTGGCGCATCGAGCCTCTGGCGAAGGGTTCGACTTTGGTGACGGCGCAGACTTGGAACAGGTTTCACAGGCGCGCGCGCTTGAATTGATAAGGCCGATACTTGAAAATCCGGCGATTTTGAAAATCGGGCAAAACTTAAAATACGACGCATTGGTTTTGCGCCAGCATGGCGTTGGCCTTGAGGGCTTCGATGACACGATGTTGTTGTCGTACGTGTTGGACGGCGGGCGTGGCAAACACGGAATGGATGACTTGGCGCAACGTCACCTGGGCCATACCTGTATTTCCTATAAGCAAGTGATGGAGGGGGTTCCAGGTAAAAAACTTAGCGATAAAAGATTCGCTGACGTCGCGCTTGATAAAGCGACCGAATATGCGGCAGAGGATGCCGACGTGACATTGCGGTTATGGATGATGTTGAAGCCTCGTCTTGTCGCCGAACACATGACGACGGTGTACGAAACACTTGAACGTCCTTTAATGCCTGTGATTGTCGATATGGAACATGCAGGAATTTCAGTTGACCGCACAATCCTGTCACGACTTTCAACTTCGTTTGCACAAAAAATTGCCCAGTTGGAGGACGAGGTCTTCGAGATCACAGGAGAGAAGTTTAACCTTGGCTCTCCAAAACAATTGGGCGAGCTGCTGTTCGACAAATTAGAGCTGCCGGGTGGAAAGCGAACGAAGAGCGGGCAATGGGAAACCCGTGCCAGTATGCTTGATGATCTGGCGGCAAACGAGGACCTGCCCGAAGACGCACGCCGCCTTGTCAATTTAATGCTGGAATGGCGGTCATTATCAAAGTTGAAGTCGACATATACGGATGCGCTTCCGACATTTATTCACCCCAACACGAAAAGAATTCATACCTCTTATGCGCTGGCGGCGACGACAACAGGCCGCTTAGCCTCTTCAGACCCGAATTTACAAAACATTCCAATCCGCACATCGGAAGGTCGCGAAATTCGAACCGCGTTTGTTGCTGAAAAAGGCAACAAGTTGATATCTGCAGATTATTCACAAATTGAATTGCGAGTGTTGGCGCACATTGCCGAAATCCCACAACTGAAGAAAGCCTTTGACGACGGTCTTGATATTCACGCGATGACTGCATCTGAGATGTTTTCGGTGCCGGTCAAAGACATGCCGTCGGAAATACGCAGGCGGGCCAAAGCCATCAATTTTGGAATTATCTATGGCATTTCCGCGTTTGGACTTGCCAATCAGCTCGCCATCTCCCGCCAAGAGGCTGGAGACTACATCAAAACCTATTTCAAGCGGTTCCCCGGCATTCGCGCTTTCATTGAAAGTACGAAAGAGTTTGCGCATGAGCATGGTTTTGTCGAAACCATTTTTGGTCGGCGTGTCCACTACCCTGAAATTAACACCAAGAATCCATCGGTGCGGGGGTTCCTGGAGCGTGCTGCTGTTAACGCACCGATTCAAGGATCTGCCGCTGATATCATTCGCCGCGCAATGATCCGCATGCCAGAAGCTCTCGACGAAGCTGGCCTTGCACACGTTCGCATGCTGTTACAGGTGCACGATGAGCTTATTTTTGAAGTCCCTAAGAAGGATGTGAGCAAGACTCTTAAAATTGTGACAGATGTCATGGAGACAGCGCCGCAACCGCGCATGGTTTTAAATGTACCGTTACAGGTTGATGCACATGCTGATGATAATTGGGAAGCAGCGCACTAATGCTTCGTGGAGCTGAAAGTTTCTAAGGTAAATCCTAATGAAAAAAGACCGCTGGTATGAGGGAGCAACACCAGCGGTCTTTTAAGTACGGCAGATCTGGCACGGGGGGACAGTGCCCTGTTCTGCTGATGCTAATAAAGAGGATTGTTCGTTCACTTGGAACTAACATTTCTGTTAACGCGCCAGTTTCGCAAGAGTACTTTAAGAAATACACCGTTACGGCGCTAAGCGCTTATGGGTCTTGGAAGTTTTTCGGCCCAATAAGGGGCTCGCTTGAATAAGGGTCACGTTTTACGACAGCCTTTTTCTTCGTCACTTTTTTGTGTTGGCGACGTGAAGCTTTGCTATCTCCACCAAGCTTACTGCTGTTTTGCGCAAATTCGTTTGATGAGGTTTTTGCCGTTCGGGTTTCGGAACCAGCGGGCTTGCGCTGCAGCGTTGTCGGTGTTTCGCGACCCCTGTTTGCAAGGTTTGGTGTTTGCGAACCGGCGGTGAGCAGTACGGGATGGATGAATGTTGCGTTGTCGCGATCATCCAGAGGCGCATCTGTGAGAACGACGCATGCACCTTCGCTCAGCGCATTGTTGACGTCGGCGACGACTTCCGGATCGATGAAAGATATCCGGTCTAAAGAGGTCTTTGCGTGGTCGCGATGAATATGTGAGGCATTGCTCTTTGCGCTTAAACCAGTTGCGATCCAAGTTCCGGGACTGCGGCCCATTTTGACCGTCGTTAAGCAGTAGGCGTGAGCCCCCAACGGCGTTTGGGGTTGAGCAATGTCGACTTCGACAACTTGAACTGGTTGTTGTGAGGAGACAATGCGGGCACGTCGATCGTGTGATGAAACGACAATGCTAATTGGCTGATGATGTACCAAAGAGGGTGCCTCATCTTGACCAAAGGTTCCACGCGTGAAGATAAACGCGGCATTGTCGCCGTGTTGGGGGCTGGTCTCGTTATCGGTGTTTGGCCGAAGCGCTGTTGGTAAATATGAGCGCACGGGTAACATTGGCGTTCGTTCCGGAGCCATTATGACGAGTGTTCCGGGGCGAACGGCGGACTTGAGAAGTTTTGCGAACTTGGGGGAGATATCGATACAGCTTCGGGCGCCAGACAAAAGGTCTGGATCGGTTTGTTCCGTGTTAAAGGTGTAAACAGAGGTCCCCTGCCAGGCAAACTGAGCTTGCTTTTCTGAAGATACAAAGTTGTCTATTCGAAACGCGCCTGCTGGAAGTTTTGCCACCTTCTGTGTTGATTGACAGCGTGCAATCCCCAAAAGCCTGTGTCCGCGAAACACATGCAGAACCTGCTCGCCAAGGCTGACAATAATTGTCACCGGGCCAGACGGCGCAAAATCTGGTTGCCAGATGAAGCTTTGGTTTTTTAGTCCTGTGCGATCAATATAGCGCGCGCCAGCAACACGCCCCGCTCCCGACGCCCAAAGCGCCGTGGCGGCGACACCGACAAAACGGCGACGCGTCAATTTCATTGTGCAAGACCCAAAGTAAATGTCGAATCAAATGGTTAGAAAACAATACAATGAATCGGTGATATTTTTTGCGACCTGTCGGCAACGCTCAAAGTCTGACTTATCGATTTGGTGCTGCAACGCGAGCAAGGTCGATGGTCAAGGAAATGAGGCGCGCGGCAACATTTGAACTTCATTTTAGCTTTGATCCTGCCGCACAACGTGGCCCAGCCCTACCCGGTCAATTCAAGTGCCACGTGCGCTGCAGGTCAAAACCAAACCAATTTAAAACATAACGATGTTTGTCATTTGGCGGTCTTAAGAACGTGTTCCAGGAAATCTTCCAAGAACAATTGCGTGATTTAAGAAAGTCTAGCTGGTTGGTCGGCCCTGGTGCCCAAAGGTTTGCTGGTGCGGGAAGCGACCGCAGCTTTTCGTCATTTGTGCTCTTTTTTAGCGACGGCGTTGGTTGCCACCACCACCTCCTGGAGGAGGTGCATTTGAAGAGCGTTGGTCGCGATGGCGGAAGTTGATACGGCCTTTTGTAAGATCGTATGGTGTCATTTCAACTGTGACGCGATCGCCTGCGAGAATACGGATGCGGTTTTTCTTCATTCGTCCTGAGGTGTAGGCAATCACTTCATGATCGTTATCAAGTTTAACCCGGCAGCGAGCGTCCGGCAGCACTTCAGCCACCACACCCTCAAACTCAAGCATCTCTTCCTTTGCCATTCAGTCTCCTAAAAAGCTCGATCACGATCAGCATTGATATGCCGTTATGTAAACGTGCTTTGTTCTAATGATAAAGATACAGCTTACAATTTTTGATGGCAGCAACGTCGTTTGCTGCCATTGCAAGGGCACCTTAATGAAGTCTCGGAGCCACGGAAGCTTGTCGCAGTTTCCGGGCCCCGAAATAATTTTGGTCAGACCGCTCGAAAGAATGATACCATGAAGCATCGTTGCAAATGAGCGGGAATTTCAACTAAGAAGCAGAACTTTTTAGCGATATTGCATCACGTGATCGGGTGATCACATGACCAATTATAGTGCACGAAGGTTGATCGCAGCGATCTTGCCGTTGCGGCCTTTTTCAGTCTCAAACTCGACTTTTTGACCTTCGGCCAAAGACGTCATGCCTGCACGTTCAACAGCAGAGATATGGACGAAGACATCGTTGCCGCCTTCTTCTGGTTCAATAAAGCCATAACCCTTCTGGCCGTTAAACCATTTCACAGTTCCGTTTGCCATTTTTGCCTCCAAAGCATTGGCGTATATTTCCCAATTGCAGTGCGCAAATGGGTCTTCAAATCGCGCATTGGAGACTTCTAAAGTAGGCGTGGTAGGGCCGTGTTAGAGTAGACCAAGGCGTGTTCGACCGAGGTTATATGGACCGTAGAGGGCCGAAAAGCAAGGGTTTGACGTCCAACCAGAGGTCATTTGATCCATCAATTTATCCCCAAAACATGGGTGTGGATGCGTATGGAGGGCGGCTATTTGTCGGCGAAATCCATAGCGTTAGCCGGTTGAGTTGTCAAAATCAGGCGACCTTGCACGAAGCTCTCCAGGTGTTTTTACTCAGAGGGTGCAAAACGGCCGTTTGGCTTATTCTTCCATTTTTAGGGCCGCAATGAAGGCTTGCTGTGGGATTTCCACCTTACCGAATTGACGCATCTTTTTCTTACCTGCCTTTTGTTTTTCAAGCAGTTTGCGCTTTCGAGAGATATCTCCTCCGTAGCATTTTGCCAGCACGTCTTTGCGCAAGGCACGGATTGTTTCACGTGCAATGATACGCCCACCAATTGCTGCCTGAACTGGAATAACAAACATGTGCTGTGGGATAAGATCCTTCAGCTTTTCACACATTTGCCGCCCACGACTGTCGGCCCGGGTACGATGCACAATGATCGACAGTGCATCGACAGGTTCGTTATTGACCAGGATCGACATCTTGACCAGGTCGTCGGGTTCATAACCGATCATTTGATAGTCGAACGAAGCGTAACCTCGGCTGATTGACTTTAGCTTGTCGTAAAAATCAAACACGACTTCGTTGAGAGGAAGTTCGTAGACCAACATGGCGCGGCTGCCGGCATAGGTCAGGGTCTTTTGTCGACCACGCCGATCCTGGCAAAGCTTCAATACCGAACCGAGATATTCGTCGGGCACTAGGATCGTAGCTTCGATCCATGGTTCTTCAATGCGCTCAATCTTCATTGGATCTGGCATGTCTGCCGGATTATGCATTTCCAACATCGTGCCGTCGGTTAAATAGATATTGTAGACGACGCTTGGTGCAGTGGTGATGAGATCGAGGTTGAATTCGCGTTCAAGTCGCTCGGAGATGATTTCCAGATGCAATAATCCGAGGAAGCCACAGCGAAAACCAAAACCCAAAGCTGCCGAGCTTTCCGTTTCAAACGAGAAACTGGCATCGTTTAAACGCAGCCGTCCCATAGCTTCGCGTAGGTCGTCGAAATCGGCTGCATCAACAGGGAACAATCCACAAAATACAACGGGTTGGGCTGGTTTAAAGCCTGGTAGTGGCTCGGCAGCGGTGTTTTTCTCGTCGACAATGGTGTCACCAACACGCGTATCGGCAACCTCTTTGATTGCAGCTGTGAAGAAGCCGATTTCACCAGGGCCGATGTCTTCTAGGATTTCGTGTTTTGGTCTGAAGCAACCCACGCGTTCGATCAAGTGTGTGGTGCCTGTTGAAATCAATCGGATCTTCTGGCCCTTCTTCAGTGTGCCTTCCATCACCCGCACCAAAACGACAACGCCAAGATAGGCGTCGTAATAACTATCAACCAGCATTGCTTTAAGGGGTTTGTCGCGCTCACCCTTCGGCGGAGGGAGACGTTCGACAATGGCTTCAAGAACAGCTTCGACATTGAGACCAGTCTTGGCAGAAATGGGCACGGCATCTGAGGCATCGATGCCGATGACATCTTCGATTTGTTCTTTGACGCGGTCGGAATCTGCTGCTGGTAAATCGACTTTGTTGAGGACCGGTAAAATTTCCAAGTCGTTGTCGAGCGCGGTGTAAACATTGGCCAACGTCTGGGCTTCAACCCCCTGGGAGGCATCGACCACTAGAATAGCGCCTTCACAAGCGGCAAGCGATCTTGAAACTTCGTAGGCGAAGTCGACGTGGCCTGGGGTGTCCATCAAGTTCAGCTGGTACACCGTGCCATCCTTGTGTTGATAATCCAGGCGAACCGTTTGGGCTTTGATTGTGATGCCGCGTTCGCGTTCGATATCCATCGAGTCGAGGATCTGCTCCTTCATTTCACGGTTTGAGACATTGCCGCACAGCTGGATTAGCCGGTCAGACAAGGTCGATTTGCCGTGGTCAATGTGGGCGATAATCGAGAAATTGCGTATGTGAGATGTGTTGGTCATAAGCGCTCATTACCACCACGCGGGACGAACGAAAAGAGGCGCGAACGCCACGCATCGTCCAAAGGCGGCCTTGATTGGGGATAGACTGGCTTCTTAAAGCTCCACAGGCGCTGGCTGGCCTTAGGGCAATTTGCAATAGCCGGTGTACGACTATTTCAAAAATCTGGCTATCGAATATGAAAATGAGGGATTAGGGTCCAATATGACATGCCAGTGGGGGAAGAATTTCGGTGCCATCAACTCTAATCGAAGTTGGCAGTTGACGCGACTTCGTGAGCAAGCTGAATTTAGCCTGGCAAGCGGACGAACGAGTGAAGAAGGACGGGAAATGCAGGGACGGCAAAACCGGGGGTTCTCGGCAAAAATTGCGATGATTTTCGCGCTTGTTTTCGTAATGATCGCAATGCCAGCTGGGGCGCAGCCTGCCCATGCCGCGTGCAAGAATTCTGGTAGTTTCAGCAAATGGCTGAATGGGTTTCGCCGTGAAGCAATTGCTACGGGTATAAAAAAGCAAACGGTGCGCCGGGCGTTGGCCAATATTTCTTATGATCCAAGTATTATTCGCCGTGATCGACGCCAATCAATTTTTGCACTTTCGTTCCTGCAGTTTTCCGACAAGCTGGCAACGATCCGCCGACAACGTGTTGGTCGTAAAAAAATAAAAAAACACAGAGCGGTCTATAATCGGGCGCAAAAGGAATTTGGTGTTCCGCCCGAAGTTATTACGGCTTTTTGGGCTCTTGAAAGTGATTTCGGAACCGGCATGGGAAATCTGTCGGTTTTGCGTTCCTTGGCAACGCTTGCTTACGACTGTCGTCGCGGGCCGATGTTTCGCCGACAACTGATGGCGGCGCTTCAGATTATTGAACGCGGTGATCTCAGCCCCAAAGAAATGATCGGGTCATGGGCTGGAGAGTTGGGTCAGACACAAATGATGCCGGAGCACTATCTGCGTGATGCGATCGATTATGACGGTGATGGTCACGCCAACCTTTTTCGTTCTGTCACCGACATTATCGGTTCGACCGGTAAATATCTGAAATATCTCGGATGGAGAAAAGGCCAACCTTGGATCGAAGAAGTGCGCGTTCCAAAAAAGATGGATTGGAAAGAGGCAGACCTCGCCATCCAACACACGAGGTCGCAATGGGCAAAATGGGGCGTGCGCCGGGCGAACGGAAAGCCGTTGATTGAAGACGGTATGGAAGCATCGTTGTTGTTGCCAATGGGACGCTTCGGGCCGGCCTTTTTGGCGTACCATAATTTCCGTGTTGTCTATTTGAAATGGAATGAGTCTTTCACATACAGTTTAACTGCCGCTTATCTCGCAACCCGGATTGGCGGTGCCAAACAATTGCGCCGCGGTCCAAAAGGGCTCGCCGCGCTGACCTATAAGCAGAACAAACTGTTGCAAAGAATTTTGACACGCATGGGTTATGATGTTGGTGCGATTGATGGGAAGTTGGGCGCCAAAAGTCGTGCCGCGGTTAAAGCCGTTCAGATCAGATTGGGTTTGCCCGCTGATTCCTTTCCCACACCGAGTTTGTTGAGACGCCTGCAACGGCGTTCATAAAGCTGATCATTTCCGGTTATTGAAATTGCAGATTTCTGCGAAATTGGTGATCGGCGTTATTTTTGTCGGGAAGGCGCAAGGTCGTCTGGATGCTTAAAGTTCCAGCGTTTCAGAGCAAAAAACAAGCCGCGTTAACCAGTCGCCCGAGTTGCAGGACGCCGGCTGCTCGGTTGGTTTAGTTTGGCGGTCAAACGGGCCCACAGTGATGGTTTTGCCTGTTGGCATTTTCTGGTTGGTCCACCCCTCTTTGACCAAGTTCTAAAGTTACAAGGAATGAGTGAAATGGCAAAAGTCGTGAGAAAAGCAAAACGTCCAGCAGCGAAAAGGAAGTCTTCAGCCCCGCGCAAAACGTCACGCCGCCAAGAGTCCAAGACCAAGGGCAGCATCGAAGCAGGCGGCAAGGGAACCAATGGCGCACTTCAGTTAAAGAATGCTGATGGAAACGTTTGCGTCCACGTCGATGGTGGAACCAGTAATTTCACAGCTGGCGGCTACGGCTCGCAGGGCGACATCGCGTTGCTCAACACCTTGGCGCAACAAACTCTGCATATCGATGGCGGTGAAGCGAACCTGACCATCGGTGGTGCTGGCGCTCAAGGCGATATCGTTGCGTGTAATGGTTACGGCCAACAGACGGTTCATATTGACGGTGGTGATGGCAATATCACTCTGGGCGGCAATAAAGCCGAGGGCGACCTTGCGATGATCAACGAGCGCGGCAAACAGACCGTGCATATCGATGGTGGTGAAGGCAACATCACACTTGGTGGCGGTGGTTCGCAAGGCGATATCACGCTTCTTGATCACCGTGGCAAGCAAACGGTTGCGCTTGATGGTGGCGAAGGCAACCTGGTGCTAGGTGGTGGTGGTGCCGCTGGCGGCGATATCACATTGACAGATGGGCGTGGCCGGTCGCGCATTCATATCGATGGTGGTGATGCCAACATGACGTTGGGTGGTTCTGGCTCTGTTGGCGATATTACTTTGCTGCACATGACTGGCAAGCAAACCATTCACCTCGATGGTGGCGATGGCAATATTACCCTTGGTGGCAATGGCGCAGAAGGTGATTTGCTGCTGGTCGATGAGTACGGTGGCCAGACAATCCACGTTGATGGTGGTGAGGGTAACATGACATTGGGAGGCGCTGGACACGACGGTGACATCATGTTGACGACGTCAGAAGGAAAGGTCCGGATTGAACTTGAAGCGCATGATGGCAACATCCGAGCCAACGACGACAAGGGCAATACAACAGTTGAGATTATCGGCGGTTCTGGCGAGATTAAAGTCCAGGGCAAAGCTGTCACCGGTGCGGACTTCGTCTTTGAGGACAGCTATCAATTGCAACCACTATCAGACGTTGAGCAGTTTATCTCTGCCAACCGTCACCTGCCTGGTGTTGCGTCTGCCGATGAGATGCAGCGCGATGGTGTTGGTGTTACTGAGATGTCGATGAAGCTGCTGCAAAAGATTGAAGAGTTGACCTTGCACATCATCGCTCAAGAAAAGCGTATTAAAGAGCTGGAAGGTAAGTAACTTCACTGCCTAAGCTTGATTGAATCGTGACGGCTAACTTCTTTTGAGGTTAGCCGTTTTTTTGCGCGTCATTTTGCGTTGTTCGTGAGCCAATTGACGACGTCTTGAGCGTTCTGGTCCGGTGGGAATACGGGATAAAACGTGTGTGTCACCACGCCTTCGTCGATTACCATTGTCAAACGTTTAAGCAATGTCTTTTGCTCGACTTGGAAGGTTGGCAATTGCATCGCTTTGGCAAACTCTAGTTCGGCGTCGGACAGAAGTGGAAATGGTAGATGTAACCGAGCGGCGGCTTCTTTCTGGTCCAGCGGGCTTTGTGTTGATACGCCGAAGATGTGTTGCACGCCAAGTTGATGCAATTCATTGGCATGATCGCGAAAAGCACAAGATTGCGGAGTGCAACCTCGCGCGCCGGGTATCATATTCCAGCCGTCTGGTAACGCCACATCAGGACGACCTGTCATGGGATAAGCGTAGACGACGCTGCGCCCTTTGAGGCGAGACAGGTCAATTTTTTCGTCATTTGTATTTGGCAGGTGAACGCTAGCGATCTTTCGCCCTGGTAGATGGTTTGCACCTGCGTCGTCTTCGGGCGTTGGGATTTGGCTCCAATCCACCTCATGAAGATTGTTCAATGCTCGCTCCAATATTTCGACAAGCCAAACATTGATTGTTTGGCAAGGTGTCGGGATACGGGGATGACTAAGCGGCGTCTTTCTCCAAGGCTGCTTTAACCGCAGGGCGGGCTTGCATGCGTTGGCGCTGTTTGGCAACTTTTGGATACTGAGCGATATCAACACTATCGCTCGCCAGCCACCCTGAAACAGTGAAAAGGTAAGCATCGGCGATTGAGTAATTTTCTCCCATGACCCATGGCCCCTGAAACATCTCCGTTTCAATCAAATCGAAGCATGCGGCCATGGTTTCTGGCACCTTATTTTTCATGTCTTCAATTGATGAGGCTTCGTTCGCCCATCGATTGCCGCGTATGCCATGGGCATGAGCGACGTGAACGGTCGCACAAAGATAGGTATTAAATGCCTGGACTTCAGCGAAAGAGAACGGATCGTCAATCGGTGCGAGGTTTGCCTCAGGCCAGGTCTGCGCAATGAACGCAAGAATGGCCGGGACTTCGGTAAGAATGCCCCGCTCGGTGACTAGTGCAGGGACACGGCCTTTTGGGTTCACATTGAGATAATCGGCTTGGCGTTGATCACCAGAGCGGAGGTTCAACCTCGTGGCATCATAGGCCGCTCCAGCTTCTTCAAGAGCAATACGGGTCGCAAGTGCACACGTTCCAGGTGCATAGAAGAGTTTGAGCATGAATACCTCATGTCTTAGTTGAGACGATTTTAGTTGAATGGGCCGGAGACCCACGACAATAGTTTTTATGCAATCTACCTAGTGCAGTTTGATGTGTGGCTCGGTTCGGCGCGTGATTAGCCGTGCCAAAGTATCGAGAAACACCTTGGCGTAACCGTGCAGCGCCACTTCATGCATTTTATAAAGTGAGCGGTACATCAATTTTGCAAACAATCCTTCGATCATCATCGACTTTCCTGAGATAAAACCCATCAGGTTACCAACAGTCGTGTAATGTCCCAGAGAGACCAACGATCCAAAGTCGCGATAGTGGAAGGCTGCAGGCTCTTTGCCTGCCATCACACGTGGAATTTGTTTTAACAAATGGCTGGACTGTTGGTGCGCGGCTTGTGCTCGCGGCGGGATTGGCCGGTCTTCACCTTCAGGCACAAAGTATGCGCAATCTCCGATTACGAAGATATTGTCATCAACGCTTGTTTGCAGTGTATCTTTGACAACGATCGTATTGGCCGGGCTGACTTCCAAACCATCAAGGCTTTCCAATACGGATGGGCCTTTTACACCTGCGGCCCAAACCACCAACCCGGATGGAACAAATTCGCCACTTTGCATCAACACGCCGTCGGCTTTCACCTCGGTAACGCGTTGTCCGGTCAAGACATTCACACCAAGTTTTTCTAACTCATTCATCGTCGCATTGGCGATGCGGTCGGGTAGGGCCGGTAGGATACGGGGTGCCGCCTCAACGAGCGTGATTTTTATGTCGCGTTCCGGGTCGATGCGATCGAGGCCATAGGCAACCAGGCTGCGCGCCGTGCGATGCAGTTCTGCTGAAAGTTCTGTCCCAGTAGCGCCGGCACCAATAATCGTAACGTGCAGTTGGCCTTCTTTGATTTCTTTTTCTTCGGCGTGGGCGCGAACGCAGGCATTAATCATGCGGCGGTTGAAGCGCTCAGCCTCATCTGGTGTGTCGAGCATAATCGCGTGTTCGGAGACACCTGGTGTTCCAAAGTCGTTAGAGACGCTGCCGACAGCTAATACGAGTGTATCGTATGGGACCCACCGGTCAGGCGTTATTTGTCGGCCTTCTTCGTCTTTGGTGGCTGCAAGATGGATAAGGCGCTGGGAGCGGTCAAGTCCGATCATTTCGCCGTAGTTGTAACGAAAGCCATGCCAATGTGCCTGTGCCAGATAGTCGAGTGCGTGGCGGCCGACGGCCATACTGCCAGCCGCGATCTCGTGAAGAAGAGGTTTCCAAATGTGTGTTCGGGCGCGATCGACCAAGCGAACGTGCGCGCGATTGCGCTTTCCAAGTTTGTCGCCAAGGCCGGTTACCAGCTCCAAACCGCCAGCACCGCCGCCAACAACAACAATCTTATGTTCGTTTGCTGGAGCTTCAACAATACGCCGCTTCTCATGCGTTGACGTACGAGTTTTTTCAGATACGGCGCTCACTGCTACAGGGTCGCTCATGATTTTGATTTCCCTTCAAATGAGATAGTCTAAGTGAACTGCTGACGCTGAGCAGTGACGTCAGCAATCGGCTGTAAGTTACACGTTTCAGGCAAACGTTTCTGCAAGTCATTATAACTCTTGTATCCTAGCAATCCATGCATGTTTGTATGCAGTTTTGCAAATTCGTCAGTCGAGCATTGCACGCAGATGCAACAAAGGTATTTACTGTCGCTTACGTGATCGCGAGCGGTGTGTCCAAGTTGTTTTGTTTTTTATGGTCTTGTTTGCCTCTGAAACCTCAGTCGCGAATTTCGCCACCCGTTTTCTTTTTGACCGTTGTGATAATGCGATCGGCGACGGCTTCGATTTCTTTGTCTGTCAGTGTATCCTTGGTGGGCTGAAGAGTGACTTCCAAACCGAGAGATTTTTTGCCGTCCTCGCCAAGCTTGCCACCTTCGAAAATATCAAACACTTGCAAGCCGGCAATGAGTGATTTTTCAGCAGACATGGCAGCGCGCATAACGTCACTCGCGTCCACATCTTTATCGAGAACGAAAGCAAAATCACGGCGAACCGGCAAGAGGTCGGTCGCAGTCAATGGCGGACGTACGCGCGATTTCTTTTTCGCTGCAGGAATGGCTGCAAGGTCAATTTCAAACGCGATTGCGGGCCCAGCCAGATCCAGCGCCTTCAACGTGGCTGGATGCAGTTCGCCAAAGTGGGCAAGAACGTTTTTGGGTCCAAGTTGTAGCGTTCCAGAGCGACCTGGGTGGAACCAGTTTGGTGCTGAGCGGTTGATTTGTAGATTACCAGTATTGACGCCAAGGCTCGCAAGGACTGCAAGCGCGTCGGCTTTAGCGTCATACAAATTGACATCATTCGTCGGGGTTTGCCAATGGCGCCCGGAGCCAGTGATCTTCGCCGTGCCAATCCGCACACCACTTGCAAAAAGACGCTGATCATTCGCCGCGAGCCCGTCATAGCCTTGGCCAATTTCAAATAATGCGACGTCGTTAAAGCCGCGGTTTTTGTTTTGTCGAACCGCCCCGATCAGCCCTGGAAGCAAACTTGGCCGCATGTCGGATAGTTCAGAGGAGATCGGATTGGCTAACGTCAGCGAAGGATCGCCGCCGCCGAACAGGGTTGCTTCCTCACCTGTTACAAACGACCACGTAACGGCTTCGACAAGACCGCGGGCAGCTAATGCGCGTCGCGCAAATCGTGTGCGTTTTTGCAAATTGGTTAGCACTGGACGCGCGACACCGGTTGCACGAGGCAATGGCGTCGATGGTATTTTATTAAGCCCAGTAATACGCACAACCTCTTCGACAAGATCGGCAGCTCCATGAACGTCAGGTCGCCAACTTGGGACTTTAACTTTCAGCGCCTCACCTTTGCTGGAAATTTCAAACCCAAGGTCGTCCAAGATTTTCGTGATGTCTTTCACAGCGAGTTTTACGCCGGTGAGTTTTTCAACGCGTTTTGGATCGAATGTGATGACGTTGTTTGGTTCGGGAACTTTTCCAGCCACAACAGATTTTGAAGGTGTCCCACCAACAAGGTCCAAAATCATGGCTGTGGCTTGGTCGAGGCCGGGAACAACCGAAGCCGGATCAACGCCGCGCTCAAACCGATAGCGAGCGTCTGTAATCAACCCGGTTTTGCGACCCGTTTGTGCTGTGCGGATCGGGTCGAACCAAGCACTTTCAATGAATACATTGGCTGTTGCCTCAGTGCAGCCCGTGTCTTCACCGCCCAAAACGCCACCAAAACCTAAGACGTTCTTGTCATCAGCAATGACACACATGTCGTCTTCAACGTCGTATGTTTTTCCGTCAAGACCAACGAAGCTCTCACCTTTCTTGCCAAGGCGGGCTTGAATATTGCCGTTGAGTTTGTCTGCATCGTAAACATGCAAGGGGCGACCGCGGTCATAAGAAATGTAGTTGGTGACATCGACCAGAGCGTTAATTGGGCGAAGACCAATAGCTGTGAGACGATTGGCGAGCCAGTCAGGCGATGAGACATTTTTTACGCCGGATACGTAACGACCAGCAAAGACCGGACATGCACTTGCGGTGTCGCCTTTAAAGTTGAGCGCAATAGAGATCGTACTATCGGCTTTGCCTTCAACGTTCTTATCGATTGGCGCAGGTTTTAATTTCCCCAAACCGGCGGCTGCCAAGTCGCGTGCAATGCCTCTAACGCCAGTACAATCAGGACGGTTGGGCGTCAAAGCGACATCGAACACTGGGTCGGCGAGATCGAAGACGTCTACGTAGACCTTGCCAATTTGGCCCTCATGTTGCGAACCGATATCCATGATGCCTTCGCTATCGCCGGGCAGTCCGAGTTCCTCTGGTGAACACAACATGCCATTTGATACGACACCGCGGACTTTTCGCTTTTCAAGTGTGACGTCGAGGCCTGGCACATAGGTGCCGATCGGAGCGAAGATCGTGATCAAGCCAGCGCGGGCGTTTGGTGCGCCACAAACGATTTCCAGTATTGGTTTTCCAGGTGCGATCTCAACCTGACAGACTTGTAATCGGTCGGCGTCGGGGTGTTTTTGCGCCGAGACGATTTTTGCAATCGTAAATGCTTCGAGCTTTTCCGCCGGATTTTCGATGCCTTCGACCTCAAGGCCGATGGCGCTCAGCGTTGTCGACAACGTATCGATCGTTGCATCTGTATCGAGGTGGTCTTTAAGCCAGGAGAGCGTGAATTTCATCGCCCAAGTCCTTTTATTCGGTGTCAGAGTATTGCGAAACCAGCGGTGTGGTCGGTGATGCTGTCTAAGAGAGGCCGCCGGCGAGTGTCGGTGTGTTGAGGACCGAGAAACCGTAGTGACGTAGCCATCTCAGATCGCCACCGAAGAAGGCCCGAAGATCTTTCAATCCGTACTTCAACATGGTCAGACGATCGAGACCAACGCCAAAGGCAAAGCCCTGATAGACATCAGGATCAAGACCGCAGGCTTTTAGAACGTTTGGGTGAACCATGCCGCAACCGAGAATTTCGAGCCACTCACCAGGCTTGCCGATTGCTTCAGCTCCGACGTCGACTTCGACCGAGGGTTCTGTGAAGGGAAAGTGGGACGCGCGAAAACGAAGGTTGACTTCATCGACTTCGAAAAAGGCTTTGGCAAATTCTTCCAAGACCCATTTCAAGTGACCCATGTGCGTGGATTTATCGATGACCAAGCCTTCAATCTGATGGAACATTGGCGTGTGGGTTTGGTCGCTATCACAGCGATAAACCCGACCCGGCGCGATGATGCGAATGGGCGGCTCTTGTGATTGCATTGTGCGAATTTGGACCGGGCTGGTATGCGTTCTCAAAAGCAAACGCGAACCGTCCTCCTCACCATTGAAATAGAACGTGTCGTGTTCTTGGCGGGCGGGATGTTCATCCGGCATATTGAGTTTGGCGAAGTTGAGATCTTCGGTCTCAATGTCGGGGCCTTCTGCAACCGAAAACCCCATGTCAGCGAAGATCTCAACGCATTCATCGTAGACGCGTGAAACGGGATGAATACGGCCTTCTTCTTGGGGGCCAAGGCGCACGGGTAAAGTGATGTCAGAGGTTTCAGTTGCCAGCTGTTCGGCTAATGCTGCATCTTCCAGGCTTGCTTTGCGCAGGTCCAAGGCTTCGCTAATGCGGACTTTGACTTGGTTGACGGCCTGACCAAACGCTTTGCGTTCCTCAGGAGCCATTTTTCCAAGTCTGCTCATGAGCGCAGAAATTCGCCCCTTTTTGCCAACAGCAGAGACGCGAACAGCATCAAGGCTGGTCAGATCGCCGGCTGATGCAATCTCTGCAGCAATTGTTTTTTCCAGGCCGTCGAGGTCGTTCTCGGCTGCGGGAGAGGTCATGTGAAGCTCCGCAATAAGCGTGAATGTTTCGAGATAACAATAGAGAAAGGGCGGTCAACCTGAGAGTGTTTTCTCCGGCGGCCCGCCCTTTACGCATCAACAGCTTTTGACGGCTGGTATGTTTAGCTTACCGCTTTAGCAGCCGGCGAAGACGCTGATTTTGCAGCTTGATCGACGAGGGCTTTGAATGCGTCTGCATCCCGAACAGCAATATCGGCCAAAACTTTGCGGTCAATTTCGATACCGGCTTTATTTAACCCGTCGATAAATCGACCGTAGGTCAAGCCATGTTCACGTGCAGCAGCATTGATACGCTGGATCCAAAGCGAGCGGAACGAACGCTTGCGACGCTTGCGGTCGCGATAGCTGTACTGCATCGATTTTTCGACAGCTTGCTTTGCTGTGCGGATGGTATTCTTGCGACGGCCGTAGAAGCCTTTTGCCGCTTTAAGAACTTTTTTGTGCTTGGCGTGCGCAGTGACGCCGCGTTTAACGCGTGCCATGAGAAAATCTCCAGAATCTAATTCATTTGGTTTTTTGGCGGTCCTAACGTCCGAGAATGAACTCGTTCAGATTAGGCGTTAGGGCAAATTAGGCGTAGGGCAGGAACTTTTTAACAATCCGCGCGTCTTGATCGCACAACACTGTTGTGCCGCGTGCCTGGCGAATAAATTTCGCATGGCGCTTGATCATGCCGTGTTGTTTGCCAGCTTGGGCGGATTTGATCTTGCCTGTTGCGGTAACCTTGAACCGTTTCTTGGCACTCGATTTCGTCTTCAACTTGGGCATTTTGCTCTCCTTAAATGTTGGAAGTGGCGTTCTCGGATTTGGCCCAAAAACGATGCCTTCCTTTTCGGCTCAGTGAGAAACAGCACAAAACGTGTTCGCGCTGCTCGTCCCGCCTAAGGTTTGGGTCCGCCAATGCGGGCCAATGCCACCTCCCCGATCCCGTTGAAAAAGATCGAGTTGCGGTTTGAGCTGTTGTTTCAGCAAATTGGACCGCCATGGCATGCCCTGCCAGGCGGTCCGGTGGGTGTTATATGGGGCGTGGCATTGAATTGCAATCGCTGATTTTGTCTCAAGCCAGGAGCGCAATACCGAATGAAAAAGGGCCGACAGAGCGGCCCTTGATAATATCGCTCCGCTTACGAACCAAATTACCGAGGTGCGAGCACCATAACCATCTGGTTGCGCCCCTCGAACTTTGGTTCAGCCTCGATTTTTGCGATCGGTTCCAACTCGGCTTTCACGCGTTGGAGAACTTCCATGCCCAGATGCTGGTGCGCCATTTCGCGGCCACGAAAGCGAAGCGTGACTTTGACTTTGTCACCGTCGTCGAAAAAGCGCCGAATGGCGCGCATCTTCACTTCATAATCGTGGTTATCGATGCTTGGGCGCATCTTAACTTCTTTAAGTTCAACGATTTTTTGGTTTCTGCGGGCCTCGGCAGCTTTCTTTTGCTCTTGATATTTGTACTTGCCGTAGTCGAGGATCTTGCAGACTGGTGGATTGGCGTCGGGCGACACTTCCACGAGATCGAGGCCAGCGTCCAAAGCACGTTCGAGTGCATCACTCGTGTCAACAACGCCGACGTTTTCGCCTGTTTCGTCGATCAGTCGGACCTGCTCGGTTTTGATATCATTGTTCATCCGGGGACCGGATGGTTCGCGCTTGATTGGCGCGCGCATTGGACGACGGATGGTGGTATTCCTTTTATGACCTGAAAATGAAAACGACTCCTCAGACCCGCAGCAGGGCATAACAACCTACCGCACACGGATTGAAAAATCTAATGTGGCCCTAAGATTGAGAAGATACCGCCTCAAGTCAAGTTCAGAAATGCTCTTTGCGGCCTTCATCCGCGGGTCTTTTCTCCAAATTTTGCGGCAAGATCGGTGCCGAGCAATTCGTCATAGACGCTCAGCGTGCGCAACTTCATGTTTTCAAGTGAGAAATTCGCCGCCACGTGGGTTCGCCCTCTGGCGCCGATGGCACTGTGTCCCTCTGGCGTCAGAGCCAGAGCTTCAGCGATGGCGCCGGCCAAGGCGCTGCTATCTGATGGTGGAATGAGCCAGCCAGTGACTTCGTTTGCGCTGCAATTTGGAATTGCTCGGACAGTCTCAGGTGGGGCGCCGATGTTAGTTGATATAATCGGGCAGGCCATCGCTTGGGCTTCAGCGGCGGCACGGCCAAAAGCTTCTGGTTGTGTTGATGCAACCACGGCCAGATAGGAGATTGCCAAGGCGGCTGGGATATCGCCGACATGGCCTGCAAAATAGAAGTGGGACTCAAGGTTGGCACTTTTGATCTCGGCGCGCAGATTGACTTCATATCGGACATGCGATTGCGCACTGCCCGCAAATACGAATACGACATCATCGAGTTTGCCTTCAGATTTCAATTTCTGTGCAGCTTCGATGATAACCGACTGTCCCTTCCAATGGGTCAAGCGCGCGACGTTCAGAATGATCCGTTTGCTCGGATCGATCCCCCATTTGCGACGTAGCGTGTCAGCGCGTTCGCTGGAAATGGCGTCTCGATCATAAAGCTCGGCATCAAGGCCGCGGTAAACGACGCGTAATTTCTCCGCCGGTGTCGCGTATCGTGATTGCACCAAATCACTTGTGTACTGTGAATTTGCAATGACAAGATTACCGCTGGCCATGATTTGGTTGTAGAATTTCTTGAAGCGGTTCTTTTCTGAGTAAGCGCCGTGATAGGTGGTCACGAACGGAATTTCTCCGTCCTTTGTCGCCCAATATCCACTCCACGCAGGCGCACGGCTGCGGGCATGGACCAGGCTTACGTTTTCTTCAATGATAATTCGTTTTAGTCGGCCAGCATTGAACCACATGTTAAGCGGCAACTTCGTTGCAGCACGAAAGAAAATAAGCTCGCCGCCGACCGCACCAATTTCCGCCGCCATGTCACCGCCTTCAGAGGCAACAAGTGCGCGACCGCCACCAGCAACAATCGCTTGTGCTATTTCAATCGTTGAAAGTTCGGCGCCGCCGGTATCGAGTTCCGGAACAATCTGCAATATGGTCGGCTGCGTCGTTGCCATTTAATCCCCGAACCCCTGTAATATCCAGCGTTTAGGCAGTGAAAGATCTACTTGCTGGTCGCCACGCAAACAACCACACTTTAAGGAACCTATAAAATGACTGACGCTCAACCGCAATTCCTTACAGTTGGCGAAGGTCAGGCGGCGCGCAAAATCGCTTATATCACGTCGCCTGGTCAAATTGTCGATGGTAAGCAGCCAACAGGCTTGATGTGGTTGTTGGGCCTTAAGTCGGACATGGTGTCAACCAAAGCCTCGGCCCTTGCCGAATGGGCCGGAAAACAGGGCTATGCCATGACGCGTTTTGAATATTCTGCGCATGGTCAATCTGAGGGAAATTTTTCTGACGCGACCATTGGCGACTGGCTGGAGGAAAGTGAGGCCGTTTTTCAAAAGCTGACCGCGGGGTCACAAGTTTTGGTGGGATCGAGTACAGGAGGGTATTTGGCCCTATTGCTCGTCCGTAGGCTACTTGAAGTTGAACCCGCGGCTGCCAAGCGGATTAAGGCCTTGGTCCTCATTGCACCGGCCTGGGATTTAACTGAAGACCTCATGTGGCAGAAGTTTTCAGAAGAGACGCGGCGTGAAATTATGGAACAGGGTGTCCACCTTCGACCATCCGATTATGGTGAGCCATACATGATCACGCGGAAATTTATTGAAGAGGGCAGAAAGCATTTGTTTGCGGGTAAGCCATTCGATCCTGGTTGTCCCGTCGTCATACTGCAGGGCGCCCTCGATCCAGACGTACCACTTGAACACGCTCAAAAGCTGGCCAAGTTCACGAAAGGCGCAGAGATTATTGTTGTCCCTGACGCAGAGCATCGCATGTCGCGCTCACAAGACCTCGCATTGTTGTTTGAAACAATTGACAACGTGATTGCCAGATAAGGTTGAGGACCGGATCGGGGTGATGGCTGGATACGGACCTACCGTCTGGCATTTTTTGTTGGCGCCGATGTTGCAAGTTTCGCTGCAAGAGCAGCACTCAGGCGGCTGGGCCCGGCATGCTTTGCAATGCTTTCTGGAACAACCCAAGCGACCCAATCGTGTGCCTCAACACGATGGCCGCAGTGCAATCGCCCGTACATTATGTGGCAACTGCGATCAGGCTTCACGTTGCGGCGCTTGCGCCGATCGTGGCGAACAATTCGCAGATCGATTGGCTGCATGCTCGGACCATCTTTGGCCAATTGAACATCGCGAAAAACGCATGTAAGTGAATTGCTACACGCACCTGCACGTTTTCCCAGTGCAATGCCTGGCCCAAAAGCGCGCTTACGTGTGATGCGCTGGGCGGCAAGAGCTTTGCCACGGCTGATGTAGCACTGCTTGTTGAAACACAACATTGGGTCGGCGGTTTTTTTCCAACGCCGTATCCCTTTTTTACCTGGTTTCATGACCAGCAGAACGGTGACGTGGGTTACGGGTTTGGCGGTCATGGTGGGTTCGGCGAGGTCTGAGGCAGGCGCGCGTGCGCGACGTTGTGGAAATGCTGAGATCGCTGTTTTGGAATTTCGCGACCGTGTTGTTTCAGTGGTCGTTGTATTCGGCTGCACCTGGTCGTCATTTTTTCGACCAGCGGGGTGTTCGGCTGGCGTGAACCGGTTGGGATTGATGGCACGATGCGTTTCGCGTGCGCGGCGCAACTTCTCTGCAAGTGCGGCACTTTCTGCCTCACGCTTGCGGGCAAGTGCTTCCAAGTCGGTTTCGACAAATTGGCCAGATCCGGAACGAGACGGCGGTTTGACAGTGATGCGTTGTCTGGAGTTGTTTGAACCTGAATTGAGCGTCGGTGTCGGTTCGAATTCGAATTTGTCCGTCGCTTTTAATTCGCTCGTCGGCGTTTTTATCGTGTTGTTGGACGTCGCTGTTTGATCTTTGTTGGTTGCCGCTTCGGCGCGCGCACGGGCAAGCATGTCCTGCTCGTAACGCGCGCGCTTTGCGGCTTGGGCACGTTTGCGCTCTGCTTCGGCTTTGCGGCGTGCTTGCTTGTCACGCATCTCGGGCGCAGTTGTTTGTTCCTTCAACCCGCCAGCGTTACGGTTCTGCGATTGGGATGTGCCAATATTTTTAGGTGTGTTCTTAAGTGAGTTCTGAGGATTGGTTTTGTTTGAAGCGTCGCGCGGAGGACTTTCCGCTGCAAACTTTTCAACAATCGCATGGGCCGCGTCATTTCCAGCCAGTGCAGACGTCGGGGCAGCACAAATGGTTATGCAAAGGCTCGCAAATGCAGCAAGCAGGGTGCTCGATTTTAATTCGCAGCTATTTATGTCGTAAGGCACACTGTCCCCCCGAAAAAATATCGAATATCAAATGTCGTCTGTTCATCCCGGAATATGGACACATTCTGCTGTGATTTGGGCAACAAAGTGGACGATATCATTTTGTCTACGAGTTTTTCTCATCTTCTTGCGAAACGATTGCTCGTAATCCTTCTCGGTAAGTTGGATAGCGCAAGTTAATGCCAAGATCGCTTTTGAGACGGGCATTACGAACGCGTTTGAGATCGGCATAAAACGAACGTGCAATGTCGCTCATTTCAGCCTCTTCAAATGGAATTGCAGGTGGTAGAGCCAACTTGAGTAAGTCGGCGCCGTAGCTGATGACGTCTTGTGGTGGCGCAGGTTCGTCATCAGACAGGTTGTAAATTGTCGATGAGCCATAGCCATCGATGGTGCGCAGGACCGCTTGAGCAATGTCGGCAACATGGACGCGATTGAAGACTTGCCCTTGTTTAATGATCCTTCGAGCTTTGCCGTGTTTCAATTGAGTAATAGCGCTGCGACCAACACCATAAATGCCTGCGAGGCGAAAGATATTGAACCGGCAGCCGTACGCGTTGGCAAAGTTGCTCCAGGCTTGCTCTGCTTGAACGCGCCGCTTGGTGCGGGCTGACGACGGGGCCGTTGGCGTTGTCTCGTCGATCCAACGACCATCCTGATTGCCATACACACCAATCGTCGATAGGTAACCGATCCATTGCAGGTTAGGTGCTTTTGACAAGGCATCGGCATGCAACTGCAAAATGGGATCGCCATTTTGGGTTGGTGGTGCAGACAACAAGAGGTGGGTTGCCGTGTTCAGCGGTGGCCGGTCGCATTCTGACTTGAAAGCCTCACAGCCCTGCTCCGGGTCAAACACGAAGCCTTGGTAGCCAGCGGCGGTGATCCGGTCGACGCCCTGTCGATGACGCGCCGTTCCAGTAATCGTCCAGCCACGCTTGGCAAGTTCATTTGCAATAGCGCGGGCACTGAAGCCAAGACCCAAACAAACGAGATGGTTGTTGGTCATTGCGAGACTGCCTGTTGCCATTCCGCAGCGACATAGCTATCGGGCTCACGTGAGCCATGAATCTTATAAAGCTTGGCGATGTCTTCGCCATCACACAATTGCGCCAGGGCCCAAACGGCCATAGCTCGCACGAGTGCCGAGGTATCACCAAGACGTGCAACGATGACATCGCGCAGGCTAGCGTCTGCGGAGTTACCGGCGGCAATGAGAGCATTGCGTACGACACGGTCGCGACCCGTGCGTTTGACCGGTGTGCCAGCAAATTCTTTGCGAAAGTTTCTATCGTCGAGGGTAATGATGTGGCTCAGCGCTGGAGCGTCGGTCGACATTCTGGCTGCAAATCTCGTTTCGTTAGCCTGCTGGGCAAACTTGTTCCAGGGACAAACTGCAAGGCAATCATCACACCCAAATACACGATTGGCGATTGGTTTGCGAAACTCTTCGTCGATATGGCCTTTGTATTCAATCGTCAGATAGGCGATGCAGCGGCGTGCATCAAGCTGATAGGGCGCTGGGAATGCATCCGTCGGGCAAACATCAAGGCAAGCGCTGCAGCTGCCACAATGATCAATTTCAGGCTCATCAGGTTCAAGCTCGGCGGCCGATAAGATGACACCAAGAAAAAGCCAGGATCCATGTGAGCGCGACACAAGATTTGTGTGTTTTCCTTGCCATCCAACGCCTGCTGCCTGAGCCAAAGGTTTTTCCATCAGTGGTGCGGTGTCGACGAACACTTTGACATCGGCGTTGGTTTCTTTTGCAAGTAAACCGGCAAGTTGTTTGAGCTTGCCTTTGAGAATGTCATGATAATCCTTACCCCGGGCATAGACAGAAATAGCCGCGCTTGTTGGCTGCTCCAAAAGCTCCATTGGGTTTTCGTCGGGGGCATAATTCATGGCAACAACGATCGCTGATCTCGCGTTTGGCCATAAAGCTTGCGGGTTGCGACGACGGTCAGCGGTTTCGGCCATCCAGGTCATGTCGCCATGGTTGCCCGCCGCAATAAAGCGATCGAGCCGGGCGCCTGCAGCGGCGATGCGGTCAGGCGGCGTAATGCGCATGCTATCGAAACCAAGGCGGTTTGCTTCATTGGCAAGCTTGTTCCTCAGTCGATCGGACTTTGTTGGTCTGGTCTGATTTGTGTTGAGTTCTGACATGACGCGTTAGATTTTAAAAATCCAAGTCGGCGTAGTGTGCCGGTGTTGGCGCCCCTGGAATGCGGTCAGCAAGAATGGCGCGAAATGACGGCCGTGACTTAAGCCGAACATAATAATCTTTCACGGCCGGGTATTCGCTCCATGGGACTTCTCCGAGATAATCGATGGTTGACAAGTGGGCTGCTGCGGCAAGGTCAGCAAATGATAAATCTTCACCAGCCAACCAGCGTCGACCGTATGCAAGATAGCTGATGTAGCTTAAATGGTAGCGCAGATTGGCACGTATCGCGCGCATGATATCGGCGTTTGGTTGACGGCTCCCACTCGACTGCATCTGGGAATAGACCTTTTCTTGCAGCAATTCGCGGGTGACTTCGCGGTGGCATTTGTTTTGGAACCAATCGACCAAGCGGCGAACTTCGGCACGGTCCTCGCGGCTGCCCGGAAATAGAGGAACCGCCAAACCATCTCTGGGGTGACGCTTCATTTCTTCGGCAATGTATTCGGAAATGGCATAGCTGCCGCATAGGATTGGGCCATTTGTGATTTGCAACACCGGCAGGTCGCCAGCGGGATTAAGGCTGAGAAATTCGGCACGCAACTGCCATGGTTGTTCGTCTGCCAGTTCAAATGGGACGTCTAACTCTTCGAGAACGATACGAATGGATCGCGAGAGAGGACAGAGGCGGAAATGTGTGAGTTTGTGCATTTGGATTGGTTTGCCACCATAAGGCCTGTCACAAAAGACACAGCAATGATCTTCAACGCGCCAGGACGACGCTCTATACCTCTGTCATAGCGCTTCGTCGGGTCTGTGTCGTCTCATCGGAGCCTGTTGGGTCTGTGCCTGGAGCCGAATTCTGTTAAAAGCGGTCGAAACGTAGCGTCACCATCACGTATTTGACGCTAGATGATGTTGGAAATTTGGTGAGGGGGACGGGGCCGATGCCAGTTTGGCAAGTGATATTGCTTGGTCTATTGGAGGGTTTGACGGAATTCATTCCTGTATCCTCAACGGGGCATGTGCTTTTGGCGGGAGAATTTCTCGGTTTCAATTCACCGGGAAAGACATTTGAAGTCCTTATTCAATTGGGGGCCATTCTCGCAATCTTGTCCGTTTATTCGGCAAAGATACTGCGCCTTTTGATTGACTTGCCATATGATCCAAAAACGCAGCGCTTTGTCATCGGGGTGTTGTTGGCATTCCTGCCGGCTGCAGTTATCGGTGCGCTGGGGCATAGTTTTATAAAATCTGTGCTGTTTGAAAGTCCGGTGCTGATTTGTATGATGCTGATCCTTGGCGGGTTCATCCTGCTTTGGGTTGATCGCTTGGCGCTTCAGCCGAAATTTCACGATGTCATGGATTACCCACCCAGCCTGGCATTTAAAATCGGCGTCTGCCAATGTCTGGCAATGGTGCCTGGCGTATCGCGGTCTGGGGCAACGATTGTTGGCGCCTTGTTAATGGGAACGGACAAACGTTCGGCGGCTGAGTTTTCGTTTTTTCTTGCGATGCCAACAATGGCCGGGGCTTTTGCCTACGACCTGTATAAAAATTGGTCGGTGATTAATGCCAGCGACGCAACCAGCATTCTGATTGGTTTTGTTATGGCTTTTATAACAGGCGTTATCGTCGTTCGCTATTTGCTCGACTTTGTTAGTCGACACGGATTTTCATTGTTTGCATGGTGGCGGATCATCGTTGGAAGTCTCGGCATACTCGGATTATGGGGCATGGGGTCTCTATAACCTCACCATGGTATCATTGTGCTGGGTGAATTCTTGCCGCAAACAAAAAGCGCAGCCGTTTGACGGTTGCGCTTTGTGTCTTTGGGAAAGCCAAGCCGGTCCCCTCGGGAATTATTAGACTATGCGGCGTGTGAGGCTGCTGGAAGGGTGAGCAAATCGCGCAAGTGATCCTTGTCGCGTGCATTTCTCAGGCTTTCAAGAATAGCCGGTTCACGAACGAGACGTGAGATGCGCGCCAAGGCTTTGAGGTGATCACCGCTGGCATGTTCTGGTGCTAACAATACAAACACCAAATCAACCGGCTCGTTATCAAGCGCTTCAAAATCGATGGGTGTCTCTAAGCGTGCGAACAAACAAACGATAGAATCGAGTTCGCGGAATTTTACGTGCGGAATTGCGATGCCGCGTCCCAAGCCAGTTGAACCCAGCCGTTCACGCTGCAATAGCGTATCGAAGATCTCGCGCGCGTTTAAGCCAGTGACTTCTGCGGCACGTGCTGCCAGCTCTTGTAAGGCTTGCTTTTTACTTTTGGCCGACAGGGCATCAATAATCCCGTCTGGCACGAGAAGGTCGCTCAATTCCATAATGTCACCGTCCCACCCGTATTGATTAGCTGAAAAGATTTTTATCTCCGGCACGATTGAAATGACCAGAATTTATCGTTTCAGACCAAGTCCTCAATTTAATTAACGCTCAACTGACGTGTGCGCACTGCGGCATACTTGAATCAGTACTATAACATTTCAGGCCGTATTGGCCCTTCTGCAAAACGCAACAAAACTAACACTTTGTTGCTGTGGCGATGCAAGTAGTTCAACTTTGGCCAGCTAGCAAGCCTAATTCTCGCGTCTTGTGGTTAACTTGTTGCGTTTTCTGAAATTCCACTTGTTCTGCTGTCATTTGGATCAATCCATCCAATATTCCCGTCCGGTCTACGGTAAACGACGTTTATTTCTCCACTTCCCGCATTGCGGAACATCAAAACTGGATCTTCAGACAAATCCAACCTCATCACAGCTTCGCTGACCGCTAGGCTGTGAAGCTTTGTTTCCGTTTCGGCGATGATAATCGGATTATCATCATCTTTTTCCTCAGTATTCGTCTCATCCACATGGACGGTGTAATCTCGAGCGGCAACACTGATCTCGCTATGAGAGGCGTCCCGATTGTGGTGGTTTTTCAGGCGTCGCTTATAGCGCCGAACCCGCTTCTCCAAACGATCTACGGCTGCATCGGCGCTGGCATAGGCATCGGCGCCTTCGCCGTGAGCTTCCAATAAAATCCCTGTGCGCAGTCTTATCGAACAATTCGTCCGAAACATGATGCGCTCTTTTTCCAAGCGAATATGGCCGGAAATTTCTGGCCCGATATACTTCTCAAGCACTGCCGCGATTTTCTCTTCGATGTAGTCTTTGTAGGCTCTTCCGGCGTCAACATTTTTGCCGGTGACTTGCAGCGTCATTCGCGTACCTTCGCTTAGTTTGAGCTATATTCAAAAGTTATGGCGATGTGGATTATCTCGTTCAATCGCAAGAGAAAAATGGTGCAACAATGCGAGCAATCATTCGTTGGCTTTGCAGCCGACAAAAATTTCTAAATGGTGCGCTGCCGTTGACAGTTCTCATAACATAAAAGGCTAATGCGCGGGTCTAGGGCTGTCAATTCGCCTGCGACCTAAAATTTAACATCGTACAAACCCTGTTAGTTGGGCATCATAGAACGTTGGTTTGGCAAGATTTCGAAGTTGCGCCTCGTATTTGATGACTTGGGCATAACTTTGCACGGGCGATAATCAACCGATTTGAACGCAACACCATTTTTTTGAGCGTAACGCCATTTCTAGGCAATTGGTTTATGTTGAGGCCTATTCACCAATGTGAAGGCAATATAGTGCACGCCTGCTTAGGGCGTACTTGCCATTTGATCGGATAATTTTTTCTCACGGCGACGTTGCACAGAAGACGGAATGCGCATCGCTTCGCGGTACTTTGCAACTGTGCGTCGCGCGATATCGATACCATCCAATTTCAGTTTTTCAACGATTTTGTCGTCGGACAAAACAGCCTTGGCGGTTTCGCCGTCGATCAGTTGTTTGATCCGGTGGCGCACAGATTCCGAAGAATGGGCTTCGCCGTCCGTCGCCGAAGCGATCGCAGAGGTAAAGAAGTATTTGAGTTCGAAGATGCCGCGTGGTGTCGCCATATACTTATTTGACGTCACTCTGGACACTGTCGACTCATGCATTGAGATTGCGTCAGCTACCGTCTTTAAATTTAACGGACGTAAGTGCTGAACGCCATATGTAAAGAAACCGTCTTGTTGGCGGACAATCTCTTCGGCAACACGCAAGATGGTGCGGGCACGCTGATCAAGGCTTTTGGCAAGCCAGTTTGCCGTTTGTAGGCATTCGACCAGGTAATCCTTTTCTTGTTCGTCGTTGGCCGACTTAGAAACGCGCGTGTAGTACTGACGATTGACGAGTACGCGCGGAAGCGTGTCGTTATTCAACTCAACAATCCAACTTCCATCTGATGCTGAGCGCACTAATACGTCAGGAATGGCAGGTTGAACTTGAACAAAACCAAACTTCAAGCCTGGTTTTGGATTGAGCGTTTTGATCTCGGAGATCATCTCCGAGATTTCGTCCATATCGACGCCAACAGCTTTCTTTAGGGCTGATATTTTATGGCTTGCCAATAGGTCCAAATTGTCCAGCAGGTTGGCGATTTGTGGGTCATACCTGTTTTGCTCTTTTAACTGCAGCGCCAGACATTCAGACAGTGAGCGTGCAAAGACCCCGGGTGGATCAAATGTCTGCATCTGTTTGATGACGTTTTCAATCATCTCTTCAGATGCGCCGAGCTTGCCAGCCAGTTGTTCGAGGTTTGCCGGAACATATCCCGCGTCATCAACAAGGTCGATGAGGTATTGCCCGATAATGCGCTCAGCAGGCTCAGTCAGCACCAACACCATTTGGTTTAAGAGGTGATCTTTGAGCGATAAGTTTTCAGCGACGTAAGCTTCAAGATTATTTTCGTCATCGGAAAAATTGCGCGTCTGGGTGCGCATGTTTGACCAACCTGAATCCAGCCCCGCGCCTGACGACGGCCCATCAGAGTAAACATTATCGTAGGCCGTATCGAGGGTCGAGGTTGGGTCTGCTACGGGTTGATCGAGGTTGAGGGCCGTTTCGCCCTCTTTGGCGCTTGTTTCGCTGGCCGCTGAGCGCTCCGATTTTTCATCCGAATTTGGCATGGCTTCACCAGAGCCCTCGGCGCGACCTTCAGACGTTTCATCGCGCTCAAGAAGAGGATTGCGTTCAAGCTCTGTTTCGACGTATTGCGTGAGCTCCATATTGGACAGCTGCAATAGCCGAATGGCCTGTTGCAGCTGGGGTGTCATCACCAACTGCTGGCCTTGTCGGATGTCTAATTTAACTGAAAGCGCCATTGCTGGACCCTTACACCGCATTCGATATTGAGCGGCTAGGTATAATCAACGCCCGTTAACGAACATATCTCCAAGGTAGACCCTGCGAACTTCTTCGTTCGATATGATTTCCGAAGGGTTACCTTGTGTAAGAACTTGACCCTCATATATCACATAGGCTCTTTCTACGAGACTTAACGTTTCACGCACGTTGTGGTCCGTTATGAGAACGCCAATGCCGCGTTCCGTCAAGTGACGAACCAATTGCTGGATATCACCGACAGCCAACGGATCAACGCCAGCAAAGGGTTCGTCCAACAACATAAACGCAGGACGCGACGCTAGGGCGCGGGCAATTTCACAGCGCCTGCGTTCGCCACCAGAAAGCGCAATTGAGGGCAGTTTGCGCCGGTCGCTGATGCGAAACTCTTCAAGCAACTGATCAAGTTGTTCGTGCCGTTTACGTTTGTTGGGCTCAACAAGTTCAAGCACCGCCATAATGTTTTGCTCGACCGTCAGGCCTCGAAAAATCGAGGCCTCCTGCGGCAAATATCCAATGCCCAGACGGGCGCGGCGATACATGGGTAAAGTGGTGACGTCCTGACCATCGATGGTAATGCGACCGGCATCGGCTGGGACAAGCCCAGTTATCATATAAAACACTGTTGTCTTGCCGGCACCATTGGGGCCAAGCAATCCAACAGATTCTCCACGCCGAACGGAAAGACTTACACCTTTTACGACTTTTCTTTTTTTGTAGGTTTTTTGAACGTTGGTGATCGTTAACCAGTCTTCAGCGCCCATCTCCTCATCGAATTCCATGGTCCGATCAAGGTGGGCTGGCATGTTGGAGTGGGGATCTGGATAATTTGCAAAGCCCGGTTCGTGATTTGCTGAGTTCGCACGTCCTTCGGATTGCCCGAAAGCCGACGACATCAGTTTTGATCCAATGGGGAGGATCCTCACGTAGCTGCTCCATCGTATTCGTTGTCTTGGACCAAGTGGGCCGATTGCCCAGACTGGGCTGCAATTTTGCTCCAGATAACCTTAGTTGTAGACCATTTAGGGGCCAGACACAGACGCCGTTGGTCGCAGGTTGGAGAAATATACGTCTATAACGGCCCAACGGATGACAATATTCGCTTGTTATCGACAATCAATATTGCATTGAGATTATTGAGAAACCGGTGCCCAACTGCTGGCTTCCGATGTGGGTTTTCGAAGTTGGCGGCTGCCAGACGACGATCGATTGTTTGTTGAACTTTTTGATTTTTTATTTTTGTTCTTGCCTTGCAGTTGGCTGGGATAGAACACGGCCCTTGGGCGTCCACCGCGAATCTGGACATTTTGAGGAAGGTTTTGGGTGGCTCCGTTGCCATCGCGCAGGCTAGAGGCCCAACCACCTGATGTATTGTTTGGGTCGGTGTCGATGACGCTGCGACCGGTCGTCATGTCAATGCTGAGACGTGAGCCTCGAATGATGTTTTTCTCTTGGGTTAAGACAACGTCGCCGCCAAGGTGGACGGTGTTGTTTTTGATGTTGAAGTCTGCCCAATCTCCCGATGCCTTTTGACCATTCTCGGAGGTAATGATGACTTTGCCTTTGGCCTGTACACGCGTCAGATTGGTCGAAGTCTTTTGCTTGTTGGCGGCAGTTGGCTTAGCGCTGGGATCACCGAGTTGTGCAGAACCGGTATAGGTCGCCGCCAGGCGAGCGGTGCGAATGAGAAACGCTCCCTGACGCGCATGAACGTTGCCTGTGAAAACCGCAGTCTTGGCTTTGTCGTCAACAGCCAGGCTGTTGGCGTCAATTTCAACCGGTGCGCCAGGTGTCGTTTTGAACGCGAAGATGTTTCCCTTGCCAGCAGCTTTTGCATTGGGGGTCGGTGTTGGCGCCGGCGTTTTAGGATCACCGGCTGCGAAGTTGGCATAGATCCGGCCGGGTTTGCCGCCAGAACCAGCAGGTGAGGTTAGTCTTGTGCGTCCAGCCTGGCGATCAACGAACAAGCGATGGCCGCGCAACTCGTTAATGCCTTGTTTGACAACAACATTACCGACCAACAATGCCGTATCAGCCCTGGAATCCAGTTCTACGCGATCCGCAAGAGCCCGACGGTCGGCTCCAGCAATCATGACGACCTTTCCGATCAACAAAGCCGTTTCATTGATGGCGTCGAAGTCAGCGCTTTGGCTGGTGACCTGTTGATCAGCGCCTTGCGTCATCAAAACAGGATAGCGTGCAATGATGCGGCGAACTTTTGCTGCCTGGCCTGTTGCCGTTGAAGGTGCTGCACGAGCGTTTGCTCCGTTACTGGCAGATTGGTTTTTGTTTTCATATTCAATATCGAGTTGCTTGGTCGTCAACGTTGCCTCATCCTGGACGGCTCTGACACGACCGACAAACACCGCGGTTGCATTTTGGTCGTCGACGTCAAGGCGATTGGCAGTAATATCGATCGGTGCATTCGAACCGCCAACGAGGGGGGCGGTGGTTTTTGTATCGGGTTTTACCGGTGCATTTTGCTTATTTGTTTTCGGCGTTAGGCGCGCCACAACATTATCTTGAAATGACACTTCTTGAGTCTTGCGATTAAGTCGCATTTTGTCAGCGTCAATGCGACCTGCTGGCATCGAGACTTTTACAGGGTCGTTGGTTGTGACGAGGCCAGTTTTGGTTCGCACGGTTGCTGTCTTTAATATTGCGCGCATGCCGTCTTGAGATGTAATGTTGATCCCATCCCGCATGACCAGAATATTTTTCTTGGTGTTGAAGGTGCCGCGCGTTGCCACCAAAACGGTTTTATTCTTTTTTCCATCAAGCATCTCCCCTTTTATGGTCTCAAGCTTGATGAAGTTTGTGTTGTCAAAATCCTGCTGGGCGGTTGCCGCTGAAATGACGTAGGAGCCACCGTCCTTGGCAAAGCCCGTATATTTGGGATTGTCCATCGTCAGGTTTTCAGCCGAGATTTTGGGAATGGGAAGTTGCGCTGCAATTTGTCCCCAGCCAGATGTTTTGAGGGCTGAAACGATATATAGCCCTGCAGCGCAAGCCGTGGCGATTGGGAATGCCAAGCGAAGCAAGCGCACAAGCCAGGTGTGAATGCGGGCTTTTCGGAAGGCCGTCGAGCGGTTTTCGGTTGGCATGATTGGACGCGAGGTCGGTGGGGTAGCAACGGCAACGGGCAGATTCGTGGCATGCTCTGACATCTGCGCCATATTAGGGCCCATCGTTGTCTGATTTTGCCAATGATCTGTCCGTGACATGAACCGGCGTTTTCCCCCATATTATCCGTCAACATAGATGACGGGACCAGGTCAGCGTCGAATTTTGTACAATTCGCTTTGGAATTGCACATTTCACGTTTCGAAACGCCTCATTTTGTGTCGTCGGAAATTAGGGTGAGTTTGTGGCCCGGGAAGTCACCCAAATCAGGTTTGTCGGTGAATAAATCCGATAATTGTAGTTTTCGTCGTCAACCTGTGGTCTTGGGGTCGCGTTTTCTGGGTGATCAGGCCAGATTATTTGTGCCCAAATAGGTCCATTTCACCAAATCCGGCCAAGTCTAAATCGGCACGCGTTTCAAGGAATTGGTAGGCGGCTGCGGCAAATTCGGTGCGTCCCTGGCGCGCCAACATCGCATCAAGACGCTCTTTTAGAGCATGCAGGTAGAGGACATCCGAGGCGGCATAGGTTTGTTGCTGGGGCGACAAGGTCTCGGCAGCCCAATCTGAGCTTTGTTGCTGTTTTGAAAGCTCGACACCGATCAATTCGGAACAAAGATCCTTCAAGCCATGTCGATCCGTGTACGTGCGGACAAGTTTGGAGGCAATTTTTGTGCAGTAAACCGGTGACGTCGATACGTCCAAATAATGTTTTAAAACGGCGATATCAAAGCGTGCGTAATGGAAGATTTTTGTGACTCTGGTATCTGACAGCAGAGCTTTCAAACGCGGTGCGCTGTAGTCCGTGCCGTCGAACTGTATGAGATGTGCCGAGCCATCGCCTTGCGACAGTTGCACCACACACAGCCGATCGCGAAGGGGGTTTAGTCCAAGTGTTTCCGTATCAACAGCGACACTTTGTTGAAACACAACATCTTTTGCAATGTCGCCGTGATGCAAGGTGATTTTGGCTTTGGACATTGATTAAATCCTGCCTGCTGGGATAAAAAAAACTGCCTGCTGGCGCATGCAAGGCGATGACACTTCACAACTTCTCGAGTGAAGCAATCTGAGTGAAGCAAATGGTGCCCAGGAGAGGACTCGAACCTCCACGACCTTGCGATCACTAGCACCTGAAGCTAGCGCGTCTACCAGTTCCGCCACCTGGGCCCATCCGAACCGTGCGCGATCCGGAGCGCTTGAACTAGAGGCGCTGGGCAGGCTTGTCAATCTATCATCCCATTGGCACAAGTCGCGTTTGCAACCTTTTCCCGCCTTCACACAGATGTCTGCGTCGTATAAGCAAATGCAGAAACGAAACGTGAATTTGATCCTGAGTATTTCAAAGGATAGGGGATTATGAACGAGCGGCTGCAAACCGACGGATTGGCGACTGTGTTTGGTGGGCCAGGATTTGTGGGGCGGTATATTGTCCGCGCCCTGGCATCACGTGGTTGGCGCGTCAGAGCTGCCTCAAGGAGACCTGACTTGGCGGGGCACCTGCAGCCAATGGGTGCTGTTGGTCAAATTCATGCCGTTCAAGCTAATCTGCGCTATTTGGAGTCTGTTTCCGAGGCATTGGCGAAGTCCGATGTCGTCGTGAATGCCGTTGGAATTTTATCACCGACAGGCAAACAGACATTTGATGCTGTTCATGAAGAGGGCGCGCGGTTTGTGGCGCGTGCGGCGCGCGAAGCGGGCGTCGCGACGCTGATCCATATTTCTGCAATCGGTGCCGATGCCAATTCATCATCTTCTTATGCGCGGTCAAAAGCGGCCGGAGAGGCCGCTGTATTGGAAGAATTTCCCGATGCAATTATTCTACGCCCATCGATTGTGTTCGGCCCTGAAGATGAATTTTTCAACCGCTTCGCAGCGATGACAACGGTCTCTCCATTTTTGCCATTGATTGGTCGTGGGGCTACGAAATTCCAGCCTGTGTATGTTGGTGATCTTGCCGAAGTAGTTGCGAATGTCGCCGAAGGATTTGGCAGCGGTGCAAGTACATATGAGATAGGCGGACCGCAGAAGTTGTCGTTTAAGCAGCTGCTTGACCGCACACAAGAATATGCGGGTCACAAGCGGTGGTATTTTCGGATGCCATTTTGGTTGGCAAAACTGCAGGCGTTAGCGACGTGGCCGTTACCAAACGCAATTCGCCCGGTTACTTACGATCAGGTGCGATTGTTGGAAAACGACAATGTCGTCAGTGATGTTGCAAAAGTAGAGGATCGTACGCTGCAGGCACTCGGTGTGCAAAATCCACATTCAGTCGGTGGGATCGTGCCGAGCTATCTCGAGCGCTTCAGACCAAAAGGTCAGTTTTCGAGTTACCGATACTAGTCAACGATCATCGACATCTTGGCGTTTGTGCGTTTAAAAAATTGGGCGACTGGAATTAGCCGCCCAATTACATTGGAAACCCCAATTGTTATTGAAAATGGTGTCGATAGGCGCGTTAGCTCGCACGAATTCGACCGGCTGTTAATGCACAGCCGCGATTTCAAGTTCATCTCCCAATGCATGGCCAACGGCTGCACTGTGGGTATCGGTTAGGGCAAGTGGCGTTCCATCGGCGGCGTGCAGCGCATAGAGGCTAACGCCATTTGGCAATCCTTCGATGGTTGGAAACATCTCACTTGCTTCATCAGAAGTCATGGTTTTGATGTAAGCGACTTCGCCATCTCCAAGATGAGCTAATTCTAATTCGCTCATGACGGCTTCAGTCGTGGCGTCAGTGTTCATTTCGAACTCGGACGAATACATAGACTTATCGTTTGTATTCATGACGCTATTCCTCCGTTTGAGGTTTGATGGGACGTCATGCCAGCAATTTGCGGCGAAGATAAAACACGAATCGGACGCGGCTCATCTCTACACATGATGTTCAAGTGATTCGCTCAAGCTGACCATGGCGGTTTGGGGTGGCGTGTTAGGTTCAAGACCGAGTGTCACCTATTTGTATACGGCGGACGTATCGATCGGGCTCCCGGCGAACGAGGTCAATGAGTAAAAGTCCGTTGGCGAGATCGGCTGACTTGACTTCGATACCATCTGCCAAAACAAATGTTTTGCTGAACTGGCGTGCGGCAATACCACGATGTAGATACTCTCGTGCATCGTCCTCTTGCTGACGTCCGCGTATCGATAGTTTGTTGTCTTCAACCGTGATTTCAAGATCATCATCACGAAAACCAGCAACGGCCAACGTGATGCGCAACAGTTCGGCAGCCCCATCGTCGCGTGCGCCAAACCGCTCGATATTGTAGGGAGGATAGCTGTCGCCGGCACCTTTGCGAGCGCGGTCAATTAAGCGTTCGATTTCCTCAAAGCCCAACAGCATCGGGCTCGAGAGCACTGACATGCGAGACATGAAAAGACGTCCTTTTTTAAAAAGCGACCTCCAACGCAACTCCCGACGGTGACACGTGAGCGTCCTGTCAGACATCGGCCTTGCGCAATGAAGCGCCGATACGTTGTTATCTGAAATGTGGGCATGTTGGTCAGGAATGCAAGTGCTGCCAGCAAATCCCTTATATTTCCAGGCCTTAGGTTGAATGGGGACTGGCAGGTAGCGACGTCTATGATAAGTTGAGACCTGATATTGTGATGATTGGCGAGTGAGAAAAGAACCAGACCGATGAACCAGGAAACGCGTGCGTGGCCCACGCAACTGAAGGTCAACCACGAACGAAACATGCTGACCGTTGCGTTTGACACTGGCCAAACCTACGACCTGTCTGCTGAAATGCTGAGGGTTATGAGCCCGTCTGCTGAGGTGCAAGGTCATTCGTCCGACCAGCGTGTGACCTTAGGTGGAAAACGGCAGGTTCTAATTGTTGAATTGCAACCGGTTGGAAATTACGCCGTTAAAATCAACTTCAGTGATGGGCATTCGACGGGTTTGTTCACTTGGTCTTATCTTGAAACTCTTGGACGCGAGAAAGATGAGCGTTGGGCTGCCTATGAGACCGAACTTGCCGACAAGCAGCTACAGCGCTGACTTGATGATACGAAAAAAGAGCGGATGGCTAAGGCGATGGAAAATCTTACCCATCCGCTCACTGTTCCGTGGTGTTAGATCGGACGATTAACCACGGCCAGGTCTCGGTGGTGGGTTGGAATGGCAAGATGTCGGATGGTTGTCATCAGAACTACCCGGCATATAAAGGCAGCCACAATACGATAGTCCCGAACAACATTCGCTTGTCGTCTTGCCATTGCATTTAATTTTTTTGCGTTTCGGCTTTGACGTGTATTTGCCAGCGCCACCGGCGGCGGTTTGCATAAATCGATGGAAACGTTGAGCCGGCTCGGAAAGAAGTTCGATGGTCGATTTTTCTGTCGCGTTTGGAGTATTTGGACCTGCTTTTGCTGCTGTCAGAGAAGCGAGTGTGGCGAGAATTGCAAATGAGAGGACAATGAAAAAATTGGCAATGCTAAATTTACAAGTCATATGAAATCCTTCTGACTGATGATCCGATATGGCGTGATCAACATCGCTTAGAGACCACGGTTTGGTGATCTGGCCTGTTCCCTAGGTGATTGCAGAAGTGATTTTTCCGGTCCTGACATGCCCCGTTTTGTATTGAGCACAATAAAAAACGGCTGCGGTGTGAAACACACCGCAGCCGTTTTAAAATTTATCAGTTAGTTAAACTGTGAAGTGAAATTTACCGGCCGAGATCGAACCGATACGTGAGGCCGAGACCGCCAGAGAATTGGTTTTCGTTTTCAACAATTGGGCTGTCGGCGGCATCGCCAATAAGGCGTGAATAGCGAACTTGTCCTCGTGCTGTCCAACGTTCAGTCAGCTCAATTTTGGCACCCACTTCCCCGTAGATATCTTTAAAGCCATCGTCGGTGTCGAAGGCTTGAAGACCTGCGGTTGATGTTGCTGCCTGGGCTGCTGTTACACCAAAGAAGGTCTGAGTGTAGTCTTCATCGGCATAGTTGGAACCAAACCGGCCCGTTACCTCAACAGTGGGCGAAAGTCTCTGTCTAACGCTCGCTGAGAGGTCGATCAGATAGCCAGGGTCGTCATCGCCAAACTGGTGTTTGTAGGCAACATCAAGGCCCAGTATCCCAAAACGATAACCGACAAATGCTCCACCAACGAAACCACCGTCAACATCACCAAGGCCGCGCAACAAATCGCCATCATCTTGTTCGCGTTCGAAGCGATACCCAGCAACTGGGCCAGCTACGAATCCGCTGCGACCGGAAGGATCAGAGCGTAGGAGCTCGTAACGGATGTCATCAATGCCACGGAATTGAAGGCGCCCTGCGAAGGGGTTGTCGCCAAATTCTGGAATGATGAGTGGAATGCCGATGGCCTCGTATTCATCTGAGCCTTCGTATTTGGGCTTGATGCCAACGCCACCGCCAACATGCACAGAACGTCCACTGGCTGTTGGACCAGGGTCCCAATCTCCACCAGCAAGGGCTGGTGTGGAAATCCCAGTTACAGCCAACCCAAGCGCCAGAACGCTGGCCAAGTACGCGCAAATGCATACCTTAAAACGAAACAGCACAATGTATTCCCCCGAATCAACCCAGTTTGATTCAAACTGTAAGTGAGCTTTGCTTCACAGACACTTAACATACGCGTGAGATGGGGTCGCGGATATTTGGCCGTTTTTCACAGCGATTCGGTTGCTGTCAAGGATTTGACGGCATTACCGTGGCCGGAAGGCCGCGGTTTGGCCTCCCTTGCCGGACCATATACTCATTTTTCTTTTTTCTGACCGGCTTTAGAAATCGCCTTTTGAGCGACAGCTCCGGCATAGGCAGGCAGGGCAAATGCGCCTTGGTGGACGTCCGGCGTCCAATATTTCAAGCTGGAAATTCCGCGTTCTTTTGCCCTGGCCTTTAGTTTCTTCGGCTTCAGGCCAATTCGTTTTTGGCTATCGGTTGCAAAGTTGAGTGCGAACGGCCCGCCAAAATAACAAGGCTGCGTGCACAGATAGGGTGCGACGTGGTCAAACAATTGGGCGAATGCTGTCGTTGTGTCGGACAGGTGATCTGGCAACAAAAATGGCAGTCCGTTTTGCGTCACCAGCACGCCACTTTTCTTCAAAGCGCGTTTGCAGTCGGCAAAGAACTCTTTTGTATGAAGGACCGCGCTTGGGCCAATTGGCTCAGATGAATCAACGATGATGGCATCGTATTTTTCTTTCGTTTCAGCAACGAATTTTAGACCATCGGTGATGACCACTTGCGTGCGCTTGTCATCGAAGGCTTTGCCAGGAATTTGTGGATAATATTTTAATGCTGTGTCGATGACGGTTTGATCGATTTCAACCAATGTCGCTTTCTTTACCGTCGTGTGTTTCAAGACTTCACGTAAAACACCGCCATCGCCGCCGCCGATAATCAAGACATTGCGTGGTTTGGGCAATGACATCAGTGGCACATGGGCCATCATCTCGTGATAGACGAACTCGTCAGTCGTGGTCAGTTGGCACACGCCATCGAGCATCAAGGTCGTGCCCCAGGTGTCGTTTTCAAAAATGACGAGATGCTGGTGTTCGGTTTTCACCTCGTGCAACACTTTTGTTGCTTCCAATGAAACGCGCCAGTGCGGGTGGAAAGTCTCTTCAATCCAGCGCTTTTTTTCGGGCTTTTTTTTCGCTTTTTTTGCTACAGCTTTTTTGGGGGTAGCCATCTCACAGAATTCCTTTTTGGCAACTAAATATTGTGCACTTTTTTCGAGCGTGGAAGGCACGCGCCAGGTGTCAGGAAACCACGTGGCGCGCGCATTGGAAACGCAAAAACCCGCACGTTCGGTCAACGAACATGCGGGTTTGAAACCTGCTAAATATAGTTAGGCAGCTTCTTTTGCTTTCGCAGCGGCAATTGCTTCGTCCGACATGCGCTTTGGCGGCTGACGGTCTGAAGCGGCTTGCCACTTTTGCTCTTCTAACTCGCGACCGCGCAGGTGTTGCTTGACGACAACGTCGTCAGCCTCAAATGCTTCTCGCAAGATCTCGATCGCCAGATGAGGCTTGGCTTCACCGCACATGAAGACATCAAGTGCGGCGTAGTCGGCCTCAGGCCACGAGTGGATAGAGATATGACTTTCCGAAAGCACAGCCACACCAGAAACACCGCCATTTGGGGTGAAATGATGCAAATGGATATGCAGCAAAGTCGCTCCTGCAACCTCAACACATCGTTTGAGCGTTCGCTCAATGTGTTTGAGATCGTCCAGTCGACGTGCACCCAACAGATCAATGATCAGATGGGTACCCGCAAATCGAACGCCATCGCGTTCGATGAAGTAGTCTTTTCGATCTTCCAGCACTTCAGGTGCATTCAGATTCAATTCTTCCTCTTGGGCGGTGCTTGAACGAGTCAAGTCCATCCCCAATTGGAAGAGGGTGTCATCAAAGGCCATGTGACCCTCCCCAACCAGTAGATAGATGTGACCCGTCCGCTCCTTACCTTTGGGGTTTCCTGGACCTTAGGGGCAGGTGGACGAACGGAGAAAGGCCGATATGAGGCCTCAAGCCCGATCACGCAAGAAAAAATTGGAGTTAATGCGGGATTTTATTTTTTCCCAGAATGAAGGAGTTTTTCCGTAAGGAACAGCATTAGGTCGCATTTTGTGATGCAGCACGTATCGCTCAATGAATACGGCCTCTTACGTTGTGATAATGTAACGGATTGAGTATGCAGGTTTTCGTATGCGAGTTGGCGAGGCAAATCGTGCTGACGGTGAAAGATCAAACCAACCTGTATCCTAGGGAACAATATCACGGCGAAGAGGTCAAATCTTTCGCGGACGGCACCGCGTCGCGGAGTTGCACTGGAGACTTCAGGTGCCGCGAGGTTGCGGCGGGGTTTTAGATATGTGCTAACGCTTTCACCATCGTAGGGTTTATTTGAGGGTTTATTTGCGCTCACGCTATTCCTCCCTTCGGTCGGGCTCCGCGAGGGCCGGGAACGATTCAGATGCTCGCTTGTCGCTCGCATCATCGCACCCGGGTGCATGCCACAAACGCTTCATCTATCGTCATCATCATCGAGGGTTTTTGGCCAGCAC
>JBOEGZ010000001.1:0-530875 GCA_050633705.1 Hyphomicrobiaceae bacterium | reverse complement strand
TGGCGGAGGGGGTGGGATTCGAACCCACGGAACGCTTGCACGCTCGCCGGTTTTCAAGACCGGTGCCTTCAACCACTCGGCCACCCCTCCGCAGGAGCTTTGAATCGCGGGTTGAAATGGAAATCTGCGACGGCGGACACTAACGATTCATGAAGGCGAGGGCAACATGCAAAAAAAACCCACTTTTTGACCGACCCAGTTGCTGCAAACATGTGCCTTAAGTGATTGTACAGAAACGAAAAAATGAGGTTATCCGTCTCCTTCTTAGGCTATGGGGGAAGTATTTACTCAAGGCGCGAGCCCAGGAATCTTTACGGGATATCAAACAGATTTTGTCATGGTTTGGACGCCTTCCGGCTAAAGTCTCCAGCCAAAATGGGTCTTGTCGGGCAAAAAAGGCATTTGAGGCAACGTCCTCACGGGGTTGAGTTAAACGGGTGGCGTAATGCGTATCAGACTTGCGGGGATGATTTCTCGCGGCATGACGGGCGTGGATTGGCTTGTCGTGTGGGATTACATGAACAAAACAATATGGATTACGGCTGGTGTGCTTGTCATCATGGGTATCGTCGGATGCTCGGGGACTTCGCCACGCAATGACAATCGCGGCTTATACAACCGACAAATTGGCATCGCTGCTGGCAAGATCGATTACAGCGCACCGTCAAGAACAGGAACACGGCCAAGTCCTCGATTGGTGCGTTCGGGTCAATTGATACCGAAAGGCGGGGGCAGCTATAAAATTGGACGCCCATACCGAATTGCTGGCCGCCTGTATGTCCCCCGTGTTGACAACCGTTATAACAAAACCGGTAAGGCCTCTTGGTATGGCGTCGACTTTCACGGTCGAAAAACGGCCAATGGTGAAATCTTCGACATGAACGCTTTGACAGCGGCCCATCCAACACTTCCGCTGCCCTCATATGCCTATGTCACAAATTTGCACAATAATCGGACCGTACTTGTGCGCATTAATGATCGCGGTCCCTATGCCCACAATCGCATTATCGACCTGTCACGTGCGGTCGCACGTGCGTTGCGGTTTGAACAAAAGGGCATAACGGATGTCCGGGTGCGCTTTGCCGGACGTGCGCCGTTGAGCGGTGATGATCGGCGTGAAACGGACTATTTTCGCCGTCAACCGTGGGCACGTCAGTTTATTGCACGAAACAGGGGCTACAATTCGCACTATTCCGGCCTTGGCGGTCCACGACTGCCCCCTTTGAGCGCGCCACAGGAATTGCCATTTAAGGGGTCATCCTGGATCGAGTAGGGCGCTCGGGCAATCTCAATAAGATCGACCGTTTTCGAAAAGCCGAATATTTTGGTTGTGTTAGTGCAGCATCGCATTGTCGTGATCTGACAAATTTGATGGGTTTAACCCGGTGCCAGGCGTTGACCCTTGCACTGAAGGCCTTAATAGTTGAACGGTCTCAAGGGTAGCGACGTTTCAGATCCGATTTTAGCACCAAGGTTGTTTTGCTTTGTCATTGTTTCGAATATTAGGTTTTGTTCGCATCTCTTGTATTGGCTTGGTGTCGGTCGGTTTGCTTTTGGTGACCGTGGTGTCAGCGGCACACGCGCAAGGTTTTACAACGCGTGCCAAGCAGGCGATTTTAATCGATGCAGCGACCGGCGCGGTTTTATTTCAGCGCAATGCCGACCAATTGGCGCCGCCAGCAAGCATGAGCAAGCTGATGACCATGGCGGTCGTGTTCAAACGCCTCAAGGAAGGTCAGCTGAAACTCGAAGACGAATTCTTGATGAGCGAAAACGCGTGGCGAAAAGGCGGCGCGCCGTCGGGCACATCGGCAATGTTTGTGCCGCTTAATACGCGCATCAGTCTCGACCTGCTGCTTAGTGGACTTGCCGTCCAATCTGGCAATGACGCGGCGATTGCCGTTGCGGAAGGGATTTCTGGTAGCGAAGATGCTTTCGCACAATTGATGGAAGCAGAAGCGCGCCGGATTGGTCTTAAAAAGTCGACGTTTCGCAACGCGACGGGGCTTTACCATCCTCAACACTTAATGACCGCACGCGATCTTGGCTTGTTGGCACGACACATCATCGATGAATACCCCGAGTACTATCCAAAATTTGGTATTGAACGATTTAAGTACCGCAAACATAATTTCATCAATCGCAACCCATTGGTGTTTGCAAAGATCGGCGCCGATGGCCTTAAGACAGGATACATCAAACAGGCTGGTTATGGCGTTGTGGGCTCGGCTGTACAAGAAGGACGACGATTGATTGTTGTCGTCAACGGATTGAAGTCAAAGTCGGAACGGCGAGAAGAAGCGCGTCGGATGTTGGAATGGGGATTTCGCAGTTTCAAAAAATTCCCGTTGTTTGGGCCAAACGAGATTGTTGGTGAAGCGCGCGTGTGGGGCGGGGAGCAATTTTATGTGCCTCTGACAGGTGGCCATGATGGAATTAAAGTTGTGCTCTCGCGTTTTCCTGAAAAGAAAAAATTATCAGCGAAAGTGGTCTATGAAGGGCCTTTGAAGCCGCCCATTCGTCGCGGCGATCAGGTTGCACGTTTGCGTGTCACGAGTTCATTGGGATCGGTGAATGAAGTCCCGTTGTACGCCGCGCAAGATGTTGGCCCGGGTGGTGTTGTGCGCAAAGGATTGGATTCGCTCATCCATTTGACGACGCGCTGGGTGTCGCAGAAAGCCTCCGATCTTCTTGAGAAAAACTAATGGTCACAACACAATTGGCGCCATAACAGGGGCAATGGTGTTAACTCCTATCAACGGCAAGGCTATGTGTGAACGGCCTTGTGTAAGACAACAACGTTGGCCCTCGCGTCCGGCGGTGGTGCACGCTACACTGACCCAATGAGCCAAGAAAAATTTATCACATTCGAAGGCGGCGAGGGTGCCGGGAAGTCGACGCAAGTCCGATTGCTTGCCAACCGACTTGAAACGCTAGGTCACGACGTGGTTGTCACGCGCGAGCCTGGTGGTTCTCCATTTGCTGAAACTTTGCGTAATCTGCTGCTCGCGCCCGATACCCCGCCCCATGATGCCTTGGCTGAGGCATTGGTGTTTTATGCTGCACGTGCCGATCATCTCAATAAAGTCATTCGTCCAGCATTGCTGAGAGGTGACTGGGTATTGTGTGATCGTTTTTCAGATTCAACCCGCGTTTATCAATCGATGGCGAGTACGCTACCAAGCGAAGTGTGCGATAGATTGGATGACGTCGTTGTCGGCGAAACAAGCCCAAGTCTCACGGTCATCATGGACATTGTCCCGGAAGAAGGTTTGGCACGTGCACATACGCGCCGCCTGGAAGGCGCGGCGCCAATAGATGGCGAGCCAGAACCGGATCGTTTTGAAGCCCGTGGGCTTTCTTATCATCGGCGTTTGCGTGAAGGGTTTTTACAGATTGCCAAAGCCAATCCGCAGCGTTGTCTCGTTGTTGATGCGTCGATAGATATCGAAGCAATTGGCCAACAAATTTGGTCTGAAGTGGCAGAACGCTTGTTGCGAGAGGCGTTATAAGATGGCGCGCGCACCAGTCCTGCAAACGCAAGATGAGTATCCTGAGGCGGATCGGCTCGGCCAATTTCCACATCCGCGAAAGACGGCGAATTTATTTGGCCACGAACATGGTGAAGCAACTTTAGCGAAAGCCTTTCACACCGGACGCATGCACCATGCGTGGTTGATCACCGGCCCACAAGGTATTGGCAAGGCAACACTTGCGTATCGGTTTGCAAAGTACGTTTTATGCCGAAACGAAGAACGCAATGGGCCAGAAGGCTCGCTTGATGTCGATCGTGAAAGTTCAGGGGTCAGTGGCGTTGAAGCATTGTCGCATTCCGGTCTGCTCGTTATTCGCCGACAGTGGGATATCAAAAGCAAACGCTTTCCGGCGCAAATTCGCGTTGACGATGTCCGCCGCTTGCGGAATTTTCTAAGCCATCGAAGTGGTGAGGGGGCGTGGCGGGTTATCATTGTTGATGCGGCAGACGAGCTCAACATTGCCGCCGCCAATGCTTTGCTCAAGTCATTGGAAGAGCCGCCGACCCAAACGGTGTTTCTTCTTATCAGTTCTCATGCGGGTCGATTGCTCAATACTGTTCGCTCTCGCTGTCGCAAGCTCGATCTCTATCCACTTAAGGACGAGGCTTTGCAAAAGGCAGGTGACCAAGCCTTGGTTCATCAAGATGAACCTGTCGCTTGCGTTCCCTGTGATGCACTTGCGAAGTTAATACCGATTGCCGAAGGCCGTGTGCACCGTTTGCTGAGTTTGGCCGTTAGCAGTGGCGCAGATATGCAAGATGAAGTTTGGAGCCTTCTTAATTCCCTACCCAAACTGGATTGGGGACAGGCGCACAAAGTGAGCGATAAGCTTGCCCCAGTTGCGTCTGCGGACAAGTTTGAGCTGTTTTTTGATTTGTTGCTGGATCTGATCGCCCGGGTGGTTCGTGCACGCGCCACAGGGGGCGGCCCCCAAAGCGAGTTTGACTTGGCCTCCCGCGTCATCAAGGACGGTCAGCTTGCCTCATGGGCTGCCTTGTGGGAAACAGTGGCGGCTGAAAAGGCTGAGGCTATGGCTCTCAATCTGGATAGAAAAACTTTGATCCTTTCAACTCTGGCGCGCCTGGAAACGGCAGCGCAATAGGTTGGGGACCTTTTGAATTTAAGGACCACTGATGGCTACCAAAGCGCCATTTTATATCACCACGGCAATTTCCTATCCAAACGGCGCGCCGCACATCGGCCATGCCTACGAGGCGATCGCAACAGATGCGATCGCCCGGTTTGCAAGAGCGGATGGCCGGGATGTTTATTTCCTCACCGGCACCGACGAGCACGGCATTAAAATGCTGCAAACAGCGCGCGAAGAGGGTATTGAAGTTTCAGAGTTGGCCGATCGCAACGCTGCGCGCTTTGAGGAAATGGTGACGCGGCTTGGCTGCACGAACGACGACTTTGTACGCACCAGCCAAGAACGCCACCACGCAGCCAGTCAAGAAATCTGGAAACGGCTTGAAGCCAACGGCGACATCTACCTGGATAGCTATTCCGGCTGGTACTCCGTTCGAGACGAGGCTTACTATAACGAAGATGAGCTTCAAGAGAGTGATGATGGTAAAAAGCTGTCACCACAAGGAACGCCGGTCGAATGGTTGGAAGAGACAAGCTACTTTTTTAAATTGTCAGCTTATCAAGACAAGCTTCTAGCGCACTATGAAGCCAATCCTGATTTTATTTTACCACCGGAACGTCGCAATGAAGTGATGAGCTTCGTCAAAGGCGGATTGAGAGACCTGTCGATTTCACGCACAACGTTCGACTGGGGTGTAAAGGTGCCAGGAGCTCCCGAGCACGTTATGTATGTGTGGATCGACGCGCTGACAAACTATCTTACCGGCGTCGGTTTTCCCGACACAAGCGATACGCTTTACAAAAAATACTGGCCCGCCAATGTGCACGTTATTGGTAAGGACATTCTGCGTTTTCACGCAGTCTATTGGCCGGCATTTTTAATGTCGGCCAGCATTGATCTGCCCAAACGTGTTTTTGCGCACGGCTTTGTCTTGAACAAGGGCGAGAAGATGTCAAAATCGGTTGGCAACACGCTCGACCCGTTTAACCTTGCCGATGCCTACGGCGTTGACCAACTGAGATATTTCTTTTTGCGCGAAGTCGCGTTCGGTCGTGATGGGAATTATAGCCATGAAGCGATTGTAAATCGCGTCAACGCTGACCTTGCAAATGACCTTGGCAATTTGGCACAACGCTCTTTGTCGATGATTGCCAAAAACTGCGACGGCATGGTGCCAGAACCCGGTGAATTCACCACAGAGGATAAAGATATTCTCGACGCGACAGATGGCTTGTTGAGCCAATGCCGCGGTGAGATGGATCACCAGGCGGTTCATAAATACCTCGATGCAGTTTGGGTCGTGGTGGCTGAAGCCAACCGTTATTTTGCAGGCCAAGAGCCTTGGGCCAAACGCAAGACCGACTTCAAACGCATGGAAACAATTTTGTACGTGACAGCGGAAGTCGTGCGCCAGGTAGCAATTCTCGCCGCTCCGGTTGTGCCAACCGGCGCCAACAGGTTGTTAGATCTGTTGGGGCAGGCCGATGAAAGCCGCAGTTTTGTTTCACTTGGCAGCCAACACCGAATTGCGCCAGGCTTGGCATTGCCCAAACCTGAGGGTGTGTTTCCCCGTTTTGTTGAACCTGATGACGCGAACGAAACAAAAGCTGGCAAAAAGGGCAAATCTTAATGTTGGTCGATCACCATTGTCATCTCGATTTTCCCCAGTTTAGCGACGATCTCGATGGGGTTGTTGCGCGTGCGAAAGCGGCAGGCGTTGGAACAATGGTGACCATTTCAACCAAGGTGCGTGAGTTCGACAAAATCCGCACCATCGCCGAGCGGTTTGAAGATGTCTATTGTTCGGTTGGCACCCATCCCCATTATGCCGATCAAGAACGCGGCATTCCGGCGTGTGACATCGTTGCCTTGGCTGAGCACCCCAAAGTGATCGCCGTTGGCGAAGCTGGCCTTGACTACCATTATCAAAAAAGCGAAGCCGCAGCGCAGGCGGAAGGGTTTCGCGAACACATCAAAGCCGCCCGTCAGACCGGGCTGCCACTCGAGATCCACGCGCGCGATGCCGATGAAGACACGCTTGAAATTTTAAAAAAAGCCCACAAGGAAGACGGACCGTTTCCTGCCGTTTTACATTGCTATACGGGGGGAAGAGAATTAGCCATGCGGGCGATGGATTTGGGACTGTATATTTCGTTCTCAGGCGTTGTCACGTTCAAGAATTCTCAAGCCTTGCGGAATTTGGCAGGCGAGGTGCCGCTGGAGCGTATTCTTGTGGAAACTGACGCACCCTATCTGGCGCCGGTTCCCTATCGTGGCAAGACCAATGAGCCATCTTATGTCGTCAATACCGCAGCTGTTGTTGCTGAGGTTCGCGGCATGACACCGGACGCGTTGGCGAACGCAACGACGCAAAACTTTTTCCGCTATTATACCAAAGCTAAGCCTCCTAAATTGACGAGCACCATATCGAGTGGACTTGCGACACCAGCCACTGGCACGACGCAGGCCTCATGACCAAGCATCGTTTGACCATACTCGGCTGTGGGCCGTCCGGGGGTGTTCCAAGAATTGGAACGATGTGGGGCAGTTGTGATCCACAAAACTCCAAAAACCGTCGGCGACGATGTTCTGTCATGTTTGAGCAGTTGGATAACAACAAGGTGACGCGGGTTCTTGTAGATACGCCGCCGGATTTGCGCGAGCAATTGATCGATGTGCGTGTCGACCATTTGGACGCGGTAATTTTTACGCACGACCACGCCGATCACACTCATGGTATCGATGATCTCAGACCCGTTTGCTATGCGATGAAGTCCAGGATCAACACCTATTTTGATGCGCCCACCGGGGATAGTCTCGAAACACGCTTTTCTTATTGTTTTGCCGAACAACCCGGGACAGGCTATGCGCCGATTTTGCGCGCCAATCGTATCGTCGCCGGTGATGAAGTGCGTGTTGAAGGCGCAGGCGGCGTGATGGTGATAAAGACCGTGCCACAACATCACGGCAATATTGAAACCCTTGGACTTCGTGTGGGAAATATTGGGTATTCGCCCGACATCTCCGATTTCCCACCAGGAAGTGCTGAGATAATGGAAGGCTTGGACCTATGGGTCGTTGACGCGTTGCGTCATACACCTCATCCAAGTCATTTCCATCTCAAACGGGCTTTGCAATGGATTGAACGATTGCAGCCAAAACAAGCGTTGTTAACTCACATGATGAGTGATCTTGACTACGACACGCTGTGCCGTGATCTGCCGCCCAACGTGCGTCCCGCGTATGATGGGTTGCAAGTGACGTTCTAGGTCGAAATTGTATCCATATATCGCATAGTGTAATGGTTGAGCTGAATTCGCAGCGCCGATAGTACGTTCGTGTTTCTTCCAAATGGCACAAAAAAGCCGGACATTGCTGCCCGACTTTTTTGTTTTTTGCTGCGATAAAATTCTTAGCCCTGTTCCGCCATGGCGAGTTGAAGGTTTTCATCAACTTTGTCTAAGAAGCCAATGGTATCGAGCCATTTCTGCTCATCACCAACAAGGAGTGCCAAATCTTTTGTCATAAACCCGGATTCAACAGTGTCGATGCAAACGGCTTCCAAAGTCTCAGCGAATTTGTCCAATGCTGCATTATCGTCGAGCTTAGCGCGGTGTTTGAGGCCACGAGTCCAGGCAAAGATCGAGGCGATTGAGTTGGTTGATGTCGCGTTGCCTTTTTGGTGTTCGCGATAGTGACGGGTAACCGTTCCGTGCGCTGCTTCAGCTTCACAAGTTTTACCATCAGGAGACAACAAAACAGACGTCATCAAGCCCAGTGAACCAAAGCCTTGGGCAACCGTGTCGGACTGCACATCACCATCGTAGTTTTTACAAGCCCATACGTAACCGCCGGACCACTTCATCGCGGCTGCAACCATGTCGTCGATGAGGCGGTGTTCATAGGTGATGCCTGCCTCTTTGAATTTATCGGCGAACTCGCTGTCGAAGATTTCTTGGAAGATATCTTTAAAACGACCATCGTAAGCTTTCATGATGGTGTTCTTGGTCGACAGGTAAACGGGATAACCGCGTTGCAGGCCATAGTTCATCGAGGCGCGGGCAAAATCTTTAATGCTGTCGTCTAGGTTATACATCGCCATCGTGACACCAGAGCTTGGTGCATCGAAGACTTCTTTCTCAATGACATTTCCGTCTTCGCCAACGAACTTGATTGAGAGTTTACCAGCACCTGGGAACAAGAAATCTGTTGCACGGTATTGATCGCCAAAAGCGTGACGGCCAACAATAATGGGTTGCGTCCAACCCGGAACCAAACGAGGCACATTCTTGCAAATGATTGGCTCGCGGAAAATAACACCGCCCAGGATGTTGCGTATTGTTCCGTTTGGAGAACGATACATGCGTTTCAAATTGAATTCTTCAACGCGGTCTTCGTCCGGTGTAATCGTCGCGCATTTTACGCCAACACCATGTTTCTTAATTGCGTTGGCTGCATCAACTGTGACCTGATCATCGGTCTTATCGCGGTACTCAACGCCAAGATCGTAATACTCTAGGTTCACATCGAGGTAGGGATGGATCAGTTTGTCTTTAATGAACTGCCATATAATGCGCGTCATCTCGTCGCCATCGAGTTCGACAACGGTACCTTCGACTTTGATTTTTGCCATGTGTGTATGCGCCTTTTATCCCTTCAAGGGATTTCTAGATAGTGTTGGGTGAACAAATTTGGCGGCACCATAACGGCGCCGCCCGAGCGCAACAAGTGCGCCAAATGGGTAAAGGACTATGGGCCTAGCATTTCCCTTGGATTTTCAACCCAAGACCCGTTTACGGTGTCGCAAAAAGGACAGTTCAAGCAAGCCATCGGTACGAGAATGCCTTAAAAAACAAATGCCGATCGGCCCCAGTTTAGTGTTTGAGCAGCTTAAGTTGCCTCATAGTCCTGATCTTGATCTTGATCTTCATCGTCTTCTTCATCTTCACCAAGACCACGTTTTTGCCAAGTGAAATCGTTGAGGGTGATTCCAGTCTCAGGCGTTGGATTAGCTGCAATGTCAAAACCAGATTCTGTTAAAATCGCACCCGCTTGTTGGGCAATTTCCCCAGTGTCGCTACCATCAAATGCACCAAACGTTAGATTAAGAACGCTTTCTTTTTGCGCGCGATCGATGTCTTGGGTGTTGTAGAATACAAAGCCTTTGAAGACGTAGCCTTCGTCCTTCATTTGCGCGGCAATGTCGGCTGCATCAGATAGTCCCTCAGATTGCGTGACACCGGCGTTGTGGAGCCCCAAGATGCCAGCCTCGTCCAAGTCGTTGAAGGCTGCATCCAACCGGTCCCAATCGGTCGTGTCCGGCCAAGCCTGTTCAGCTTCTAATTTTGCCTCGGCTTCTTCCTCGGCTTTGGCATCAATCCATGCACGGTCGTCTGCAGAAAGTTCATATGGATCGAGATATTCTTCCGAAATCACTTCAAAGACGTCTTCGGGTGTGTAAAACCCAGACCAAATCATCAGTCGAATTCGTTCGCCAGTATCGTTTAAATCAATCGCCATTGCTTGCTCATCCCTCTGCTTGAAGAATTGAAGGCCGATCCCTTGACCGAGTCGCTAAAAATATTTGTGTCACAAGACACAGGGCCAGAGCCACGGGTTTCTGCACGCGACACGACCGCCGGTGTGGATGATGCTCCCCGAACCCCAAGCCGGTCTATCGGTGAGATCGTTTCGGCCTGCCACCAAACGACCATCGATGAGGCTCTGCAAGAGCTGCAACTGCCTGGATTGACGCGAGAAACTCTCGATGACGTGCTGACATATTGCGCGGAACGGCGGTGTGAAGCCGTGGCGGCAACGTGTCGGGGGTGCAAAAGGCGAACGGAGGCTCAAGGCTGGGAAACGTTGGACGATTTTGTGTCCGCTCACGGATCAATAACAGTCAAAGACGGCAGTTTTGGGTTGCAAGGTCAGGGCGAACAAAATCTTGAGGTTGCAAGCCTAGAGGCGTTGACGACGTCGTGGTCCGGCCATGAGTATTGGTTCTGGGCTCGTCGTGTCTTGCGAAAACTTCGCCATGGTGTGCGCCGTGCTGACGTGCGCGGGGAACCAGTAGCGCCCAGTGGCGAAACCCCAGCGGTAATTTTGGTCGGGCCGCAGCTAGCTGACAATATCGGCATGGCGGCGCGGGCGATGGGAAATTTTGGTCTGGATACACTTCGGTTGGTTAATCCGCGCGATGGATGGCCAAACGAGCGCGCCAGAATTGCAGCCTCCGGCGCCAACTACATTATCGATGATACGCAAAGTCACGATACGCTGGCACCGGCACTTTCTGACTTAAACTGGGTTTGCGCCACAACCGCCCGCCAGCGCGATATGCGCAAACCGGTGATGACACCGGCACAGGCGGCCAAAGAAATGGCGCGACGGATTGCTGCAGGACAACGTTGCGGAATGATGTTTGGGCGCGAAAGCAGCGGCCTGGAAAGTGATGAAGTCGCGGTTGCAGACGCGTTGGTGATGATCCCAGTAAATAGCCGTTTTGCTTCGCTTAATCTGGCCCAGGCCGTCCTCATTCTTGGCTATGCCTGGATGTTGGAGCGCCCCGTTGAAGATCAGAACCTCGGCCGTGTTACAACCTACGAAAAGCCTGTGTCACCTGGCCTGCAATTAAAACACGACAACCCAGCGACGAAAGCTGAATTACTGGGATTTTTTGAACATTTGGAAGGCGCCTTGGACGACCAGGGCTTTTTCCGCCCGTCCCATCGTCGGGCTGTCCTTGTGCGGAACTTACGGGCGATGTTTACGCGCATGGGGGCGACGGATCAGGAGGTCCGCACTTTGCGTGGTATTGTTGCCACTCTTTTACGCGCCAAGCGGAAATCTTAGGCGCTGTCCACAAAGCTTGCCTTGTTTAAGCCAAGTTTTAGGCTGAGCCATTGCCGCAATGCTGGCATATGATACACGAGGCTAGCGACAGGCTCCGTGCGTGATGGACGCCGGCGGTGGAAGTTACGGGTTTTGAGTGTCTTCAGAACCCAAACATGGGCCATTGTGGCCTTCGGGAGAGAGGCAATATGTTGAAAGCGGTGACATGGGCGACGGGCTTGGTAGCCGTGGCGCTAGTGAATGTCGCGATGACAGGTCCGGCGACAGCTCAGGAGCTGAGTGAGAAGTCGGTCAAGACATTCATGGACTATACGTGGTCTTTGGTTCCACAGCAGTTCACGCCACCAAATGGTGGTAAAACGATCCTGATCGATAAAGACAAAAAGTCTGAAGTGATCGTACCGGTCGATGTCGCGCGCGAAATTATTCGGGTTGGCCGTCTTTCAGCACACGCACAGGTATGCGATTTGCCGAAGGCACAGCTTTTCAATTTCCGCTCAATGATGCAGCGCGAGCTCAACAAGAAGACATGGTCGCAGCAGCAACTTGTCTACATCAGCCAATTGCACCTAACGACGGTGATGTTGCTGACCGGTAAGATCAAATTGATCGAGAAAAAGGACGGCAAGGAAGTCGTCATTCAAGAATCTAAAACAGCTTCAACGACTTGCACAAATGAGCAGAAGAAAAAAGTACTCAAGGTGATCACTGCATATGTCGATGCGGGCCCGAATTTCAAAGTGGCCGTTCCAAAGCCAGAGCCGGCGGCAGGCAAGGAAAAGGCGGCTGGAGCGCCTGATGAACCTGCAAAGAAGACGGCTGATAAGAAGGAGTAGCCGGTCGAGGAACAGCCCGAGCTTTTCTGAGTCCCAGCGACAAACGTTGACGTCGGGCTTCTCAGCCGCTAGATACCTCGAACGAATGAGCGGGCTTTCCTTTGGGCCCGCTTTTTTCTGCGCACCCGTGGATTTGCTAAAATGGCAGTCCTGTCGGCATCCTGGGCTTTCGGCCAGGGCATGCAGAGGAGGGGGCGCTCCAATAAATTTAATTCAAAGCCAATTGGAGTGCTTGAAGATGACGAAGCGTATTCGCGCGAAACATAAGATTGACCGACGCTTAGGTGAAAACATCTGGGGTCGGCCCAAAAGTCCACTCAACAAACGTCAATCTCGTCCAGGCCAACACGGCGAACGCCGCGGTGCAAAGCTTTCCGACTTCGGTCAGCAGCTGCGTGCCAAGCAAAAGCTGAAAGGATCTTACGGCAACATTTCAGAACGTCAGTTCCTTCGCAATTATAAAGAAGCCGTGCGCTTAAAAGGTTCGACTTCGGAAAACCTTATCGGTCTGCTTGAGCGTCGCCTTGATGCAGTTGTCTACCGCTGCAAGTTTGTTCCAACAGTTTTTGCTGCACGTCAATTTGTCAGCCACGGTCACGTACTGGTCAACGGGGTGAAAGTCACGATCCCGAGCTACCGTGTAAAAGTCGGCGACAAAATCGAAGTTCGCGAAAAGTCACGCCAATTGCCATTGGTTCTCGAAGCCATGCAAAGCGGCGAGCGCGATTTACCCGACTACATCGAAGTTGATGAAAACAAAATGACGGCAAGTCTGATTCGCATTCCGGCCCTCGCGGATGTACCCTATGCGGTTCAAATGGAACCAAACCTCGTGGTCGAATTCTATTCACGCTAGGTTTTTATTTTCAATCGCCCAAGCGCGAACCAATCACTTCAACTTTTCCAAAGGCGGTGCCAACTTGGCGCCGCCTTTGTTCGATTTTGGGTGACGTCTTTTGGATCGGTTTCATTAGGGCCCGATTGTAGGGCCTGATTTGTGGTGGATCCCTCTTTTGTCTTTGGTCCCTGGCGCAGCGGCTGGCTGCAGCCGTGCCACCGGTGAGATCGTGTTGGCCCAGCCATATGCCAACATGGTAATGAGAGCGGAAGCTGCGAAGAAATAAACGCCTGGCATCACCCGAGCTTCGGTGTAGCCTGATGAATTCACATAAAAGATCATCAACGCCAACACCATGACGTCGGTCATAGAGTATCGTCCAAGCCACTCCATGGTTGAGATCGATTTCGAGCGAAATTCTGGTGACAAGTCAGGAGATGTGACCAGTGTCAAAAGGTAGAGCAGTTTTAAAAACGGAAAAAATATAGAAAACGCAAACAACACGACACACAGGAAAAACTCCTGATTTTGGTAGAGTGCATAAATGATTGTCGCGATGGAATGCTCATTGCTCCAAACGTAAACGGTTGTGAAGCGGATGACGGGCAAGATGATCCCAAGCGCGAAAAATACCGTGGCGACAATAATAAGAAAGCTCAAAACAAAATTGCGAAATGGTGACAGTGGCTGCGAATAGGGCAGGGGGGCAGGTGCTGGGCGAATGGCCTCATTGCCGCGTTCATCGGTACGAAGCCAGGCGTATGACAAGATCATCAACACAACGGCTGCCGTAAAGAAATAGACACCCTGCAGGCTGGTTGCGTCATAAACGCCTTGGCTTTTGATGAAGAAGATCGTCAAGGCCAACATCAACACGTCGTGCATTGACCACTTGCCCAACCACTCCAGTGCCTTCAGACGTCGATGTTGGCGAATGACTTCGGTCTTGGGCAATGTTGAAACCAACAACAGGTAAAGCAGTTTTAGAACGGGAAAAACAATTGAGAACACCAGGACTGTAAGGCCTAGGAAATACTGTTCGTCTTGCAACAAAACCCATGTGGTTGAAAGTAAGGAGTGTTCGGTCGTGAAAAAATAAAGCTGGGTTAGCTTGATTATTGGCAAGGAGATGCCAAGAGCCAGGCAAACGCTTGCTGAAATGATGGCCAGACTCAACAAAAAACGTCGGCCGCCGAGACGTGTAGGATGTGTTTTTTTGGGGGGCATGGTCATGTTTGCGTATGCGGGTCCACCAGCAAAGTTGCGCTAACTTCGAGTATATCGCGACAGAAACGAGCAAAAGCGAGACCATCTGGAAAAAAAGAGGCCGGTTGGAATAACCGGCCTCTTTTTAACTCTTTTTTGTTTCACGCGAATGCGCGTTAGGCTGTGGCCCGGGTTTTGTCGTAAGCCACGCCCTTCTCGTCGAAGATTTGTCCGAGTTCGCCTTTTTCAAACATCTCTCGAATGATATCACAGCCGCCCTGGAATTCGCCTTTGACATAGAGCTGGGGAATTGTCGGCCAGTCTGAATAGGCTTTGATGCCTTCGCGCACACTCATATCATCCAGCACGTTGATGTCTTTGTAATCGACGCCGAGATAGCCAAGAACCTGTGCGACCTGTCCAGAAAAACCACACTGGGGAAAGTCTTTTGTGCCTTTCATAAACAACACAACGTCATTTGAATCGACGGTGTTTTTAATCCAGGTGTTGATGTCTTCCTGACTCATGCTCTTCGTCCTTTTCAGTTTCGCGCAGGTTTAAAGGCCTGCCGATGACTCTCAATTTCTAATCCTAATGCGCAACGCCTCAGTTCGTGAAGTCATTTGTGTCTGACCTTACCCATTCAAACGTACACGCAGTCATTGTCGATAATTTGGTGTTTTACCGCGGAAAGTCAATCTTTAGGCGTGACTGTATTTAGCTGCAGAGCGTGCAAAACGCCGCCCATGCGCCCTTCCAGCGCCTCATAAACCATCTTGTGCTGTTTGACCCGCGAAACGCCCTTGAACGCAGCAGTTGTGACGGTCGCAGCGTAATGATCGCCATCACCGGCCAGGTCCTGGATCTCGACGGCAGCGTCGGGAAACTTTGCTTTGATCAGCGTTTCAATCTCTTTGGCGTCCATTGGCATGACGGGGTGCAATTCCTTTCATTTGACCGGTTGGTTCTCAAGCCATTTCTTCTATCTCTTTAAGAGACCGAATTATGCCGAAATGCAACAAATATCGATATTTTTCTGGTCTTTTTCCATCTTAACGTCGGGTTAACCCGAACGGGCTTTTGGTTGGGTTGAAAACCTTTGGTTCAAAAATAGATGAACCAGGTTGCAATGCTGGCTGAGAATTGAAGTTTCCAATTTCGAAGCTCTGCCTTTTGCTCGTTGAGTTTGCGTCTGAGTTGTTCGCCAAATTGTGTATTTGGTAATTTTTTTAATTCATTGACGGTTTCAAACATCAGCGAGGTCGGTGGCCACTCCAATGAGCCAGCAAAATTCTTTCTTGAAAAAATCATTCAGGTCATCTGCTGATCGTGTGTCGGATCAAAAAAATATCTCCCGCCGCGCTTTCCTTGGTGGAGTTGGTGCAGCATCGGCGCTTGCGATGTCGGGTTGTGCGGCTCCAATTGGTGCCAGACAATCTTACCTGACTGGATTTGTCGCCAAGCAAAACGTTAATCCAGTATTCTATTGGACAGACATTATTCTCCAGGCCGTTCGCGACCAATTAGTGGCGCCACCTTTGGCGACACGCGGTTTGGCAATGGGCCACGTTGCTGGATTTTTGGCAGCCAACGGTGCTGATCCACGTTTTCAAACTGAAATTGGCCGTGGTCCTGTTGGCGCAGATCCCGAGGTCGCTTATGGAACCGCATGTGCGGTGGCTATCGCCGAGCATTTCCAACAGCCGTTTGTTTTCGACAAAGCGAAATTTCTTTCCTTCTTCCCAGACAGCGAAGCCAAATCACTTGGTGTTGCTTGGGGTGAACATGTTGGACGCCACATTGTACGCCAACGCACCAACGATGGCGCCGAGCCAAGCAAGGTCAATTTCTATCTCGGTCGCTACCCGCGCCGTCGTGATTCTTTAAAATGGACACCAACGGGCCCGCTCTATGATGCTGGTGGCGGTCCGGCATTCCGGCCGACTTTTCATCGTGGTCTGTTGCCAGGATTTGGCGCAGTGACACCGTGGTGTGTGTCATCACCGAACCAATTTGGCGCGCGCAATTTCCTTGATCCGCGCAGCCCAGAATTTGCCGATGAATTTGCACACATCAAAGAGATCGGCGCCTCTGACAGCCGCACGCGCACAGAGGACCAATCAGAAATTGCGTTGTTTTGGGAAGATGGCCCATGGGGAGCCTCGCCACCAGGACACTTTGCATTGATCGGCATGCAGTTGTTGCAACACCAGCCAATGAATTTTCTTGAGACAGCGCGCGCAATGGCGCTGATGTCGATGGCACAAGCTGACAGTGCAATTTCGGTTTGGCACTCCAAGTTTGCCTACGACATTGTGCGGCCAGAAACAGCGATCCGCTATCGCGCGGAAACCTTTGACAATCCTGATCCGCGCGTCGTGTCAGATCCAAATTGGAAAAGCTATATCCCGACTCCGCCGTTTCCAACCTATGTCTCAGGACACTCGGCATTTGGTGCGTCTTCGACCCGTATTCTCCAACACGTCCTTGGTGGTGATGACGTTCAGTTCTCCGGTCCAACACCAGACCTCGTGATTTGGCCGAAGCAGTTAACCGGAGTTGTGCGCCGATGGCGGTCTCTCAGCCAAGCGTCTCATGAGAATGGCATGAGCCGTATCTACGGCGGTGTGCATTGGAACATCGACAATGTCGAAGCCTTGCGCATGGGCAATCAGATTGCCGACCACGTGTTTAGAACCAAATTTCCAGCCATCGCATAACAAGGGAGATGACAATGACAAAGCTAAATAAAACATCTTCCAATTTTGTGCTCCTCGTCGCTGCCACAACATTGCTGGCAAGCAGACCCGTTGGTGCTGAAAATTTTTCTATTAATTACGACAACCTGTCGTTTTTTGAAGAGCCGTTGGCGGTCGATGTTGCTGGATTTACGTTGAGCTATAATCAGCTTTACGATTTGCCGGTGACGTTTGATTTCCAAAACAACACAGAAGATGTTGCGCCAAATACGGTGTTTGAGGTTCGGATTGAACGCCAATTGCCAAATGCTTTGACGATTGGTGGCGCTTATGCCGGGTCGGTGGAAGACGGTCGCGACGACCAATACCAAGATGCCTGGGCCGGATACATCGGAGGTGTTTGGGGCACCGTTTTTGGCGGCGAAGTGACAGGTCTTGTACGTGAAGATACACGCCGTTTTCGCGGTGTTGGCAATGCCGAATTGGCATTCGATGATTTCCTTGGCCAAGCAAACGATACGGGCCTGGCTTATCGCGGGCAATACAGTGCATTTGTCGTCACGGCGGCAGGTGATGATGATGGCAAGCATGATATTGGTGTGTCGTACAACCGACCATCGAAGTTTCTCGACCACCGTGTGACGGCACGCTACGTCAACGGTGACTTCCATTTAACCGATGGACGTGGGCGGGTTGAAAACCGTGGCGGCAGCCTTGTTGGCGAAATTATTTACGGCAGTCTATTGGTCGATGTTGGCGTTGGATATGAGGAATTTGACGGTCCGTTGAATGGAGAAGACCGCATTTTCACCTCGTTTGGTCTGAGTTATAAATACAACCAAGTCAGTCTTTCGGTTGAAAGTCATTTAGGTGAACTCGCGGGCTTTGATGAAACAAGCTTTTCGGTTGGCGGTCGTTACGACGTGGCGCGTGGCCTATCACTCAACCTTGGCTACAATTATTCCGACATCGAAGCCGACTTCGTCGAAGATGCGGGTCAAACATCAAAGATGAAGTTGTCGGTCAGGTATGAGTATTAAGGGCGAAAGTTTGCTTGGGTTAGGTGTTTCATATCTAGAAATGTATGACGCCACCGGTCCAACACAATCATAAAATTGCGCCCAGTATTCAAGGACCAATTTTTCAAAAACACCAGACGTGTCATCGTCGGGTTTAGTCCGACGATCCATTTGTGCAAGTGTTTGAAGGTTTCAATCAGCAACGGATTTCGCCGAACATGGGTGAAGTGTGTGGTGATTGCGGTCGGTTTGTTTGTGAAAATCTAAGTTCTGAATGTGTGGTGTGATGGGTCCTCGGGACAAGCCCGAGGATGACGCCAGAGGGTGGGGTTGGCATAAGTGCGCATTCGCGACAGCCAAATTTCCCTCGGCTTAAGGCTCCTTCCCCTTGCGGGGTGTCATTTGCCGCGACGTTCAGCCTGGCGCCGACGTGGCAACCAACCTGCAAACCAGTCCACACATCCCACTTTTCAGAACGCCTCCGGAAGCGGCCCTCGTGATGTGCGGTCGGTCAAGACTGCCACAAGGCAGATGAACGGGGAAAAGTTTTGTAGGTGAAACCCCCGGGTGTGATCGTGCGAGCTCCTATCAGCGAGCACGTGAATCACTCCCGCCCTCGTTACATAATCACGTTACACATCAATGTCATCCTCGGGCTTGTCCCGAGGATCCATCCCTCGGCGAAGTCCATCGTCCGCGTTTCCCGGCAGCGCTCTTAGCTCGGGATACAAATCACACCAATTTGGATTGTCTAGTTCGATCAAACGGATCTTCCATTTCCGCAAATATCGCTTTAACGTTTTCTCGCGCTGGATTGCAATCTTGACATCCCCGAACGGTTCAAAGTGCACGAGCGTTTTCACATCATAGCGCTTTGTGAACTTCGACCCAGTCCCGTCCCGGTGCTCGGCGACACGCTCCAGCAAATTGTTCGTCACTCCGATATAGAGCGTGCCGTATGGTTTGCTCGCGAGAATGTAGACCCAGTAAGTTTTCAATGTGCTGCACCTTGCCGAGGCATTCGGAAAGGATCGAGTCTGCTGCAAAATGGGTCTTCGTAAAAGTTTTAATTGCTCCGCATCGCTAGGCCACCGTTCGTGTCATCGTCGGATTTAGTCCGACGATCCATTTCTCCAAGCGTTCGAAGGTTTCAATCAGCAACGGATTTCGCCGAACATGGGTGAAGTGTGTGGTGATTGCGGTGGGTTTGTTTGTCAAAGCCTAATCTCTGAGAGTGTGTGGTGCGATGGGTCCTCGGGACAAGCCCGAGGATGACACCTGTGGGTGGGGTTGGCGTAAGTGTGCCCCAGTAGCGGTCTTGCTCCTCTGAAATTCACAAGAGTTCGGAAAGCCACCAACACAAACACCGGTCGTGTCATCGTCGGATCTAGTCCGACGATCCATTTAAAAATGATTCGGCGCTCTAAGATTGAAGATCAAAATACGGCCTTGGACTGGCTGAGGAGAAAATTTTAAGGTAACACATTGTCTTTGGCTAAAAAGGAATGTCATTTGCAATCGTATCTAGATGTAATTCTTCGCTAAAACTACCTTCGGATGTTACGATTTCCAACTTTGCAATACCTTTTAGACGATAGTCGTTCTTTTTTTCCGCTCCTGTGAAATCGTTCCAGACTTCTTTTTTGCCCTTAAGCTGGAGCTGCGCCCATGCTCCCGGTGAAAGTCTATTTACGGGGCTTTTGATAAAATGCTTTAGTCCCGTGCTCCCATTGAATGGAGCTTCAGTCGAAGCACAGTCCGTGGCGTTGATGCTAAACTCCCATGGGTTACTAGTGTAAAAGTATATTGCTTCAATCTCAGGGCTCTTGCGCACAGACCTATTGTGAATGTCGAGTTTTATTTCAACCTCGGCAAAGGTCCTCCAGGAATCGTGCTCCAAATCTGCAACAATCTCTTTTAGTTCAACAGTAAATATACTAGTGCGTTTTTTTTCTATTTCTTGAAGAAGCCAAGACAGTTCTGGTTTTAGTTGTTCTTTCAGTTTCTGAATTGACCCATCATAGATTAGATGGCGATGATGTTTGAGATCAAAAGGAATATCGTCAGTTTTTTGAGTCAGCAGGGTACATTTCTTGTCTAAAGCGTGAGCGTAGCCAACTTCGTAAAACACATTCGAATTTTTCCCGGTCATGTCAGCGATGACAATATCGGCTGCATGGATTTGTCTGTAAATTCGTTCCAGTATACGTTCTGAAAAGTTCTGCTCATCGACACGTTCTGCGATAATACCCAGATCCAGCGCAACTGCCTTGATACCTAGATTGTAGATGTCATCAAAGTTTTTATCAAAAGGCATCAAAACAAAAGCAAAAGGCTTCAGCTGTTGTGTTGTCATTCTACCTACCCCAAATACCGCTTAAACCATCCCTCATGATCTTCGCGCAGCGTTGCAAGTGGCATGTCGGATTCGCCGTCCATCGCAACGGCATCGCCACCCGTTGTGCCTATGAGACGAGCTGGAATTCCAGCTTGGTTGGCGGCTGAAATCACGTGATCGGTATCGGACTTCTGACACGTCACAACATAGCGCGCTTGGTCTTCGCCAAACCAAAACGCATGAGCAGGGATGTCGCCGGTGTAGGCGTTCAAAGTCGCGCCAATGTTGCTGCTTAATGCCATCTCGGCAATCGCAACCAGCAGACCACCATCGGAGACATCATGAACCGCGGTTGCGGTTCCTTTGCGAATGAGATCGCGTACGGTGTTGCCGGTTTTTAATTCAACATCGAGATCAACAGGCGGTGGGGCTCCTTTGAGACCGTCGGCGATGTGCTTTTGATAAAGTGATTGACCTAAGTGGTGGGCATCTGCACCCAACACGATGATGCTTTCGTCGTTGTCAGCAAATGCCGCGCTGACAATGTGGGCGGTATCCGGGATCAGGCCGACGCCACCGATGGCAGGCGTTGGTGGAATGCCGACGCCGTTGGTTTCGTTGTAAAGTGAAACGTTGCCGGAGACGATTGGATATGAGAGCACTGTGCAAGCGTCCGTCAGCCCCTTCATGGTGCCAACAAACTGGCCCATGATTTCGGGGCGCTCGGGATTGGCGAAGTTGAGGTTGTCGGTAATGGCAAGGGGGTCGGCGCCGACAGATGTGAGGTTGCGCCAGGTTTCGGCCACGGCTTGCTTGGAGCCTTCGTAGGGGTCGGCTGTGACGTAACGTGGGGTGACATCGCAGGCGGTCGCAATGCCTTTCTTTGTGCCGTGAACGCGGACGACGGCGGCATCGCCACCGGGGCGGCCGATGGTATCGCCCATCACCATGTGGTCATACTGGTCCCAAATCCAAGCGCGTGAACACAGGTCCGGCGTGCCCATCAGGCAATGCAACGCGGTAAAGAGGCTCTCAGGGGCGACAATGTCTTGCGGTTTGATCGCAGCAGGTGGTGTCGCCTCAACATAGGGGCGTTGATATTCAGGTGCTGAATCGGCAAGCGTTGCAACAGGAATGTCGGCTTTGGTTTCACCTTGATGCGTGACGATCATGCGACCGGTGTCGGTTGTTTGGCCAATGACGGCAAAGTCGAGCCCCCATTTGATAAAGATGTCTTTGGCGGTTTTTTCCGAGGCCGCGTCAGGTTTCAGGATCATCAACATCCGTTCCTGACTTTCCGATAGCAACATCTCATACGCCGTCATGCCGGTTTCACGCTGGGGTACGTCGTCGAGGTTGAGGGTGATGCCAACGCCGCCTTTGTCGGCCATTTCTGCGGTTGATGATGTCAACCCGGCAGCACCCATGTCTTGGATAGCAATGATTGCGTCTTTGGCCATCAACTCAAGACAGGCTTCGATCAGCAGTTTTTCGGTGAACGGGTCGCCAACTTGGACGGTTGGGCGCTTTTCATCTGAATCATCATCGAATTCTGCCGAGGCCATGGTGGCGCCGTGGATGCCGTCACGTCCGGTTTTGGAGCCGACATAGACAACCGGCAGGCCAACGCCTTTGGCGGCAGAATAAAAAATCTTATCCGATTTGGCCAAGCCGACGCACATGGCATTGACCAGAATGTTGTTGTTGTAGCCTTCGTCAAAGTTTGTTTCACCGCCAACGGTTGGAACGCCGACGCAATTGCCATATCCGCCAATGCCTTCAACAACGCCGGACAAAAGATGCCTGGTTTTCGGGTGCTCAGGGGCACCAAATCTCAGGGCGTTTAAATTTGCCACCGGTCGTGCGCCCATCGTGAAGACATCACGCATGATGCCACCAACACCGGTGGCCGCACCTTGGTAAGGCTCGATGTAGGACGGGTGGTTGTGACTCTCCATTTTGAAGACGGCACAATCGCCGTCGCCAAGGTCGACAATGCCGGCATTTTCGCCAGGCCCTTGGATCACTTGCGGGCCGGAAGTTGGCAGTTGCTTGAGCCAAAAGCGCGACGATTTGTAGGAGCAGTGTTCCGACCACATGACGGAAAAGATGCCAAGTTCCGTTAAGCTTGGCTCACGTCCCATGATCTCAAGCAGCCGGTCGTATTCATCTGGCTTAAGGCCGTGTTCAGCGATCACGTCTGGCGTAATGGTGTTTGCATCTGCAGCGGCGTTGGCGGTTTTCGTCATAGGGTCATCGGCCTGTCGTTGGAGGTTCGTGGCAGTCTTATAGCGAGGTGGTCGGGTGTTGTCGCGCGCTGGGATCAGGTGGGCAAAATGCGTGTGGATGGTGGCCTGGTACCAAACGTGTGGCGCTTAAATATCTTTTGATATATGCCGTCAACGATTCGATTTTGCGTTGCAATAATCCACCCCGGAAGGCGGCCAAGATGGCAAAATTGCCCTAAAAACAGAAAACTGCCTAGTTTTTCACCAATTGTAGCTTTGTTGAAGGTGCAAGTGCTGCACAATCCTGTTATTGCGGAAGGGCAAAAAAGCAGACTGCGTCTGAAACGTAGTTACAAAATCGGAGCAACAGGGGACGGACCATGCTTGAACAACTTCTTCCACTAATCGCTGGCGGTGCTGGCGGCATTGCTGGTGGCAATATTCTTGGCAAACTAATGGGTGGCGCCAATCCTGGCGCTGGGTCTAACAGTATTGTTGGCGCAATCGCCGGTGCAGCGGCGTCATATTTCTTCGGTCCAACCCTCGGTCCAATCATTGGCGGCCTTGTTGGTACTGGTGACATTGGTTCGATTGTTGGCAATCTCGTTTCTGGCCTTGGCGGTGGCGGTGTCGGCACATTGGTCTTCGGCCTCATCAAGTCCATGATGAACAAATAGGCGGTTTAAGTTTGAAAGCGACGGTGTGTTCACCAATGTGCATACCCGTCATGCGTTCCAACACATGACCGTCAAAAGCTTGCTGGCTTGTTCGTGCTAGTAGTCTGGCGCGCGCCCCGAAATAAAAAAGTTTCGGGGCGTTTTTTGTGCCCTGCATGTCAATGCTGAATTGTCTGAGAACAGCTTTTCGATAATGGAACATTGGTATCGTTTGTTTGAGTTTCGCTTGTTACGACCTTGTTAGGGCATGGATGATCGGCCACGCATGAACCTGGGGCCAAAGCCTGCCGCGGCGACCACGATCAAACCCAGTGCTGAGATGTTGTCTGGAAAGTCGCCAAAGACAAACCAACCCGCCGCTGTTGCAGAAATCAATTGGCAGTAAACCAGCGGTGCCAGGCTTGCCGCCCGCGCCAAACCGAAAGCGGCAATGGCCAAGAGATTGGCTGAGGCCGACGCGACACCCGAACCCAATAGAAGACCAGGAGCTTGAAGGCTTAGCGATGTCAAATCACCGATCGCCAAAGGTGTCAGTAAAATGGCGCCGATGCAAAGCTGGCCTGCCAGTTGGGCCATAGGCGGGCCAACCGCTTTTGCCCAACGTGTGGCGGTAAGATAGGCACCGTAAAAACAACCTCCTGCCAGAGCCCAAATGTGGCCGGGTGCCATCGACGCATTTGGCTTGACGACAAGCACGACGCCGAGCAAGCCAATCGCAATGCCCCACCATTCGCTGACGTGAACGGCTTCGCCTAAAACCCAGCGGGCAAGAAGCGTTGCAACAACGGGACCGACAAAAAATGCACCATAAGCGTCCGCCATCGGCACGAGTTGCACGCCAGTAATGATGCAAAAAATTGTCCCGGACAGCAAAGCGCCTCTGACGAGTTGAGCCATCCAAAACTGGCGGGTTAGGGCGCGCAAGTTGGTAAACACCACCGCGATTGGAAGAGCAAGGATCGCACCAATGACAAAACGCGACCAGGCCAACATACCACTGGAATAGGTGGTGGTCTCAGAAGCGAGTTTTGTAAAGGTGTCGCCGATCGGAATGATCAACATCCCAGCCATCATTAATCCGATGGCCAGTCTCGTATGATCGCCAGACGCATTTGGGGTGGTCATCAGTGATGGGCCTTTTGAAACATGCACGCCTTTAGCCAGTCAGTTTACTCAGCCGGGACTGCTTGAGAGGCGTTTTTTCCATCACCAACCGCTGTGTCGACACCTTTGAGTTTTCCGAACTTACGACACAGCACATAGAATGTCGGCGTTAGCAACAAGCCAAACAGTGTGACGCCAACCATTCCCGAGAACACGGAAATACCGAGCGATTGGCGCATTTCTGAACCCGCGCCTGTTGCAAGTGCGAGCGGAACAACACCTAGGATAAACGCCAGTGACGTCATCAAAATTGGACGCAGGCGTGTGCGCGCTGCTTCGATTGCAGCCTCCCTGCGCGTTGCACCACGTTCTTCTGCCTGTTTGGCAAACTCGACAATGAGGATGGCATTTTTCGCGGCCAACGCGACCAAGACAACAAGCCCAATTTCAACTAAGATATTGCGGTCCAAGCCGCTTGATGTGACACCGATCATGGCTGTTAGAATGCACATCGGGACAATCAAGATAACGGCCACTGGCAACATCCAGCTTTCATAAAGTGCTGCGAGTAATAGGAAGACGAATAAAACCGCAAGCCCGAACGCCAGAGCTGCCGTGTTGCCCGCGAGTTTTTCTTGCAGAGCTATTTCGGTCCACTCGAAGCCAAAGCCTGGTGGCAAGGCTTTTGCTGCAATGCCCTCGATGGCGGCAATGCCTTGTCCGGATGAAAACCCGCGTTGGAGACCAACTTGTACCTCAGCGGCAGGATAGAGATTATAGCGTGGGACGCGATAAGCACCTGTCGTATTCGTAAAATTGGCCACTGAGCCAATGGGCACCATGTCGCCATCAACATTGCGGGTGCGCAATCGTTCGACGTCTCGCAGTTTTAAGCGAAATGGGTTGTCGGCCTGTGCCGTCACGCGATAAGTGCGACCCAAGATATTAAAGTCATTGACGAATGCTGACCCCATGTAAATCGACAGCGTGTCGAAAACATTGGTGATGGGGACACCGAGTTTCTCCGCTTTCGTGCGGTCAATATCGGCATAAATCTCAGGTGTTCGTGTGTTGAATAAAGTGAAGGCCTGCGTGAAGCCCGGCGTTTGTCCGGCCGTGCCTGCAACGGCCCATGCTGCGCCTTCCATGGCGCGCAACCCGCGCCCGGATTTATCTTGGACATAGCCCTTTAGGCCTCCGCCCGTGCCGATGCCTGGAACCGACGGCGGGTTTAACACGAACACGAAGGCATCGCCCATCTTGGCATACATTTGTCCGCGTAAGTCGGCCAAAACTTTTTCTGCCGTTAATCCCTGTGGAATGCGCTCCTTGAAATCTGTCAGGCGAATAAAGACCACGCCGGAATTGGGCGCATTGGTGAATGTTGCGCCGTCAAATCCAACAAAAGCTACGGCATGTCGGACACCCGGTCGTGTCAACATGATTTCAGAGGCTTTGCGAATGACAGCATCTGTTCGATCGAGCGTTGAACCTGGGGGCAGTTGGAAGGCTGCAATCAAATAGGTGCGATCCAATTGCGGAATAAGGCCGGTGGGTGTGGATTGCAACTTATCATAAGTGAGATAGAGCAAGCCGCCATAAAGCAGGACCAAAATCGCGCTGATCCGAATGAGGCCAGCCGTTAACGCCCCATACCCTCGCGACATTCGCTCAAACACCCAGTTAAATCCTGCAAAGAACCAACGCATGGGGGCGGTGAGGAATGCGATAACGCCGCGCGGTTTCTCTTTGCTGTGGGGTTTGAGCAAAAGTGCCGCGAGAGCTGGTGAGAGTGTTAGCGATACAAACAAAGAGATCATGGTCGATCCGGCAACCGTGATGGCAAACTGTTTGTAGAAGGTCCCTTGCAGCCCGGAAATAAATGCGGTTGGTAAAAATACGGCAACCAGCACCAAAGACATTGCGATCAGGGCGCCACCAACTTCGTCCATTGTTTGATAGGCAGCCTCAAGGGGGGACTTGCCTTCTGCTAGGTAACGTTCAACATTTTCAACAACGACAATCGCGTCATCGACGACGATACCAATCGCGAGCACGAATCCAAACAACGACAGAGTGTTGAATGAAATGCCAACGGCGCTCATCAAGGCAAAGCTTCCGATCAATGACACTGGTATGGCGACAATTGGAATTATGGCCGCGCGCCAAGTTTGAAGGAATAAGATAACGACGATGACAACGAGCAAGACGGCTTCAAACACGGTCATAATCACCGCATTGACGGACTCTTGAATAAACTCTGTCGGGTTATAAACAATCGAATAACCCACACCTGGTGGAAAGTCCTTGGCCAGGTCGACCATCTGCTCTTTGATGTTTGCTGCTGCCTGTAAGGCGTTTGAGCCAGGCTGCTGATACATCACGATTGCAGTTGCGTTCTTGTTGTCGAGGTAGGCGTTGATTGTGTAATCCTGAGAGCCAAGCTCGACCCGTGCGATGTCTTTCAAACGCACAATGGCGCCGTTTTCATCAGCGCGGACGACGATATCTTCGAACTGATCGGGAGACGAAAGACGGCCCAGTGTTTGAACGGCGAGTGTAAAGGCCCCGTCGGAAGCGGCAGGGGCTTGGTTGATGGAGCCGGCAGCTACTTGCAAGTTGGCTGATCGAAGCGCCGTGATCACATCGCGCGCCGTCAGGTTTCGAGCCGCTGTTTTATCGGGGTCCAACCAAACGCGCATGGCGTAGTCGCGCGCACCAAAAATGCGGACATTGCCAACGCCTTCAATGCGGGAAAGGACGTCTTTCACATAGAGAGAGGCGTAATTGGAAATGTATTGTTGATCGCGCGAACCATCAGGCGAGGTCATGTGTACGACCATCATCAAGTCAGGAGACGCTTTGTTAACTGAGACACCTAGTCGTCGCACGTCTTCGGGCAGGCGCGGTTGGGCGACAGCGACCCTGTTTTGCACGAGCACTTGAGCTTTATCAATATCGGTTCCTGGCTTGAACACGACATTGATTGATAAGCCGCCGTCGCCAGTTGATTGGGAAACAATGTACAGCATGTTGTCGACGCCGTTGACTTGTTGCTCAATCGGTGTTGCGACGGTTTCTGCAATAACTTTGGCTGAGGCGCCGGGATAGGTTGCGCGAATGTTAACCGTTGGTGGTGCGATTTCTGGGTATTCGGCAACCGGCATTGAGACCAATGAAATGCCACCCAAAATTGTTATGATAATTGCCATAACAGATGCGAAAATGGGGCGATCGATAAAGTAACGCGAGAGGGTCATGTCCGGGCTTTCTCAACACTTGTCACGGGTTTTACAAATGTTTTGTGTTTCACGTTGATGCTCAATGAATGGCGTTAAAGTGTTGTGGCGTGTCGTGGTTTGTCAGCAGTGTGTGGCGCATATCATCTGGCTTTTAGCTCAGTTGCTTTTCTTATTGTCTGGCTTGACCAATGCAATGGTGCCTGCATCCGGTTTCACTTTCACACCGGGTCGCACAAATGGGTTGGCTATGCCTTTGATGATGACCTGGTCGGTCTTTTGCAAACCTGATTTGATAATGCGCAGACCAAAAGCAATATCACCGAGTTCTACTGGCTTGGGGACAACGATGTTGTCCTTGTTGACGGTCATGACAATCTTCTTGGTTTGGTCGGATACGATTGCAGCGTCAGGAACGAGCAAGGCATCGATTTTTCCGCCGAACAATTGCAATCGACCGAATAAGCCTGGGGTGAGCAATCGGTCATTGTTTTCGACAAGGGCGCGCCCTCTGATTGTCCCGGTGCGTGGATCAAGCCGATTGTCGACAAAGTCCATCTTGCCTGTGCGTTTCCATTCCGTCTCGTCGGCCAGTTTAATGCGAACCGGGTTGCTGGTATCGCGCGAGGAGGGGCGTGAGCCTTCAGCAGATGCACGCAGGTAACGCAAATAATCAGACTCTGACCCTTCAAAGATGAAGTGAATTGGATTGATGGAGACGATTGTTGTCAGCAAGGTCGTATTCATAGCGCCACCTGTAACGAGGGCGCCTTGGTCTACTTTCTTGTCTGAAATTCGTCCATCGATAGGGGCTCGAACAGTTGTCCACTCCAGATCTAATTTTGCAGATCTGACTTTGGATTTGGCAGACTGAAGAGCTGCTTTTGCGATTCCAAGTTTGGCGCGGCGTTGTTCAAAGTCGCGCACGGATACAGCGCGGGATTTTAACAGCGGGCGCGCACGTTCAACTTCGTTTTCTTGCAGCTTTACGTCGGCATTTGCGCGTGCAATTTCAGCTTCAGCAGTTGCAACCGCGATTTCAAAAGGTCGTGGGTCAATCGTGAATAATGGATCTCCCGTTTTAACAATTTGACCGTCTTTGAAATGAACCTTGTCAATAAACCCGGAAACGCGCGGGCGCACTTCCACATTTTTTATGGCTTCGAAGCGACCTGCAAATTCATCCCATTGGACAATTTGCTTGGCGGCGGGTTGGGCAATCGTCACCGACGGCACTGGGCGTTGCGCCGCGGCTTGCGTGCAAAATTCAAACAAGATTGCAAATGTCGCCAACACACAGGCTAGGGCAATACCAACCTCAGCGATCATACCAATCATTGGACGTGGTGAGAGCTTTGCCAATGGCAATGCACGCATTTCGGCGCTCCTTCGTTGCGTCTGAGTAAACTTGATTTCAAAGATTCGACATTTCGTCGACGGCTGCAAGACGACAGCGGTGTTTGAACTCATCACTTTCATGGTTCAAACGATTGCGTCACCTGCAGTCTCATTAAACGCTTCCTAGCATAGGTGGTTCCGATCGCGGTGCATGAACTTCAAATTGATGTTTTACAACGTCAGTTCTTTCGGAGTTGGTGACATACAACACGCCAAATACACGCTAAGGTAGAAATAAGTGCTTGCTGATTATTCAAATTTGAATATAAATTATTTCGTTAATGTTATTGTAATCATATAAAAGCAGTCGATTTTCATGAATATTTGGCGAATGTTTGACTTCAAAGTTTCGAACGCAAATACAACCCAAAATAGCAATTGGGGTGCTTTGAATTTAATTAGGGGGTGGTCGTGCAAACGGCCTCCATTTGTTTGTCTTGCTGGGATTTGGGCAGGACTAACAAGCCTTCTTGCCAGCCATCCCGCTGCGGCCATTCCGTCTCCTGAACTTGTTGTGGGGTCGATTTCTGGACTGTCCCAACTTGCGGCGTTGGCTTCAGCGCTGCTCGGTGGTGGCGCGCTTGCGGTTGGAGCGCACGTTGGACAAAGAAGTTCAAGGCGGCGCAATCAGACCCTGCCAAATACGGGTTGGAAACGTTTTGCTTGGCCAGTTCTGATGGTTTTTGTTTTGACCTCAGTCATCACCAATATCTATCTCGTCGTTTCCCAGCATGAAGCCGAGCGCGCGCGCCTGGAAGCAACATTGCTACGGGCCACACCGAAAGCCACTGGTGGAAAGTCTCTTGATGCAGCATTGAAAGAAACGTCCTTTTCCGGTCAAGCAGCTAACGCCCAAGGAATTTCGACAGATCAAGTCGAAAAAATGATCCGGCTTGCCGAAAAAGGTGATGAAACGGCACCGCGCTTTCTTGATATTCGCGAAACCCCAGAGACAGAAATGGGGACGCTGCCGACCGCTGATAGAATACGTTTTCCTGACATTGACGCTGAAGATTTGAGCCTTGCGAAAAAGACAGTTGTTGTGTTTTGCCACAATGGTAACCGGAGCTCTGAGACGTGTGCGCGGTTGGCAAAGCACGGTATTGACTGTCGATTCATTATCGGTGGACTTGAAAAATGGTTAGTTGAGGGACGCAGTCTCGACGGCAGGTCTGCCCGTTCGCTCGACAAACTCCGGGCTCTGCCATCGTTTCCAAATCAAAAAACGTTGTTGACGACCCAAGCGGTTCAGGGGCTGATTGAAAATGAAAAAGCGGCATTTGTCGATGTGCGATACCCTGGAGAGTTTGCAACAGGGCATTTGCCAGGTGCTGTGAATTTTCCAATACGGCCAACGCCGACACCAGCATTAGAAAAAATGTTAGCTGATCTTCCAAATGCGCCAATTATCGCACCGTGTTACGATCGCCGAAGCTGTTTTTATGCCGAGATCCTCGGCTTGTTGGCGACACGCAAGGGGCATGATTTCCGTGGCCGCTATACCCAACCCTGGGAATTTGCCAAGCCCCGAAAATTGCCAGCCCATGTCGCTGAACTGCAGATGCGGGCGCAACAGGGAATTTTTGTAAACTTCTGGGAAATGGGAAAATACGCTCTAACTCAGTTATTGCTTTATGTTTCGCAATACACTGGGTTGGTTGTAGGCCTTTGCCTTCTAGCGCTACTTTCACGGCTATTGGTTTTACCTTTTGCCGTAAAAGCCGACCGCGATAGTCAGGTTGCTCGCAAGCTCGCGCCTGAAATGAAGGAACTTAAAGCACGCTTGAAAAGCGAACCACGCCGGCGTGCGCGCGCCATCCAAATGCTCTACCAACACCACAACCTAACGCCGATGCGTAATTTATTGGCCTTGGCATTTTTGCCAGTGCTGGCCTTATGTGTTGAAGCCGTTTCCGCCGTTGGTAGGCAACTTCCGACGAGTTTTCTGTGGCTCGGCGACCTGTCTCAACCTGACCCTTACAATCTCCTGGCGATTGTTTTTGCCGTGTTGCTTGGTGGCTATCTGCACCGTGTCGTGGCCCAAAAAAGATGGCACCGCGTCATCATTTGGCTGATTGCGACGCCTTTGCTTGGCTTGATGGTGACGTGGTTGTCATCAGCCGCCGGGCTTTATCTTGTCGTCAGCGCCTTGTTGTTAATTGCTCAACGGGTAATCTTTTTCGTTGATTATTCCGCTCTGAAACACCCCGTTAAAACGGGACGCCGATTGTGGCGTAAAGTGTCGCAACGCCATCCTGGCATCGTTAGTCTTGAAGATCCAACGGCGTTGCACAGTGCAGGAAATAAAGCCTTGAGGTTGGCGCAATTGAACGAGCAAGGGATCACGGTCCCATCAGGCTTGGTTCTAACGCACAAGTTTCTCGGTGAGTATGCGCAGCAAGACGAAGTTTGGCGCAGAAGGATGCGTCGATATCTGTGGCGCAAAGTTGGTTCTAAGAAGATTTCGGTACGCAGTTCTGCAACGGGAGAAGATGGCGCTCAGACAAGTTTTGCTGGCGTCTTTGAAACCGTTTTAGATGTCGAGGTCGACACCTTCAAAGACGCCCTTGAGGAAGTGATGGCAGCCTATCATGCGCCGCGTGTGCAAGCCTATGGTGGTGACGCGGGTGCTTTAAACATTTTGTTGCAGCCGATGATCCCTGCCGAATTTGCTGGCGTGATGTTTACCGAAGACCCACAATCTGCCGGAAACATGATGGTGGAGATGGTTGAGGGATGTGGAGAGGATCTCGTATCTGGACGTGTTGCACCGAAAGTTTTTCGATTTGGGCGCATCACGGGCCGCACTTTACATGCCGAGCAGGCGCTCATAAATCTCAAGGCGCTGATTGAAATAGGTTGCAAAATTGAAGCGATTTTTGATGCGCCGCAAGATATCGAATGGGCCTATGCCAACGGTTGCTTTTATATTCTGCAAACGCGGGATATCACCGTGTTATCGCATGGGGAATTGTCTGCTGAGCGCAATGAATGGCGGCGAATTTTAAACCTCGTTGTTGCTCAAGGCGACACCGTTCGTTTCGAGCAGAACAATTCTGTCCGCTTTCAGCACGATGACTCCGTCCGCTTTCAGCAAAACGAAATGTCTGAAATGTTGCCACGGCCGACGCCACTCTCGCTCTCGCTATTGGAGGCCATGTGGCAGCCGGGTGGGAGCATGGACCTGGCATTGCAACGCTTGTCGATTACCTATCCCGTTGAAGAGACGGCTGACCCTTATCACGTGACGCTTTTCGGACGGCTCTATGTGGACAAATCGCAAGAACGCGCACGCACGATCACAGTTGGGCGCAAAGCGGCGCGCCAACTTAGGCGCAACAGCGACAAGATTGAATCTAATTTCCGCGATGTTGTCATGCGCCAAGACCAGGACGATTTGCGTTATGTCGCGGCGTTGAATTTCAACAAATTATCTTCATCCGAACTTGTGCAACTCTTTCAAGACCAGGTCGAGAGCTATCTCTACGATGCACATGTAGAAGTCGACGTCGTCAATGTTGCAGCCCGTTTCTATCTGGATGATGCGCGCCGGCAATTGCAAACTGTCGACGGTGATGATGCTGCCGTCATGGCGAATATTCCCCAGACGTTGCTGGCCAAGTCGTTACATTTTGTGCCGCTGGCACCCGAAGAGGAGCGTCTCTCGGTAAGCCTAGAAAAACTCGGTCATCGGGCTCGGTTGGATTATGAACTCGCCGTCCCACGCTATTATGAAGAAACTGAGGCGTTGCACCAGGCAACCGAGCAAGCCTTAGATGCTCTTTGGCGCAGTCGTGAGGAGGGTGATTTCAATGAGGCAGGCTCGCCACGGCCTGAAAGCCAATCTTGGCCTAAATCGGTTGCAAAAGCGGTGTCACGTGCACGCAAGTTTCAAACGCTCAAAGAGGATGCAAAGCATCACGTGTTGCGGGAATACGCAATCCTACGCGGCATTGTTCTAGCGCTTGATGCCCGGTTTGCGTTGGATGGATTGGTGTTCTTCCTCGAGACTGACGAAATTTTTCGTCTAAATTCGCGCACGTGTCCACAATTGAGGGGTTTGGCACAAAAGCGGCGTGAGCAATTTCAGAGCTTTAAGAAAATTGACCCGCTGCCACCAATTTTGCGTCCAAGTGATGTTGAGCAAAATTGTATTGGTGGCGACGTCGAGGCCAGCGATCGTTTGTCAAAACGAACGTCTGCATTGAGAGGCATCCGTGTGTCGGGGACGGAGAATGTCGAAGGCCGTGTTGTTGTCGTGCCAGCCAATATTGCAGAAGTTGGCGGTGCGATCGAAGGTTTTGAAGAAGGTGACATTATTGTTTCTTCGATGATCCACCCGGCATGGTTGCCTGAGGTCTTAAAGTCATCTGGTGTCATCGCACAAGTCGGCGGTTGGTTGAGCCACATGTCGATTGTTGCTCGTGAACACAACGTTGCAATGACCGTTGGCGTAAGCGGTTTGAACGTTTTGTCTAACGGTGACCGAGTTCGAATGCTGTCATCCGGCGACATTTCATTGTTGCAACAAGCAGAACCGCCGATTGAGCAATGCGCAATAGAGACTATCGAGCAAGGTCCTATCTCGCTTCCGAAAGCAGAAGTCGCACTGGCTGCCGAGTAGGTTCGCGTTCTGGCGATTTACAGGAACAGTTGAGCCAGCGCCCATATTGGGGCGATTGTGAGTAGGACAATTACGGCTATGTTGGCCCAATTATATTCAAGCATTAAATGTGTCATTTCAACCCACACTCTGGTTTGTCTCAAACGAGAATTTATTTCGTTTGCCAGGGAAGCTAACGCAGTTTCATGAAGGTCTGACGACGATTGATGCGAAAATTTGAAATGAATTCTTAGCGTTTCTTGGTGGCGAAAACCCCGGCTCTGTAGCTGACCGAAATCGTGCCCAAGAGTGAGGGCAAAGGGCGTGGAGCTTGTTTGGGCGTCGGCGTAAACGGAACAATTGTCTCGGTCGGACCTCCTACTGTCCCAGTCAGACCTCCGGCGCCATGCAATTTCATGGCCTTTACACCGAGGTTTTTTGGGCATTGGCAAAAATAAGTTTCTCGCAGTAAACGAATTACTTACAAATACACGCTTAAATTGCATTCATTGGGCAATTGCCATCAAGGATAGCAGCATTTGATCTGCAACCTTGTGGGGTTGCGTCTTGGATCAAAGGGTTAAATTGATGTTTGAAAAATTTGCACGTGACGCGGTTAGGAGACCGAAATTTGGCTACCGCACCATTGGTTACGGTATCGCGATTGTCTCGACCTCTTTAGTTGGGGTCGCTGGCAGTGGTACGAGCCGTGCCGAAACTGGGCCAAGTTCGCCAGCATTGACAGCACCAGACGTTGTCAAGGTGCAAGGGTCGACCACGTTTTATTCCAAGTTGCTCGGTCCGAATCTCAAACGGATTGAAAAGCTCGCCGGCGTTAGAGTTAGCTGTATTCCAAACAAGTCCATTTGGGGCGTCATTGCGCTGTTGGAAAAGCGCGCCGACGTGGCCATGATTTCAGCCCGCATGGATGGTGAAATTATGATCGCCAAACGTACGGCAAAAGGCCTGCCATACGATAAACTTAGAGAGTTCAATATCTCTAGCACTCGAATTTCGTTTGCCGTGCACCCGAGCAATCCGGTGCGTCGGTTGACATTCGATCAGGTGCGAAAAATTTTCCTGGGGCAAATCAAAAACTGGTCTGAAGTTGGTGGTGAAGATCGCGATATTCGTATCGTGGCTGTTCAAGATGGCGGCGGAACCGTTGTCGCCGTTCGCAAGCAGATGCTCAATAAAAAGCCACTAACATCTCACGGTGCAATCCGCATTGAAAGTGCAAAGCACCTCATCAAAGTCGTTGAGCAGACGCCTGGTGCAATTGGTATTGCCCAGTTGGGTTTGGTTAAACAAGCCGGTTTGCCAGAAATCAAAACCGAAAAATCGGTCGAACAAAGTCTCAATCTTGTGACTTTAGGGGAGCCATCAACTTCCATCCTCGCTTTTATTGAAGCTGCCCGCAAAGTTGCGGCAGAGTAACGGAAAATAGTATGCGTCTGCCAAACATCGAAACAATTGTTGGTCGATCTCGTGTTGCGGCAAAACTATATGTCATTGGCATTTTAGGAGTAGCAGCAGTCGGTGTATTGGCAGTCGCATCCATTTATTTTGCTTCAAACACGCGGATCGCAGCGCGCCATTTGTATGAAGATGGTCTGATCGGTGTTGTTGAAGCTTGCGAACTTGAACACTTGTTGGAACGCCATCGGCGGATCGTGGAAGCGGCACCAACACATTTTGACAGAGTTCGCATTGATCAAGACCGTCAAGAGACGGAAAAAATCCTCGACCGCTTGTCGGAAATGGCCCTAAATCGAGAGGAAAAATCTCTTGATGCCATTTCTAGTTTGCTTCCTCAATTGACCAATCACGGTCGAAGGGTGTTGTTTCTGGTTGCTAATTTTGCCCAGGACGGTGCTTTAGAAGAGTTGTCGAAATACACAAAAGTCGCCCATCAGGTTGCAAAATCTATTGAAGAATTTCGCAGCGATAGGATCACCGGTGCTGGTCGAGATTTGAACACTCTGTCGACCTCAGCAAGGCAACTGTTGAGTTGGGTCGGAGTTTGGGTGGCCATAGCTATCGTATTGATTGGCCCCATAACGTTTATCAATGTTCGCAATATTGCCTTTCGTCTCAATGCCATTACGGCTTCAATGCGTCGGCTCGCGAAAAACGAAACCGATGTCGAAATTACCAGTCGGGAAGATCCTGATGAAATCGGTGACATGGCACGTGCCTTGGATGTTTTTAAGGCTCATACGATTGCTGTTTTGACGCAGCGCAAAGAGTTGAAACAATTAAATTTTCGTCTTGATATTGCCCTAAACAACATGGGGCGCGGGCTAACGATGTTTGACTCAGACGAAAATCTCGTAATCTCGAATAAGACATTTCAAAATCTATACGATATGCCGGAAAACCTTTGTGAACCCGGCACGCCATTTTGCGAAATACTTCGTCATCGCCGTGAGGTTGGCAGTATTGACGATGGAGTGGATCAGGGTGACTTCGAGCAATGGCATCATACCTACTCAACAAAGGTTGCCAGCGGCACGCCGTTCGATGTTACCTATGTCTTGAACAACGGTCGGATCATCTTGATTACGTATCAGCCTAATGGCGATGGGGGTTGTGTAGCTATTCATGAAGACATTACCGAAAAACGCCAAGCAGAAGAAAAAATCCGGCAGTTGGCGCAAATCGATACGCTAACGGGATTGGCAAACCGGCACTATTTCCGCCAAACCTTGCGCCAGTCTCTCGAAAACGTCAGCCGTTCGACCGCCGATGGGGCAATGGCGCTGTTCCTTATTGATCTCGATCGGTTCAAAGAGGTCAACGACACACTCGGGCATCCAGCAGGGGATGCATTGTTGAAGTCAGTCGCACAAAGACTGAAAGTTTCTGTGCGAGGTACAGACTTTGTGTCTCGGTTGGGCGGTGACGAGTTTGCCATCATTCAACTAGGTGTGCGCGATGAAACTGCGGCATTGGACGCAGCAGAACGAGTTCTAGGTGCCTTAACATCCCCGTTCTTCATACATGGAACGCAAGTTAACATTGGTGGCAGCATTGGAATTGCACTTGCTCCGGAACATGGAAAAGGCCATGACGAAATTTTAAAGAAAGCCGACATCGCTTTGTACCGTGCAAAAGACGAAGGACGCGGGCAGGTGCAACTCTTCGAAAGAGAGTTTGAAGTTCGTCTCTTAGAAAAGCGTGAAATCGAACAGGAGCTGCAGCAGGCCTTCGAAGGTAATGAACTTGAGCTGCACTACCAACCCATTTTAGACCTTAAAAGCAAACGTGTTACGAGCTGTGAAGCATTGATGCGGTGGTATCATCCAAACCGAGGGATGGTTTCGCCAGGGCTGTTTATTCCATTGGCTGAAGACATTGGGTTGATATCAAAGTTTGGCGCCTGGGCTTTGAACACGGCATGCGTTGCGGCCAAAGAATGGCCAGAATGGATCGCCGTTTCCGTAAACCTTTCAGCCATGCAATTTGGCGATGGAAATCTCTACGAAACAGTACAACAGGCTTTGAAGGATTCGGGGCTACCGCCGAGCCGGCTTCATTTGGAAGTCACAGAGTCGCTGTTGTTGGACAACAACACCAACACGCGTGACACCTTGCACATGCTCCGCTCGGATGGTGTGCAAATTTCACTCGATGACTTTGGAACAGGCTTTGCGTCTTTGAGTTATTTACGCTCATTCCCGTTCGATAAGATCAAGATTGACCAGTCCTTTATTCGCGGATCAGGTGACAGCCGCCAGAACGTCGCAATTGTTCGCGCCGTCGCAGATCTTGCTGAAACACTTGGTATGAAAACTGTGGCAGAAGGTGTCGAAACCGACAGTCATTTGGCCAATGTGATCGAAGCTGGATGCAATGAAGTCCAAGGCTATATGTTTTCCAAGCCCGTGTCTGAGCGCGAAATTCAGAAGACGGTTGCGACCTGTAGTCGACGTCTTAAAGTTCCAGCTTAAGTGAACAGCAGGCCTCTGCGGAGATTTTTCCAACGCTATGAGGCAGTTTCGCAACAATTTAACGATATGCCTTGCGGGCAATTCTGGCTAGGGCGCTCGGCGCTAGAGCCCACCTTTAAGAGATCGGATCAGATCCGGATTGGCGTAACAATTGCTCCATTTTGCGCTGAGACAGGGCTAGTTGGGCGATAATGAGGGTGTTCGGCGCGTAAACCCAATGAGCAGAAAAATGCCGAACCGCGTCGTAATCTTGCTGGGCGACAGTCCCGTTGTGGTTTGAGGCAATTGCAATAAGGCGAAAATGACTGGCAACACCTGTGACATCAAGATGGCGATAGCAAAGCCTATCCCTTGGAAAGCCTTAAACCATCTCCTATAATTTGCATCAAAGTACTGTGTAGGTTTGGTGCGTCATGAATGATGGATATTCTTAAAGGACGTCGGAGAGCTATACTTCGCGACGTCCTTTTGTGTGTCCACCATATCGCGTGCCCAATAGGACATGGGACTGGGTGAACGGACAGGATTGCCGGACCGATCAGACTTCAGATTTACCTCTCAGGCGAGTAGGAGCAACATACGAATGAAATGTAATCCGTGGCGTTGGCTATGGGGCATACCCTTGATTGGGATGTGGTTGTGGATTGCGATCCTAGCGGAACGTGACAACATTCAAAATGATTTGCGTGAAAGATCGAGCCTTGCTTTGCATCAGGCTGGCTATTCATTTGCTACTCCGTCATTTGCTGGCCGCGACGGCTTTGTTACGGGCCGGACCTCGCGCATCGACTATCCAGACAAAGCTGTGCAAACCATTCGCGATGTTTGGGGTGTTCGTCTGGCGAATCAAAACATCAAAGTTGTCGAAGTTGTTTCTGATTATAAATGGTCGGCCGTTCGTGAAGCCGGTGCGGTGACGCTTGGTGGTTTTGTTCCTTCCGAAAAAGACCGCGCCGACATTGTCGCCTATTTTAAGCGGCGCTTTGCAAAGCTAGAAGTCATTGATCAGATGACGTTAACACCAGGTGCTCCCAAACATACAGTATGGATGCAAGGTGTGAAGTTTGCTGGCAAGCAATTGGTTTCATTAAATTCGGGTTCGGCCAGGTTGGATAACACAGCGCTTTCTCTAAGTGGTGACGCTGTTGATTTTGTGGCCTTCAAAGGTGTTAAGGCAGCTCTTGCCAGAGGCCGCCCAGATGGAATTACACTTGCCGCCGATAATATTACGCCACCGGTGATTTCACCCTATACATGGACACTAAAGCGTTCACGGACTGAGTTGTTACTTGCCGGCCATGTTCCCAGCGAAGAGTTAAGACGCCAGCTCTTTTCTCGCGCCAAAGAACTTTATTCCGATACCGCCATCATAGATCGAATGCAGACGGCGGCGGGTGAACCAGAAAATTGGTCGCGAGCTGCCGAGACCAGTCTTGAACAGCTGGGGCAACTGGAAACCGGTTCAGCGGAGATGTCAGACCAAAATCTCATGCTCAAAGGGCGTGCCGCAAATCAGGATGTTGCAGATCGTGTGCGCCAATCTTGGAATAACGGCATTCCTGCAACGTTTGAATTGACAGACAACATTACGTTTCCAAAACCCAAGCCACCGGTGATCACACCATACGTCACCGAAATTCTATCTCGCAACGATAGCGTTGAAGTCAAAGGTTATGTTCCGAGCGAGGACGTCCGCACATCCTTGTTGCAACAAATTCGAACGGCTTTTCCGGCCCGCACGACGATAGATCGTTTGCAGCTTGGTTCAGGTATGCTTGATGGTTGGCGTGGTTGTTTAACAGCCGGCATCGATGGTTTGGCGAAAATTGAAGAAGGTCAGTTGACGCTGCGCGACCGTAATTTGTTGGTGACGGGAAAGACAAAGGACGAAAATCTTGCAAGTCAGTTGCCCAACGAAGTGCGGGTGGCGGCAAATAGGTCCTGTGACACTGAAGTAAGAGTTGCAGCAGATGTGCCGCCAGAGCCAAGCCTTGAGTGGAAGGCAGAACATGCAGGCGAAGGCCGTCTCGTTATCACAGGTCGTGTTCCTGATGCCGCAACGAAAGCTGCGCTGATAAAGCGGTCGGGTGAGTTGTTTATCGGCGCGGAAATAATCGACCAGACAGATATTGCTTATGTTGATCCTCGCAATTGGCAACTTGCTGCGATTGCAGCATTGGAACAGCTCGCACGATTGCGTACGGGTTCTGTCGTTATTTCTCGGCAAGATGTTTTGTTGCGTGGGGAGGCAAAGGACACCGCGATTTCTACTGCAGTTAAAGACAAGATAACGACAGGCCTGCCAAAAGAATATGGCGGCCGGCACGAAATTTCGGTTCGTTCAGATTCTCAAATTTGGGCAGAAGAAGAGGCACGGAAAAAGGCTGAGGCGGCAAAGCTGGAAGAAGAAGCCAAAGCACGGGAAGCGGCAGAAGCTGAAGCCCGCAAACGCCAGGCTGAAGCCGAGGAAGAAGCGCGCCAGCTCGAACAGCAACGCAAGAAAGCTGAAGAGGAAGCAGCCCTATCGCGACAACGCGCCAATGAGGCAGAAAGCAAAAGAAACGAAGAGCTGCAAGCCCGCCGCAAAGCGGCCAATCGTTGTGAAAAACTTCTCAAATCTGCTGCCAGCGAAGGAAGCATTCGATTTGGCTGGGCGAGTGCGGATTTGACTGCAAAAAGTAGGCCGACGTTGCGCCGCTTGGCAAAGATTGCCAACCAGTGTCCAGAGTTTCAAATCGAAATTGAGGGGCACACGGATGCCGAAGGCACACCGGAACGCAATCAGTTGCTATCGGAACGTCGCGCCCAATCGGTGGTCGACTTCCTTAAGAACTCTGGCGTGGATGGAAATCGTTTGTCAGCGGTCGGTTATGGTGAGAAGCGCCCCATTGCACCCAATGACACTGCGGCAAGTCGGGCCAAGAACCGTCGCATCGATTTCGGTGTAAAAGTGGATTAGGAGAGAGCATCAAGTCCAATTCTTCGGCGAGATCTATTCTATCACAACGGTGGATTGGGGACTTGAAACTCAAATTTGAATTAAGGCGACGTGAAAGTAGGCGACATGGATTATCTGTTTGTGAAGCTGTTTTGGTACTTGATCACCGCTTATGCAGTTGGCTTTTTTGTCGGCTGGTACTCTTGCGGTGAGAAAAAGAAAAAGCAGTAAAAATAGTTTTGAGGGATCAACTGAGTTTGGAACTTCAAAAAGTCATTTGAGTATTTGAGATAGCGAGCTGGGCAAAATCGGGTTTGTTTCAACACCAAACCATTACGATTGATGTTTAGCCTGAATGTCGGGGCGATTGGGACGGACCTATGGAATATCTGATACTTCAAACAGCGCTATGGATGTTGGCGGCATACTTTCTTGGTGCCATGACTGCGTGCTTTGTACGGCGAATTTTCTTCAAACCGACCGCGCGTGAAGCTGTGGAATCCAACGCAGATTGGCAAGTCACGCCTTTAAAGCCTGCCCCGGTTTCAGCTGGTGCTCCAGTTATTGAGGTGGGCGATCAAGCCGTGCCAGCGAGCGTTAACACGGATGCCAAGCGGTTCGAGCGTGCGTTAAGTGAAGCGCCTCAGGGGTATTCCTCACCGTCAATGACACCGCCCCAGAATGAGCCGCAATCGATTTCCGATCAGATGCAAGATATCGAGACGCCGATGCATCGTGATGAGGCTTCATCACAGTCGGCATCATCAACCACCACCGTGCAGGCATCATCGGCGCCAGAGCCAGTGGCTGAACCAGAATTTCTTCCACCTGCTGACCGTACAAATTCGACACCAGCAACGCAGGCTGCGCAACAAGCCCCCGCTTCAGATCCCAGCGAAGCTTCTAGCGCTGAAGCCTCAGACACAGTTCAATCAACAGCTTCACAGACAGAACCTGTCGTAGAAGACAAAGTTGAAAGCGGTGATGATAATCCCGTTGAACCTGTGCGTATTGGCGTCCCACAAGACCTGCGACGGATCCGCTCGATTGATCAAAGCATCGCAACCGGTCTCAATAATAAAGGGATTTACCGCTACGAGCATTTTACCAAACTCGACAATGATGACATTGGGCAATTGGAAAAAGAGCTTGAAATTTCAGGTCGCTTTGCTGCTGAGAGTTGGGTGGCGCAGGCAGAGATACTTTCGAAAGGTAACGAGACATCTTACACGCGTGGGCGAGGTGGGCATGGCTCTCGGAAAGATTTGTGGGCGACGAAAATCGATAGCAGGTCGTTGCTAACGGTGGCTCAAGAGTTAAAGGATGAAGAGGCAGACACCGCTCCCCAACCCAAACGCACAGGCGCTCAACAAGCGGTTGTTGCTGCCGCTGCCGTCGCGGCAGCAACGGCTGCGGCCAACCGAACGTCTGGGGTCTTGGAACGGTCAAATCGTACGACTGACGCCAAAGACGGCGCAAAAGAAAAAGACATCGCCACAACGCCGACCTCACCAAACCCAACGGCGCCAGCTGAGTTGCGACCGGCAAAGTTATCGGATGCAATTTTGGATAAAACCGGGAAAGTTTCTGGGTTCGAGGAACGTCCAGACACAGCGACGTCGATGGCTGTACTTAAGTCTGTGAAGTCTGAAAGTTTACGCGGAAAAGAGGATTATACAGGCGACGAAGATGACCTGAAACGCATCCGTGGAATCGGCGTTTTGGTGGAAAAGAAGTTGAACTCAATCGGTGTCAAAAGCTTCGTGCAGATTGCCAATTGGGACAAGGAAGACATCAAGAGAGTAAGCGGGTTGCTCGACTTTCAAGGGCGCATTGAACGCGAGCATTGGATCGAGCAGGCGCGTCTGTTGGCGTCTTGATAAGGTCTCTCTGACACCGATGATAATAGGTCAGTAGAAGCTGTTTCTAACGGATGCCCGCACGTCGACTGGTGTTTGATTTAGTGGGGATCTGTCGCCGCAAGGAATTGCGAAATTTTGCTGATCGAGTCTGCGTCTTTTAACAGCGGCGCATGACCTTCGTCAGGTATCGTCAGGGTGGTAAGGTTGGGGTGGTGTCGCGCCATCGCATCAACCGTCTTTGCTGACAATATATCTGATTTTTGTCCGTGTATCACCATGACGGGGACGCGTGACAATGCGCCAAACTGAGGCCAGAGTTCTGGCATCGGACCATCCAAAACGGACATAGCATTTTTTAATTCTGGATCGTAGCCATGGTCCGGTTGGCCATTTTTTTCGTTGAAGAGTTGGCGCGCCACTTCACCCCAGGTTTCATAACTGATGTTGGGAAATTGTGCGGTATTGGCCGCGGCCACCAAGCGTGTGGCTTCATCCCAAGTGCGTGGGAGGGGAATGCGGCCAACGAAAGTTGCAATCCGTGTCAGGCCATCTGTTTCAACTACTGGGCCAATGTCGTTTAGAATAACGGGACCGACGAGTGAGGGTTGTGCAGCGGCAAGCAGCATACTTATCAAGCCACCGCGTGAGGTACCCAATATGGCGACCTCGTGGAGTTCCTGCATAAACAAAAAATCGATGACGTCTAACATTTCGATTGGAACAGCATAGTTTTTCCAATCACTATCCCAGTCCGACCCACCTCTACCCCGGTAGTCCAGGCAATAAACAGCGCGTTGGTGGGGGCCTGGTGCAGAAAGGGCTGCGGCGACGTCGTGGAAATCTCGGTGGTTGCGTGTGAGGCCTGGCAGGCACAACAATGGCCGACGGGTGGAATGGGGCGCGGGATAATGTCGAGCAAACAAATTCAGGGCATCGCGCGATCGCATGTGAATTTCGCGTATTGAGTTCGTTACGTCTGTCATTCGTGTTGCCCCCGTCACCCACTCATCCAAGTCTTGCACATCTCAATGATGACATATCGCAAAACACAAGCAATGAAAGCCTTGTCATGCACTGGGTGGGCGTTTTAGCAAAGTGCGAAATTGTATTTCCAGAAATTATTTTTCAAGCTTGCCGACCTCAAGTTGTACGATGCGACAGCAAAAACGGCTAAATACTTCAAGCAAATTTGAAAACGACGGTTGTCGCGTACGCGGAGAATATACAATTATACTCAATGGCGGCCAATTGGCGACGAAATAACTATCGCCGTTTAAGGCCATAGCCGGCAAATGTAAACGTTCGTCGGTCGCGACGGTGACTTGGGAAAGTTTGCCACTTCGGTCAAGTCTGGAGGCAATTCACCCTATTGGGAGGTTGAGACCTTAGCCCGGCGAGCGCGCTCCAAATCGAGATCGAGACGGCGTGGGCTTTTTTCCCCAAGACGTCCGCGATAAACTTGGATGCTTGAAAGCACCTTGGTTACGTAGCGACGCGTTTCCTGCAGTGGAATGCGTTCAATCCAATCGATAGGGTCCATGTTGGGATTTCTCGGATCGCCAAATTTACGGATCCATTGTCTTGTGCGGCCAGGACCAGCGTTGTAACCGGACAGTCCTAAAACATAAGCGCCACCAAATTCACCCATGCGATCTGCAATATAAGCCGAAGCGATTTTTGTGTTGTAAGATTCATCCGTCAGCAAGCGCGGTATGTTACAGGTGATGCGATAGTCGCGACAGACATGACGCGCCGTAATTGGCATGACTTGTAGAATGCCGCGCGCGCCTGCGCCCGAAACTGTATTGGCTTCAAATTCTGTTTCTTGACGCGCGATAGATAACAAAAACGCCGTTTCTGGCGGCTTGCGTAGAGGCGTATAGGGTGGAAATGCATGCAGGGGATAGGAATAGTACAGGACATTATGACCCGAGCCGATTGCGCCTTTCGCCATCCGTATCGACATTTGCGTATCGCCCAGCGCGCGTGTCAAATGAATGATGAGCGCGACCTCAGCCTCACTTTTCATAACCTTTCTGAGGTGTGCAAAAAATGGCCGCGTGACATAGCGACCGATACCGGCGCGGTGCGCGATGACGGCAGCACGGACAGCCTCGTTGTTTAGAAACTGCTTTAGTTGATCTGCGGTCGGTTCTCTCGGTGCCGTTATTTCTATCGCGCGGTTTTTCGGATTGAGTTTCAGAAGTGCCATTTGACCGTGAAACGTATCGACACCCTTTGCGGCTTCACGATATTCGGCCATTGCCGCGTCATTGTTTCCGGCTTGCTCATAAGCGCGGCCCAACCAATAGGCCGATTTGGCACGGCTTAATGGTCCATCAGCATGAGACTTCATGATTTTCATATGGCGAATGCCGGCCTTGGTATCCTTTAGGTAACGAAGCGCGATCCAACCAGCTGTGAAAGCTTGTTGCTTTAGCGGATTTTCGCCAAGATCACCGGCAACTTTGACGATTTCATAAGCACGTTTGGGATTGCCCTGGTCGAGGGCAAGGTAGGCATGCTTGCGGCGCTCCTTCCACCAAGCATCAGGATTTACGATCTTGGTTTTGTCTTCGAGTGGAACGCGTTTGATAATTTTAGCGGCTGTTGCAAGCTTCTTTTGCCGACGCAGGACTTGCACTTCATGAAACAAACGGCCCCAGTCCGTTGTTTTATCCTTTGCAAGCTTTGCCATTTGACCCGCTGCATTTTTTCTCTCGAGAAAGACGCTTAAGCGGGCGTAAGCTTTCACCTGCTCTGATTTTGGCAACAACGGAATGAGACGTTTAATTTCTTTGGCTTTGGCGTTTTTCTGTTTGCGCCATCGCGGTGCGTCCAACATCAATCGATCAATCCGATACTTGTGATCAGCTATGGTCAGCAAGGGGCCAAAACGTTTTAAAAACCCAGTCTCGAGTGTTGCTGGCAAGGCAAGCTCACGCCAGGTATAGGCGGCCAGTTGTCGGGCTTTGTCTTTGTTTCCCTCGAATAAATAAGCCGACGCCAGAGCGCCATAGCCAACGCCCGTTTCAGGTTTTTGATCTTTAAAAAAGGATTTGATGGTGGCAGAAGGTCCGCCGACGGTAAACAACGCTTCTTCCATCCGCTGGGAAATCAACCATCGATTGGGGAATGCTGGGTTGGTGTCGAGCCAAGTCCGGTGTTCTTTGGCTGTGCCATAGCCACTACGCAAGCGGTACCAATCCACCAGCTTACGCCCAGCAGAATCGGAAATCTTGGCTCTGAGTGCGAGGCCTTTTTCCGGCTCGCCTTTTTTCAGTGCCTGAATGGCGCTGCGGATGTTGCTTCGATCTTCTTTGCTGGGTTCGAGGTTGAGGAGAGGGGTGAGCAATCGATCGAATTTTGCGTTGTGGGCGATTTCTTCCGCAGACGTGGCGGTGACGACTTTTTGCGCGCGATTGGCAATTTTCCCGATGTCTTTCGGACGCCGCGTCGGAAGTGGGGGTTTTTGCGCTGTTTGGTTGACGGCCAGACGCAAGAATTGGTCGGAGCCTGGCCCAGTGGTCGCAAAATCACGCCTTTCGCTGTGCTTGGGGTGGGGTGTTGGCAGGGGAATATCGGCGGTGGCCGAAAAGGCGCTGGAATACGAAGCCACTACAAAAGAAGCCAGTACAAAAATTGTTGCCGGCCAAAACGCGCCGTCCTTGAACATGCGTAACATATTCAAATACTGCGATTTGACGTGTTGGACTTTCAAGGTTCCGGTCTCCTGGACGTTTGATCTTTAGCTGGTATTCTTAACGCCCAACGTCGATATGTCGGCCTTAAAAACACTTAATCTGTATGGGGTGTGTCAGCTTGCAGCCCGCTGACCAAACCCCTAGTGTCCGGCGCAGAAAGGGACTTACGCGTGATTCTAACGGTTTTGCGCGGTGTCCCGACGGAAAAATGATAACAAGACCCGTTATCCAGAAAATGCCGGGCTGGTCACGAGGTGACGTGATCGTGCGGCAGGAGTGTGGCAAGGCGGGTGATTGAGGTGAGAAGGTCTAAAATGTTTAAGGGATCGAATACGGCATTGGTGACACCATTCCAGAATGGAGCGGTGGATGAGGCGGCCTTTCGCAAACTTGTTGATTGGCAAATTGGCGAAGGAACGCACGGACTTGTACCTGTTGGGACGACCGGGGAAAGCCCGACCCTCAATCACGACGAACACAAGCGCGTGGTTGAATTGACAATTGAGGTTGCAGCCGGGCGCGTGCCGGTTATGGCAGGTGCGGGATCAAATTCGACGTCTGAGGCGATCGATCTGGCGGCGCACGCTAAATCTGCTGGTGCAACTGGCATTCTCGTTGTAACGCCGTACTACAATAAACCTGGTCAGGAAGGCCTTTATCAACACTTCAAAGCCATTCACGATGCCGTATCTTTGCCGATCGTGATCTACAACATTCCCAGTCGTTCCGTCATCGATATGTCGGTTGAGACGATGGCGCGACTTTATCAACTTGAAAACGTTGTCGGCGTGAAAGACGCAACGGCTGATCTGTCACGTGTCTCCCAGCAGCGGGCAGCCATGGGGTCGGACTTTTTGCAACTGTCGGGTGAGGATGCCACGGCGCTTGGTTTCATGGCTCATGGTGGGCATGGATGCATTTCTGTTGCCTCAAATATTGCGCCGCGTTTGTGTTCTCAGTTCCAAGAGGCGTGCATGGCTGGCGATTATAGCAAAGCATTGGCCTTGCAAGATCAGTTGATGCCACTACATGATGTTTTGTTCGTGGAGACCAATCCTGGTCCAGCAAAGTATGCCTTATCGCAATTGGGAATGTGCACCGAGGAAACGAGATTACCCTTGGTGCCAGTCACTTCGACAACCAAAGCTAAAATTGATGCTGTTCTTGATGGCTTAGGTCTCATTGACATGAAAGCGGCCGAGTGAAATGGAGTTAAGAACTTGGCATTCCGGTGCAGCTTTGGTTGACGAAGAAGCGACAGAATAGACGTAGAAACGACAGAATATAGGTGAATGGCATGGCGGCCATAAAAGACAGCGGCCGCCGCTCGGTTGCGCAGAACCGCCGAGCGCGGTTTGAATATCAAATCGGAGATACCTTCGAAGCCGGCATCGCATTGGTTGGCACCGAGGTTAAGCAGTTGCGCCGTGGACAGGCAAACATCGCTGAGAGCTATGCAACCATTGAAGATGGCGAAGCTTGGTTGCTCAACGCCAATATTCCTGAGTATCTGGGCGCTGGGCGTTTCTTTCAACACGAGCCACGCCGCAAGCGTCGTTTGTTGCTGCATAAAAAAGAAATTCACAAAATCAATATTGCTTTGTCACGCCAGGGCATGACCCTTATCGCGCTGGACCTGTATTTCAACGATCGTGGGATCGCGAAGCTTCGACTGGGGTTGGCCCAAGGCAAAAAGGTTCGCGACAAACGTGAAGACCAAAAGAAGCGGGATTGGAATCGAGAAAAAGCGCGATTGATGCGCGACAAGGGCTAACCACGATGATCCCTGTTCAATGACGTGGCGTCTTATTTGCGTTCAAGGTGCTTTTGAATGTCTGCAAATACGGACCGAAACATGTCCTCAGTTAAACGTCCCGTATTCGTATTATATCGCGAACAGTGAAAACTATCGAACATCGTCAAACCGTCCATAAGCTCATGAGCCGCGCCATGCGCGAAGGGATATGATGCTTTACGCAGACCAAAGGTTGCTAATGTCTGATCGTGAGCAATGCGCCCCAAAGCCAATAAGACCTTCAGGTTTGGGAGTGCAGAAATACGCGCTTGAAAAAAGCCGCGACAGGTTTTGATTTCTTCAGGTGTTGGCTTGTTTTGTGGTGGCACGCACCTGACGGCATTCGTAATCATACAATCGCGCAGTTTAAGTCCGTCGTTTGCGGTCTTGGCGTATTGCCCTTTAGAAAACCCAAATTCGTCCAGTGTGGCGTAAAGCAGGTCACCGGCATAGTCTCCGGTAAATGGCCTGCCAGTGCGATTGGCACCTTTTAGCCCAGGGGCCAAGCCAACGATCAAAAGACGCGCATTATCTGGACCGAAAGAAGGTACGGCACCATTAAACCAATCGGGATTGGCATCCCCGCTTTCATCGCGAAATGCTGCCAAACGCGGACACAGGCGGCAATCCACAGGGGCTTCGCGAGCAAAAGACGGGTTCGATTTGGTTTGATTGGTTTGACGAGGCATGTCGAAAGGCATAGCCGATTTTTTAGACTTGTGCTCAATCGACCAACTGATCCACGCAAATAATCATTGGCCAAGCATTTTTTGCCGGGGAATTAAGGAGCTTTAGACCTCTTCTTCGGTTAAATCGTTCTCGTCATCGTAGGGGATGGGGTCGCTGCCATATTGTGGGGGGGCACTGCGTGGCGGACTCGGTGGCCTTTGGCGGTTTTCCGCACGTGGATTATGCGCTCGGCCGACAGCAACTTCCATATTCGCGAGGTCACAGAATTGATCGGCTTGACGGCGCAATTCATCGGCAATCATGGCTGGCTGCGTTTGCAGTGTGGAGACGACGCTAACACGTTTGCCTTTTTCCTGCAGTGCTGCCACGAGACTGCGGAAATCGCCATCGCCTGAAAATAGAACGATGTGATCCAGATTGTCCGCTAAGCGCATGGCATCGACAGTAAGCTCAATGTCCATATTGCCCTTGACCTTCCGCCGACCAATCGCGTCGGTGTATTCCTTGGTCGGCTTGGTGACCATCGTGTAGCCATTGTAGTCGAGCCAATCAATCAGCGGGCGTATCGAAGAGTATTCTTGGTCATCGGCAATTGCGGTATAATACAGTGCTCTGATGAGTTTGCAGTTGCTCTGGAAGTAGGTCAGTAGGTTTTTGTAATCAATATCAAAGCCCAACGCCTTCGATGTCGCATAAAGATTTGCGCCATCAATAAACAGTGCGGTGCGTTCTTCTTTGTAGAAATGCATCAATACCTCAAAAGCTTTTTCGACTTTGTATTTTTACCTAAAACGACCAAGCGCTCGTCGGGCAACAAGAAAACTACTGATATAACAACTGGCTAATATGTTTTGTTTATACATTGTGACGACTGGAGTTCGCTCAAATCTTTCAAAATTAATAAAGGCTTTCTCAGGTAGCGAGTAACCATCGTTGCTGAACAACTCTCTTTCCCACGAGAAACAAATGCATAAATTTCAACGCTCTATGATCGATTGGACGACAGTATATTGCACGCGATTAAATCCGAATTGCATTAAATTCGAAAGTCATTAAGTCGCAGCACCAGTATTCTATTGCAGACCAATCCATCGGTTGTGGACCACAACCGTGGTATGACCCCATCGCAGACTTGATTTTTCGCATCTAAAATGTCACTCCAACTGCGACCTCAAACGTCTGGATTTGTTTACATATACGCGGTATTGAGGCGACTGGATTTCAAAATTTTACCGAGGATGACCAACCATGGCCCGTGTGACCGTCGAAGATTGCGTCGATAAGGTCCCCAATCGTTTTGAATTGGTCCTGTTAGCAGCCCACAGAGCGCGCTCCATTTCTGGTGGGAGTGCGATTACTGTTGATCAGGATAACGATAAGAATCCGGTCGTCGCGCTGCGCGAGATCGCTGATCAGACAATTCCTTCCGATGACCTTCGTGAAGGTCTGATTCACTCGATTCAGAAAAATGTTGAAGTTGATGAGCCAGAAGCTGATGCAGCGCCGGTTATTACTTCAGAACGTCGCAGCCCAATTCTCGGCCGCGATGACCACAACAACGATACCGTTGTTGATTTAATGTCTGAAGAGCAGTTGTTGCGCGGTCTTGAAACTATGACACCGTCTGAGCCATCGGCGACAGGTACAGGTGGGTCACGCGATCGCAGCCGCTAAGCTGATTTGCGCGCTTTGGCAACGAATAAGCTCGCACATTTAGAATGTGTGGCCAGTTGTTGAACGGCAATGCGCACTTCAGAAAGTCAAGTCGATGAGAGAGCGGTGTTTGCGAACGCCGCTCTTTTTCGTCATGTCTATTTTCCCCGCCAACTACCTATGGGTTAATTGCCTGACAGTTGGTGCGTGATTTGATAGTGTTTATTTGTTCTAGAGGTTGGAAGAATTCTAGTGAGCTTAAGGTAAATTGAAGTGAGGTTTTTCGAACGATGATGCGCCAATATGAGCTGGTCGAGCGCGTCTTGAAGTATGAGCCCAATGCCGACGAAGCATTGTTGAACCGAGCCTATGTCTACGCCATGAAAGCACATGGCCATCAAACACGAGCCTCGGGTGATCCTTATTTCTCCCATCCCCTCGAAGTCGCAGCGATTCTCACTGAGCTGGAAATGGATGATGCAACAATCGTTGCCGCCCTCCTGCATGATGTGATCGAAGATACCGATGTCACCAAGGTCGAGATCGACAAGCTGTTTGGTACTGAGATTGGAAGTTTGGTTGATGGTCTGACCAAGATCAATCGTCTTGACCTGGTCTCGCGAAAAGCCAAACAAGCTGAAAATTTCCGCAAGTTGCTGCTTGCAATTTCAACAGACATTCGTGTGTTGTTGGTCAAGCTTGCTGACCGCTTGCACAACATGCGCACGATGGAGCACATGAAATCGGCAAGTCGCCAGCGCATCTCTGAAGAGACCTTGGAAATTTACGCGCCGCTTGCAGGCCGTATGGGCATGCAGTCAATGCGCGATGAGTTGGAAACATTGAGTTTTCAATGGTTGCACCCGCGTGCTTTCAGCGCGGTGTCTGAAAAACTCAGCGAACTTCGGCAAAAAAACAAGGGCCTGGTTGAAGAAATCCGCGCGACACTAGACACGGAATTGCGCAAAGCCGGGATCAATGCCACCGTTTCTGGACGGCATAAAAAGCCATATTCGATATGGCGTAAAATGGAAAATCGCCAGATCGGTTTGGAACAGTTGTCGGATATCTTTGGCTTTCGCGCCATCGTTGATACCAAAGACGAATGCTACCGTGTTCTGGGTCTTGCCCATACGCAATGGCGCGCGGTTCCAGGGCGATTTAAAGATTACATTTCGACACCGAAACAAAACAACTATCGCTCGATACATACAACGATTGTCGGGCCGCGCCATCAGCGTGTTGAACTTCAAATTCGTACGCATGAAATGCACAACATTGCTGAATATGGCGTTGCAGCTCACGCCCTTTACAAAGACTTCAACACTGTCACCAATAAAAAAACGACAAGCGACCCGTCAGTAGATGCCGCCAAAGTGTCTCATAAAGATAGCGGGCCATATGCCTGGTTGAGACGGCTGGTTGAGACGATGCTTGAGGGTTCAGATTCTGAAGAATTTCTAGAAAATACAAAACTTGAGCTGTTTCAGGATCAGGTTTTTTGTTTCACCCCTAAGGGGCGCTTGATCGCTCTGCCGCGTGGTGCAACGCCGCTTGATTTCGCATATGCGGTGCACACAGATGTCGGTCATCAAGCTGTCGGAGCGTTTATCAATGGGCGTCATGTACCCATAAATACGCGATTGCGAAATGGTGACGAAGTCGAAATTCAGATCACCAAGAATCACACCCCGCCAATTGCCTGGGAAGGGTTTGCGGTCACAGGGCGCGCGCGATCAGCCATCCGGCGCGCGGGGCGCATCGCAATTCGCAACCAGTATGCCGAGCTTGGACGCAGGTTCATGATGGCTGCCGCTGAAGCGAATGTTCTGGATTACAGTGACGAAAAACTTGAACAAGCCCTGCCACGCTTGGCCAGTCAGCAAAAAACGATCGACGATATATTGGCAGCGGTTGGCCGCAATGAAATGGGAACACGCGATGTTTTAATGGCCATGCATCCGACCGCTAAAATTGCCGACACTTCAACAAGCCGCTCGAAACCGAAAAACAGACATGGTCAGCAAGTCGATCAAGACGGTTGGTTCAACTTGGCGCAAGGGTTTGGATTGCGCTTCCGGTTGACGGACGAAGTGGTCGCGATGTGGGGTGAAGCAAATGTTCGAGACGACCACGTCGATGAAACCAATGATCGTTGCGAAAATGAAGACCAAAAAGGATCGGCAAATTTTGCCGGTGCCAATTTCCCAGTGACCCTTTCAGAGGGGGCAGCGATTCCTGGTGACCGCATCGTCGGGGTCCTCACGCCTGGTAAGGGCATCAACGTATATCCAATCCACGCTCCGCAACTTGGAGATTATGAAAACCAGCAATGGATAGATGCGGCCTGGGATATAGACCCTAACAGGCCACAACGTTTTCTGGCTCGCTTAGGCATTATCGCTGTGAATGAACCGGGTAGTTTGGCAGTAATTGCACAATCTATTGGCGAAAATGATGGTAATATCGACCAATTGAAAATGGTCCATCGGGGTGCGGACTTCACGGATATGCAAATTGAGATCGAAGTTTGGGATTTGTCACACCTCAACCACATTGTTTCGGCTCTTAAAGAGAAAGCCGTGGTCAGTACGGTTGAACGTGTGTTCGATTCGTAACTTTTGTGGCATTTGCTATTGTCTACAACAAAAATACGACACAACATGTCGGCCCGAATTCTGGGTGGGGGCCCAGACTTATGATCTTGAAACGACGTGAAACGCCAACTTGGACCGAACACCTGCGCGTCAGCTTGTGGCCTCGCCGTAGCTGGGCGCGGTCGTTGCGCTACGTTTACCTCCGCCTTGTACGCATGCGTGCTGCACCTCACAAGGTTGCGCTGGGGTGTGCGATCGGAGTTTTCGCATCCGTCACACCATTATTTGGCTTTCAAATGCTGTTGGCCGGATTTCTTGCCATCGTGTTGCGCGCCAACTTTGCGTCAGCAATGCTTGGCACTTTTTTTGGTAATCCGCTAACTTGGCCTGTGATTTGGGCTGCCACGTATTCCGCCGGTTGTGTCATTTTATCAATTCCAACAGGCTTGAAGCTTGACACATTTTATCAGAATGTCGCTCAGTTTATCGATGCGCTCACGCGGCTATCTCTTGACACCATTATTGCCGCTTGGAATGTATTGTGGCCGTTTGTATACCCAATGTTGATCGGTAGCCTACCGATCGGCTTTGCTGCTGCCTGTGCGTTTTATTATGTTTCCCAACGGGCCGCATCGTCGTACGCTTCACGCCGTGCAAAACGGCTGAAGGCCGGGCTGCAAGCAGCATTTTAATTAACGAGCGTATTTCGCGACGATGGCCTCAACAACAACCGCACATAATCTCAGACTTGGCGTCAACATCGATCATGTGGCCACGATCCGAAATGCACGCGGTGGTGACCATCCCGACCCCTTGCGCGCAGCCCAGATTGCGATTGCTGCGGGCGCTGATGGCATTACAGCGCATCTGCGTGAAGATCGCCGTCATATCGGTGACGATGATATTGCGCGCCTGAAGTCTGAACTTTCACGTCCGTTGAACCTGGAAATGGCCGCCACCGACGAAATGCTATCGATCGCATTGCGCCATTTGCCGAATGCGTGTTGCCTCGTGCCGGAAAAACGTGAGGAACGGACGACTGAAGGGGGCTTGGATGTGGTGGGGGGACGAGACAGGCTTGGCGACATTGTCGACCAACTCAAGACTGCTGGGATAAGAGTTTCGCTATTTGTCGAGCCGGATCCAGAAACATTGAAGGTTAGTGCACAACTTGGCGCCGATATCGTTGAGCTGCATACGGGGACATATTGTGAACATGTACTGGCTGCGAATGAGCCTGAGACACGCCTTGAGCTCGAAAAATTAGCCGCCGCCGCGACACAGGCACATCGATATGGACTGGAAGTACATGCCGGTCATGGTCTTACCTACAATACGGTAAGCCCAATCGCGGAAATGACGGAAATTGTCGAATTGAATATTGGCCACTTTCTAATTGGCGAAGCAATATTCACTGGATTAGACAAAGCGGTATTGAAAATGCGTGCAAAAATCGCCAAAGCGCGCGCAACCGCCGTCGGAGATTGAGTTAAGCCCCTCATGCGCGACGAATTGGCAGATACGCCTACAGACCGGTTTTGTCTCATTTCTATGTTAGCGTGGCATAAACGTTAACCGGACTTTTAGGTCGTGTTCGGCGGCGAATATACCAATTTGCCTAGCAGTGCACGACTAGGTATAGCGGAGCGGGAAATTGGCTCATTGAAGAGCTTATACGCATTGTGCCTTGGAGCTTTAGGAATGAGTGTGGAAACGGACGCGAACGATATGTCGAGCGATACCGGTTGGTGGGATACCTTGAAGATTGTCATCCAGGCATTGGCGATCGCTCTGATCGTGCGCGTGTTTTTATATCAACCCTTTAATATTCCTTCGGGATCGATGAAACCAACGCTTCTGGTTGGCGACTACTTGTTTGTTTCGAAACTGTCCTACGGATATTCCAAGTATTCCTTCCCTTATCGTCCAAACCTATTTGAGGGTCGCATTTTTGCCGACAAGCCCGAACGTGGCGATGTCGTCGTTTTCAAACTGCCAAGTGATAATAAAACAGATTACATCAAGCGTGTTGTCGGCCTGCCGGGAGATCGCATCTCGGTTCAAGACGGAATTCTTCATATCAATGGCCAAGCCGTTCCCCGCGTACGCGACGGCGTGTTTGAAACACGCGATGGCGTTGGTGGACCGTTGCGCAAGATTCCGCGCTATCGCGAGACACTGCCTAATGGTGTCAGCTATCACGTCCTTGATTCAAATCCGAACGGTGCATTCGACAATACTGGACCCTATGAAGTTCCCGAAGGAAAATATTTTATGATGGGAGACAACAGGGACAACTCAACAGATAGCCGTTATACGAATGCCGTTGGCTATGTGCCCTACGAAAATCTCGTGGGTCGGGCAGAAGTGCTGTTTTTCTCAGCCGAAACGGATGAGCCAGATTCGTTTTCGATTTCCCGCCCTTGGAATTGGCCATTTGAAATACGTTGGAAACGCTTCTTCGACATGGTTCGTTAAGACAACAATTCCCTTTAGTGAAAACACAAAAGCGCAATCTAACAAAATGCCAAGGGCCAAAAGCATAAAGCCACTCGAAGATGCGCTGGGATATCATTTCAAGAACGAAGCGCTGCGTGATCGCGCACTCACTCATGCAAGCGTGCAAGCCTCAAAGAAGACGCATGGCGGTGGCGATAATGAACGCCTGGAGTTTCTTGGAGACCGCGTGTTGGGACTGGCAATTGCCCAAGATCTCAGCGAGACGTTTCCATCGGCAACGGAGGGAGAACTGGCCCGCCATTACAACCGACTGGTCAGAGGGCGAACCTGTGCACTGGTCGGGCGAGAAATTGGTATTGGTGACCATTTGATATTGTCAGAGAGCGAAGACCTTAGCGGTGGACGCGACAAAGATACGATCATTGCGGATTCAGTCGAGGCAATCCTCGCTGTGATATTCTTGGAAAGTGGTTTTGTGACGGCCCGCGAGGTCATCCTAAGGATTTGGAAAAAGCACAGCGAGAGCTTGCCAGAAGCAACACCTGACGCAAAGTCTGCATTGCAGGAATGGGCGCAAGGCAATGGATTGCCATTACCAAGTTATGTCGAATTGAGACGGGATGGGCCTGATCACGCTCCAAAATTTAAATCAGAGGTTCGTATTGACGGAGCCGAACCAGCCGCAGGTGAGGGATCATCGAAACGTTCAGCAGAACAAGCCGCTGCCCGCACATTTTTGTTGCGCGACGGTGTATGGAAGGCGCGAAGTTAATGGCCGGGCAAAAAGATGAAGACGATCCCAAGTCGCTAGGTATTGGCGAGCCAGGCAGCGACGCGCCGGCAAGTGAGCAACGGCGCTGCGGATTTATCTCAGTGATTGGCGCTCCCAATGCTGGCAAATCCACACTGGTCAATGCTCTGGTTGGCACCAAAGTCGCCATCGTTTCCAGAAAGGTGCAAACGACGCGCGTGCCAGTGCGTGGTATCGCCATGGTTGGCCAGAGCCAGCTTGTGTTTATCGATACACCAGGCATCTTCAAGCCACGCCGTCATCTCGATCGCGCCATGGTTGAGGCGGCATGGGGGGGCGCAGGTGAGGGCGACCTTTGTGTGGTGTTGATCGACGCACAAAAAGGAATAACGCAGGATGTCGAGCGCATTCTAAAAAAGCTTAAAGATGTCAAACCAGCCAAATGGCTTGTCTTGAACAAGGTCGACAAACTCGAAGATAAAGCTCAATTGTTGGCATTGGCGACAAAGATCAACGCGTATAGCGAGTTTGAAGAAGTCTTCATGATCTCTGCTTTGACGGGAAGTGGTCTGGAAACGATAAAAAATGCACTCGGCGCACGTGTGCCGCCAGGGCCTTGGCATTTTGCAGAAGATGATGTGTCAGACATGCCGATGCGGATATTGGCCGCCGAAATTACGCGTGAAACAATATACGAACGTTTGCATCAAGAACTGCCCTACGCAATTACGGTTGAAACGACGGATTGGAAAGACTTTAAAAACGGATCGGCGCGAATTGAACAAACGATTTACGTTGAGCGCGAAAGCCAGAAAGTGATTGTGCTTGGCGAGAAAGGCACGACGATCAAGAAATTGTCGTCAGACTCACGCAAACAACTGGCAGCCTTAATTGACCGGCCCGTACATTTGTTCTTGTTTGTCAAAGTTCGCGAAAATTGGGGCCGTGACCCAGAGCGTTACCGTGAGATGGGCTTAAGTTTCCCCAAAGAATAAGACCGACTGGAAGCGTCGATTGCGCCGACTCGCATCGCCAACACCACTCACACTTGCTCGCAGCGAACACTGAGGTTATGCCAACACCATGGCACCACCACTCCTGACACTTAAAGATATTTGGTTGACGTTCGGCGGAACACCCTTGCTTGAAGGGTGTGAGATCTCGGTGGCACCCAATGATCGTATCTGTCTTGTTGGACGCAATGGGTCTGGAAAATCGACACTCTTGAAGATTGCTGCTGGCTCTGTGCAGGCAGACAAGGGTGAACGATTTCTCCATCCCAACGCCACGATCCAATACCTCCCCCAGGAAGCCGATTTCTCTGGATATGAAACGGCTCGCGCTTATGTCGAAGGCGGTCTTGGGCCGACGGACGACGCATATCTTGTTGACACGATCTTGGACGAGTTAGGCCTTAGGGGGGATGAAAATACGAACCGACTGTCAGGAGGAGAAGCCCGACGTGTGGCTCTTGCACGCGTCTTGGTGGCAAAGCCCGACATCTTACTCCTCGATGAACCAACCAACCACCTTGATTTGCCAGCCATCGAGTGGCTTGAAGAAACGCTAAAAAAAGTGCGTTCAGCACTCGTTGTGATCAGTCATGACAGGAGGTTTTTGCAGAATTTATCAAAAAGCACTGTTTGGATCGATCGGGGTCGCGCCCGCCAACTCAACCAGGGTTTTTCTGCATTCGAAGACTGGCGCGATAAAATTCTCGAAGAAGAGGAACTTGAAAACCACAAACTCAATCGAAAAATTGTGCGTGAAAATAGTTGGATGCATGGTGGTGTTACGGGACGGCGTAAAAGAAATGTACGCCGTGTGCGTGAGCTCAAACAGATGCGTGAGAGCGTTCGCGAGCGTCGCAATGTGCAAGGAAACGTGCGCCTTGATGCTGCTGAAGGCGGGCAATCCGGGCGTCTCATCGTTGAAGCCAAACAATTGGGAAAACGTTTTGGTGATCGAGTGATTGTTGAGGGTCTCTCACAGCGAGTTATGAGAGGCGACCGTCTTGGCTTGATCGGCCCCAATGGTGTGGGCAAAACGACCGTTCTCAAATTGCTCATTGGCGCGCTGAAACCAGACCACGGCTCAGTCCGCATTGGTGCAAATATAGAACTCGTGGCGCTTGATCAACGTCGCGACGAACTCGACCCCAATTGGACCGTTCAAGACGCTTTAACCGGCGGGCGCACAGATCAAGTAGTGATAAATGGCAAAGCGCGCCATGTCGCCAGTTACATGAAAGATTTCCTATTTCTGCCCGAGCAACGTCTGACGCCATTGCGTGTATTATCGGGAGGGGAACGGGCGCGGGTTATGTTGGCGCGCGCGTTGGCCAAGCCTTCCAATGTCTTGGTTCTCGATGAACCAACAAACGACTTGGACTTGGAAACGCTCGATTTGTTACAGGAACTATTGGCCGATTATGCAGGCACGATATTCCTGGTCAGTCATGATCGCGATTTCCTTGATCGGGTCGTCACAAGTGTCTTGGCGCCGCAAGGAAACGGTCATTGGCAAGACTATGCCGGTGGGTATTCCGATATGTTGGCACAAGCTCCGCCAATAGACCCAAGTGTGCAAGAGCCTAAGCGCTCACCACAAATTGTCTCACATACATCTGGCAAATCTGAGGGAGCTGTCAGTGAAGGGGCACCATCCCCGCAAAAGTCGCGCAAGTTATCGTTTAAAGAAAAGCATCTTCTCGAAACGCTGCCCAAAGCCATCGAGAAACTTGAAGTTGAGATTAAAGAGCTATTGGATACGCTGGCACAAGGCGACCTTTACACGCGTGATCGAAAAACATTTGAAACGGCAACCATGCGTTTAACGCAAGCACAAGACAAGCTTGCCAATGCTGAGACCCAGTGGCTGGAACTGGAAGAACGTCGCGAGGCGATGGAGATCCGGCGTTAAACGTACGTTAGTGAATTCAACGTTGCCAATGCATATCTTCAGTTCTTGGTCAGCCCTGATGCAGGTGGTAATTCTTCGTTAGTTTTAAAGTCAATTACTTCGGCTCTAAAGTCGAATGCGTGGCTAACCTAAGGCTTCGTTAAATTGTACCCTCGTAACTTCTCCAACAAGTTTGTGATGTGCGAAGCATGTTTCGTGATGCCTGGGGTTGGTTGAATGAGTTTGAGTGGGTTTCGTGACGACGAGCACGGTGCTGTCGCGATATTCGTGGCGATGGTGGCAAGTGTTCTTTTAATTGGCGCTGGTGGAGCCATCGATTTCTCGCGCTGGAGGGAGATCAGAACGCTCAATGCCCAAGCGCTTGACGCTGCAGTTTTGGCAGGTGCGCGAACATTGCTGGTAACCGGCGATCAAACGGCTGCCATAACAGCGGCGCAATCGTATTATGACGAAAATCTCAGTTATCGCCCAGACGTGATCAACAATTCAGTTTCGTTTGCGGTTATAGAAAACGGAACTGCTGTGTCGGGAACGGGCACAGCCGATATGTCAACAACGCTTCTCAAAATGATCAACATCAATGAGTTGCCGTTGCTCGCCAATCCTCAAGCAGCATTCCCTATTGCGAAAATTAACAATGGTGATGGCAGCCATATGGAAGTGGCGTTAATGTTGGATGTCACAGGTTCCATGTGTGACAACGGACACGGGCCGTGTACAAATGGGACGAAAATGTCCGCACTCAAAACTGCCGCGAAGGATCTCGTAAATATTGTTGTGCAAGACGATCAGTCGAACTTTACGACCCGTATTGCACTTATCCCATTTTCAAAACGCATTCGGGTTGCCCCTAACGGCGGTGGTGCTGGCATCATGAAATCTCTGACCAATCTCGATGAGTATTGGAGCGGTTGGAGAATGCATTGTACACAGTATTCGGGAGCAACGACTTATGTAAGCGGGTCTGAATCTATCCAAGGGGCAACCTGTGAACAAGAAGAAGTGCAGTACTTCACAGATCGGAAAGTGATACCCTGTGTCACCGAGCGTTTTTACGACGCTTCTGGGCCCGGCTTTACAGATGAGGCGCCCGGACCAGGTAAATGGTTGAATGGTTATGATGGGCGCAGGGAACCGATAAGCAGAGACAGCGAAAACACACCACCTACGGACAATTTCGGGCTGGTATCAACCGACCCAGCCTACCATTATGCTTATAATTCAGGCGGAGTTTGTTGGATTGACGAAGCCAACCAGATCGTTCCGTTGACATCAGACAAAATGAATTTGAGCAATCAAATTGATAGCTTAGTAGGTTATGAAGAAACAGCAGGTTTGTTGGGGACGGCATTTACTTGGTATTTATTGTCGCCAAACTGGAGTAACATTTGGAATAGTGCAACCCGGCCTTATTCAGAAGTGACTTCGATCCAAGCAAACGGAAAGCCCCTTTTGCGAAAAGTCGCCGTTATAATGTCAGACGGTGTTTACAACTCATCCCGCGGCTTGGGGGGACAAGACCAACAACAGCTTTCCGACTACTCTATTCAGATGTGTAGTAATATGAAAGCGCAAGGAATTGAGATCTACACGATTGGCTTCCAACTTGATCAACTGGCAACATCAGAACGTGATAAAGCGGAAGCGACCTTGAGATCTTGCGGTAGTGATGTTCAGCATTTTTATAACACTGTAAATCCGGAAGAATTACAGGGCGCGTTTCGCGATATTGCAACACGATTGTCATCGATTGCATTGACGCGATAACAATAAAACCTCTTTTCGTTTGGCGTTTTGCCTGTCATGTTTATTGATTGCGTGTCGTGAATTAGCGCAACTACAACCGTTTCTCGAACCGTGGTTGGCAATAAAAGTGCCCAACGCGTCGCTATAGAGCGTTGACGTGAAACATCTACCGCCAACAATTTCGATCCTTTCATAAACCTGCGAGATCAATGCCCTGATATCATCATCAGGTCTTCAATGATGGTCCTGGGAGTGCGGGGACGTGTTGTTCTCGGTCATTTATTGCAATCAATCACGTGGCGCTGTGGTGTTTGGCAAGCAAAAATAACCATTGTTGATCAGACATTGAATTCTGCTATTTGTGGCAAGATCTTTCCTCGCAATTTAGAAACATAATAATGAGCACAAAACTTTTTTCACCGATTGCGCTACGTTCGCTCGAACTCGCAAATCGTATTGTCGTTGCACCGATGTGTATGTATTCCGCTGACAATGGGACACCGACAGACTGGCATTTGATGCATTTGGGGCAATTTGCGGTGTCGGGGGCAGGGCTTGTGTTTGTAGAAGCCACAGGTGTTGAAGCCGAAGGCCGGATAACGCCGGGATGTACGGGACTTTATAACGACGCCCAAGAAGAAGCCTTCGCGCGGATTATTCGCTTCTTTCGTGATTACTCAGGGGCGCGGATTGGAATCCAACTTGGCCATGCGGGTCGAAAGGCTTCTGCCAACGTGCCATGGAAGGGCGGCACGCCCGTTTCGAAAGAAGATGGCGCTTGGCAAACTATCGCGCCATCACCAATTGCTTATGCGAACGGTTGGCACACACCTCAGGAATTTGATGATACGATTTTTGCCCGGGTCAAAGCAGCCTTCATCCAGGCCGCCGAACGCTCGGTTCGTCTTGGTTTTGACGTCATCGAAATTCATGCCGCACACGGCTATCTCCTGCATCAATTTTTATCACCCATAACCAACAAGCGTCGGGACCAATACGGTGGCTCACTGCAAAACCGCATGCGATTTCCATTGGAAGTCTTCAATGCTGTCAGGGCGGTTTGTGCCGAAGATAAACCGCTCGGTGTTCGTTTTTCTGCAACCGACTGGATCGATGGCGGTTGGGATTTGGAAAGTTCTGTCGAATTCGCAAAAGCTTTAGCAGCAAGTGGTTGCGATTTTTTCGACGTATCGTCTGGCGGCACAGCGCCGCAACAAAAGATTATTTCTGTTCCTTGATACCAAACGCGATTTGCACAGGAAATTCGCAAAGCGACAGATGTGACAACGATTGCCGTCGGGCGGATTACGGACCCGGTTCAGGCAGAGACGATACTACAAACAGGCCAGGCAGACATGGTCGCCTTGGCGCGCGGTATGCTGTACGATCCGCGTTGGCCATGGCATGCCAGCGAAACCCTTGGGGACTCTGCTGCCTTTCCACCTCAGTATTTACGCACCCATCCAACTTTGCAGGGCGAACCTATCCCGGGCAACCCTCCCGCGCCAAAGAAGTAGACTGTTGCTCGCCAATGCTTTGCTATAATCGTGTCGAATCCTGGCCCAACAGCCAACTGCATTATCAGGGAAATTTGCATTGTCATGCAGTGGTCCGATGAAGGCATTGTGTTATCTGTTCGCCCACATGGTGAAACAACAACCATCGTGGAGTTGTTGACGCGGGAACATGGTCGCCATCTCGGGCTTGTCCATGGTGGCCGGTCTCGACGTATGCGACCAACGCTGCAAATTGGAAACCATGTCGATGCGGATTGGAAAGGTCGTCTTTCAGAGCACTTAGGACAGTTCAAAATCGAGTTGCGGCGCGGTTATGCCGCCGATGCGATGTCAGATCCCGCCAGTTTAGCCGCGTTGTCATCTATGGCGACATTGAGCCGATTGTTGGCAGAACGCGAAACTCACCCGAATATATTCGAGATTACACTGTTCGTGTTGGGCTTTCTCGATGATGACAGTGTTTGGCCGGCGCTGCTTGTGCGTTGGGAATTGGCCCTTTTGGAAGAACTTGGTTTTGGTCTTGAGCTTGGCGCTTGCGCTGTAACTGGTGAAAATGATGCGTTGATTTATGTCTCGCCAAAAACCGGTCGGGCGGTCTCTGCATCTGCTGGAGAGGATTATCGCGATCGCTTGCTGCATCTGCCACAATTCTTGCGACCTGGTCGTCAAGGTGGTGTGTCGGCGGATGATATCGATGCAGGTTTTCGTTTAACTGGTCATTTTCTTGATCGGCGCGTTTACATGTCGCGTGATGAGCCGGTACCTGAAGTGCGCGCGCGTATGATCGAGCTGTTGCGGCGCAAGACGGTGGAACTACAAAGTTAACCGTGCCACCTGATCCAAATCGTCTGTTGTCTATTGTGCCTTGACGCTGCCGGCTAACGCGACGAAGCGTTCTCGTTGGACTTGGCACGCAGACGCTCTTTCATTGTGACTGAGATCGTGACCTTTCCGTCCTTGTTACGCCTCAGCGTATAAATTTGACCATCTTCGGCTTGGTATGTGCTTTTCAGGCGCACTTTTTTGCTGCCGCTGCCGGATTTCAAGAACTTGATGTCAGAAGGCTCGCAGGCAGAATGCGTGAAAGCTTGGCTTGGACGGACTGTGTGCGTCTCGCGCGCGAAGCTGTACTGGATGATGCCGTTTGTCGAATTCGAAACTTGAAAGGAATACATTTCAGATTGCGGCCGGGCAAAGATCTGAACGGAAACATATTTGGGATGTTGGTCGGGAACACGCGCGACGCCAACACCAATTTCGCTGACGTGTGGGGCCAAAAGATTTTTGCGATGCCCTGGAGAGTTGATCCAGCCTTCCACCATTTGCAGCGCCAGTGAGGATGATTTAAATCCTCTGCTGTCTAAGGCAGAGGCAAGGTTTTCAGCAACTTGGCAATATTCATAGCCCGCCCGTTTGACGCGTTCTGAGGGGCGGCGCCCGTCGGCATCGTGGGCAAATTTTCCACTTTCTGCCAAGTAGGTCGCATACCGCTCCGCCGCCTTATCCAAAATCGGGTTGGTGGTCACGGCCCCACGCTTGTGGGTTTTGCGGAATTCATTCGTCAGCTCAATGATTTGTTGTTCAACCACGGTTGCGTCGGGAATAACGGGCATGGGGATAGAATTCTTCGCAGCTAAAGGCCAAGTGGCGACACTTTTAGGTTGTGCTAATTGGCAAGTTTATCAAGGCTTGGCCGCACAACTTGCCGGGAAATGGCACTAAAGGAAAGGCGCAGGCGCGCAACACACCGAAAAACCTTATTGTGCGTTGCCAAACCAGAGCGTTGAGCAGGCTTGGTCCTTCCGGTAAGCAAGGGGCCATGAGCAAGAAACCGATTCTTCCGGGCGAAGGCCCAATCGAACCCGTAGGTTTGAAAGATGCGTTGCAAGAACGCTATCTCGCTTACGCGCTGTCGACAATTATGCACCGGGCCTTACCCGATGTGCGCGATGGCCTAAAGCCCGTGCATCGGCGCATTCTTTATGCCATGCGTGAGCTAAAACTGACGCCGCAATCCGCCTATAAAAAGTGTGCCAAGATCGTTGGTGAGGTGATGGGTAATTTTCACCCTCACGGTGACCAGGCCATTTATGATGCCCTGGTCCGTTTGGCTCAGGATTTTGCAGTGCGTTATCCCATGGTTGATGGCCAGGGAAACTTTGGCAATATCGATGGCGATAACGCAGCCGCAATGCGCTATACCGAAGCGCGAATGACCCAAAGTGCGGTCGAACTGTTAGAAGGCATCGACGAAGACACGGTTGATTTTCGCCCCACTTATGATGGCTCCATGACGGAGCCGGGCGTTTTACCCGCGGCTTTTCCAAACCTTCTTGCCAATGGGTCATCTGGCATTGCCGTTGGGATGGCGACAAACATTCCGCCCCACAATCTTGACGAGCTGTGTGCGGCGTTGCTCCATCTAATAAAGTACCCCAACGCCACAATCGCCAAGCTGACCAGCTTTGTACCTGGCCCCGATTTTCCAACGGGCGGGGTCTTGGTGGAATCTCCGGAACAAATTCGAGAGGCCTACGCCACGGGCCGTGGCGGCTTTCGACTACGTGCCAAATGGCATCGCGAAGATACCGGGCGCGGTATGTATCAGATCGTGGTCACTGAAATTCCCTATCAGGTTCAAAAAGCGCGGTTGATCGAAAAAATTGCCGAGCTTCTGACCGATAAGAAGTTGCCGCTGCTTGGTGATTTGCGCGATGAGTCTGCGGAAGAAATTCGTCTTGTTCTCGACCCCAAAAGCCGCACGGTCGATGATGTTGTGCTGATGGAAAGCCTGTTTCGCGCCACTGATCTTGAGGTGCGGTTTGGCCTGAATATGAACGTGTTGTCTGGTGGCCAAATCCCCAACGTTTTGTCGTTGAGCGAGGTTTTGTGGCAGTGGTTGGAGCACCGCATCGACGTGCTCGTTCGTCGCTCCGAATATCGTCTGAAAAAGATCGAACACCGGCTGGAAGTTCTCGACGGCTATATCATCGCCTTTCTCAATATCGATGAAGTGATCCGTATTGTCCGGTTTGAAGAAAAGCCCAAAGAGGCCCTGATCAAAGCCTTCAAACTTACTGAAATTCAAGCCGATGCAATTTTAAATTTGCGTTTGAAGTCTTTGTCCAAGTTGGAAGAGATGGAATTGCGTGCCGAGCATGATCGCCTTTCGGCAGAGCGTAAATCTCTCAAGGCGTTGTTGAAATCTGAAGAACTGCAATGGCAGCATGTGGCAGATGAAGTCAAAGCAACGCGCAGGACTTACGCAAAAGACACTAATCTTGGCGCCCGTCGTACGACGTTTGGCGCCATGCCTGATGTCGAGGTGGATCTTGAACAAGCATTGGTCGAGAAAGAACCCATCACCATCATACTGTCAGAAAAGGGTTGGATACGAACGCTGAAAGGTCACGTCGACGATTTGAAGAAACTCGACTTCAAGCAAGGCGACAAACTGAAACGTGCGATCAAGGCTCACACCAATGACAAGTTGATTGTGTTTGGCAGCAACGGGCGCTTTTATACTCTCGACGCGAGCAGTCTGCCTGGAGGGCGCGGGCATGGTGAACCGGTCCGCCTTATGGTCGACCTCGCCGCCAACCACGATACCGTTGAAGCTTTTGTACACCAGCCTGGTCGCAAGCTGTTGGTGGCATCAACTTCAGGTAACGGCTTTGTTGTTGATGAAGATGACGTCATTGCTTCGACGCGTAAAGGGCGGCAAGTCTTGAACGTATCCGAGCCAGACGAAGCGAAACTATGCATTCCGGCGATAACGGCTGAACAGGCAAATGTGAGCGATGACAGTTCTAAATACTGTGTTGGATTGGTTGGCGACAACAGAAAACTTGTGGTTTACGGCTTAGACGAAATCAATGTGATGGGCCGGGGCAAGGGTATGATATTGCAACGATTTAGCTCTGGTGGCCTTGCCGATGCGCGCGTCTTCGTGAAGCGCGAGGGTTTAACCTGGGTGGACAGCGCCGGGCGGACCTTTACGTTATCCATGACAGAGTTGAAGAACTGGAAGGGTGCCCGCGGGCAAGCTGGCCGAACGGTTCCCAGAGGTTTTCCAAAATCAACACGATTTGGCCCAGCGTTTTAAACCCTGCAATAACAGGTCCGGTTTGGCGACGACGCAATAGGGGAGGGCAGCACATGATTGATTGCGTGTTTGCAAGACCCAGGTTCGGTGGACTGGCTGTCTTTTCGGTTTGTCTCACAGGGGTAAGTGCCTTCGCTTTTGCATTGTGTTGCACCCAACCATCGCCTGTCGCGGCGGAGGAGCCGACAAAGTCTGCTGTGGCCTGCGTACGCGATGATTTTGAGGCTGTCGTCGATGAGGCGGGTGCGGCCTTGCGCGAACTTAATCAAGCCAACAAGCCAAAGTTTCAAAACCGCCTACGCAAGTTGAAAGAAAAGTTTGGCTGGTCGCATGAAGCGTTTTTAAAAAATGCCGTGCCTTATGTGCGCGATGAACAAATCACGGTTTATGACCGTAAGTCCACGTCGTTGCTGAATGAAATTTCATCTCTTGGCGAGGAAGGAGCCGAAGCGACTGTGGCAGACTGTGACCTGCTTACCCAACTGCGCGCACGCATGGATGTTCTGGTGAAAACGCAGAATGAGAAGTGGTCGTATATGTTTTCGAAACTGGAAAAAGCTCTCAGATAAGTCAGCGACACGCGGCGGCAAGTGTATGCAAATTGCGCGCTCTCAGACGCTAAAAACCACCGAATTTACCGTGGCTCAAATCCCAACGATTGGCACCTTTTGCGGTGCTCTACAACTTGACTGGGGACTTCGTTGTCCCCGCCACATTCAGACGTGTTCGAATCAGTCAATGTCACAGTCCAAAGGAGAGAGCTGACATGACTGCACAGGCCAAAATTGCCGACGATCTGGATGGAGCAGATCAAGCCACGTCAACGCCAGATGGAGCTTTCCTTGGTGTGAGTTCTTCGGCGCGTGGATATCGCTGGGCCGAACGTCTCAAACCGGGCGACCACATGAAGGCGACGGCAATCAGCCAGCGTTATGATCTGCCGGAAATTCTAGGGCGGGTTTTGGCCGCGCGAGACGTCGCGATCGAAGATGTGGAAATGGTGTTGGCGCCATCGATCAAAGCGCTGATGCCGGATCCAAGTACATTACGTGATTGTGATAAAGCGGGAGAACGTTTGGCCGATGCGATTGAAGTCAAAACACCGGTGGCGATATTTGGCGATTACGACGTCGATGGCGCATGTTCTTCGGCGTTGATGGCCCGCTTTCTTCAACACCACCAAACCCCAGCGCGCATTTATATTCCCGATCGCCTGTTGGAAGGTTATGGACCCAATGGGCCAGCCATCGAAACGCTGGTCAACGAAGGAGCGCAATTGATCGTCACCGTTGATTGCGGAACCACCAGCTACGAACCGCTTGCAGTCGCTAAAAAGCTCGACACTGACGTGATCATTATCGACCATCACCAGGCTGATGAAGTGCTGCCGGACGTCCATGCCGTTGTAAATCCGAACCGCCAGGATGATCTTTCAGGTCAAGGACACTTGTGTGCCGCAGGCGTTGTTTTTCTGGTTATGGTGGCGACCACGCGAGCGTTGCGTAAGCGCGGGTTTTATAACGCCGGTTTTGCTGAACCTGCTTTGTTGAGTGAGCTGGACCTAGTGGCCTTGGCAACGGTTTGCGATGTTGTCTCCCTTACGGGTCTCAATCGCGCCTACGTCACACAGGGCCTTGAGGTTATGCGCGGGCGTAGAAACCCCGGTTTGCGGGCGCTTTTTGATACAGCCGGACTTGACCAGGCGCCAACGCCCTATCATCTCGGGTTTATCCTTGGGCCGCGGATCAATGCCGGTGGTCGCGTTGGCGATTCTGGCCTGGGAGCGCGCATGTTGTCGACACGCGATGCGCGTGAAGCTGAAAAGATTGCCGAGACCCTCGATCGCCTTAACAAAGAACGCAAACAGATTGAGACCAATGCCTTGGAAGAGGCCATGGCAGACGCTGAAATTCGCATCGATGAAAACCCAGATCTTCCTGTTCTAATTGTTGGCAGCGAAGAGTGGCACAAGGGCATTGTCGGTCTTGTTGCAAGTCGGCTGACGGATCGGTTCCGTCGCCCCTCATGTGTGTTGTCGTGGACCAAACAGGCTGGCTCAGACAAAATAGAAGGAACGGGCTCTTTGCGCTCCATGCCGGGCGTTGATATCGGTGGCGCTGTACGCGGTGCGGTAAGCGAAGGATTGTTGATCAAGGGTGGGGGGCACGCCATGGCAGCGGGTCTGACCGTTGCCAAAGAAAAGCTGCCTGAACTTGCTGCCTATTTTGAACGCAACTTGAAGGATCAAAGTTGTGATGCGCGCGCGGCTGCGAGTATCGAAATTGATGGCGCTCTAACGCCAACGGCAGCTTCACAATCGCTGGTCAACCTATTGGAGCGCGCGGGCCCCTACGGCCAAGGAAATCCTCAGCCCCGGTTTGCGTTTCCCGCCCACCGCATCCGGTTTGCAAAAATCGTCGGCGATGCTCATGTGAAATGTGTTTTAGAGGCTGGCGATGGTTCGCGCATCGACGCTATTGCCTTTCGCGCCGCCGGCCAGCCTTTGGGCGATCTCTTGCTTAATACGGATGGATTGCCAATACATATCGTTGGCCATGTCCGCCGAGATACCTGGGGCGGGCGCAACAAATTACAGCTGATGATTGAGGATGCCGCCAGCCCAGAGCGTGCAATTTAGTCGCGTCTTTGCATTCTTAGCAGGGACGGGTTGCAAGGGCGCGAAACCGTCGCTATACCCTCCCTCACGCGGTCCCTTCGTCTAGTGGTTAGGACGCCAGATTTTCATTCTGGAAACAGGGGTTCAATTCCCCTAGGGACTGCCAACAATATCAAAGACTTACGCCGTCAACAGCGTTCATTCCGCGCTCTATTCTGGCGTCCTATTACGCGCTTTACCCCTGTTTTGTTCTATTTATTTCCTTCGTTTTTTTGAGCGTTTCGTACTTTGAAAATTCGGCACTTTCAAGTATTCTTTCATCGCATTTATTTGCCAATTTATTCCATGAAGAGGATGCAGAATTATTGCTCGTAAAACTGTAGTGGAATGCCAGAAAAGTAATGTGGAATAATTTTTGGAATAATTTTCGTTGAATTTGTCGGAGGCCGCCCTTAGTATGGATTAATGGAATCAATCTTGTTGGGTGATCTATGATAGAAACAAACATTGATGTCGTCATGGAGAGGCTTTGTCCGTACCTTGACATTTATGATCAAATTCTTCGTCACGGGCACGATACCTTCAAAAGATATCCGACGGATTTGGCTGTTGAACTTGATGCCAGTACTCAAGCGCATATTACTTTCCGCCACATCCTTGCTGAAGCTCATCGTAAATTTGATGGGGCAACCGATGTCCGACATTTTGAGATTAATCGGCAAAATCTTTGGCAGTTCAGCGGAGCAAACGCCATAGTTCGATTTAAGAAAACTGATGAGGATGGTATCTCTTCGAATTACCCCACACGTCAGGCAATGGCTTTTGATCAAGGTGATGAGTTGCCCGATTTGCCGGCGGCTCCAACTCGACTGACAATTGGCTACCTTCTCGATGCGACTGGAATGGAATATGTGAGATCACAAGTCTCATTGCCAGATAAGTCGGGCACGATTTGGTGCGCGGCTATCATCCCTGCTAACGAGAGAGAGGCTGACCAGCAGCCATGGCGTGAAGTGTCAAGAAATCTGCGTTTGGCTGTTTAAGACATGCAACAGGTCGAAACATTTAACCGTCATATGATGACGCTCGCTCGTGACTCGAGAGGAGTCACACAATCTAAACTGGCGAAGCTGATGTCAGTTGGTCAAGGCACAGTCTCAAAATATGAGTCTGGCCTCAGCGTTCCACCGAAAGCTTTCATTGATGAGTTATCCCATTCGCTGAACTATGTTCCGGACTTCTTTATACAACCTGGTCAACCATACGGTATGCCTCCCTTTCATTACAGGAAGCGTAAGAAACTTTCTCAAAAGGCACTCGCCAAAATAATTGCCGAGATGAATATCCGACGGATACATCTATCTCGTCTTTTGAAATCTTATGATTGGAAAGTTTCTAACAGAATTATCGAAATTGACCGGGACGAGTACATGGGCGGCTCTAAAAAGCCGTTTTCAATTGAGGAAGCTGCGCGGCAGTTACGTGAGCACTGGCTTTTACCTGATGGTCCTATAGAAAACACTGTCGGATTGATCGAAGACATGGGTGGAATAATTATCCCGTGCAACTTCAATAGTGACTTGATCGATGCTGTTAGCCAGCGAATTGATGGTATGCCGGTGCTGTTTTTCGTAAACATGAATGCGCCTGCGGACCGCATACGCCTGACGCTGTGCCACGAACTGGCACATATGGTTCTTCACACCACTACACTTCTAGAAGATGAAGAGATGGAGATCGAGGCGGATCGATTTGCTGGTTCATTTCTTCTGCCGTCCACGGCATTTCGCTCACAGTTTGGAGAATTTAATATTCGGCAGATTGCAAATTTGAAGAGGCATTGGAAAGTATCAATGGGGGCGTTAGTAATGCGCGCTGATAATTTAAAAATGATCACCCCTTACCAGAAGAAATCATTTTTTATCGAAATGGGTAAACTCGGTTATCGAAAAAATGAACCGAATGAACCTCCAAAGGAATACCCGCGGAGGATTGCTCAAATCCTTTCTTATTTTCGAAAGGAATTGAATTACACAAAATCAGATATTGCAAATCTATTGTTCATTCATCCTGATGAGTTCGACACGATGTACAATTCTGACATGTTCGGAGGAACCCGGCCCAAGCTTCACGTTGTGAAGTAACGCCTTCATATCTGTGGAATCGAAATTACAAATTCTGAAAGCAGGACTAAATTTCTTCGGTAATAATTTGGCCTGGGTCGGCAATGATCCAACCTCAAGAATAATTATTTCTAGGGCGGTTGGCTCACGCAATGCAGTCTCGGTAGTCATTCCGACTCGGCTCATAACTCATTGATTATTCTACCCGTGAACAAACGGGGAAATGTCGGAATAGACCATGATATTGTTGGATTTTTAGCAGATTTTCATTCTGGAAACAGGGGTTCAATTCCCCTAGGGACTGCCATTTACTTTCAAATACTTAGCCAGACTGCTCGATTTTATTCCGAACTTTTCTTCTGGCGTCCATTCCGAACTTTCCCCTTGTTTCGTTCTAAACACACCCGGCTAAGTCGGCACGTGCGTGTGAAAATTTGTGGTGACCCATCTCAAATTTTAACCGCGACCGCGATAGGGCGCGACGCCGGTTTCGGGAAGCCACAAATTTTCCGGTGGCGCGCCGGATTGCCAGAACACATCAATTGGAATACCGCCACGCGGGAACCAATATCCCGCAATGCGTAAATACTTTGGCTGCAACACCTCAATCAGGCGTTTGGCGATTGCTATCGTGCAGTCTTCATGAAAAGCCCCATGATTGCGGTATGAACCGAGATAAAGTTTAAACGATTTGCTTTCAACCAACCAAGCTGCCGGTACGTAATCAATGACGAGATGGGCAAAATCTGGTTGTCCTGTGACGGGGCAAATTGAAGTAAATTCTGGCGCGGTAAAGCGGGCGACATAATCCGTATCAGAATGCGGATTTGGCACGCGGTCGAGTTCAGCGGTTTCGGGGTTGTCGGGAAAGCCGACGTCTTTGCCAAGCATCGCAGTTTCGGTTTTTTTATTGGTCATCAGATACTCACGAATTGGGCCCGGAATAGACGCAGCCTTCGTTACAGCTATCGCGCGTGACTTCAATTTCACTCAAACCTGGCACTTTGTCCGACAAGCGGTCCCACAAGTACATGGTTATGCGTTCCAATGTCGGCGCTTCGAGCCCTTCAATGTCGTTTAACAAGCGATGATCGAGCGCGTCCTGAGCGTCTTTTAGGGCCGCTTCCAACTCATCGAAATGAAACACAAGCCCGGTTTGTGCATCCGGCTGGCCCGACACCCAAACGCGCGCGCGAAAGGAATGACCATGCATCCGAGCATTGGGGTGGCCCGGAGGTGCAGATGGCAGGAAATGCGCTGCCTCGAAACGGAAATCTTTGTAAATGCGCATTGGATATTCGGTTGGCTGTCGTTTTGGTTTGGATGGCGATAAGGCGCACCACTAGGCGATTTTTCAACGGAAGGCCAGGGGACATGGCCGCCCAGTGGAGGTCAGGTGTATGTTTGGTTAGCGAATGCCCAGCGTTTTGTGGGTTTGCAGCGATAGGCGCCATTGCGGATGGGTCTTGCAATAGGCGATTGTGGCAGCGGTGTTCTTGGCGATATCGGGTCCATCCATCGGCTGGAGATAGCGATGTTTGAAATCAAGTTTGACGACATCTTCAGGTGAAATTTCCACCTGAGGGTAGACGAGTTTCAACTCATCGCCGTGAATTTGGCTAAGCGGGGCGCTCGATTTTGGACTGACACAGATCCAATCAATGGCGCCGGGCACGGGCAGGGTGCCATTGGTTTCAACGGCGATTTCAAAGCCGGCGTTATGCAAGCAACGGATCAACGGTAAGTTGACCTGCAACATGGGTTCTCCACCTGTTAAAACAGCGAGAATTGGTACGCGTTGTCCACTGGGTGTTGTCAGCAGTTTATCGGCATGTACGTCATAGTCGGCCCAATCGGAATCGCTGCGTCTCACAGCCAACATCGCCTCGGCAACGTCTTCAGGTGTTTTGAATTTTCCCCCGCCGACGCCATCGGTGCCAACAAAGTCCGTGTCACAAAAATTGCAAATCGCCTTATCGCGATCTTCTTCTCGACCCGACCACAGATTGCACCCTGTAAACCGACAAAACACCGCTGGCCGCCCGGTATTGGCGCCTTCGCCTTGTAGCGTGTAGAAGATTTCTTTGATTGAGTACATGGCCCTGTGCCTATCGCTTCGTGTGCCAAAGTGCAACCGAGCAGAACGCAAATGGCGCATACAGGATCAAATGCTAAGTTGAATTGGGCGCTCGTGCGTAGCCAGCCATCTGCGCCTGCAGCGCCAGGTTGACCCACAATTATCTTTTCCACTTCACCCAACCATTGGCGCGCAACCGGCAGGCGGGACACGCCCCACAGCCATACCCCCATGGATGTTTGTGGGACCGGTCGCCGAGATAACACGTGTGGGTATCTGCGATAATCAGATCGACCAAAGCATCACCGCCAATGGCGTGAGCCATGGCCCAGGTCTGGGCTTTGTCAATAGTCATCAGTGGCGTTTCAATGGTTATCGTTTTATCCATCCCCTTACTGAGCGCGGTTTCCAGTGCCTGAAGTGTTTCATGGCGACAATCAGGGTAGCCAGAAAAATCTGTTTCACACATCCCACCAACCAATGTCGCGATGTTGCGCCGATATCCAACGGCTGCGGCATAGGTCAAAAACAAAAGATTGCGGCCGGGGACAAACGTTGAAGGAAGGCCAGCGTCGGTCATCTCAATCTCAGCGTCACGGGTTAAGGCCGTGTCACTGATCTGTCCAAGCGTTGCCAATTTGAGCACGTGGTCGTCGCTGAGAGTGCCAAGAGACCCTGATAATGCATCGGACATTACGGTTGGCAGTTGCGATAAAACCGTTTTGCGGACCTCAAGTTCGACGCTATGGCGCTGGGCGTAATCAAAGCCGATGGTTTCGACGTGGGAAAAACGTGTCAGGGCCCAAGCCAGACAAACTGTGGAATCTTGCCCCCCAGAGAACAAGACCAGGGCAGAGCCGGTGGGGGAGTTGGTCATCGTGAGACGCCTAAATGCTGGAGCGGGACGGTTCAAAAACGAACGATTGTTCCTGCATAAATAACATCGATGTCATCGGTGGCAATGGCCTCGCGCGTTGTTGCAAGATCGAGATTGAAATTGTGATAGCCGATGTACATTTCAGTTGACGCCCGTTCGATATATTGCATGACGCCAAAGCCCCAGCGCTTAAAATCGGCCTTTGTTATATCGTTGGTTTGGCCTAACCCCCGCCTGGCATTAAGGGGGGATGAGTTGTTGCCAACCAGAGCACCTTTGCTTTGCGCCACCTCGCCAAAAAGAGACGTTTTGCCATATGCGTTAAACCGTTTGAAAACGCCTGCGCGGGCGTAGGTGTAATCGTAATCCGGGGCCACGGGTGCGCCATCCGGTGTGTCGAAATTGCGATGGACGTGAACAGCTTCGGCAAACAGACCGGTGGGGTTATGGCGCGCACTAAACAGGGCCTTTATGTCCGAGGTATTCGGAGATGTCGGTGTGCCGTAGTCGCCATCACGGTCGTTGACGTAACCGAGTCTCGCTCTCACGTCGAAGGCCCCCAATGTGGCGGAGTAGTAGGCGGCCATATCCCAGAAATCGTCTTCGGCAAAACCAACGCGCAGCGAAAGTCCACGATATGACGGCGTTGCATAAACGATTGTGTCGGAACGCAAGGTATCGAGAAATGGAGTGACGCTGAACGTTGTGATGCCCGTCAGGTCTGCGTTGTCTTTTCGCCGATATGCGAGACTGCTGCCAACGAGGATGTTAGAGAAAGTTGCGGCCACGACACCGCTTGTTGTCGCTGAAATAAAATTGTCTGTTGCCGTTCCGAGCAACCCCATGCTCAGGCGTCCATAATTTTTACTGTCGATGTACCAATGTGATCGACGCAAATTTAACGGTCCAAGGAACTCCGCATTTGGGTCGTTTTGATTTTGTGCCAGACTTTCTCCTGGCCAGATATTGACCGAGAGGCGATAGCCCGCTGACCAATCTGGTGTGATTTGGGCTTTGCCAAAAAAGCGTATGCGAGAACCGGTATGGATGTTCGTGCCAACGTAAGTATTGGATTCACCACCGTCATCAAATCCATAGACGACATGGTTTGCCTGTCCATTCACTGTGAGCGATAGGCGACGGTTGGCCTTGCGTACAACGGACGCTTCAAGGTCACGCACGCGGTCTTCGAGGCCGAAACAACAAGGGGTTGTGTGGCCATCTGCTAGAGTATGAAATGGCAGACCGGTCAATCCGATCGCGAGGCTTGCGAAATAAATCTTGAACCGGAGCAAATTCGAGCAAACAAATTTGCGCTGCGCACGGACTAATATCGGTAAATCGCAGGGCAAGTCATTCATTTTTAGTTTTTTGAGCGTTGGGCCAATTACAACCAATTATGACTTTCGTCGGTGCGACACCACTTAAATTGCTCGCAATCCGGATGGTTTCATCTGCATCTGGTGCGCAAACACACCAAACCACCGCGATGATCTGGCCGCAAATCACCTGAGATATCAAAACGGTGTTAACCAAAAGATCGTGGGTCAAGTGACATGCGGCGCTAGTGGTTCTGGTAGAGCCTCTTTCCGGCGGGTAAGAGAGGCACTAATAAGGTCTGAGTCGCGGCTCGTCCGAAATGACCTTCGTCCTTGGCCTGACCAATCTCATCTCTCCAATAGAGGATACCCCTATGACCGCAATCGTTGACATCATCGGCCGCGAAATTATTGACAGTCGCGGCAACCCAACCGTCGAGGTTGATGTGCAACTGGAAGATGGCGCATTTGGCCGGGCCGCCGTCCCATCAGGCGCCTCTACGGGGGCACATGAAGCTGTTGAACTTCGTGATGGTGATAAGGATCGGTTTCTTGGCAAGGGTGTGTTGAAAGCCGTTGATGGCGTCAACACAGAAATCTACGACGCACTTGCAGGTATGGATGCTCAAGAACAGCGTGCGATTGATACCGCGTTGATCAACCTCGATGGAACAGACAACAAAGGTCGTCTTGGTGCCAACGCAATACTGGGTGTTTCGATGGCGGTTGCAAAAGCCGCAGCTGAAGCCTCCGCCTTACCACTCTATCGGTATTTGGGTGGCCCGTCGGCGCATCTGTTGCCGGTCCCTATGATGAACATCATCAACGGCGGCGCGCATGCTGACAATCCAATCGACATTCAAGAGTTCATGATCATGCCGGTCTCGGCGGATAATTGTAGTGAGGCTATTCGCATGGGAGCGGAAGTCTTCCATCACCTTAAGAAGGGTCTGCAAGACGCTGGCCACAATACAAACGTTGGCGACGAGGGTGGCTTTGCCCCCAATCTAAAATCAGCAGACGATGCGTTGTCGTTTATTGCCAAGTCGATCGAGGCAGCGGGGTATCGCGTTGGCGAGGATGTCATGTTGGCGCTCGATTGTGCTGCCAGTGAATTCTACAAAGACGGAAAATATGAGTTAACAGGTGAAGGCAAATCTCTCGATTCTGAAGGCATGGCGAAATACCTTGAGGCACTTGCCTCCAAATACCCAATAATTTCCATCGAAGATGGCATGCACGAAGATGATTGGGATGGATGGCGCCAATTGACGGATTTGATTGGAAACAAATGCCAACTTGTTGGCGACGACTTGTTTGTCACCAACACCGATCGTCTCAAGCGCGGCATTGATATGGGCATCGCCAATTCGATCCTGGTCAAGGTCAACCAAATTGGCACATTAAGTGAAACTCTGGATGCCGTTTCTATGGCGCAACACGCCGGCTACACCGCGGTGATCTCTCATCGTTCTGGTGAGACGGAAGATTCGACAATTTCCGATATCGTTGTGGCGACCAATGCAGGGCAAATAAAAACCGGCTCGCTTAGTCGTTCTGATCGGTTGGCAAAGTACAACCAACTCATCCGAATTGAAGGCGAATTGGGAGAAGTGGCGCGTTTTGCCGGAGATACGATAGTGCCGAAGGGCGCGCGCAATAGCGCCTGATCGCATAATGGCGATATGCAACTTTGATGCAGATGCGAGAAAAGCGAATTAATAGAACAGTGTTTTACTTACGCTTAACTCCCGGCACCTATGGTCGCTGTCAGTAAGTTGCGTAATTGACCTCTGATGAGGATTTATTTGTGCGTTCCTCTGAATATGATCGGCGTTGGCGTCCAGGACAGGCTTTTTTTTCGCTTACCTGTCTGTGTGTGTCTGCTTATTTTGCTTATCATTCCTACAATGGTCGATACGGCTTCGAGGCACGATCTCGACTGATCGAGCAGCAAACGCTGCTCGATTTTGAGATTAAAAGTCTCGAAGCCGCTCGATCTCGTTGGCAACGAGACATTGCGTTACTCAATGCCAACCCACCCCATCCAGATATTATCGAAGATGTGGCCCGTGACGAGTTGGGCTTTGCCCATCCCGATGAGTTGGTGCTGTTTCATGGCCAATCGGCGCGATAAGACATAGACGATCGTATGAGGGCTCGCACCGTCTCGTTTTGTCGATGCTGGGTGTCCTTGGCGACGGACTTCGGGGATGGATTGAAACCCCCGACCTCTGTATAAAATAGAAAAACATTTGTCGCGCCGTGGTGCATCCACGGTCGCTGGCAAAACGTCTTTTCTGTGGTGTGGAGAGCTTATGTCAAACGATGCCAAGCCGGTGATGGATGCAACAACAAAACATCCCACACCGAACCCTCGTCCTCTGTCACCAGATCAAGACCTTCAAGCTTACCGCGAGATGGTAAAAATCCGCCGTTTTGAGGAAAAAGCCGGTCAACTTTACGCCATGGGGGCCATTGGTGGTTTTTGTCATCTCTATATCGGTCAGGAAGCAGTCGTCGTTGGATTGCAAATGGTGGCGAAAAAAGGCGATCAAGTTATCACAAGTTACCGTGACCACGGACACATGTTAGCTGCCGGATTGAGCCCCAAAGGTGTCATGGCAGAATTGACGGGGCGAGCTCTAGGCTATTGCAAAGGCAAGGGCGGTTCGATGCATATGTTTTCCAAGGAAAGGGAGTTTTATGGAGGCCATGGCATCGTCGGCGCTTCAGTTCCACTAGGCGCTGGGTTGGCCTTCGCTAATCGTTATCGTGGCAACGACAATGTCTGTTTTTGCTACTTCGGCGACGGGGCCACAAATCAAGGACAGGTTTATGAAACATTCAACATGGCCGGACGTTGGAAGCTCCCGATCATCTTTATCATTGAAAACAACAAGCACACCACGGGCAAGTCGATAGAACGGTCATCGCCAACACCGAACCTTGCATCGCGCGGTTTAAGCTTTGGTATTCCCGGTCAACAGGTCGACGGTATGGATGTGCGTGCGGTAAAGCAAGCCGGTGACACAGCGGCAAATGCTGCGCGTTCTGGTCAAGGCCCCTTTATTCTTGAAATGCTGACGTCTCCCTATCGTGGGCACGCGATGATGGATCAGGCCAAAGAGAGCCGCAAGGGCGACGCGCTAAAGGAGCAGCGCTTTGATCACGATCCAATTGCCAAGGTTCGCAATCGTTTGTTGGCTTCAGGCTATGGCGAAGACGATCTTGCAGAAATTGATGGCGATGTTCGAAATGAAATTAATGCGGCGGCCGAGTTTGCACAAAATGCACCAGAACCGGAACCAAGCGAATTAATGACGGATATACTCGCCTGACACGTCACGGTCTCAATGTTTCGTAATCAGTTGCTTGATGGACAATCCATAAGTCACCACTCGACCCGCCGACGATTTGCTTTTGTGAGCCGCTCATATGCCAAGAGAAATTTTAATGCCATCCGTGTCGTCAACACAGCAAGAGGGCAAACTTTCCAAATGGCTGGTCCGAGCTGGTGACGAGGTGTCAGCAGGAGATCTGATTGCTGAAATTAAGACAGACAACACGACGATGGACATTGAGGCCAGCGTCAACGGTACGATCGCACACCTTTTGGTCAGTGAGGGAGAGACCAACATTCCCATTCATACACCAATAGCGGTGATTATTGGCGAGGGTGAAACGTGGAGCAATCGCAATTCGTCGACGCTTGCAATTGAAGACGAAATTGTGTCTCGCTCTGAAACGTCAGAAAAACAAGGGAGCACGCCTTCACCAGCACGATTACAAAGTCGCTCACAGCCTCAATCTAAGGCAACAACACACGTGCCTTCGGAGGGCCTGTCCCAATCGGGCGAACATGAATTGGCAACACAAGCGCTTTCCAATGACGGGGATGTGCAACAAATTTCAATGCGCGAAGCCTTGCGTGAAGCGATGTGCCAAGAAATGCGGCGCGATCCAGACGTGTTCTTGATGGGTGAAGAGGTGGCGCAAAATCAAGGTGCCTTCAAAATCAGTCATGGATTAGTGGAGGAATTTGGTGACCTGCGGGTCATTGATACACCAACCACGGAACACGGCTTTGCCGGCGTGGGCATTGGCGCATCATTTGCCGGATTAAAGCCGATCGTCGAGTTCATGACCTGGAACTTCGCCATGCAAGCGATTGACCAGATTATCAACTCGGCGATGAAGACAGGCTATATGTCCGGTGGGCAAATAAATGTTCCGATTGTTTTTCGCGGTCCCAATGGTGCTGCCTCACGTGTGGCGGCTCAACATAGCCAGTGTTTCTCTGCATGGTATGCCCATTGCCCCGGCCTCAAAGTTATCGCGCCATCAACACCGTCTGATGCGATGGGGCTCTTAAAGAGCGCTATCCGAGACCCAAACCCAATTGTCTTTCTAGAAAACGAAAACCTTTATGGTGTCTCAGGCCCGGTCGCAAAAAACAAAGAACGGCTGGTGCCTATTGGTAAGGCCACGATCGCCCGTCCCGGACGTGATGTGACAATCGTTTCGTTTGCCCATGGCATGACCTACGCTCTGGAAGCCGCCGAGATCCTTGAAAGGGATGGCATCTTGGCAGAAGTCGTTGATTTACGAACGTTGCGCCCATTGGATATCGATACGGTATTGGCGTCGGTCGCCAAAACGCATCGATTGGTGACAGTGGAGGAGGCGTGGCCGGTGTGTTCCATTGGATCTGAAATTTGTGCGCAGGTTGCGATTAATGCGTTGGACCAACTCCATGCCCCGCCAAGAAAAGTAACTGGGGCCGATGTGCCTATGCCTTACGCTGCAAATTTGGAGACGCTGGCCCTGCCAACTTGCGAGCAGGTTGTGGAGGCAGCGCGTGCTGTCTTGCACTGGTAATGGCGCGCGACACGTGACGAGCAAAGCTCAAGGATACGACCATGACAGACGATGATGAAATTGAAGAATTGGATTTGCCAGATGGCATCCGCGAAGCAGACCAAGCCATTGAAGTCATCCGTGCCTGGATTGCCGACGGACAGCTCAACGTCATCTTCGACCCTGAAACCTTTAAGCACGATGCCTCTGAATGGGGTCGTTTGTTATCAGATATTGCACATCATGTGTCTCATGCCGTCGAGCTTGATGGACAAATGAGCCGTCATGAAGCCATCGCTGCCATTCGCGAAGCCTTCGATACAGGTGCCGACCAAGATGCGATCACGATGATGGGAAAGATCAAGGGGCGAACGGAACACTAGGCATTGCCTTTCCATTTGTCCTCAGGGCGACACCACAGATTTGCTTAAAGCTTACAACCTTGAAAGGTGGCGGGCTTGGCAGTCTTGGCGGACAGATTATCAGTGGGGATAAAAACTGACCGCGCACCACATAATTGTGGCGTAGATGCAACGAATTGGTCAATTTCGACACGATAGCGCTTATTGATCGGTGGTCATGCACTGACAAACAGAGTTGTCCACTTGTTGAAACAACCGGCCTGTGTCTTTTTGAAATTTGGATAACTGTGCTGTGCGTTCCGAGTTAAAATTTCTTTTAGGGGGTTAGTTATGTCGGTTCGTAAGGCTTTTATTTTCGCACCAATAATGTGCGCGGGACTTTTGGCCGGTTGTGCAAGTGATACAACGGGGCTGTTGTCAACATCGTCAATCGAAACCAACCAAAAGGTCGCCGCAGCGCCAAAGATCAATCCAGCATGCGTAACCTTGGCATCGCAGATCGACGCATTGAGAAAAGAAGGCACGCCTGAGCGAATCAAAGCCGTTGCCTCTGGTAAATCTCCAACGGCCAACATCAAACGGTCAGCTTTGGCAAAGATCACCGAGCTCAATGCCGCCAATGCCGCCTTCCAACAAAAATGTTCAACTTTGCCACCTAAGGCGGTCGCACTGACAGCAGTCAAACCTACAGCATCGACAGCAGAGAAGGTTACGTCTGTGTCGAAAACAGCCACAACAACTTCAAGCAAGGCAAAAGCTGCTGTTTCTAATGTCGCTGCGAAAGCCGACAAGGCTGCAACAGTCGTTGACAACGCGAAGAAAACGGCCGCGGTCGTCACGGCGCAATAAACGATCAAAAATTGGTTACTTGTAAAGCGCGTCAGATGAGGTCGCTAGCGAATGCTGGCGGCCCAATGCTCTTATCTCTGGCAAAGTCCTCGGCAATACCAAAGCCCAGACGAGTAAGCGTCAACATATCTTTAGGCCTTTGGCGCGATAGCTGGATAACACCCGTAAATTCGCTCAAGAGCGTGGCCGTTCCATAATTCCTTTCATGCCGACTGCAGACCTTGTGAGCGCTAGTTCTTTGCATTGCTCTTTTGCGTAAAACGGTCGCGTGTTCGTCGTCGGAATTTAAATTCTGTGGGAGGAAAAGCCATGCGGCACTGCTGCCACACCATTGCCATTCTACATACTGTAGATATTGCTCCAAATGCGGAAAAAGCTTATCCGTTTAGCGTTCAGCGGAGGTCTCGGTGTCAAATAGCTCTCAGTGGTACGATTTGAAGATTTCGACTCTTGGCGCGTGCCTGGGGCTCTCGCTGCTTGCTGGGGGGTGTGCAAGCGACGGCGGCGCGAATGGCGATCCGGGTGCACGGGCTTTGCCGCAAGGGCGAACCTGTAAATCAACACATGCTGAGCTTAGAAAGCTGGACCGCAAGGGCGTGCCTTCGAAGATTGAACGTGCCAATGCCGGTAAAAAGCTGTCTGGCAAAGACCGAGCGGATGTCGATCGCTATAATCGGTTGCTGAATGAATACCTTGGCGCGCGTTGCCACGCATAGTTGTTGCCACGCATCGTCCACGTCTGAAATGCCTCTAAGGTTTTTTGAATTCAAAACACGACGGCGACGGAACACCGCGATGAATGAGTATGCACAATATTACCCGCTAATCGCATTTGCTCTTAACGGTCTTGTTGCTGGCTGGCTGGCCAGTCGCCTTTTCGGTGGTTTGGGATTTATTCGAAACTTGATTATCGGTTGTCTGGGCTCCATTTTGGCTGGATTTGCCATTCGATCTGGAACCATCACCGTCCCGCCCCTCACTGACGTGGCCTTACTGGATCAGGTCTTGTATTCCGCCATAGGAGCGTTCTTGATCATCGTCTTCGCGCGGATGGTTGTGCGTCGATAGTCTTATCCGCGGCAATATTTTGAGCTATTTTCATGGATCGAGCCATTTTGCGGTGCTGTCAGGGCTGGTCATTGGCGACAAAACACTCATATATATCGACAATATCTGGTGCCTTTTAGCCCGACGCCGTTGAGACTTGGGATTTACAATCCATAAGTGCACCATCTTTTTTTCAGACCGAGATCGAGCAAACAAAGCCATGGTCACCCTCGTAGACAACCGTCCTCGCCATCCGGAAAAAGCAGCACGGCCTGATACGCCAAAACTCAAAAAACCCGATTGGATCCGTGTTCGCGCTCCAGGGTCGCCGGAGTTTGCAAAAACGCAAAACATCGTCAGCGAGCACGGGCTTAATACGGTTTGCCAGGAAGCTGGCTGTCCCAATATTGGTGAGTGTTGGAGTAAGCGTCACGCCACCATGATGATTATGGGGGATACCTGCACACGTGCGTGTTCGTTTTGTAATGTCCGCACTGGACTTCCCGACGCGCTTGACCGCAATGAACCGGAAAATGTAGCCAAGGCCGTTGCAAAGTTGGGGCTGCGCCATGTCGTAATCACTTCTGTTGATCGTGACGACCTTGAGGATGGTGGCGGACAACATTTTGCTGATGTAATTCATGCGATCCGCGCGGCATGTCCTGACACAACAATTGAAATTCTAACGCCTGACTTTCTGCGCAAACCTGGTGCGCTTGAGACCGTTGTGGCAGCCAAGCCTGATGTGTTTAATCACAACTTGGAAACCGTGCCAGGGCTCTATCTGAATATTCGCCCGGGATCACGCTACTTCCACTCACTGCGGCTTCTCCAGCAGGTCAAGGAACTTGACCCGACAATGTTCACAAAATCGGGCATCATGGTTGGTCTTGGCGAAGAGCGTGAGGAAGTGTTGCAGGTGATGGACGATATGCGTGCCGCCGACATCGATTTTCTAACGATTGGCCAGTACCTTCAGCCGACGCGTAAACACGCAGAAATCAAAAAATATGTAACGCCCGAAGAATTTGAAGCCTACGCACGGACAGCCAGAGCCAAAGGCTTTCACCTCGTTTCATCAAGCCCACTGACACGGTCTTCGTATCATGCTGATGAAGATTTTGCGCGCCTTCGCGAAAATCGTCTGGCCAAGCTTGGCGTCTAGGTCGCCTGGTGAGCTAAGTTAGGAATAACGTGCCGAAGTTTCGCATCAATCGTCCCGTCGCCGCGACGCCAGAGCAGATGTATGATGTCGTATGTGACGTCGAACGTTACCCAGAATTCCTGCCGATGTGCGAAGACTTGAAAGTTCTTTCGCGCCAACCAACCGAAGACGGGGTTGATGTGTTGGTGGCGACGATGTCAGTTGGATACAAGTCAATCCAAGAAAGCTTTACGACGCGGGTATCCATGCGCAAAAGCGCAAATCGCATTCTTGTTGAATACCTCGATGGTCCGTTTCGTTATCTCGAGAACCGTTGGGAATTTGTCGCCCAGCCTGACGGTGGGTGCATGATCGAGTTCTTCATCGACTACGAGTTTCGCTCACCTATGCTTGGCTTATTGGTTGGAACGATGTTTGACAAAGCCTTCAGAAAGTTTGCGGAGGCTTTTGAAACGCGCGCTTATGAAATTTATGGCGACCCAACCCTACAAACTGTGCCCAAGGGTTCCCTCTCGTCTTAATGCTTGAAACAGCTCGATCTAAATTTTGCATTGTTGGGTTTGGCGTTAATTGGCCAGGGGGTTCGGGTGGTCGGGGCTGTAGTTCTTCGCCTTGGACAATCCAATAACGCTATCCATTCCGGTCACGCCGTTTAGTTTTGCCCGATCAAGGTCGGCATCGGTAAAATCAGCACCTGTGAGATTGGCGCCGGTGAGATCGGCTTGTGTCAGGTCAGCGCGTTGCAAATTGGCGCCACGAAGATCGGCACCTTTGAGATTGGCAAAAGCCAACAACACTTGTGACAGGTCGGCATCTTTTAAAATCGCATTTGATAAGTTGGCGCCAAGCAATTCGGTTCGCCAAATATGCTCGATAAAGCCGGTTCGACCAAACGGGGCCAGCTTCGCACGGGTGAAATTCGCGCCGGAGAAATTCGCGCGGTTAAAGCGCCCGAACATCTTGACGCCGGTAAAATTTGCGCCAGCAAAACTTGGCCCGATACCGACGTTGGGGTCGAGTGTGCGAAAAAGAGAGGGTCTTAGCAACGTCGCACCGGTGAAATTAGCACGATCAAACTTAGCTTCGATCATGACAATGCGATCAAGGCGACTTCCTCGCAGGTCAGTGCCCGTCATATTGGCGCCAGATAAATCAACACCGAATAAATCTGTCCCGACAAATTTCGCCTGTTTGAAATCGAGACCACTGAGATCAAGATTGGTGAGGTCAGCATCGTTAAAGTTTAAAGGGTTTGATGGGCTCGCCTGCATTAACTGCTGTGCGATCTGACGTTCCGTGTAGTCGGCGCCGAAGGCTGCAGTGACACCGCCATTTAACCCACACAACACCGCGAGACAGATCGCTCTTTTGCGCAAGAGTTTTTGAACTGACATCGAAGAGTTGGTCGTTAAATCCGTCATTTATAGAGTATGACGTCATTTTCGTGATTTAGGAAAGGGGCTGTTGCGAGCCGTGTAAATTTATCAGGCCTGCAACAGCGTTTGCACCAGCGCAATTGCTGACTTGATTGTTGCCAGCCGCACATTGCTGCGTCCTATGTCCCCAAAGGTCTTGCGTTCTGAGATCACGGAGCCATCGGTTTTGGCTGCCGCGATGTAGACAAGGCCAACCGGTTTGTCTGGTGTGCCACCGCCTGGTCCGGCAATCCCTGTGACAGACACAGAGACATCTGCCCCAGAAGCAGTTAGAGCCCCCAGCGCCATTGCTTCCCCAACAACCAAACTCACCGCGCCGTTCTCCGCGATCAATTTCGCATCAACGGTGAGTTCGGTGCTCTTTGCGGCGTTGGAATAAGTGACATAGCCACGATCGAATACATCCGAGGCGCCTGCAATTTCTGTTATGACACCCGCAATGGTCCCGCCTGTGCAACTTTCCGCTGTCACCAACTTCAAATTTCTCTGGCGAAGGTCGTCAACTAAGTGTTGAGCAGCGTCTTTAAGGTCTGGAGCGAACACGGCGAAGCATTCCTTTTTTGCTTATGATCGCGATAGTCTTCAAGATAGCATGGATCAAACAGAGAAAAGGCGCGCCGGGCAAGCGCGCCTTCAATCGGTTTAGCGTGTGAGAGAGAGAAATCGGCGCAGGTGTTAAGCCGCGACGACGAGTTTTTCTGCAGAACCCAACATATCGTCGAGAACGCCACGGCATTCATTGCCCATAACACTGGTTGCACGCTCTTGTGCCGCTTGCCAAATTGGGAATGCTTCCGTGAGAATTTTTTGGCCTTGTGGAGTCAAATGCAGTCCACGTCCACGTCGACCAGCTGGCGGGTCCATAACAATGTGACCCAGAGCTAATAAGCGTTTCAGATTGCGTGACAGCGTAGACTTTTCAATGTCCAAGTCCGTGCCAATTTCCACAGCTGTAATACCATCGCGTGACGCAAGCTGCGCCAGCAACGTGTATTGGCTTGCTGTAATGCCAAGTGGACGCATCGCGTCGTCATAGACCCGTGTAATGATCCGCGACAACTGCCGCACGCGCGTTGCTAAGCACGTCGTTGAAGTACTGCTGGCGATTTCCGCCATATTTTGGTCGTCAGCTGCAACTTCGTCTTGCTGCAGCGCATCTGGTGATATCATGTTCATATATAGCCCCCGCGTCGCTTATGTTCATACAACGCACTGTTCAGGGAAATGACGCGATTCTGGCGAAGTGGTCAATTGATGAGGGTGGCCAGAATGCTTCAGTTAGATAGGCAACATAACGGTGGCTGTGGCAATCGCCGATATGCCTTCGCGTCTTCCCGTAAATCCCAGCCCCTCAGTGGTGGTCGCTTTAACACCGACTCGGTCAATTGCGAGATTGCAAATTTCGCTGATTTTTTCGCGCATTGCGTGGCGGTGTGGACCAATTTTGGGGACTTCACACAGAACCGTTGCATCCAGGTGTGCGATGCGTCCGCCTCGTTTTTCAACACGCGACACAGCGTCTTGCAAAAATATGTCAGAAGCCGCCCCGCGCCACTTTTCATCACTTGGCGGGAAATGGGCTCCGATATCCCCATCGCCCAAGGCGCCAAGAATCGCATCGGTCAGAGCATGTAGAACAACGTCGGCGTCGGAATGGCCTTCCAGGCGGTGTGTGTGTGGAATTTTTACTCCAGCCAACCAGACATGATCTCCCGCGCCGAATTTGTGCACGTCAAATCCATTGCCAACGCGCGGTTCCATAGCTGGCGTTGAGCATTGTGCAATGGACGCGAGTTTTTGTTCAGCCATGATCATGTCCTCCGGGCTCGTAAGTTTGAAGTTTCCCACATTGCCTGCCACAACATGGACGCTAAGTCCGGCCCATTCGGCAACGCTAGCATCATCGGTAAAAGTGTCTTTTCTGGCAGCGTCTGCGGCTTGATGGGCCTTTAAGATATCGGCAAAAGGAAACCCTTGCGGAGTATGCGCGCGCCAAAGCGCTTTGCGCGGGATCGTTGCGGTTATCTCTCCATCACTGGCGGTTTGTTTTAAGGTATCAACTAGGGGTTCTGCGGCGATGGCGGCCTGGCCAACTGCGATCTTGGCGATAATCTCCTCAATGGTGGCTGCGTCGACGAAGGGGCGGGCGCCATCGTGGATTAAAACCCCATCAATATGGCTGTCAGTTAAGGCCTCTAGGCCGTTCATCACGGAGCGCTGGCGTGTAGAACCGCCTGACACGGGCGGCAACAGTTTCTCCGGGGAAAGATTGGCGGTTGCTTGGTCATAGGATGCGCGGTCATCATCGTGAATCACGACCTGGACGAAATCGACGGCCTCATGGTCGAGGAAGACGGCTAGTGTATGCTCAAGCACTGTTCGCCCCGCCAACCGGACATATTGCTTTGGCCCGACTGAACCGGCTCTTTCGCCTCTGCCAGCCGCAACAATCAGGGCACCAATCTTCTTTTTCCCGGCATCGTTCAATGCTGGTCTCCGTCGCTTGTTCGCTTGGTTTGTCAGGGGCTTGTAGTCGGTTTTGAACATAGGCCCCAGAGGCAATTGAGAGAAATCAGAAAATTTCAACACCTGCTGCAATGCAACACACTTGCATTTACGGGGCTAACAACCCATACTGCACATTAGATAGGCACAATAATATTTGCACAAAATATGATCATGCAACCAAATGCGGCCTCCGACACATCTCTGCAGGTGGGCAGCATTAACATTTCTAACCCAGTCTTTCTGGCCCCAATGTCAGGTGTAAGTGATCTGCCATTCCGCCAGTTTTCGGCGCGTTTGGGCGCAGGCGCCGTCGTTTCGGAAATGGTTGCCAGCAGTGAATTGGCGCGTGGGCGCACCAGAGATCATCGCAAGGCGCGCATCTCAGGTTTGCGTCCAGCAATCGTACAACTGGCCGGGCGAGAAGCGATTTGGATGGCAGAAGGCGCGCGTATCGCTGAACAGTTGGGTGCAGATATCATCGACATCAACATGGGCTGTCCGGCCCGCGAGGTTACAGGGCGGTTGTCGGGGAGTGCGTTGATGCGCGATCTGGATCTTGCCGTGGAGCTGATTGAAGCGACGGTTTTAGCAACCAGCCGGCCTGTGACACTCAAGATGCGACTGGGTTGGGACGATGCCAACCGCAACGCCCCTGAGCTTGCAAAACGGGCGCAGGATGCTGGTGTGCAACTCATCACTGTTCATGGGCGCACACGCAATCAATTTTACAAAGGCGCGGCGGACTGGGCGGCCGTGCGCGACGTCAAAGACGTCGTTCGCATTCCTGTCATCGTCAACGGTGATATTTGCAACGCCGAAGATGCCCGCATTGCTCTGTCGAAGTCGCGCGGTGATGGTGTGATGATTGGACGTGGGGCATATGGCCGACCATGGCTGCCGGGACAGGTCGCACAAGCTCTCGCGACGGGGTGCGATTCAGGGCCACCGACACCTGCAACACAGGCACAAATTGCCATTGAACACGTTGATGCAATGCTTACGCATTACGGGACGTTTCTTGGGCTACGCAATGCCCGTAAACATATCGCGTGGTATCTGGAAAGCAGTGGTCAAAAGGGTGAGCAATTAAAGTCCAACAGGCGCTTGTTGTGCACCGATGATAATAGTGCCCGCGTTCTCCGCCACTTTGCCACGGCGCTAGAACAATCAATGAATGAGGCCGCTGCATGACCTTGGTCGCAGACAACAAAAGTCACGAACAAGATCCCGACACACTTGCGACGTCTTTGCTTGAATCGTTGCCTCACCCCATCATTGTCTTGGCGGCTGACAACAAAATTATCTTTGCCAATGCCGCGGCAGAATTTTTTCTGTCAACGAGTTCGCCGATTTTAAAACGCCAGAAGCTTGAAGATGTGGTGGCTTTTGGTTGCCCATTAATCGCACTTGTTGAACAAGTTCGCCGCCAACACAACTCCGTCAACGAATACGGCATCGAATTGGTTTCGCCACGCTTTACCTCACCCAAACTTGTCGATGTATTCGGCGGTATTGTGGATGACACGAGCAATGACGTTGTCTTAATGTTGCAACAGCGTGAAATGGCACAAATGATTGAACGCCAATTTACCCATAGAGCAGCAGCACGGTCGGTTTCGGGTATGGCGGCTGTATTAGCCCATGAAATCAAAAATCCACTCTCTGGCATTCGCGGTGCAGCACAATTGTTAGAGCCGACGTTGAATGATGAGGACCGGGCATTAAGTCAGCTTATATGCGCAGAAACCGATCGTATTCGCGATCTCGTTGACCGAATGGAAGTCTTTGGCGATGAGCGGCCTCTTGAGAAGGAAGCTGTAAATATCCACGATGTGCTTGACCACGTTAACCGTCTCGCTGAAACAGGTTTTGCCCGTGGCATCGATATTGTGAGTGAATATGACCCATCACTTCCTGTTCTGCCGGGCAATCGCGACAAGCTGGTGCAGGCGTTTCTCAACCTCTTGAAAAATGCTTCGGAAGCGTTTCGCCCAGGCCAAGAAAAGCGGCGCATCTCTATCCAAACATCGTTCCGACCCGGCATGAGAATGTCCGTGGCCGGTACGGATGAGCGGGTCAACTTACCGCTGATGATCCAGATTCAAGACAATGGTGTCGGTGTCCCAGATCACTTACGGCCTCATATGTTTGATCCATTCGTGACAACAAAAACGAATGGCTCGGGACTGGGATTGGCACTCGTTGCAAAGATTATTGGAGACCATGGCGGTGTCATTGAATGTGACAGCGAAGATGGCAGTGCGAGTCAGACGACGTTTCGAATTCTATTACCCATGCAAGATCCTGAAGTACGTCAAAGGAATAAGAAGGGATAAGCAAAGTAAATGGCCCACGGCACAGTACTCATAGCCGATGATGACAGTGCAATACGCACAGTTTTAAACCAAGCTTTGGCGCGCGCTGGTTATGCGCCAAAGGCAACAGGCAATGCTGCAACGTTGTGGCGTTGGGTGCAGCAAGGTGAAGGTGACGTCGTCATTACCGACGTGGTGATGCCAGATGAAAATGCTTTCGAACTCATTCCAAGAATGAAAAAGCTTCGGCCCGACTTGCCGATTATTGTAATGAGCGCGCAAAATACTTTGGTCACCGCCCTAACGGCAGCAGAGCAGGGGGCGTTCGAATACCTCCCCAAGCCTTTCGACCTCAATGAGTTGATCAGTGTTGTCGGACGTGCCTTAGCCGAACCCAGCAACCGACCCGCACGCGTTACAACGCAGGGCGAAGGTGAGGCTGACGAGCTTCCTCTCATCGGTCGCTCATCAGCGATGCAGGAAATATATCGAATTCTTGCTCGTCTCACGCAGACCGATTTGTCGGTCATGATCAACGGCGAAAGTGGAACGGGCAAAGAGTTGGTCGCGCGTGTTTTGCACGACTATGGCAAGCGTCGCCAAGGTCCATTTGTGGCCTTAAATATGGCGGCAATTCCGCGTGAACTGATCGAAAGTGAATTGTTTGGCCACGAGAAAGGCTCCTTCACCGGCGCACAAGCGCGCACGACCGGTCGCTTCGAACAGGCTGAGGGCGGCACACTCTTTCTTGACGAAATCGGCGACATGCCACTGGAAGCACAAACGCGTTTGTTGCGCGTGTTGCAGCAAGGCGAATACACAACCGTTGGCGGGCGCACACCCATCAAAACTGACGTTCGCATCATTGCCGCCACACACCGTGATTTGAAGTCACAAATTCAGCAGGGGCTGTTTCGCGAAGACTTATATTACCGGTTGAATGTTGTGCCGATCCGACTGCCGCCATTACGAGAACGACTCGAAGATATCGGCGATCTTGTTCGTCACTTCGTACGCGTTGCTGCCAATGAAGGCCTTGGACAACGCAGTATTGAAAGTGGCGCGATTGAAAAGTTGAAAGGCTATCTGTGGCCTGGAAATGTGCGCGAGTTGGAGAATTTCGTTCGCCGATTGGCCGCCCTCTACAGCCAAGACACAATCACAGCTGATATCGTTGAGCATGAATTATCAGAGGCCATCACCGAGGCTGCCCCAGCGTTAAAAGAAGAAGAACTCGAATTGTCGGAGATGGTTGAACGTTATCTCGGAAAGTACTTTGCGAATTTTGGCGACAGTCTCCCCCCTGCCAATTTGCATGAGCGGATTATTCGCGAGGTTGAATACCCACTTTTAACGGCGGCGTTGACGGCGACCCGAGGCAACCAAATCCGTGCTGCTGAATTGCTGGGGATGAATAGGAATACGCTGCGTGCGCGGATTAAGACGTTGAATATTCGGGTCCTTCGCACTCCGGCTCCTTAAAAAACAAAGGTCACATTTGGCAAATTGTTTAAGCCAAACAGCTTCAAGGTGCGGTCATTAGATCTAAGGCATTGGTTTTATAGAATAAAATTAATGTAGATGGGGACGTTGACCACGTCTTGTCGGGGCAAAAGTCTCGACCTAATTGCGCAAAGTTTTCCGCGATCGATGAACTTGAAACACTTAGTGATGCGCCAGCAACAAAAATACTGGCCATCAAACCAAAAATGTCGCAAGAATGTCACAGTCTTGCGGCCTACAGGTGTCACTTGGACCATTCCAAGTGCAAGACGAAGGCCGCGACGCCGGACAGAGTTCCTGTTTTCATTGCTTTAATCTGACTTTTTCTGCGCTTTTCATGAAGCCGCAGATCATCGAATTAGCACTCGAGTCAGGTGATGCAATTCAGGCGATCGGACAAGGAGAGAGGTGCTGGTTTTGCAAATCAGGCCTCAACGAGAGTGAAGACATGACCAGCACGCACGTTGTGCACAAAGATTCGCCAGAAGTCGGCGACCGAACGCCAAAGCTCGACACCAAGGACCGTGTTTTCTTGATCGGCTTGGTCGTTGTCGTGCTGTCGGTTATCTCGGCTTTGGCCACCTATCTCATTCTCACCAATTTAACACCCATCACGCCAAGAAACGATGTGGTGCTTGGCGCTCTGCTCATCAACATTGCACTTATCATCGCCATGGTCGCGATGGTGACGCATCAAATACGCGAGTTGGTGTTGGCGTGGCGCAACAATTCACCAGGTGCACGTTTGCACATTCGCATTGTTGCGCTGTTCAGTATTCTCGCGGCCCTTCCCGCACTGTTGTTGGCAATTGGCGCGACGCTGTCGTTCTCGCGCACGCTTGATACCTGGTTTGTCTCACGTACCCGCGCCATCATTGATAACTCGCGCGTTGTTGCTGAAGCTTACGTCAACGAAAATGCCAAGCTCATTCGAACAGACGTCTTGAACATGGCCCGAGACATCGATAGTGCGGCAAATCTTGTGCGCGATGACAAATCTGCTTTGCGCGCTTTGGTCATTTCGCATGCCGGCCTTCGTGATCTGCAAACAGCCCACGTCATTAGCGAAGATGGCAAGATGTACGTTCGTGGCATCGAAGCAAAGAAACTGAAGTTTCTAAAGCCGAGTGGCGCTGCGATGGCCGAAGCGAAAGCTGGCCAAACGCCGCTTGGTTCATCAAAGAACGAACGAATTTCAGCGATTGCAAAGCTTGAGCAATTCCCTGGTCTCTACATTTATGTATCGCGCCCGGTGAACCCAGAACTTATGGGCTACCTACAACTCGCTGATGCCAATGTGCGTGAGTACAATCAACTGCGCAAACGACGCGGTGGTCTTAAGCTTGCGCATGGCTTGATGTACCTGACCATTTCTATGACCGGCCTATTGGCTGCGATCTGGTCGGGGATGTGGTTTGCCGGACGTTTCGTGGCGCCAATTCGCCGTTTGATTGGGGCAAGCCAAGAGGTCTCCACGGGTAACCTTGATGTTGCCTTGCCTGAGAGGCGCGGCGAGGGTGACTTGCGCCGTCTGTCGCAAACCTTCAACACCATGACGCGCAAACTCAAGAACCAGCGCGATGCCTTGGTCCATGCTGGCGAAGAGAAAGAAGAACGGCGTCGGTTTACTGAAGCCGTTTTGCAGGGTGTTTCGGCTGGCGTTATCGGTCTTGATAGTCACGACAAGATTACGTTGATGTCGCGTTCGGCAAGTGAGCTCTTAAGCACTGAAGGCGAGGCTGCAATCGGCAAGAGCTTCAATGAAGCCTTGCCAAACTTTGCACCTCAGGTGATGGAAGGTGGCAACTCAACCCTGCAGGCAAAGCGCCAGAAACAAGTGACGCTCACGATTGACGGAGAGGAACGGACGTTTGCTGTGCGGGTGACCAAGGAGAGTGAGGGGGAAGGTGATGTTGGTTCGGTGGTGACGTTTGATGACATCACCGAGTTGGTTTCAGCCCAACGTACAAGTGCATGGGCCGATGTTGCCCAGCGCATCGCCCATGAAATCAAAAACCCACTAACACCGATACAACTTTCAGCCGAACGCATTAAGCGTAAATACGGGAAGGTGATCGAAGACGACAAAGACACCTTCGACAAATTGACAGATACAATTGTCCGCCAGGTCGGCGATCTCAAGACCATGGTTGATGAATTTGCCTCGTTTGCGCGGATGCCAACGCCTGTCGTCGAGCACCACGATTTGCGCGATGCGATCCAAGAACCGGTCTTACTGTTTCGCGAGGGCCACCCAGCAATAGACTACATTTTGACGTTACCTGACACCGCAATCATGGCTGACGTTGACCGGCGCTTGATTTCTCAGGCCGTCACAAACCTTGTGAAGAACGCCACGGAATCCGTTGAGAGTGTGCAAGAAAGTGGCGATCGAGGTGGGCACTACAAACCCACAGTAGCCACGATACTTTCGCGCCACGACGGCTACGTCACAATTGAAGTTATTGACAACGGTCCTGGACTTCCCGCACAGAACCGCTCTCGTTTGCTGGAACCTTATGTTACAAACAAAGGGCACAAAGGCACGGGACTTGGCCTGGCAATGGTCAAAAAAATTACAGAACAACATGGCGGCACACTATCATTAAGTGACGCCCCAGATGCCGGAACTGAAAACGAAAGTGCAAGCGGTGCGCGGGTGGTCATGACCTTGCCATTGCAGGCCACCATAGAAACCAGCGAAACCCAAAGCGATGAAACGCCCGCCCTAAGTGGCGATGAAAAGACGTTGAATGCATCGGGCAAAAATACCGACCCCGATGCCAGGAAAAAATCGATACAGACGGCAAAAGCCGCCACTGCAACATGTAAAGAAGACCAAGGAGCTATTTGATGGCCGCTGACATCCTAATTGTTGATGATGAAGCCGACATTCGCGATCTCATCGCAGGCATTCTCGAGGATGAGGGACATGCCACACGCCTCGCGCGCGATAGTGATGAAGCCCTGAGCCTAATTGAGGAACGCCGACCGCAATTGGTTATTCTCGACATCTGGTTGCAGGGAAGCCGCATGGATGGCCTGGAAATGCTGTCTGTTATAAAACAGGCCTATCCAGACCTTCCCGTTGTGATTATCTCGGGTCATGGCAACATTGAAACAGCCGTCACCGCGATCAAGCGGGGTGCCTACGACTATATTGAGAAGCCGTTTAAAGCTGATCGCCTTCTCCTTGTGACGATGCGCGCCCTGGAGGCCTCGCAATTGCGCCGCGAGGTTAAAGAACTTCGCGAACGGTCTATTTTTAGCGCCGAGCTGGTTGGAAAGTCCGCCGCTCTCAATCAGTTAAAGTCTCAGTTGGAGCGCGTTGCTCCAACCAACAGCCGCATTCTCATCCGCGGCTCGTCAGGCACCGGCAAAGAATTGGCCGCCCGGGTCATTCACAACAACTCGCACCGTTCTGATGCGCCATTTGTGGTGCTCAACGCGGCAGCAATGGCACCTGATCGTGTTGAGGAAGAAGTTTTTGGCACAGAGGATCGTGCCGGTGGTGGAGCGCGCAAAGTCGGTGCCCTTGAAGAGGCGCATGGCGGTACGCTCTACATCGATGAAATTGCCGATATGCCCATTGAAACGCAAGGTAAGGTTTTGCGTGTTCTCGTCGAACAGAAATTCCTGCGCCTTGGTGGGTCGCAGAAAGTCAAAGTCGACGTTCGGATTATTTCATCAACAAGCAGAGACCTTGAGCGCGATATGGCCGAGGGCCGTTTTCGCGAAGACCTTTATCATCGTCTCAACGTTGTCCCGCTCAGAGTGCCAAGTCTGGCGGAACGACGTGACGACATTCCCTTGCTGATTGAGTACTTCATTGAACAATTGGCGAACGCATCGGGTCTATCGCCACGCCGCATTGGTGAAGATGCCATTGCCGTCCTGCAAGCTCATGATTGGCCGGGCAACGTCCGCGAATTGCGCAACAACATTGAACGCCTGATGATCTTGGCCGGAGGAGAGCCGAACGCGATCATTACGGCTGACATGCTGCCGGATGAAATTGGCTCAAATGTTCCCCTTCCAGTTAATGGCGGTGCAGAACACCTGATGTCGTTGCCGTTGCGCGAAGCTCGTGAAATTTTTGAGCGTGAATACCTGCTGGCACAAATTAACCGCTTTGGAGGGAACATCTCGCGAACTGCCGAATTCGTTGGCATGGAACGATCGGCCCTACACAGGAAATTAAGGGCGCTGGGTGTATCGTCGGATCAGCGCCAAAACCAAGCTCAGGCCGAAGCTCGCCAGGCTTGATTGCGTCGCTCTAAAGACACCCCCTACGAACACCCGGTTGCGCGTGGCCGAAATTATTTTGAGGCAACCGGGACAAAGCGCAACCGTTTGAGAATGGCGACTGCAGAATGAAAGTCATTATTTGCGGGGCAGGGCAGGTCGGCACTGGGATCGCCGAGCTGCTGTCAGCTGAAGGCAATGACGTGTCGATGGTCGATGCCAGCCCCGAGCTGGTGCAGCGTGCCAATGATATGCTGGACGTTCGTGCCGTTCATGGCAATGCCGCCCACCCCGACACCTTAGATCAAGCTGGTGCTGGCGAAGCCGACATGTTGATTGCCGTGACATTATACGACGAAGTCAACATGGTGGCCTGTCAGGTCGCCCATACGTTGTTCGATATTCCAACCAAGATTGCACGTGTGCGCGCGCAATCTTACCTTCGGCCCGAGTGGTCCAAATTGTTTGCACGCGACAACATGGCGATAGATCACATTATTTCGCCAGAGATCGAAGTCGGCAATATGATTATGCGCCGCCTGGAATTGCCAGGTGCGTTTGATACCGTGGCGTTTGCAGATGGACGCATTACGATGCTTGGCATTGCTTGTACGCCTGAGTGTCCCGTCATTGATACCCCGCTGACGCAACTTGCCGGTTTGTTTCCTGATTTGCCTGCCGTCACCGTTGCACTGGTGCGCGATGACCGCATCTTCATTCCCCACGGGCATGATGTCATTCAATCGGGTGACGATGCTTACGTCATTACACCGACCGAACAGGTCTCACGGGTGTTGCAAGTTTTCGGACATGAAGAGGTTCAGGCGCGCCGTGTGGTTATTGCCGGTGGTGGGAACGTGGGCCTCTATCTCGCGGGCCTGATCGAAGAAAAACAACCAGATGTACGCGTCAAGCTCATTGAGGCCTCACGCCAACGGGCGGAACAAACGGCTGAAAGTTTATCTCGTACCGTGGTCTTGCACGGCTCGTCGTTGAACGAGAATATGTTGCGAGAGGCGGAAGTCCATGCGGCCGACACCTTGGTGGCGGTCACGAATGACGACCAGACCAATTTGTTGACATCGGCTCTTGCGCGCCAGCTTGGCTGTAAGTCCAGTTTGGCGTTGATCAACAGCTCTAACTATTCAGGCATGATCCGCACACTCGGTATCAATGCGCAAATCAATCCCCGTGCCATCACCGTTAGCCGCGTATTGCAGCATGTTCGCCGTGGACGAATTCGCGGGGTACACTCTGTCTTTAATGGCCGTGGTGAAATCATCGATGCAGAGGTTTTGGAAACAGCGCCCATTTTGTCCAGATCATTGCGCGATTTACGCCATACCGAAGGCATTCGATTTGGCTGCATATTACGCAATGGGCAAGTGTTGATGCCGCGTGGTGAAACCGAACTTGAAGTCAAAGACAGAGTGGTTTTGTTTGCTCGTGGAGATCACGTGAAGGAAGTCGAACATCTGTTCCGTGTTAGTCCGGATTATTTCTGATCATTATCGCAAAAGTGTTCTGTTTGGAAAACCCATATGAGCCGTATCGTATACGTCAATGGTCAATACCTGCCATATTCTAGGGCAGCGGTGCACGTTGAGGATCGGGGGTTTCAATTTGCAGATGCCGTCTATGAAGTCATAGAAGTGCGCAACCGTTGCCTCGTTGATGCAACTCAACATCTTAAACGATTGACCCGATCACTTAGCCAACTGCAAATGCCGCATCCAATGAGCGAGCGTGCACTGCGTCACGTCATTCACGAAACCGTCCGGCGTAACAGGGTGGGCAATGGTCAAGTGTATTTGCAAATTACTCGCGGAGCCGCACCGCGAGATTTCTTTTTTCCAAAATCAGAGGAAACACCGCCGACGCTGGTGTGTCTCGCCAGATCGTTGTCTCCCGAAATGCAGGCGGCCAAAGCCCAACGCGGGATAGCGGTCACGACGGCGCCAGATATCCGTTGGCAACGATGCGATATAAAAACGGTGATGTTGCTACCGGCGTGTCTTGCCAAGAGTGGCGCCAGGGAGGCTGGCGCACAAGAAGCCTGGTTCGTCGACAGCCAAGGCTTCATTACCGAAGGCGCCTCGAGCAACGCCTGGATCATTCTTGACGACAATACCCTTGTAACACGCCAACTCAGTAACAAGATCTTACCTGGCATAACCCGAGCGACGACTACGCGGGTCTTAAAGGCCCTCAATTTGAGACTGCACGAGCGACCCTTTACGCCCGATGAGGTGAAAAGTGCCAAAGAAGCGTTTGTGACCTCGGCCAGCGCTCAGGTCATGCCCGTTGTGAAAATTGATGGTCAACCCATCGCGACAGGTATACCTGGTGAATTAACGCTCAAATTGCGCGCCGCTTTCTATTCTGAGGCCGAGACATCTGTTTTATGAACTAAAAATTCTCACCCCCGACCAATGTAGATGTGTGTTATCTGATGAAAACTCGTTATCTTATTGCGGCAAAACCCGAATAATTGATCAAATTTGGGCTAACCGTGCCAAACAATAAGAAAAAGTTGGCCAATAAGAAAAGAAGGAAGCACTCCCCAAAATGTCATCAGAGCGCATGCAAAGTCTTCAAGACGCCTTCCTCAATCACGTCCGGAAACAAAAAATTCCATTAACAATTTTCTTGATTAACGGCGTGAAGCTGCAAGGCATCGTCACATGGTTTGACAATTTTTGTGTCTTATTGCGTCGCGATGGGCACTCCCAGCTGATTTATAAACACGCCATATCAACGATTATGCCGGGCCAGCCCGTTCATTTGATGGATTCTGATCCAGCCGACGATAACGCAGAGTAAGGCAAACCCAATAGACAGCCGGGTCGACAACGTAGAAATCACTTCCGATGCCAAGCGCATTGTCGATGAGACTTCGCGCTCGCGCGCTATCGTGCTCGTACCAATATTGACGCGGGCGGGCCGACCTCGCGGTGGTCCCAGCAGCGATATCTCCAACACCACAACACCAACGACACAATTGCATTCCCCCGAAGACCGCCTTGCCGAAACAGTTGGTCTGGCCGAAGCGATCGCCATCAATGTCGTTGAAGCGCGCTTGGTGCCTGTTCCAGCACCTAAACCAGCCACACTATTTGGCAGTGGTAAAGTCGAGGAATTGGCCGAACTGGTGCAATCACTGGATGGCGAACTTGTCATAATCGACCATCTCCTGACACCTATTCAGCAACGCAATCTTGAGCGCGCATTGAAAGTCAAGATCCTGGACAGGACGGGTCTGATCCTGGAGATTTTCGGCGCCCGCGCCAGGACCCGTGAAGGGCGCCTGCAAGTCGAATTGGCACACCTGTCGTATCAAAAAGGTCGCCTTGTTCGGGCCTGGACACACTTGGAGCGCCAGCGCGGTGGCGCTGGTTTCCTGGGCGGACCAGGTGAAGCACAAATCGAACTTGACCGACGCATGATTCAAGAACGCATCAACGCCATCAAAAAAGAGTTGGCACAAGTCGTCCGCACCAGGGAACTTCATCGCGAAGGTCGGCGCAAAGTTCCCTATCCAATCGTTGCGATCGTTGGTTACACAAATGCTGGAAAATCAACCCTGTTCAACCGCTTAACGGGAGCCGGAGTGCTGGCGCAAGACCAGGTGTTTGCGACACTTGATCCAACGATGCGCGAGCTTCGCCTTAGTGGCGGGCGCCGTATCATCTTGTCCGACACGGTTGGTTTTATTTCTGACCTGCCAACAATGCTAGTTGCTGCATTTCGGGCAACGTTGGAGGAAGTCATTGAAGCGGATTTGATTTTGCACGTCCGCGATATTTCCCATCATGAAACTGAGGCACAGGCCTTTGATGTTGAAAAAGTCCTGACCGAGCTTGGCATAGATGCTTCGCTTGAGGATGCGCCATTGTTAGAGGTGTGGAATAAGGCTGATTTACTCGATGATGAAACGCGCGACGTAACGTTGCTCAAGGCGCAACGGCGAAAGCGCTCGCCCGTGTTCGTATCGGCATTAACAGGTGAGGGCGTGCAGGAATTGCTTGGCGCAATTGATGAGCGCTTGGGCGTCGGCGATGAAATCCGCGATGTTGTTCTCGCAGGAACCGATGGCAGTAAATTAAACTGGTTCTATGAAAACACCGAAGTTCTAAAACGCACGGACCAAGATGATGGTCGGATAATACTGAAAGTGCGCATCGGCCAGGAAAAGCGCGGGCGTTTGGATGCAATCCTTGCGCAATAAGACGGCATAAGCCATTGCATCGGTCAGCCGCAAATTTCAAAGAAGCGACGTGGCGGCCTCAAGTCTGTTGTTTTTCTTGAACCTTAATCGCGTTCCACAATTGATCCATTTCGACCAGATCTGACTGGGCCGGCGTTTTCCCCAATTGGGCAAGGCGGTCTTCGATGCCTTCGAAACGACGGGTAAACTTGGCGTTTGCATGACGCAAGGCATCTTCAGGATCTATCTTCATGTGCCGAGCCACGTTTGCCATCACAAAAAGAAGATCACCAAATTCTTCCAACATCTCTGGCGTGGGTTTCGTCGGTTGGCTGCGCGCCTGAGATACGCCTTGTCGATGTGCTGTTTCCAGTTCCGCCAATTCTTCGCGCATTTTATCGAAAACCGGTTCTAACGACGGCCAATCAAAGCCAACCTTGGCAGCTTTGCTCTGCAACTTTATTGCGCGCGTTAAGGCCGGTAGGGCCGCTGGAATATCACTCAAAGTACGGGGCGGTTGATCTGGGTTGGAAACAGGCGACGATGGCTGGCCGGACAAAGACTTCTTTTCTTGCGGTAGTGTCGCAATGTATTGGCGTCGTGCGTCTTTCTCTAACTTCTTTATCCTGTCCCAACTGCCAGCTTGTGGGCCAGCGGCACGCTCTTTTGGGCTGCCAAAGACGTGAGGGTGGCGGCGCACCATTTTTTGCACAATGCCTTCGGCGACATCATCGAAGTCAAAAAGCTCTCGCTCTTGAGCTATGCGCGCGTGGTAGACAACCTGTAATAACAAATCGCCAAGTTCATCGCGAAGCTCGACGGCATCGTCACGCGCAATCGCATCGCTCACTTCGTAAGCTTCTTCAATCGTGTAGGGAGCGATAGAGGCGAAATCCTGTTGCAAATCCCATGGGCAGCCTGTGACGGGTGTCCGCAGGGCCTCCATAACATCCAAAAGCTGTTGGATCGGTGCCAACGCCTTATTGTCTTTCGTAGTCACACGGCAAACTCCTCGTTAGAGTTGGGGCCAAGCAAATAACACGCAGGCTAGACCTGCAATAACAGCTCGAAATTAAAAGGCGATATGACCATGGTAAGCGTGCTCGTCAATATTTTGATCTTATCGGGAGAACTCGCGGCAATCGTGGGTGTGGCAGCGCTTGCCTACCAACTGCCCATTCCATTCGCATTGGTAACATCGACGCTTATCGTATTGATTGGGGCTTATTTGGAATACGCCCGCTTGTCACATGAATTACCATTTTATCTCGGACGCCCACCAAGCGCTGGACGCAAGCTCATGGTTTGGGTGCTTGCGGCCACGACCACGTTTGCCAAAGCTATTGGGGCAGCGCTCGTTGCTCTGATGACATTTTCCGGTACAGATCCCGACCGCCAATTCATTGTTGGCGTTGTGTTTGGATTGGTGTTGTTTTTTGGCACGAGTGTGCTGCGGCGGTTGTCGATTAGCTTTAATGTCTATCCAGAGCGCTGGGGGTATTTTCGCCTGGCATTGCCATTGGGCTTGGCATACGCCGTTTGTCTGGCCGTGGCTGGAAAATTTGGCTTCCTCAAAACGCCAACCGAAAGTGAAATTGCACGTCAAATTTTTATTGAAACACCACCCAAGCCATCGCTTGGCCAGGCCAGTGAGCTGTTGTTTCAGCTCAAACAATACATTGATAGTTTGCTGCTCAAATTGTTTACGACGTTAACCACACCAGATATCGCAGAAGTGGCAAGTATCGTCGTGAGCGCCAATGTGTTGGTTGGCATGGTTTTAGCTGTCTATGTCGTTGTTATCACCGGAGCCGTGCGACGCGCAGAACAGTTAAGTTGAACGTAAACTCCGGATCACAACCAATCTCAGCGGTTGAGCGGGTCGGTCATGCCGACAAAACAGCCCTTTGCCGCGAAATATGGACCGACCGGAGCTCGAATCTCATGCTGCAGGTTGCAGACATCACCCCCGTTAACGCATTCACTTTGCCCGACGGCGACAATCCCACAACGACACATGTGTCTGCAACTTATGTGTCTGAATTGGTAGATGCCCAAACATGGGACAAAGCTTTGGGCGCATTTCAAGACGTCAGTTACGAGCAATCCGACAGCTACATGAGTGGACAGTGGGGAGATCGGGTCTCACGCTTGCTTGTACGCCAGGCAAATGGACGCGTCTTGGGCGGTGCATTGGTCGTTGAAATCAAAGCGCCATTGCTTGGTACGGGCTTGGCTTATGTGAAATTTGGCCCGTTTTGGCAACGTCGCGAGGAGCCGGCAAACGAGCAAGTCTATCGAACGGTCGTAACCGCTTTGCGTGAAGAGTTTTGCACCAAGCGCGGGCACATGCTGAGCGTCTTGCCAAGACCATCTCCTGATGTCCAAGAGGAGGAGGCCCGCGTGCTGCGCGAATTTGGTTTTGCCCAACGCCGCCCGTTTGTCGATCCCGACCGGTATCTCGTCCGCATTCACAATGATGAGGAAACGCAACTCAAATCACTGGCGCAGAAATGGCGCTATAACTTAAAGAAGTCGATAAAAAATAACATCACTGTGACCCACAGCGACGACAACAATGGCTTACATATCTTCAAAGCGCTGCATGAAGAAATGGTGGTGCGCAAAAATTTTAATGACGTCGATGCTGTCGACCTTGTTCCGGAAATGCGGGCGAAACTGCCAGATGGCTTAAAGCCGCAAATTTTTATTGCCCACCACAACAACGAACCCGTTGCCGGTGCCGTTGTCGGCGTCATGGGCGATACGGCCTATTATGTTTATGGCGCCAGCGCCAAAGCGGCTCTGCCACGAAAGGCAGGATTCGCATTGCAATGGGAAATTCTACGTTGGTTACAAAATAGCAAAGCCCAGTGGTACGACCTTGGGGGCACCGTCGCCGAGCCGGGTTTGCATCAATTCAAAAAGGGGCTTGTTGGTAAGTCGGGGCGCATTTGGGCCATGACCGGAGAATTGGACTACTGGCCGAATACGCGCGCGCGTTTGATCGGCGATACGCTCTATTTTACCCGTGCCCTGATGCAAAAACTGCGCAACTTGCGCTAACGCTCAGGCGCGTTTGCAAAGCCCCACCGGCATCGAATACAATCGCCGCCCTGCGATGAGGCGGCTCTGGCGATGACCGACGAACAATTCAATGCGTTTTGCCGCAAACTGCCGGCCACGACTTACGTCGTGCAATGGGGTGGCGCCCACGTCTGGAAGGTTGGCGGAAAAGTCTTTGCCATCGGTGGATGGAATGATGGCAAGCCGGCTTTCACGTTCAAGGTCAGCCCATTGGCCTTTGACATTCTCAAAGACCAAGACGGCCTTCGCCCAGCGCCATATCTTGCTTCGCGCGGCATGAAATGGATTCAAAATTACGCCAAGCCCGGCCTCAAGACCAAAGACTTGAAAGACTACATCCGTGAATCTCATCACATTGTTTCTCTTGGTTTGAGCAAGAAAAAACAACGTGAACTGGGGCTCAATCAAACGTGAGTTCAATCCAGGCGGTGATTGCTGAATTGAGGTGCGCATGGGCCGCAAGATGGTCCGATGTGTCAGTTCCAGATGGTGCAGCAAAACGGGGCGAAGTAGAGCTCGGCTTGCTTGAAAGGGCGCCCACAAAACCCCTCTGATTTGTCTAAACGCATCATGAGAAAAACTGGTCGAGAAAATCAGCCATATTGATCTTCACGCCGGTGACAAGGGGAACGGACAATTGCAGGGGCAGGGGATTGCACGCCCTTTTGACCAACTTGGCTCAGTTGCGTGAGGGCCAACAAGTGGCATGCGTGTTGGTTTCTTCTAATCAAATTTTTTGCGGGTCGCCATGGCACGCTCAAAGGCTGGTCGTGAACGCACGCGTGAAAAATACTCAGACACTTTGCCTTTTGGAATATCCCACTTGGCATTAACCATTGCCCAGCCAGCCAGGTGACCAAACAAAATATCTGGCACAGTGAAGGTATCACCCATGACAAACTCGTTGTCGCCAAGTCGTTTTTCAAAAGCTGTCATGGCACGATCAAAATCATAACGACAAGCTTTGAGCACAGTTTTACTGCGTAATTCTTCTGGCAATACGAAGGAATGTTTGGCGCTGTACCACAATGTCGATTCAACATCGTCGACAGCAAACTGTGTCCAGCCATCTTGTTTGCCGCGCTCAACGCTGCCAGCGACAAACGTCAATTTGGAATGACGATCTGCAAGGAACTGACAGATCGCAACAGAATCTAACAAGATATCATCGCCAACCTGCAACATCGGTATTTTGCCCGATGGGTTGAAAGCCCGCGCTTCATCGGTATGTGGTGCCACAGGATCAATTTCATAACGAAGGCCCAGTTCCTCCATCATCCAAATGATCCGAAAGGCACGCGTTGCGGGCAATCCTATGAGTTTGTACATCGCTTGCTTTGTCCTTCGATTAGCTCGGGTTCATTTATCATCAAATGGGTGGCAAGTAGAACAGCACCATGTCGCCCCGGTTATGTCGCCTGCAGGTCCCATCCATTTCCAATACGGGTTCCAATAAGAATAACGCAGTGGAGGAGGAAGAAGCAGACGTGGCACGCCCGTTAACGGTCGCAGCCTGAATATTCTGGCCCAAGTTCAATGGTGACGCCTTCAAACTGGAGATACAACACAACTTTCCCTATCAAAAAATAACCAAATATCCACCAGTGGTTGTGATTATTGATACATACTATTAGGGATAAGGTTACACCCATGGCTATTTCACAAACCAAACAGAGCCAGTTTCGCGTTACCGAAGCAAATGCAAAGTCTGTTGCTGGTCGGCGGCGTTATCATCGTTCTCCCGCCAACTGGCCGGCGCATTGCTTTGTTGAAGGCGTGTTAGACTGCAGCACAGTAATCGTTGATGCCTCAGAGGGCGGCTTTGGTCTTTCGACCAGCCTTGCGGTTCCAGTTGGAACGACAATTATTATTTCCATTGCACAGGTTGGTGTCTTTCCCTGCCGTCTCGCTTGGAAGAATGACAAACGCTGCGGTGTTGAGATGTTGCGAGAAGACGGCTACTTATCCGATACCCAGATGGCGTCCTTAGGTAGCGTATTGACGGACGAGTGAACCCAGCAAATTGAAATCATCTCCACAAACCCAGTGCGGCCTTCGAGACAACGCTTAGAAGGTGACCGAGGGTAGGAGGGAGTGAAGACCGGTTGGGGTGGGGAGGTTTGCGAGTAATGATACTCGTTGGACTTATGCGTCCTCCAAAGCAGCCAAATGACCCAGCGCGGTTAGGGGCCTTTTCGATCGAAATTTGGCTCATTTTCCATCCCGTTTTTTGTCCGCCAGATCGACGCGACCCCGCTTGTTTTTGCGCCACATACAACTTGAATGAAATACGCCACCAAATATCAAAACTTCAGGTTATGCCCATGTTGTCTACATTTACGGTCAACGCCATTCGCATAATATATATTATGGAAAATAACATGTGGTTAAATACGATTTTACATATGTTTCATAATGACACAAATGAGCCTGCCGAGAATACAAAGTCTTGCTGCAAAACGTCTCTTTCGATGGGCACCAAACGGATTGAAAAATGTCTCGACCGCTGATTGGATTGGGCGGCCGAGACGAACTTTAAATCGATCACGGTTTTAACACCGATGACCCGTTGCAATCGGCTAAGTTGTAGATCAGGCACATCTAAGCGGCGATCGACGAAATCCGACCATCAGCCAACGTGATGCGCCGTCACAAGACCAATCGATAGATCGTTATGACGTCTTTTTGTCTTTATTGGCGTCCTCGTGGTTGTCGGCAATGAATTGGTCCAGCAACCGCACACCCCAGCCAGATCCCCAGCTTTGATTGATGTCATTTGGATTGGCATCCATGGCCGTGCCAGCAAGGTCGATATGCGCCCAAGCCGTATCCTTGATATGGCGCTGAATGAAGTGAGCGGCTGTATTCGCACCGCCCCATCGCCCGCCGATATTCTTCATATCGGCGTTCTTTGAATCAATCAGCTTGTCGAACGCTTTATCGAGCGGCATGCGCCAAATCTTCTCGCCTGTGACTTTGGCCGCTTCTTGCAGCCCTTCTGCCAACTTGTCATCGTTTGAATAAAGACCGGCGTATTCCTTACCCAGCGCAATCATGATGGCACCGGTTAGAGTTGCAAGGTCAATGACAAGCTTTGGTTTGAAACGCTCCTGGGCATACCAAAGGACGTCTGCTAACACCAAGCGACCTTCAGCATCTGTGTTGAGGTTTTCAATCGTTTGCCCGGACATGCCACGAACAATATCTCCTGGGCGTGTTGCGCTGCCCGATGGCATATTCTCAACACAACCGATAAGGCCGACGGCGTTTACGGCGGCCTTGCGTTCAGCAAGCGCGTGCATCACACCCACAACACAAGCCGATCCGCCCATATCGCCCTTCATGTCACCCATGCCAGAAGAGGGCTTCATGGAAATGCCACCGGTGTCGAACACAACACCCTTGCCAACAAATGCTACCGGCTTTGCCTTCTTCGATTTGGCACCGCGCCAATGCATCACAGCAACGCGCGACGGACGTTCACTCCCCTGCCCGACCGACAGCAACGCATTCATCTTCAGAGCCGACAAAGCTTCGACGTCGAGAATTTCTACTTCCACGCCCAGCGATTCGAGTGATTTGGTTGCTTCGGCCAATTCAACAGGACCAAGTGTATTGGCCGGCTCGTTGACGAGATCACGGGCAAAGTGGACGCCATTGGCGATCGCTTTCTTGGCAGCGAACAGTTTTTTTGCTTTATCGGAATTTTCGCAGTGAATGATGAGCTTGCGAAGCTTGACCTTGCTGGCGCTATCTTCATCGTCTTTGCTTTTGTCAGAGATATATTTGTCAAACTTATAATTGCGAAGTTGGGCGCCAAAAGCCAAAGCCACCGCGATATCTTCCGGTGCTATGTCACCGCCATCGGGAACCTCGGCAACAAGGCTCGCTGATTTTGTTTTACGTGCAGAAAGTTGTCCGAGCGTGTAACCTCCGAGCATAATCCAATCGCTCTCCGACATGTCACGTGCTGTTCCACATCCCACAAGCATTAAGCGAGACAGATCGAGTTTATGGGGAGCTAGAATTTCGACAGTCGATTTGGTCTTGCCCTTAAAGTCAGCAACCTCTGCCGACTTCAAGACGCCACCATCTGATTTGGTGTTAAATTTACGACCCAGCGGCGCCAGCGAAAGTTCATCGCCTACGAGAACAACCGTCGTGGCCTCCGTGTCCTTACTGATGGGGGCAAAAACAATGTCGAGACGATTGGTCATTTAAATAAAACTCCAATTGGGTTGAGACAGAATGGTCGGCAAATTTCTCAATGACTGAGCATTTGACACCAACACACGCCGTACGGACTGGCTGAAAGGTATGTCGGCCAGACCCTAAAGGTATGGCCGGTGCGTGAAAACCGGAATTGCACAAAGTCTTAAACAGAGGGACACTTTCGGTGACGGCCTTCTCGTCGAGGTTTTTAGGTTGTATACGTTCCACCCGTGCTTAGATTGGGCGATCGCTTTGATTTAATATTGTTCAATTGCGCGTGTTATCAACAACTATTGGCCGTGGAAATAGGATAATTTTCCAGTAATTGGCAACAATTGCCCCCACAGCCGAAATTCAGCCACCGTGCTGTGTGACCAAATTAGGAATGTTGGGAGTTTAGGGGACGATTTCGGGCTTGGGCTTTGCAAAACCGAGCAACTGAGTACGGGGCGAATTCTGACAGGCGTGATGTCGATTATTTCGAAATATGTGTTCCGGCAAGCTGCTGGTGCGCTCATCCTGATTTTGTTGTCTCTTGGCGGCATTATTTGGATTGCGCTGGCGTTAAAGCGCCTGAACGTTGTGACGAGCCAGGGCCAAGATTCTCTTCTGCTGTTGAAGATGACGACCCTCGCCCTACCAAACCTATTGGCGATCATTGCACCTTTCGCGATGTTGATCGCGGTGATGCAGACCCTCAACCGACTAAATAGCGATAGCGAGTTAATCGTCCTGACAGCTTCCGGCGCAACCATTTGGTCTGTCGGCCGCCCACTCATTCTCTTGGGTTTCCTGGTTTCGGTTGCCGTGGCCTTCACCAACCATGTCGGCATGCCATGGAGTTTACAAAAGCTTCGCGATTATGTCGTGCAAGTGCGCACCGACCTTCTCAGCCAGGTGATCCAACCGGGCCGGTTCTCCAGCCCGGAAAAAGGTTTGACGTTCCACATCCGCGAACGGTCTGCCAACGGTGAGCTTCTCGGCCTTGTCATGCATGACACGCGCAACCCTAAAGAACCCCAATCATACCTTGCTGAACGCGGCCAGATCGTCAAACAGGATCCGGACGCCTTTATGGTGATGACCAACGGTCACATCATGCGAAGTAACGACCCCAAAAGCGCTCCAGAAATTATCGAATTTCAAAAATATGCCATCGATCTTGAACAGTTCGACCGCAAACAAAACGGGTCGCGCGGTTACAAGCCACGCGAGACATTTACCAGCGGGTTGATCTCACCAGACAAAGACAATCCGCGCTACAAACACAACCCTGGTCAGTTCCGAGCCGAGTTGCATGAGCGATTCTCTAACCCATTGTACCCGCTAGCTTTTATCCTGATTGCGCTGGCCACCGTCGGCCAAACCCAAAGCACGCGACAAAACCGTTTCGAAGGTCTGGTTGTTGGATTTATCGGGGCAACGGGGCTTCGTATGGCCGGGCTTGCTGTGAACAATCTCGTGGTCGTTAGCCCGATATATGTACCCCTCCTTTACCTCCTCCCACTGCTTGCCATGGCCGGAGCCTTGTTTGCCATTCGTCAAGGCGCGCGTCGTAAAGCCGGTCCGCAAATGCGTGAGCGAATTGGTGATTTTTTTGCCCCAGTCAGCCAACCTATACTGGCGCGACTACCACGCTTGAAAACAACATCCAATGCATTGCCTCCGGCAACGGGAGGCGAGCGTCATGTTTGATTTGCCCGGCACACTGACACGCTACATTGCTAAAAAGTTTCTTTTGGCGACCTTTGGAACTTTTGCAATTTTCTCGTTGTTGATCTTTATGATCGACTTTATTGAGCTGCTGCGCCAAGCCGGTAAATATGGAAGTGTCCCAGCTCACATCCTCGTTTGGCTGACGCTTCTGCGCCTGCCCGCCTACACCGAATTTTTGTTAGCATTTGCCGTTCTTGTTGGTGGCATTGCAACGTTGCTCAACCTAAACCGCTCAAGCGAACTCGCCGTGATGCGTGCTGGTGGTATGTCCGTTTGGCAGTTTTTACGACCGAGTATGTTTGTCGCCTGCATATTGGGCGTGTTCTTTGTGACAGTCTTCAACCCCGTTGCAGCCGCAGCCCGCAGTGAAGCCGAACGCCTTTACGCCGAAGTTTTTGGCCGCGATGTCAACGTCTTTCGATCAGCCAATAGCAGTTCATGGCTCCGCCAAAATGGACGCGATGGAGAATCCATCATTACCGCTGGACACGCCTCCAACAGCGGATTGAAGTTAACCCGGGTCACAGCTTTCGAATATGGCTCCGATGGCAAGTTTCTCGAACGGGTCGATGCCGCGACCGCAGACCTCAAACAGGGCGTGTGGATACTGAACGATGCTTGGGTCTCTCGGGCTGGTGCCAGACCCGAAAAATACAACGAATACTTGCTTTCCACATATTTAACACCTGAGCGTGTGCGTGATGCGCTGGGAACTGTGATTTCTTTGTCATTCTGGGACCTCCCAGCGCTAATCGAAGTCGCTGAAAAGGCTAATCTTTCTTCCGCCCGATTGCGAATCCAGTATGGTCTCCTTCTATCGCGCCCATTTCTGTGTATTGCGATGGTCCTTTTAGCGGCAACTGTGTCGTTGAAGTCATTTCGATCTGGTGGCATTCAAACTATGATCATTACAGGGTTGATAGGGGGATTAGGGTTTTTCTTATTGGCTGAGGTGTCACGTCAAATCGGTGTAGCTGGTTTGGTGCCACCCTGGGCGGCTGTTTGGCTGCCTATTGCCATGGTGATCTTGATTTCTCTCACGGTGCTTTTGCACCAGGAGGACGGCTGAGTGATGCGTTTTGCGCGGAAACCGCACGTGGGGAGCGGACTGACGCAATGGTTGGGGTTGAACACGTGCGCGTGTCAGCCTCATCGGCTATTGGCGCGCGCAAACTGCATTTCTGGCAAGATTAAGACGCCAGGTCGATTTGAGAGTACTCATTTGAACGGCATTCGAATTTTTGCGACGATCGCTTTTGCTGCCGCCATGTTGGCTGGAAGTTTAACTGCGTCTGCGCAAGACCCAAGCACCCTCAACACCTCTTCCGGCACCAAAAGCGCATTCCCAAAATCTAACGGCCCTGTGTTGCCGTCGACAGAGGTCGACAAGTCCGCACCGCTCTACCTCCAGGGCGATCAACTCATCTATGACAGTGACGGCAGCAAAGTAACCGCGCGTGGCAACGTGGAAATCTATTACAACAACTACGTTTTAACCTCCGACGAAGTTGTATACGACCAGTCTGCAGGCACGCTCACCGCTGTTGGCAATGTCCAACTTAAAGAGCCAAACGGCAGCATCATTCGTGCAGATCGCTATACCCTGACAGACGACTTCCGCGACGGGTTCGTGGAATCTCTAAGCGTTGTCGCAACAGATGATACGCGCGTCGTCGCCCGACGTGCCGTGCGTCGAGATGGCGACACGACGATCTTCACAGACGGCAAATTTACGCCCTGTAAAACGACGGATGGCGCACAACCCTTATGGTGTATCAGCGCCAAACGAGTGATCCACGACCAAAAAGAAGCAACCATCAGTTACCAGGATGCCCAATTTGAGTTCCTCGGTGTGCCAATCGCCTATCTTCCCTACTTCCAGCACGCCGATCCCTCTGTCAAACGCAAGTCGGGTTTTCTGCCACCACAATTTGGTGGGTCTGATGAACTCGGGTATGGCGCCGAAATTCCCTACTATTTCGCGCTAGCTCCGAATTACGACTTCTTGTTCCACCCCAAGATCACATCCAAACAGGGTGTCTTGTGGCAAGGCGAATTCCGACATCGCTTGGCCAACGGTCAATACAAGGTCAATTTGGCCGGTATTGATCAGGACGGTGGTGAATTGAATGGTGCATCCCTTGCGGACCAACAAGAACTCGATGGTTTCAGAGGCAGCCTAGAAACCGTTGGTTTGTTTTCGGTATCCAGTTGGTGGAAAGCGGGTTGGGATATCACGCTGGAATCTGACGACACGTTCCGGCGTTTTTATCAGCTCGACAATATCTTGATCGATGATCGGGTGAATTCGGTATTTTTGCGCGGCCAAAGTGACCGAAACTATTTTGGCGCAACGTTTTATCAATTCGGTGCCCTGTCTTCCGACGACAGTCCACAATCGGAAAGTCGCGTCCATCCTGTCATCGATCATAATTACGTCCTGGATCAACCCATTCTTGGCGGTGAACTTAGCTTTGAGTCCAATGCGACCTCGTTTTCCAGACGCGACTCGCGCGAAGATGGTTCAAGCCAACAAAACATCACGCGGGCTCACACGTCTGCAAAGTGGCGGCGCAAACTCATTGATGACATTGGCATCAGCTACACGCCATTTGCCGAGATCAGAGGCGATGTCATGCGCTTCAACAATGTCGTGGATCCGCTGACCAACCAGAACATCGATAACGAATCGGTTGCACGTGGCCTGGCGCTGGGTGGCGTAACCGTCAGCTACCCTTGGATTGCAAGCACTTCGAACGCTTCCCACACCATCGAACCGATTGGCCAGATCATCGGCCGCCAATCAAGTTTGCGCCAAGCCGATCTGCCCAATGAAGACGCGCGCAGCCTCGTGTTTGATGACACCAACCTGTTTAACACAAGCAAGTTTTCAGGCTTCGATCGGGTTGAAACCGGCACCCGAGCAAACGTCGGTGTGCAATATACGTTTCAGTCGTTTAATGGCGGTTATGCCCGCCTCCTCGCGGGCCAGAGCTTCCAAATCTCTGGGCAAAACGCTTATCAAGACCCTGGCAACGACTTTGTTGGCAATGAAGCCAGTGACGTCGCCCAGCGAGGCTTTATTCGTTCGCCCAATAGTGGTCTAGAGACATCTCAATCCGATTATGTTTTGGGTGCGTATATTGCGCCAATCGATAATTTCCGCCTCATCAGCCAATCCAGATTTGATGAAGATGATTTTGACCTCGAACGCGAGGACGCCACTGCTGCAATGTCGTTCGGGCCAATTACAACTTCTGCGACCTATACCTATGTTGCCGCTGCACCCGAACTTGGCTTTTCGGATTCACAATCAGAGATTTCTGGCAACCTCGGACTGCGGCTCACCAATCATTGGAGCATTGGTGCATCAATTCGCTATGACATCGATTCAGAGTTCCGTCTGACCGACACCTTCCGCATTCAATATGCTGACGATTGTTTTGCGCTTACCACGTCTTATACGGAAAGCTTTATTGACGACCCGGCGCGCGACCTCGAACCTGACCGGACGCTGTTTGTTCGCTTTGAGTTCAAACACCTTGGTGATTTCGGCTACAAGACGGATGCTTTGAGTTTCGACGACGATGTCAAACCGGGTGCTGGTTGATCTAGGATCGAGATGAATAGACGGTCTTCGTCTGATCGTGGGTCTGATCACAAGCCGCAAGAACAGCACATTGGCCTGAAACCTGTAATGTCCAATTGAATGCAATTTTTGCGTCGCAAAGTCTTTAGAATTCTTGCGGCTAGGGTCATCATTTGTCAGCGCATCAACGGTATTTGCCAAAGGCCCGATTTGTGACCATGGCAATCGTGATACAGTGGTTTTGGGGCGAGAATCGCCGGGCCTGACACGCAACGACGATTGAGAGACACCGTATTCGGTCTCTCGCCATAAAAGCGCCCAAAGTTAGGTACTTACAGAGTTTAAGTTTGCGGTGTGCGAACCGGAAGGCACGGGACTGACAGCAGCGGAAATGAGACCGGCAGACGACACCGGATTCAAGGCAGCAACAACGATGAAAAATTTTTCAACCACCAAACTGAGCAACATGACAGCAAACCCGCAGATCAAGCAAAAGTCCATCGCGATCCAATTGGCGAAGTGGACACTTGACGATGCAATCATTTGGTTACTTTCAATCGCAATTGTTGTGGCAGGCATCTTCGTCAGTGCGCAAGTTGCATCAGCGGCGCCGAAATCAAAAAAAAGAACACAAGCAATCGTTGCTCTGGTCAACGATGAACCGGTCACAAGTTACGCTGTTCGTCTGCGGCAAAACCTGATGGGCCTTGGAAACAAGAATATCGGTGAGCGGGCAAAAGCCAACTTTCAAAGATTGCTGAAAGGCAGCAACGTTAAAACGGATCTCCAAGCAATTCTAAAAAAGACGATCGAAGCGAACAAAGGTAAGTCACGCGACGAGATCATCGCAATTTTTGACAAACGTAAATTGGCCTATGCCAAGCGTTTGCAAAAACGCGCCGTATCGAGTGCGCGTTCGAGTGTTTTATCTGGACTGCGCAAAAAAGCCTTGGATGAACTCATCGACGAACGTCTTAAGCTTCAAGAGGCCAAACGTCTCAATCTTTTGGCGCCCGATGATAACGTCAATAAGGCCATTAAAAGTATGGCCGAGCGCAATAAGATGGATGAGAAAAAGTTTGCCCGGTATCTAAAGTCAATCGGGACAGACATCTACACCTTGCGTGAGAAGGTCAAGGCATCGATGTCTTGGAGTAGTGTCATCCGACGCCAATTCGGTCGCCAAGCTCACCTGTCTTCGCGCGACATTGATCGTTGGAGAGATAAGAATGTTGCGACTGTTTCTGCACCAGATGCCAAAGCGTCTCTAAAGCTCCAGCGCGTGACCTTCGCCCTTGCTGGAAAATTCAAAGATGCCGATTTTGCCCAATTGTTAAAGCGCGCCGACAGTTTAAGAAAACGCCACAAGAGCTGCAATTCAACACCAGGCCTGGTTAAATCTGTTTCAGGTGCGCGCTTTGAAGATCTCGGCACGCGCCCGGCTGGCTCGATCGCTGAGCCAACACGCACGATGCTGTTAAATGCCCAACCTGGTGAGATGCTGCCTGCGAGTGTCGCTGCAGGTGGCGTTGAACTGTGGATCCTGTGCGATAGAACGGCTGCTGGTGGCGCCACTGCTGGCCCAGGCCCATCTGCAAGCGCTGGTGCATCAAGTGCAGGTGATAAGGAAAAGAAAAGAGAATTCGATCTTCTTTCACAACGTCATTTGAAAGACATTCGCCAGGACGCGCATATCGAATATCGATGAACGTGCGCCGATGCAGCATGTGTCGAAAAAGCGGGGTGTCGAATATTTGCCAGACTTGTGTGCTCTTGGTTGTCGGGGCTATCGCGACCTTTTCGCTTTCATTCAGATGATTTTAGCTCGCCACGTTTTCATCCGTGGCCCCAAACAATATTGGGCCGCGGCGCAGTAGAAAGATGCAAGCCATGTCTCAGTTGGCTCTGACGATGGGCGATCCTGCTGGGATTGGTCCAGATATCACCGTTAAAAGTTGGGTAAGCCATCAAAGAACAAAAGGCAGCTCTCCCCTACCCTCATTCTTTTGTATTGCAGACCCTACCGTATTAGCGGCACGCGCTGACGCGCTCGGGCTTGCAATTCCAATTCAGATCATCGAGGACCCATCAAAAGTTTCTGAAATTTTTGACCAAGCATTACCGGTCCTTGCCACACCATTGTCGGACCCAGTCCAACCTGGTGTCACCTCTCCCGCCCACGCCCAAACAACTGTCGCTTCAATTGCCAAAGCCGCCGAGTTGGTTGCACAAGGAAGCGCGTCAGGTATCGTGACCAATCCTATTGCTAAAGCAACGCTTTACGCAAAGTCGTTTAAGCACCCTGGCCACACCGAATTCCTCGGCGAACTGGCGACACGCCATTGGCGGACACCCTCGCCCAACCCAATTATGATGTTGGCAGATGGCGATCGATTGCGCGTCGTTCCTGCGACCGTTCACATTCCTCTTGCCGATGTGGCAAAAACCTTGACGACAGAACGCTTGATATCCGTCATCTCCACAACCCACTTGGCGCTCCAACGTGATTTTGGAATCAAAAAACCTCGCTTAGCAGTAACAGGATTAAATCCTCATGCAGGCGAAGGTGGCGCATTGGGGGATGAGGAAATTCAAACAATTATTCCAGCCCTTGAAGCCGTCCGCAGCCAAGGTATCGATGCGACCGGCCCTCATCCAGCAGACACTCTTTTTCACGCGGCTGCACGAAAGCACTATGATGCCGCCATCGCGATGTATCATGACCAAGCACTCTTGCCATTAAAGACATTGGCATTCGATCATGGTGTTAACATCACTTTGGGCCTACCGTTCGTTAGAACATCTCCCGATCACGGCACAGCATTTGACATCGCTGGGACGGGAGCTGCTAACCCCGCAAGCCTTATCGCTGCTCTCAATATGGCCGCGCGAATGATCGCGCTTCGCCGTCAGGTGTAACCCAACGTGAAACGCAAGTCCTCAACGCGACGCTCAAAGCGACAAATACCAAACGAGGACATGTCACCAACCGACACCGTCGCAGACGATGGTTTGGCACCTTTGCGATCCGTCATCGCAAAGTATGACCTCGCTGCCAAAAAGAGCCTTGGGCAAAACTTCATTCTAGATCTCAACCTAACGCGCCGTATTGCAAGAACCGTCAGTCCTCAAGACACCGGGACCATCATTGAAATTGGCCCAGGGCCAGGCGGGCTCACGCGCGGACTTTTGGCCGAAGGCGCTAGCCGCGTGATTGCCATTGAACGCGATCATCGATGTCGGCCAGCACTTGAAGACATTTCACGTCACTATCCCGACAAACTGTTCCTTACAGAAGCCGATGCTTTAACGGTCGATTGGGCAGAACTCCTTTCAGGTGCTCCCAGGCCGATACGCATTGCAGCAAATCTTCCCTATGGGATTGCAACAGCATTGTTGGTCGGGTGGCTTGAAACAGAACCGTGGCCACCTTGGTATGATCGCATGGCGCTGATGTTTCAAAAGGAAGTTGGCGAACGTATCGTTGCCACACCTGGCACGAAAGCTTATGGACGTCTTGCTGTTTTAGCGCAGTGGCGGACCGAAGCTTTTATTGAACTCACATTAAAGCCTGCAGCATTTACACCCCCGCCAAAAGTCGATTCTGCAGTTGTTGTTCTGAAACCACGAGATCAATTGCAGCCTTCAGGTTGCACCACAAAGTCGCTTTCAAAAGTAACCGCTGCCGCTTTCGGCCAACGGCGCAAAATGTTACGCCAAAGCCTCAAGACACTCGTCACCATGCCGGAATTGTTATTGAACGAGGTTGGCATTTCTCCTGAGGCGCGGCCCGAAACGCTCACCGTTGCACAATTTGCAAACCTGGCTGCAGCCTATTCAAGACTGGACGAAACGCCAGAGTGAAGCGACTGGGTGAAATCGCTGTCGCAACGTCCTCACGTCATCGCGTTACAAACGCACCTGCATCTCACGTACAAATTTCGACAATCCCAGTTGGCGCTCGCGCTTGGCACGTTCGGCGCTTAAAATGCTGCGCAAAGTTGCCAGGCTTTCGCTCAAGTCTGTATTCACGATCACATACTCATACTCTGGCCAATGACTAAGTTCACTTGATGCTTGTGCCATGCGCTGGGCCACCACGTCATCGCTATCTTGGTTGCGCGATTTTAGACGTGTTTCTAAGGCTTCCCCTGATGGGGGTAGGATAAACACCGGCACCAGGTCACTCGACATTTTCTCTTTCAGTTGTTGTGTGCCCTGCCAATCAATATCAAACAACACATCGCGCCCACTTGCTATCGCGTTTTCGACCAGGGCTTTCGGGGTCCCGTAAAAATTACCAAACACCTTTGCCCACTCTAAAAGTTCGCCGGCATCTATCATCTTTTGAAAAGCCGTTTCACTGACAAAGATATAATCCTTGCCATCGATCTCACCGGGACGAGGCGCTCGCGTTGTTGCAGAAACCGACATCGAAACTGTGGGATCAACGCCAAGCAACTCGCGGGCCAGCGTTGTCTTGCCTGCCCCCGACGGAGACGACAGCACCAATAACAACCCACGCCGCGCGACGTGAGATGAGTTATGTTCGTTCGTGTTATTCAATGTTTTGTACCTGCTCACGCATCTGATCAATCACAACTTTCAATTCCAGTCCGGCTTGCGTGATCGAAGCATCGTAGGACTTGGAACAGATCGTGTTGACTTCACGGTTGAATTCCTGTGCGAGAAAATCAAGTTTGCGCCCCACCGCACCGTCGCGTTGTAACAGTTGGCGGGCAGCAACGACATGCGCCTTCAAACGTTTGAGCTCTTCCTCGATGTCAACACGCGTGGCCAACACAACAGCCTCTTGGTGTAACCGTGCTGGTTCAAGCTCATGGCCTGTTTCCATTAGCTTATCGATCTTTTCCTTTAGGCGGGCTTGAATGGCTTCACTGGTTCGAACAGGAGAATTTTCAATTTTCTCAACCAGACTTTCAATACTGTCTAATTGCGATGTAACAACAGGTTCTAGTTGTGCGCCCTCTTCGCGACGCGCCTTGACGAGACCGTCGAGAACTTGGTCGTAACTGTTTAAAAGTGCTTCATGCAGCGCTGTGCGTTCGGCTTCTGAAAGCTCTCCTTCGACCGCCTCAAGCACGCCGCGCAATCCTAAAACCACATCAACAGTGAGCGGCGTCTCAGAACAGACTTCGGGTCTTTGACGGACGGTTTGCGCTGCTTGCATAACCCCGTCGAGTGCTTGTTCGTTGAGTTTAAGCTCACTCATAGTTGCTTCGCGACGCAAGTTGAGCGTCGCGGAAACATTTCCACGAGTGAGGCGTTTGCTTGCTTTAGCGCGAATAGCTGGGTCCAAAGCTTCAAAACCGGCTGGAAAACGTGTGCGAACATCAAGGCCGCGTCCATTGACCGACCTGATTTCCCAAAACCATGTCGCTTGATTGAGGCTTCCCTCAGTCCGCGCGAAGCCTGTCATGCTATCAAGCGCCATAAATCACGTGTCCCCTCATGCTAAACCGACCTCAGCCGCGGTGCGTTATGTTCGCGCGCACGTTAACGGCTCTGCAGGTCTGCGACAAGCATCGGGGAAGCTCTTGGTGTCTTGAATACTAATGATGAATAAACGGTCCGACTAGTTATCCGGCTTTCGCTCGGGAAGCGGGACAGGCGTTGCGTTTTCGGCTGCAACGGCTTCAGGTTCTTGAGCTGGTGGCGCATTTGCTGTGTCAGTCTGACCGCTGGCTGATTGACCTGTCGTGGAAATCGTTTTTGTTTTCGTGACCTTGATAATATTGGGGCTGTCGCTTCCCCCAGGTGTCACGGGGATTGAAACAGCACGTGTGCTCGAAGACGCGCGCCCAGCATTGGCATTGGCTTTGGCAGCGCGTTCGATTTTGCGCCAATTTTTCACAGCCGCGATATGTTCGCGAAACGTCTCTGAGAACTTATGTCCCCCGGTACCGTCGGCCACAAAAAAGTAATCGTTCGTCGCCGCTGGATTTAAGACGGCCATGATTGCTTTGCGTCCAGGACTAGCAATGGGCGTGGGCGGTAAGCCTTTAATTGTATATGTGTTGTAGGGCGTCTTTTGTTTGCGTTCCGTTTTAGTAATGCCACGGCCCAACGATCCCTTGCCGCCCACAAGTCCATAAATAATCGTCGGATCGGATTCGAGACGCATGCCTTTGTTCAGCCGGTTCATGAACACGGACGCTACGTGCTGGCGTTCACTTTTGATACCGGTTTCTTTCTCAACGATGGATGCCAGAATGATCGCTTCTTGTTTCGTTTTAATCGGCAAGTTTGCGGCACGCGTTTCCCACATCTTGTCGATGAAAGCTTGCTGGGCTGTCTGCATGCGTTTCAACACATCAGCTCGGCTTGTGCCCTTTGCAATCTGATAGGTGTCGGGCATCATCGACCCTTCCTGTGGCATCTCAGTGATTTCTCCCGTGAGATGTTCCATGGCGTTGACGCGGGCCACAATTTGCAAAGTTGTTAAGCCTTCGGGGATCGTCAATTTGTAGCCGATGGAACGACCCAAGGTGACTTTTTCCAAGACCTCTTTCATGCTGACGTTGGCTGGAAAGGCATATTCACCCGCCTTGAGTTCTGAACGGCTCGCCTTTTCGCCAAAGCCTGTGACGAGATGACTGACGAGAAAACTCCAACGATTGGAAATAACACCTTCCCGCTCAAGGCGCTGTGCAATCTGGATGCGTCCTTCACCCTTCGGAATGGCAACCGTCGTTGCCTGCGTGAGCGGACCCGTTTGTTGATATTGATGATACAAATAAAGACCGATACCACCGGCGGCAGCCAGCAATACAAATGCAAGTGTCAGAACACCTGAAACAAAACGCACAAACGATCCAACACGACGGTTTTCTCTCGACATGCGCCCTCCGCGGCCTTGAGGACGCTCGGGACCACGTCCAGGCTCGATAATCTGCGCAGGGCTACGTGGGCGAACACTCCGACCCGAAGACGGCGGCACGCTCAAAGTTGCGTCCCAATCGCCTTGTCCACGCTGCTCGACTACGCTGCGTTGCATCTGTTCGTCTCTCCCAAGACAGGACGGGCCTCAGCCGGCGTCCGAAGTCATTGAGCCCAGCAATCTAAAGCAATGGTGGGCCTTTGAAGTGACCAACGACCAAGACACATCGATAAATAATCGCCAAATCAAGGTTGCGAGACCAACATTTGCTCGAAACTAATTTAACGGGTTCTTGGCGTTGCACAAGGATTCGGTCCCTAAGACGGTAGCGAATATTGTGGCAAAACCACGTTTTATGAGTTTGCTTAAGCGTCACACCGACTGAGAGGTCACCTGGACCTCTCAGTCTATCAGACCAGGCCATCAGACAGGGTCGCGAATCATGGTGAACAGCACAAGCTTTTAATCAATACGACGCATCACCAGCGAAGCGTTCGTGCCGCCAAAACCGAAGGAGTTCGAGAGAACAGTGTTGATTTCACGTTCAATCGGCTTGTGGGGGACAAGATTGATGGGTGTCTCCACCGAGGGATTGTCCAAATTCAAAGTTGCAGGCGCAATGTTGTCGCGCATAGCCAATATTGAGAAAATGGCTTCCACCGCACCGGCCGCACCCAACAAATGACCGATCGCCGATTTGGTCGATGACATCGCCAAATTCTCAGCCGCTTTATCAAAGACACGCTCAATGGCCCGCAATTCGATTTCATCACCCATTGGTGTTGAGGTTCCGTGCGCGTTGACATAATCAATTTCACTCGCATCGATGCCGGCGCGATTAATGGCCGCTTTCATGCAGCGATAGGCACCATCGCCGGATTCAGCGGGTGCGGTAATGTGATAGGCATCGCCCGACAGGCCGTAGCCGATGATCTCACCATAAATATTGGCGCCGCGTGCTTTGGCATGTTCGTATTCTTCAAGAACAACAACACCGGCCCCCTCGCCCATGACAAATCCATCTCGGTCTTTGTCATAGGGCCGCGACGCGCGCGTTGGGTCGTCATTAAAGTCCGTTGAAAGGGCACGACAGGCTGCAAATCCGGCAAGTGCAATACGACAGTTCGGGCTCTCTGAGCCACCTGCGACCATCACATCTGCATCACCAAGCGTAATCAGGCGCGAGGCATCGCCGATCGCGTGCGCACCTGTTGAACAGGCAGTTACGACAGCGTGGTTGGGGCCCTTAAGCTGATGCCTAATCGAAACCTGCCCTGAGGCTAGATTGATCAAACATCCTGGAATAAAGAACGGACTGACACGACGTGGTCCTTTCTCTGACAACAACAAAGACGTGTCTGCTATGCCCGACAAGCCACCAATACCTGACCCAATCAAAACACCGGAACGTTCCTGTTGTTCGTCGGTCTCAGCCTTAAATCCAGAATCTGCAATGGCTTGATCAGCAGCAGCTATCGCATAAACGATAAAGTCATCGACTTTGCGCTGATCTTTTGGCTTCATCCAATCGTTTGGATTGAAGTTGCCTTCCGCTGCATCGCCGCGCGGAATAAACGACGCGATTTTGCAGGCGAGGTCATCGACCTCAAATTCTTCAACGCGCCGTGCGCCGCTCTTTCCCTCAAGCAATCGCGTCCATGACGATTTCACATCTCCGCCCAAAGGCGTGACGAGACCAAGTCCTGTGATAACAACCCGCCTCATCAGCAGATCCTTATTTTTTGGCGCTCAACTGCAAAAGTGCCGATCGTATTGCAAACAGCTCAGTGCCTAGTTTTCGATATAGACCAACCATTGGCGAAATTGATCTGGAGTTTTGCCAAACGAACCGCAACCGTCTCATGCGTTGAATGGTCTCGTCAATATGGCAGAGGCCGCTCAAAAAGAACGGCCTCGAAAATTTTTGCGTATGAAAATGCACCGATGCAAACTAGCTGTAGGTCGCGTTGCATAAATGGTGAACGCGACAGCTCAAATTTGTTTTGGCGCAATCAACGATTGCAATCGTTATGCAGCGGCTGCGTTCTTTTCGAGAAATTTAACAGCATCGCCAACAGTGAGAATGTGCTCAGCCGCATCATCTGGAATTTCGCAGCTAAACTCTTCTTCAAATGCCATCACAAGCTCAACAGTATCCAAGCTGTCTGCACCCAGGTCATCAATGAAGCTGGCGTTTTCTGTCACCTTCTCTGCTTCAACACCTAAGTTCTCGACAACAATTTTTTTTACGCGCTCAGCGACATCGCTCATCGTAATCCCTCACGTCCTTGTAAAGTAACAGTTGAATGTTTCAGTCCCGGTCTTCTTTGGTCGTTTGGCGGAAGTTTCGCTTGCCACAACGGCTGTCGTCCGAGGTACGGGGCTCAGTGCATATAGCATTTGCATGTCGCATTGCTCATTAGCACAAAGCCAAGTCGTCGGCTCGTTAACACACTTAAAACAGCTTGACCAGCACATGGACAACGTTTGAAGACTTCTTCAACATGGGCCAAAGCGCCGCAAATCTTAAGCGTACCCGACGAAAGTCGGCAATCGTGGCAGAAAACAGACCTTAAATCATCGCCATACCACCATTGATATGCAGCGTTTGGCCCGTAACGTAGGCACCTTCTTCACTTGCCAAATAAAGCGCACCTGCGGCAATTTCTTCAGGGTTTCCAAAGCGTCCGGCTGGAATAATCTCAGCGGCCTTGCCCAATTGATCTTCGGTCAAAACATCCGTCATCGGTGTTTTGATAAATCCCGGTGCGATACAATTGGCTGTAATGCCTCGAGAGGCGACTTCGCGCGCCAATGATTTGGTCATGCCGATCATGCCAGCTTTGGTCGCTGCATAGTTGCCCTGTCCGGGATTGCCAACAACGCCTGAGACCGACGAAATATTTATGATCCGCCCATAGCCGGAACGCGACCGCATCATTGAGCGCGCTGCAGCCCGCATCAACATAAAGGTCGAGGTCAGGTTGACGGCCACAACGTCATCCCATTGGTCATCTTTCATGACCATAAACAAATTATCTTTGGTCATACCGGCATTATTGACGAGCACGTCGAGACCGCCCAAGGCTTCCTTTGTGCGATCGATTAGCGTGCCAACCGATTGGCGATCTGCAAGATCACACGGCACAACAATCGCGCGATCATCACCAAGTTCTTTTGCAAGTTCATTTAACTTGTCTTCATTGCGTCCTGACAAAGCAACCGTCGCGCCTGCTTTGTGGAACGTACGTGCAATCGCACCACCAATGCCACCCGTTGCACCCGTAACGAGTGCCTTCTTACCATTTAAGTCAAACATTCAATATTCCTTCAAGCCCCAAACATTGGGGAATTGTTACACAACCATGCGCAAAATTTGCACGCAGTTTATTGGCTTTTTCGCTTCACGCCTTTAAAGCGCTTGCAACCTCGCCAAGCTCTTCTGGCGTGCTAGCAAATGCCGACGATAATCCTTTGTCGATACGTCGCACGAGCCCTGCCAGGACTTTGCCAGAGCCGAGTTCATACACATCGGTGATGCCATTGGCTGTCATGTAGAGAACACTTTCACGCCACCGCACCGTACCTGTAACTTGGGCAATTAAATTCTTGCGAATGTCGTCCGGCGCTGTCATCGGGGCTGCCAGAACATTGGCAACAACTGGCACTGAAGGCGCATTGATCGTAACGTCTGCAAGCGCCTCGGCCATCGCGTCGGCAGCAGGCTGCATCAGAGTGCAGTGGAATGGAGCAGAGACTGGCAGCGGCACGGCGCGGCGAACGCCATGCTCTTTGCCAATCGCGATCACCCGATCAATGGCAGCTTTTGAGCCGGAAAGAACAACTTGTGTTGGCTCGTTGTCATTGGCCACCTGGCAAACGTCGCCATCTGCTGCAGCGGCGGCCACTTTTTCTGCCACATCCAATCCAACTCCAAGCAAAGCGGCCATGGCGCCTTCGCCAACAGGAACAGCTTTTTGCATCGCCTGGCCGCGCAGCTTTACCAGCCGTGCCGTGTCGGCAATGGACAAGGCGCCAGCCGCCGCCAATGCGGAATATTCTCCAAGCGAATGACCCGCGACAAATTTTGCCGCATCCGCCACCTTAATTCCGTGTTCAACCTCAAGTGAGCGGATAACCGCCAAAGAAACTGCCATTAACGCCGGTTGGGTGTTTTCCGTTAACGTCAGATCTTCTTTCGGGCCATTCCAAATAAGATCGGACAGTTTTTGCCCGAGCGCATCATCAACTTCTTCAAAAACGGCTTTTGCGGCGGGCGAAGCGTCTGCAAGCGCCTTACCCATACCGACCTCCTGACTGCCTTGGCCGGGGAATACGAATGCGACGGTCATGCCGCTCCTTTAACTCTTTTTGTTGGTTGCAAGATGATGAGTGCTGAGTTGTAGAGATCTTATAGCACTCTCTAATGGCCGCTTAAGCCATGAACCGGCAAAAAGTGTCAAGCAAGTCGCCCCAATCGTCTCGACCCAATTGGCTGTTTGGCCGCTGCGGCCTCGCATACACCTCAGCATGCAGAATAATCGCAATACCTATCGCAAGGGGCGAATATTGCCGCCTCTGTCACATATGCAGACAACCCCAGCTACCGGCCTGGACGTTATGGCGCCCAAGAAACCCTTGCCCAGCGCCAAACTTCCGGTATAAGGCCAGCTTCACGTCGCTCCGGTTGGGGGCTGAACGGGAGCTTACCTCGCACATCCATACGTCGAGGTGCGATGTCTTTATGGGCAACCTCAAAGGCGAACTCCCCGTGTCTCCGCTCTTAACTGCCGTTTTCCTTTGGGCCTTTCCGGCTTGAAAGGGGCTATGCGCCGAAGCGAACAGGATTGGAATGCTCTTGTTGTGCAAGAGTGGAATGAAAGGCTGACACATGCCGTTATACGAGCATGTCTTCCTGGTGCGCCAGGACGTCTCCAACCAACAGGTTGAGGCGATGACAAAAGAATACTCAGATCTCATCGAAGCCAACGGTGGCAAAGTTGCCAACCAGGAATATTGGGGCATCAAGCCTCTGGCCTATAAGATCAAGAAGAACCGCAAAGCGCACTATACGATGTTGAACATCGACGCACCGCACGCAGCAGTTGCTGAAATGGAACGCCTGATGGGCATTTCGACTGATGTGCTGCGCTTTCTGACATTGAAAGTCGATGCTCACGAAACTGAGCCATCCGCAATGATGCGCAAAGACGATCGTCGTGATGGTCCACGTGGTGGACGCGGTGGAGATCGCGGTGGCCGTGGTGGCGATCGTGGCGGTTTCCGCGGTGGTGACCGTGGTGGCGATCGTGGTGGTTCGACGTTTCGCCCGCGTCCCGACGGTGACGCATCAGCATCTAACCCAAGTTCGGAGGGCTAAATCATGGCTGCACCTCAAGCTGGCGGCGGCGGCGCACGCCGCACATTTCATCGTCGTCGTAAGACATGCCCATTCACTGGCGACAATGCACCAAAGATTGATTACAAGGACGTTCGCCTTCTTGGTCGCTATGTTTCCGAGCGGGGGAAAATTGTTCCAAGCCGCATCACGGCTGTGTCTGCTAAGAAACAACGCGAACTGGCCCGCGCCATCAAACGCGCGCGTTTCCTAGGCTTGTTGCCTTACGTACTGGGTTAAACCGTGGCGAGGCGGTAGCACGATGGTGTGCAACTTTCGCCTTGGCTTTTTGAATGACACGTGCCGGTCTTAGCATTTGTTTGCCGACTTTTTGAACGTGATACATAATTTGGTTGGGGCGGTCCTTTCAGAATGATCTGAAATGAACCGCCTCTAACCGCTTTTAAGCGGGACAGCTCTCACGATGACGACACAATCTTACCTTCTTGGCGTTGGCGCTGGGTTCGTTGCTGCATTCGTATTTGCTTCAGCGACCACGGGACCCTTGCCCGTGCGCTTCATCTTGTTTGTTCTCACACCACTGCCGATTTTTCTGGCGGGTCTGGGCTGGGGCTACCGATCAGCACTTGTCGCCGGTTTGGCTGGTGCCGTGTTCATTGCAATGATGTCGAATGCACCCATCGGAGTGGTCTTTGCGATTACGCAAGCCTTGCCCTGTGTGGTATTGTGTTATTTAGCCCACCTCAATCGTCCAGCCGCCCAAAACAACTCGACACAGACACCACCTGGTGACGTCGCGACCAAGTCCGATGCAAATGTCGAGTGGTATCCAGTTGGACGCCTTGTGTTGTGGGCTGCAGCACTTTCCGCTGTGATTGCGATTGCGATGCTCTTAGTGCTTGGCGGCGACATGGACGCGCTTAAAAAATCGCTGCGCTCCAGTATGGAAGTTTTCGCCAAACAACAAATCCCTCAAGGCGGTGACGCCGGGACATCGACGGTTTCTCCTGAAAACCTTGATCAAATGACCGATATCGCTTTGCGCGTTCTACCAGCCATCGCCGCGATCTCTATTATGGCCAGTCTGTTGTTTAATCTTTGGTTGGCAGCCCGTATTACTCTTGTATCAGGCAACCTCTCTCGGCCTTGGCCCGATCTCAGTGCTCTGACCTATCCACCAATGGCAGCCTTAGCTCTCTCCGTTTCCATCCTTGCAAGCTTCCTGTCGGGAACACTTGGCATCATAGCAACGGCCGTTTCAGGGGCATGTTATCTGGCCTATGTGCTTTTGGGTCTTGCCATTTTACACCATCTCACACGCGGGCACGCCTGGCGGCCGTTTGCTTTATGGGCTGCCTATCTGATGCTCATTTTCAATATGGGGTTGAGTTTTATTCCAGCTCTTGTCGGATTAGCCGAACCCTTTTCACCGATCAATCGCGGACGTGGTGGCGGACCACCAGGCCAGCCTCCAAACACATTGACTTAAACCAATAAACAAACACCTGAAATCACACCAACTTTGGAGAATACACATGGAAGTCGTTTTATTGCAGCGCATCGGCAGTCTTGGCCAGATGGGCGACGTTGTGAAAGTGCGCAACGGTTATGCCCGCAACTATCTTCTACCCCAGAAAAAAGCCCTGCGCGCGTCGAAGGAAAATTTGGCGTTTTTTGAAACCCAACGCGCCCAACTCGAAGCGCAAAACCTGGAACTTAAAAAGGACGCTGATGCGGTTGCAGAAAAGCTCGACGGTCAGATCTTTACAGTCATCCGCCAAGCTGGTGACACGGGCCAGCTTTATGGTTCCGTTTCTCCGCGCGACATTGCCGAAATTTCAACAGAAGGTGGCTTCACCATTGATCGTGGCCAGGTCATTCTAGAGCGTCCCATCAAGACGCTGGGCCTACACGCCACAACCATACAACTCCACCCTGAAGTTGTTGCTAAAATCCAGATTAACGTCGCTCGTTCAGAAGATGAAGCTGAGCGTCAGGCGCGTGGCGAAGATGTCCTCGTTGTCGAAGAAGAGGCGATTGAATTGGAAACGTTCAATCCAGATGAAGCCTTTGAAGAAGGTGCTGGACCGGCGCGTGATGACGATGAGGCTGACACTGCAGACGCTGAAGGTGACGCTAAAAAAGAAGACCAAGCGTAATAAACGCTTAAAAACCAGGATTTATCGGAGAGGCCCTGAATTTTCGGGGCCTCTTTGTGTTGTAGATCGCCACGTGTTTTGAGCTAACCGATTCGGAGGATTGGGCAAGGCTTAAAACTAGATATCTCGCCAGTCGGTGGATGACGGTGATGAGATGGCACAAGTCGCGGTCTGGGAAACGGAATCGTTTAGTTTCCGAGCCATGACACAGACCGCTATTCTCCCGACGGATCAGCTGCGCGAAGCCGCTGAATCCGAAGATGCCCTCACCTTTCGCCAGGTGCCGCACAATATCGAAGCCGAACAAGCCTTATTGGGGGCCATCCTGGTCAACAACGAGAGCCTCGATCGCGTCGCCGGCTTCCTGCAATCCGATCACTTCTATGACCCCTTACATGGTGAGATCTATGAAGTCGCTGGCAAGCTGATCCAATCGGGCAAACAAGCGACACCGATCACCCTGAAAACCTTCTTTGAGAACTCCGAGCCCATCGATAGCTCTCTCACCGTGCCCCAGTACTTGGCTCGCCTTGCCGTCAACGCGACAACAATCATCAATGCGTATGATTATGGCCGCACCATCTACGATCTCTTTATCCGCCGCCAACTCATTTCTATCGGCGAAGATGTCGTCAACGAAGCTTTTGACAGCCCCGTTGACCACCCCCCCGCCGAACAAATTCAAGGTGCAGAAAACCGTCTCTATGAACTGGCGGAATCGGGCAAGTACGGTCAAGGGTTTCAGACTTTTGGCACAGCACTTACCGAAGCCATCGATATGGCCAACAGCGCTTATATGCGCGACGGGCACTTATCGGGCACATCCACGGGACTATCTGATCTCGACAATAAGATGGGCGGCTTACAATCGTCGGATTTGATTATTCTGGCCGGGCGTCCATCGATGGGCAAAACAGCCCTGGTCACAAACATCGCCTACAATATTGCCAAAGCTTTCCGCACCGAACTCCAGCCCGATGGTTCGGAGAAAACGGTCAACGGTGGTGTTGTTGGATTTTTCTCCTTGGAAATGTCGGCCGAACAACTGGCCACCCGAATTCTGTCCGAACAAGCCGAAATCTCCAGCGAGCAAATTCGCCGTGGCATGATCAATGAAGACGAGTTTCGCAAATTGGTGGCTGTCAGCCAGGAGATGAGCCGCATTCCATTGCACATCGACGATACTGGTGGTCTGACGATTGCCCAACTTGCGGCCCGGGCTCGGAAACTCAAACGCCAAAAGGGTTTGGGACTGTTGATTGTCGACTACCTTCAGCTCTTGGCCGGATCGTCAAAAAACGGACAAGCCAACCGCGTGCAGGAAATCACAGAGATCACCACCGGTCTGAAAGCGCTGGCCAAAGAACTTGGCGTGCCGGTCATTGCACTGTCGCAGTTGTCTCGACAGGTGGAACAACGCGAAGACAAACGACCGCAGTTATCGGACTTGCGTGAATCGGGATCGATTGAGCAAGATGCCGACGTTGTGATGTTTGTGTTCCGCGAAGAGTATTACATTGAGCGCTTAAAGCCCGATGAGGGCACGGCAGAATTTGTTTCCTGGCAGGAAAAGATGTCAGCCGTTGCAGGACGAGCCGAAGTGATTTTAGGAAAGCAACGTCACGGTCCCGTTGGCACCATTCAATTGGCGTTTGAGGGTCGCTTCACACGATTTTCCAATCTGGCACGCGATTATCAAACATCAACACCTTATGAATAGCGCCGTATGAATAGTCCTTTGCTGTGCGCTGAGTTGTGGGCAGGCGACATCAAGACGTGCGTGGTCGATCTAGATCTAAAACACATCACCCATCGTTGCCCACCCTTTGCCCCAACGCGGAATTTCTACAAAGGTTGATTGTTTGCTAGATTGGCCGTCATGACAGATTTTCAAAACGTTCCTGCAACGGCAACCGGCGTCATTCATATCGATCTCGGTCAACTCGCGGCAAACTGGCAGGCCCTTGCCAAATTTGTCATGCCAGCGCGTTGTTCCGGCGTTGTGAAAGCCAATGCCTATGGCTTGGGGCTAGACCGTGTTGTGCCGGCATTGATGAAGGCAGGGTGTCAAACCTTCTTTGTCGCAACCATTGATGAAGCTAAAGACGTTCGCGCACTGGCAAGTGATGCGGCCATCTTTGTGCTCGATGGGCTTTTACCGGGAGCAGAAAAAGCCCTCACCGACATCAACGCTATTCCCGTCTTGTCCTCGCTTGAAGAATTTCAAGATTGGTCGGCACATGCCAGAAAATGCAACAAAGCCCTGCCGACAGCCATGCATATTGATACGGGCCTCAATCGTCTTGGCATGACAGCGGTTGACATTCGCGAACTGGCCGCAGGCCGCACACTGTTAGAAAAATTAAATGTCTATCTCATCATGTCCCACCTGGCATGCGCCGATGACCCAGACGATGACATGAACGCGCGCCAATTGAACGTATTTGAAGGCCTGCTGCCACTGTTGCCAACCGTTGCCACGAGCCTTGCTGCCTCCGATGGTTTGATGCTCGGCGCGCCCTACCACACCCAATTGGTGCGGCCAGGTTATGCGCTCTACGGCGGCCAAGCCACAAAGGAGCCAACCGCACCCGTCAAACCGGTTGTCAAAGTGCACGCACGCGTCTTGCAAGTCAGCGAAATTGTAACCGGGCAAACGATTGGCTATTCAGCAATCTACAAAGCGACATCACCTCGACGTATCGCCACGGTCGCGGCTGGATACGCCGATGGAGTGTTGCGCACATCCAGTGCCGCCTCTGGAGAAGCCGGTGGCTTCGTTGCCTTTAACGGACGTCTGGCCCCAATCGTTGGGCGCGTATCAATGGATCTCATAACCGTCGACATCACCGAATTGGACGATGAGACGATCCACCGGGGAAGTTGGACGGAATTGGTTGGGCCAACGATTTCCCTTGAGGATGCCGGGCACGGCGCCAAAACAATCGGATATGAAATCCTAACCAGCCTCAGCAAAAGATTTCATCGCATCTATACGGGTGAGGACACCATCACACGATGAGCAAAGCCGCCAAAATACAATTCGTTTGCCAAAACTGCGGGACCACAACATCACGCTGGGCGGGCAAATGTCCGGGATGTGATGAGTGGAATACACTTGTCGAGGAAAGCAGTCCTGCAGCTGCGACACCAGGCACCGGTCTCAACAAATCGAGCCGCGGACGGATTGTCGCCCTTGAAAGCCTTAAAGGCGAAAGCAAAGAAGCCCCCCGCCTTGCCACAACGATGGACGAACTCGATCGGGTGACAGGGGGTGGCATCGTCACTGGGTCTGCAACGTTGATCGGCGGTGAACCTGGAATCGGCAAATCAACATTGTTGCTGCAGTTGTCGGCGGCCTTGGCAAATAGCGGCCAGCGCGCGTTGTACTTTTCTGGCGAAGAGGCCGTGGCTCAAGTCCGCCTGCGCGCAGAACGTTTGGGTTTGGCTGAAGCCAATGTTGAGTTGGCCGCCGAAACCAACCTCGCCAACATTCTTGCAACCCTTGCCAACGGCAAAGCACCGGATTTGGTCGTCATTGATTCCATACAAACGCTGTGGACCGATGGTTTGGAAGCTGCTCCTGGCACCGTCAGCCAAGTGCGCGCCGCGACCCAGGCATTGATCCGTTATGCCAAACAGGCGGGGTGCGCGGTGTTGCTGGTCGGACATGTGACGAAGGAAGGCAACATCGCAGGCCCCAAAGTCGTCGAGCACATGGTGGACACGGTGCTTTATTTCGAAGGCGATCGCGGGCATCCCTTCCGAATTTTGCGCGCGGTCAAAAACCGTTTCGGGCCGACAGATGAAATCGGTGTGTTTGAAATGGTGTCGGCTGGGCTCAAGGAGGTCAAAAACCCATCCGAGTTGTTTTTGGGAGATCGCGATTCAGCCAGCCCGGGAACTGCCGTTTTCGCCGGGATTGAAGGGTCTCGCCCCGTTCTTGTCGAAATTCAAGCACTCGTCGCCCCGTCCCCGTTGGGAACGCCACGCAGAGCGGTAGTTGGCTGGGATTCCAATCGCTTATCCATGTTGTTGGCCGTTTTGGATGCCCGCTGCGGCGTCTCATTTTCCCAGCACGACGTCTATTTGAATGTCGCGGGTGGTCTTAAAATTAGCGAACCAGCAGCAGACCTTGCCGCCGCCGCCGCCCTTCTGTCGTCATTTTCCGGAGTAGCGTTGCCCGTGGATCACGTCTATTTCGGAGAAGTATCGCTTTCGGGCGCTGTTCGCCCTGCTGCACACATGACTACGCGATTGAAAGAAGCTCAGAAATTGGGCTTTCTTGAAGCCTTCCTACCCAACCGCGGAGAACTCGATGATGCCTCGGTAGACCTTTCTGTGCATCGCTTGTCGCATCTTGGTGAGCTTGCAGTGAAACTGTCCACATGACACTGATAGCCAAGTAGAGTTAATTGCGGCGACGGGGCCACGATTGTTTGGTCTGAAAGACGTTTTCCTCTCCCACCAAGGAGCACCGACAATGATCGGCACATTCACCTACCTTGATATCGCATTTGCGGCGTTGGCATTTATCTCAGCTCTTTTGGCGATGTATCGCGGTTTGACGCGTGAGCTGTTGTCGATTGTCTCCTGGATCGCAGCCGGTATCATGGCCTTGTACTTTTTCTTCATGCAAAAAGAACTGGCAACAGATGTCGCCCAGCAAATGGGGGTTCAGCTTCCCATTGCCCAGGTCGGAATTTCGGTCATTGCATTTCTGATTGTGCTGATTGTGGTCCACATCATCACCGCACGCATTTCCGATAGCATCCTCGACAGCCCAGTCGGCATGATCGACAGTATCCTTGGTTTCCTATTTGGTATTGCCCGGGCTTACATTATCGTCGTGGTGCTCTATATGGGGTATACATCGTTCTTCCCCGACGAGGTTGACCAGGTTGAATGGGTTTCTAAAGCGAAAACGAAACCCTATCTCAAGAGCACGGGTGAAAGCCTTGGCAACACATTGGTCGACAGTTTCTCGTATTTCCAATCTTTAATGGGTGATAAAAACGCGCCAGAGGAAGCGACGGATCCGGCGGCAGAACAACCAAGCTGAGCTTTATTCACCAAAACAATAAATTACAGGGGTAGCCGAACGCCTCGTTTATCATATATCTGTCACAAAGAAGCGCGGCAAACCTGTTCGATGCCTCGAATCGATGCGGGCGCGTCTATGCATACGTCTTCAGACCATCGCTGAAACGGCGATGATGTCGTCTGAGATCGAAACGCAGCTTTATGGCTAAACGCCAGAGGTGGACAATGGTTACACTGCCCCAAAAATCTTTCGCCGACACCAAACCCGTCGACCGCCCCGACAGTACTCCAGCTGTTGACGAAACCTACTCGCGATATGGCGATGATCGGCTGCGCGAAGAATGTGGCGTGTTCGGCGTCTTTGGCAACAAGGACGCTTCGGCGATTACAGCTCTTGGCCTCCATGCCCTGCAACATCGTGGTCAAGAAGCAGCAGGTATTGCCACGTGTGATGGCAACCAATTTCATCTTGAACGGCGCATGGGGCTTGTCGGCGATAACTTCAACAAGCAAAATGTGATCGACCGTTTGAAAGGCGCAAGCGCCGTTGGTCACAACCGTTATTCTACAACTGGCGAAACCATCCTGCGCAATGTGCAGCCGTTGTTTGCTGATCTCGATACTGGTGGCTTTGCCGTCGCGCATAATGGCAACCTGACCAACGCCCTCACCTTACGCCGTGAACTTGTTTCCTCTGGTGCGATTTGTCAGTCGACTTCTGACACCGAAGTTATCCTGCATTTGTTGTCGCGTTCTAAGAAGCGGCGCATTGTTGAACGCTTTGTTGATGCCATTCGCCAAATCGAAGGCGCTTATGCATTGGTGGCCTTAACAAACGACATGCTGATCGGTGCTCGCGACCCCGTTGGTATTCGCCCATTGGTTATCGGCCGCCTCGACAACGGTGGATATGTGTTGGCATCGGAAACGTGCGCGCTTGATATCGTCAACGCAAAATTCGTCCGCGAAGTTGAAAATGGCGAAGTCGTTGCGATCACAAAGGACGGCCTTGAAAGCCACCGCCCGTTCCCCAGGCGCCCAGCGCAGTCCTGCATCTTCGAGTACATCTACTTTGCGCGACCAGATAGCATCATCAATGGCAACTCTGTCTACGACGTGCGAAAGCAGTTGGGCGTGCAATTGGCTGCCGAAAGTCCGGCCGACGTTGATGTTGTTGTCCCCATTCCAGACAGCGGCGTACCGGCGGCAATTGGATATTCCCAGCATTCCGGCATTCCATTTGAACTTGGCATCATCCGCAACCATTACGTCGGACGCACATTCATTGAACCAGAGCAACAGATCCGCGCTTTGGGTGTGAAGTTGAAACACTCTGCCAACGCGGGTGTTATTCGTGGCAAGCGTATCTTGTTGATCGATGACAGTGTCGTGCGCGGCACAACGTCAAAGAAGATTGTCCAATTGATGTATGAAGCCGGCGCCCGCGAAGTCCATATGCGCATTGCCTGCCCACCAATTACAAATCCAGATTTTTACGGCATCGACACACCTACCAAGCAAGGCCTGTTGGCAGCCCAGTTGAACCTTGAGGGTATGCGCAAATTCATGAATGCTTCGTCGTTGGCGTTTTTGTCGATCGACGGTGTTTATCGCGCTGTTGGTGAAGACGGCCGGGATAACTTGTGCCCTCAATTTACCGATCATTGTTTTACAGGCGAATATCCAACGCCATTGACCGACAGAGACGGCACAGAGGCACCCAAGCAGTTATCGCTGCTCGCCGAGGTTATGTAACACCGTGGCCCAGATCCAGGTTCAAGCGCAAACTCAGACCCAGGCCCAAGAAGACAAACGTTAATCACCAGCACTTCAAGCACCTGCCAATCATTGGCTTTGGCGCGCCTTGCGCTCGGCTGCCCGGCTGGGTAAACGTGATCCCAATTGTTGGGGAGTATCGATCGTTTGAGGTTGCCGTCTCAACCTCACCAACGCTTGCGATCAACGCTCACGAAACCAAAGGCCGTCTTTGTAATGTCTAATGACACCCCCCGCTTAGAAAACCGACTGGCGCTCATCACGGGCGCATCGCGCGGCATTGGTCGCGCCACGGCATTGGAATTGGCGCGCGAAGGGGCCCACGTGATTGCAACGGCTCGAACCGTCGGCGCTTTGGAAGAACTTGACGATGAGATTCAAAACATCGGCGGCCAGGCAACACTCATCCCGCTGGATCTGAAAGACGGTGAGAAAATCGACAATCTCGGCCCGTCGCTTTATCAGCGCTGGGGCAAAATCGACATCTTTATTGCCAACGGCGCCATGCTTGGGCCGCTGACACCCTTGCCACATGTTGCAACAACGGCTTGGGACGATGTGATCGCAACCAACCTTACGGCCAACTGGCGATTGATTAGAACGCTTGATCCACTGTTGCGTCGTTCTGATGCGGGTCGCGTGCTGTTTGTGTCATCAGGTGCGGCAACCGGTAAATACGCCTATTGGGGACCTTATGCAGCAGCCAAAGCCGGTGTTGAAGCCATGGCAAAAACATATGCCAACGAGATTGCTGATTCACTGATGCGCGTGAACATCATCACGCCAGGTGGGACCGCAACGGGAATGCGCGCGAAAGCTTTTCCAGGCGAAGACCCCAAAACATTGCCAACAGCCGAACAGGTGGCGTTGGCTTATGTCGCCATGGTGGTGCCCGACTATCAAGAAAACGGCCAATTGGTGAGCGCGCGTGAGTGGCTCGCCGAACGAAAAATTATTCAACCACAAGACGTTTAGGTCTTAGCGATCAACACTGACAAAACGAATTGTGCTTTGATGTCCCATCCAGGAATTGATTTGTGATGCGTTCGCTGCTTTGGCTTGGCATTACCTGGAGATTGGACACGAGCAATGTTATCCAAAAAGAGTTCCCGCGCCATCACTGTCGGTGATGACACATATCGCTGGGCCATCGCACCTGACGGGCAATGGGTGACGCTTGTTGTGCAACACGCCGAGGTCAACGGCCAGAGGCTTGAGATCCGCATTCAGGTTCATTTTTCAAGCCAAGCAAAACTCTATGCAGGCGTGACGAACCCAGCACCAATCCGCGTTGTCAAACCAGCCTTGGTTGCAGAGTTGATCGCGCGGTCGCTTGAAATTGGCTGGCTGCCAAAGACTGCCCGTCCACCGCTTGAGCTGACGTTGGAGAGGAATGATGACTTAAAGGTGCGGCGTGGGCTTGGGAAGTGAGGTGGGTTGGATCTAGGAGCTATTCAAAAGATTAGCTCCATCAGTTTCTTTCAAATCGGCACTTTTTGTCACGCTCCAGAATCTCTGTCGTCTGGGAACTCCGATTCAATTGAAAAAACAAGTTGTGTGAGACTGACGAGGATTAAAACGTGCCAGACTAGAACGAGCAATGCTGTTAGATTGAAAAAAGCCTGACCAGTCGGACCACTGCAAACAACCGGTTTCGTTACAACGATTACAACTCCGAACAGAAATAGGCCGATTAACCAGTACGCGTTATTGCGCAACTCACCTCTCGTTTTTTCCAAAGCATTTCTTACTTTGTAGCGCTCTTCGATCCGATTAAATGCAAGATGAATTTGCGCTGCGGAGGCAAGCGTTATCGCCAAGATAACACCGAGTACGTTGATAAATTCATGATTTACAAACTCACGGAAAAATCGATTGCTATCGTCTACCCACTCTGGTCGAGCGGCTATCAGTGCTATAGACGCCGCAATAAAAGCGCAAAGAATACCGTAGGCGAGACCTTTGTTCATTAGAAACGCTCTCCTAACCACTCGCCTATTTTAGACCAAAAATCCTCACTATCGTACTCAGCATCGATACTATCTTGTTTTATGTAGTTTTTTGAATTGTAAGTCTTATTGTCTGCTGTTCTGGCACGAATACTGCCCGCGCCCATTTCCGTGTAGTCGACAACTTCTTTTATATTGCCAGCCAGTACGTCAATGGTTGTATCACTAGTCATAGTCGTTTTGACTCGATTTACTCGGTTTTTCTCTCTCAACATACGCATTTCATCTTTGTAGTCGCCAGCGCCGCCAAACATATTAGGTGGCGCGGCGTCAAACGATAGCCAATTTATGTTGAAGTCATTTTGCTCTGCAAAGTTCCAAAATGAGGATGCCTCCACTATTGGGTCGATCTGTACATCAAAGGGCGGAGGTTCATCACCCACCGACATGGAGCGTGCCAAAGATTTTAAGACTGAAATGGGTTTGCCGATGTCACTCCGGTGCTCAAGCGCAATTTTTTGACCATCCTTATGCGAAGTAGGATCGATTACGATTAGTGCGCCACGCCAAGATTGATGTTCGACAGGATGAAATCCGTCGCTTGGTGGGGCACGTTCTGCCACAACTCTTGGCCTAGCGATGTATCCGATAATGAGATGTTCTGGTTTGTTCATCCCGATATTATGTTCAGGGATAAAAGCAAAGTCTTGCTTTTGATGTTCAAATTCACGCTGTTCTGAGAAGTAGTACCGCAACCACTCTTCTCGCGAGTATAGCTGACCCTTCTCTGATAATGCGCCAAAGCTATCCGGCACTGCCACTGGCTTTAGAGAAAAGCGAAAATAATAAACAAGCACGAAAAACCCCCAATCTGTCATCTGAGCATATAAGGGGCATGAACACCGAAACTTCGCAACTGCGAAATTTTTTTCAGGGATCCTACTTGGTGGCACTGGTTTAAGTTTTCGTGATTCTTGTCGCATGGCGCATCATCCGTAATTTTGTGAAGGAGCTTCCCTGACACAAATCACCCGGAACAAAAATAGAATATAAACGATATTCCATATTATTCCCAACATCTTAGCCTTCCCTTGCCAAAAGAGAACAAAACATGTACATTTACTTTAATTGTTTTGCTGAGCGGCACATGAAATAAGGGAACCGGACAATGACGACACCAGAGCTTCGCATCGTCGAAGGGGGCGGAATGGATAAGCAAAAGGCACTTGATGCCGCGTTGGCGCAAATCGATAAAAACTTCGGCAAGGGCTCAATCATGCGCCTTGGCGCTGATGAAGCGCTCGATATTGAAGCGATCTCAACCGGTTCGTTGGGGCTGGATATCGCGCTGGGTATTGGCGGACTACCGAAAGGGCGCATCGTCGAAGTTTATGGCCCGGAATCCTCCGGCAAAACGACCCTCGCGTTGCATGTCGTCGCCGAAGCTCAGAAAGCTGGCGGCACCTGCGCATTCGTCGACGCAGAACACGCGATTGACCCGGTCTACGCCAGAAAGCTCGGCGTGAAAGTCGAAGACCTGTTGATTTCCCAACCCGACACCGGCGAACAAGCCTTAGAGATTACCGACACACTTGTGCGCTCAGGCGCGGTTGATGTTTTGGTGGTCGATTCTGTTGCAGCCCTCACCCCGCGCGCCGAACTTGAAGGCGATATGGGCGACAGCCTACCCGGCTTGCAAGCCCGCCTGATGAGCCAAGCGCTGCGCAAACTGACGGGATCAATTTCCAAATCGCACACCATGGTTGTGTTCATCAACCAAATCCGCATGAAAATTGGCGTGATGTTTGGCAACCCTGAAACCACGACCGGCGGTAACGCACTGAAATTTTATTCCTCCGTGCGTCTTGATATTCGTCGCATCGGCCAGATCAAAAATGGCGATGACATCGTTGGCAACCAAACCCGCGTTAAAGTCGTTAAAAACAAAGTCGCACCACCGTTTAAGAAGGTGGAGTTTGACATCATGTATGGCGAAGGCATTTCCAAACTCGGCGAGTTGATCGATCTTGGCGTCAAGGCTGGGGTCGTCGAAAAATCTGGCGCGTGGTTCTCTTATGAAGGCGAACGCCTGGGTCAGGGTCGCGAAAATTCAAAGAACTTTCTGCGCGAAAATCCAAAAATCGCCAACGAGATCGAATTGGCTGTGCGTGAAAGCGCCGGTCTGATCGTTGAGAAGATGTTGATTGATGATGCATCTGACAAAGACGATGATGCAGGCGATGACGACGCATAAGTCTCAGATACCGTTTTAGAAGACGAAACTTGTTTTGAAAGAGGGTCGCGGGTTGCGGTCCTCTTTTTTTGCGGTCTTTTGGTGGGGCCATTTTGGGGGTGGGCCTCTTTTGATAGGCATGCTTTTTCGTGCCCGCCTCACTGATCACACCCGGCCCAGTCACACCCCAACCCCTTTTGCCCAACACCCGAACCCGTCTTGGCGTTAAAATTCTTTCTTTGCGGTTTTCAACGCTCTGAAATGCGCGCCCTTGGCGGGCCAACAAATTGGCCATTTCACCTATCGTCGCGATCAAGCCTGCACCTGCGCTGACACCGCGACCAGCCGCAATTCTTGATCGATTTGCCCTGAGATTCGCATCGCATTGGCTTGCCCCCCTGCAAAGCCAACCTGAACGGCTGGCGGATCACGTTGCGCATGGCTAATATTTATAGGCCATTTCAAAACGTTAGCTTTTTTCATGGGCAACAGCCGGTGCCATAGACCCGATGTGGACACGCTCCTGAGCCACGGCTAAAAGTGGCGGACAGGTCGGGCGTTCATTGGCATCAGGTTAGCACCGGTTCCAGGTGCCCGATTTTCAGGAGGGGTGGGATACAAACTCCATGGCAACACGTGCTGGCCATCACGCCTCTGGCCAGTTTAAAAGCATTGGAAACGCGGAACTTAAATGCGTTGGTTGGTAAGCGAACCGGCAGCGGCAATAACGAACGAAACGAAAGGCAGCCATGAACGGCGTCAACGAGATCAGACGGGCCTACCTCAAGTATTTTGAGAAGAACGGTCACACCATTGTGCCCTCGTCTTCGCTGGTGCCGTTAAACGACCCGACGTTGATGTTTACTAATGCCGGTATGGTTCAGTTCAAAGACACCTTCACCGGCCAGGAAAAGCTCGATTTTACGCGTGCCACGACATCGCAAAAGTGTGTGCGCGCAGGTGGCAAGCACAATGATCTCGATAACGTCGGCTACACCGCGCGCCACCACACATTTTTCGAAATGCTCGGTAACTTTTCGTTCGGTGACTACTTTAAAGACGACGCAATCGCTCTGGCTTGGAAGCTCGTTACCAAAGAGTTCGATCTGGATCCAAAACGCCTGCTCGTCACCGTGTTTCACGAAGATGAAGAAGCGGCGAAAATTTGGAAAAAAGTCGCGGGCCTCTCAGATGATAAAATTATCCGTATCGCCACGTCTGACAATTTCTGGTCGATGGGCGAAACTGGACCGTGTGGCCCGTGCTCGGAAATCTTCTTTGACCATGGTGACAAGATTGCCGGTGGACCTCCAGGCTCTCCTGATGAAGACGGCGATCGGTTTATCGAGATCTGGAATCTCGTTTTTATGCAGTTCGAGCAAATTGACGCCGCGACCCGTAAAAACTTGCCCCGACCTTCGATTGACACCGGCATGGGGCTGGAACGCATTGCAGCGACCTTACAAGGCACGCATGACAATTACGAAACCGATCTCTTCAAAGCCTTGATCGCGGCCTCCGTATCAGAAACAGGCGTTGAAGAAACCGATGCCAACCGCGCCAGCCATCGCGTCATCGCCGACCACTTGCGCTCGACCAGTTTCTTGATTGCCGATGGTGTTTTGCCAAGCAACGAAGGACGCGGTTACGTCCTACGCCGTATCATGCGCCGGGCTATGCGCCACGCTCATCTGCTTGGCGCGAAAGAGCCACTCATGCATCGTCTTGTGCCAACGCTCGTGCGTCAGATGGGTGAAAGCTACGATGAATTGCGCCAAGCTGATGCCCTGATCACGGAAACGCTCAAGCTGGAAGAAACGCGTTTTCGCAAAACCCTCGAAAAAGGCCTTGGCCTGCTTGCAGATGCTTCGGGCAGCCTCAAGGCCGGCGATACGCTGTCAGGCGATGTCGCGTTTAAGCTTTATGACACTTACGGATTTCCGCTTGACCTCACCGAAGATGCTTTGCGCGAACGTGACATTCATGTCGACACCGCAGCCTTCGCGACAGCGATGGAAAAACAAAAGGCAGAAGCGCGCAAAGCTTGGAAGGGCTCTGGTGATGCCGCAACAGAATCCGTCTGGTTTGAGCTCAGAGATGAGATTGGCGCGAGTGAATTTCTCGGCTACGAGGCCGAAATTGCTGAAGGCATCATTACGGCGTTGGTCACCGATGCAAAGTCCATCGATATATTAAAAAAGGGCCAGTCCGGCGCAATCATCACTAACCAAACCCCTTTCTATGGAGAGAGCGGTGGTCAAGTTGGTGACGTCGGCACGATCATCGGCCCCAAAGGTGCAAAGTTTCGTGTCACGGACACACAGAAAAAACTCGGCAACTTGTTTGTCCACTTCGGCCAAGTCGAGGCCGGCAGTTTCACGACGCAAGCGACTGTTGAGTTGAATGTTGATCACGAAAAACGCACCGCCATTCGCGCCAACCATTCCGCAACGCATTTGCTGCATGAGGCGTTACGCCAAGTGCTCGGCACCCATGTTGCCCAGAAAGGGTCGTTGGTTTCGGCTGATCGTCTACGCTTTGACTTTTCCCACACCAAGCCCATGCAGCCCGATGAAATTGCCAAAGTCGAAGAACTTGCCAATGGGGTTGTGCTTGAGAACGCCGCGGTCGAAACGCATCTGATGACGCCAGATGATGCAAAAGCGCAAGGCGCCATGGCCTTGTTTGGCGAAAAATATGGTGACGAGGTACGTGTTGTGCGCATGGGAGATGCCAAACGGTCTAAGGCCACAAAAGCCAAAGCCGCGTGGTCGATCGAATTGTGTGGCGGAACCCATGTCAAACGAACCGGCGATATCGGTCTGGTGCGTATCGTTGGCGAAACGGCAAGCGCATCGGGTGTGCGCCGTCTCGAAGCGTTAACCGCCGACAGCGCGCGCGCCTATCTCAGCCGGCAAGACGGGCTGTTGAAAGATGCTGCAGCACTTTTAAAGACCAAGCCCGACGATGTGACCGCCCGCGTCAAAGCTTTGATTGACGAAAAAAAGCAACTCGAACGTCAACTGTCCGACACCAAAAAGCAACTTGCTTTGGGCGCCGGAGCGGGATCAAAAAGTGGCGATAACAGTAGCGGCATTCGAACCATCGGCAACATCAAACTGCTCGCGCGGACCGTCGAAGGCTTGAACCCGAAAGACTTGCGCAGCCTGGTTGATGACGGAAAGAAACAGATTGGATCAGGTGTTGTTGTCATTGCCGGCAAGACCGAGGCTGGCAAAGCCGGTCTTGCCGTTGGCGTTACCGACGACCTCACCCAAACCTGGAGCGCGGTTGATCTTGTTAAGGCAGGCGCTGGGGCTATTGGCGGCAAAGGTGGCGGCGGTCGCCCCGATATGGCCCAGGCTGGTGGTCCAGATGGTGATAAGGCCGGTGGCGCTGTCGAAGCGATTGAGGCGCTGCTTGCGGATTAGGCACCGCAGGCATTGTTTTGCAAATATTGATTGCGTTCGACCTGATGGCAATCAGCCTAAAGTCAGAGAACACGTCTAGGGCTTGTGTTTGCCATGTTTGGGCTGGCGGGGGCCGAGATGTTCTTCGCCTCTGGCGCGGGCCAGTTCAATTTGGTGCTGACGCTGTTTGGCGCGCGCACGTTGGTCATCGTCGGCGAATGCTTCGCATTTCGGACAGGCTTTCTTGGCATATCCCCCAGCGCCCTCACCAGATATAAACGGTTCACGACAAATCGCGCATTGCTGATAAGGCCCTGGCTTTAATCCACTTCCGACCGAGACGCGACGATCAAACACGAAACACTCACCGTTCCACAAGCTTTCGTCTTTCGGAACGTCTTCCAAGTACTTTAAAATTCCACCCTTGAGGTGATACACTTCGGAGTATCCGCGCTGGCGCAACAATGCCGTCGATTTCTCACAACGTATTCCGCCGGTACAAAACATCGCGATTTTTTTCGACTTGTCTTTTGGTAAGTTTTCGTCAGCCCAATTGGGCAATTCGCGAAAACTCGCCGTGTTTGGGTTGACCGCGCGCTCAAAGGTGCCGATGGCGACTTCATAGTCGTTGCGCGTATCAACCACAATCGTGTCAGGATCGCTAATCAACGCGTTCCAGTCTTCAGGTGCCACATATTGCCCAACACTATGACGCGGGTCGATATCTGGCACACCCATCGTGACGATCTCGCGTTTCAAACGCACCTTGAGACGAATGAAAGGGGCAACATCACTGTAGCTTTCTTTCACATCCAAATCAGCGCAACCTGACACCGTATTGCGGATAAAGGATAAGACCTTGTCGACCCCCTCGCGCAAACCGGCAATTGTGCCGTTGATCCCCTCATGCGCCAACAACAACGTACCCGTGACACCTGCGGCTTCGCAGACGTCTGTCAACGGCGCTTTGTAGGATTCAAAGTCTGCCAGGGGCGTGAATTTATAAAGCGCCGCAACGACGTATTTTGGGGGTGTTTCGCTCATTCTTGAGAATTAGCCGACGGCCTCAAATGACGCAAGCAATCCCATAGGAACAAATGTCGCCCCCAGTCATTGGTGTCAGTACTTGGCCCATAGGTAAGGCACTGCTATGGAAACGCACAATTTCCCTCGTTTATGAGGACTTAATTTGAGGACTTTGACGACATGAGCCAGTCTCAATCAGAATTACGCCAACAGACAGCCTCTCTGATCCGCGACTATTATGCCGCCTTTAATGCTGGCGACCATGACACGATGCTCAACTTAATGGTTGAAGATGTCATCCACGACGTCAATCAAGGTGAACGGCGTATTGGACGTGAAAAATTTCGCGCCTTTAACGCGCGTATGGCGCACCATTACAAAGAAAGCCTCTCTGACATATCCGTCATGGTGAATAAGGACGGGACCCGCGCAGCAGCGGAATTCAATGTTGACGGAACATACCTTGAATCCGAACCCGGTTTGCCACCAGCCAAACGCCAAAATTACGTTTTGCCTGCTGGAGCTTTCTTTCAACTCCGAGATGGCAAAATTGAGCGTGTCACCACGTATTACAATCTGACAGAATGGATTACCCAGGTTGCCGGTTAATGAGATAAATTCTACTGACGCCCACCGTTACCTGAGAATGAGACAAGGACGAACCACTCATGCTTTTGACCATGCTGAAATGCAAACTGCACAGGGCGACTGTAACCGAATGCGATTTGAATTATGAAGGGTCAATCAGCATTGACCGAAAGCTGATTGATGCGGCTGGTCTGAAGATTAATGAGCGCGTTGATATCTACAACATCGACAACGGCGCTCGCTTTCAAACGTACGTTATCGAGGGTAAAAGGGGTTCAGGAATTATCGGCCTTAATGGCGCGGCAGCGCGCATGGCGTGCGTCGGAGACAAGGTCATCATTTGCGCTTATGGGCAACTCGATGAAACACAAGCCGATGCTCACGAACCGGTTGTTGTCGTGTGCGGAAATAAGAATAAAATTCAACGGACGCCGAAAAAATGACGAACCCTCTTGATCAAAATTTGACCGTAACATCTCTGTCGGGAACAGACATCCAAGCGGTTTTGTCCGATCTTGCCCAGCTGAGAATGACCGTGTTTCGCGAATGGCCCTACCTTTATGATGGCTCGTTGGAATACGAAGAAAAGTACCTCGACACATTCACCCGTGCTGGTGGCGCCGTCTGTGTGGTGGCGCGTGACGCAGACACGATCATTGGAGCTGCCAACGCCGCGCCATTGATCGAACATGGTGACGACTTTGGCGCGCCGTTTAAAGACGCCGGATACGATATCTCGAAAATTTTTTACTGCGCGGAAAGTGTCTTATTGCCAGAGTATCGCGGTCTCGGTCTCGGACATGCTTTTTTCGACCACCGCGAAGCTCATGCGGAAAAACTCGGTGGATTTACTCATTCGACATTCTGCCGGGTCATACGCCCCGACAACCACCCCCTCAAACCCGATAGCTATCGCCCCCTAGACACCTTCTGGCGCAAGCGGGGTTATGAGCCAGCCAACGGCATTGTTGCGACCTATGATTGGAAAGACATCGAGACTGATGGAGAAACCACAAAGTCTATGCAGTTTTGGATTAAGCCACTTGACGAGACAGCGCCATGACACCACCGAACAAACTGACGATTGCAACAGCACAATATCCAATTGATGAACTCAAAACCAATTTTGATTGGCAGGATAAAATTGAGCGCTGGGTCGTGGAGGCAAAAGCAACCGGGGCTGAGCTTTTGGTCTTTCCTGAATATGGCGCTATCGAACAAGCCGCGGCGTTTGGTGGCGAAACCTCACGCGATCTCAAAAAGACACTTTCAGCCGTCGCTTCAGTTGCCGGCGAACGGGTGGCGTTTCAAAGTTCTCTGGCAGCCGAACACAACGTACATATTCTCATTGGCAGCGGTCCATTTGAGGTCGCAGACGGGCGCGTTACCAACTCGGCACAACTCGTAACACCAGCCGGTCACGTTGGAACTGCCACAAAATCTATGATGACACCCTTTGAACGCGACTGGGGCGTTGTTGCTGGTGAACCATTGTGCGTCTTCGACACGGCTATTGGCCGCATTGGCGTTGCCATTTGTTACGACAGCGAATTTCCATTGCTTGTGCGAGCCCTGGTTGCAGCGGGTGCCGATATGATCCTTGTCCCGTCCTGCACCGAACGCATTTCCGGCAGCTACAGGATTGCGATTGCCGCCATGGCGCGGGCTCTTGAGAACACATGCGCTGTGGTTGTCAGCCAAACAGTTGGTGATGCGTTGTGGTCACCAGCCGTCGATGTCAACTGTGGTCGGTCCGGTATTTATGTGCCAGCCGAACATGGCGTGTCTGACACTGGCGCGCTGGTGAAAGGTGAATGGAACAAACCTGAGTGGGTTGTTGGGGAAGTCGACTTTGCCCGCCTTAGGCTGTTAAAAGACAGCGGCGAAATGCGAAACGCCAGTGATTGGGACCGCCAACCCGGCACACAATTGACTTTGCCAGAGGTCGAAGTTGTAGATCTCAGGTAAGGCTTGGCGGTGTCCGTCTAATTTGGCGCATTTCTGGGGTTTCACGTCGCGCCGAATGTCTGTTATAGACGCCGCACGATATCGGCAAAATTAATGCTGTATTCGGCTGTTTCACACAGCGGGGGCGCATAGCTCAACTGGTTAGAGCTGACCGCTCATAACGGTCCGGTTCCAGGTTCAAGTCCTGGTGCGCCCACCATTTCTTATATCCTCACGCGCTCGTCGCGCTCCGGACGGGGCGCCGAACCGTCGGCGGGTCGCCTTGCTCCCAGCCCTTGCGGGCCTTGGAATTTATATCTCACGGTCGTACCGCGCGGGACGCGCGGACCAGCGATAACGAAGCGAAGATCATTCGACGAATTTCGTTTCGTGCACCGTCAAATGAACGTTGCAAATTTACATCATTTTGTCAGCACGTTGGTGCTAAAAATCTGCGCGAAGGACAATGGCTTCGTCTGTGTTGTAAGTTGAGGTCTTGAAGAGGAATTCATGACACGCAGACGCGTCCAATACAGTGTTTTGGCGACCAGTATCATCGCGATGGTGCTGCAGTTGCTTGTCGCCTCAGCCCACATTCACGGCCTCGATGGTGACACGTATCATCATGGCTTTAGCCGGACAGACGCTGAAACACCTGCGATCGCCTCACGCACCGTTGATCTTGACGTAAAACACGGGCGTTTGTCAGACGACAAAGATCACACACATCATCACGATAGCCATCGTGACAAAAACCAAAATACCGTACATGAGACCGACGATCATGTGCACGTCAACGCACACGTTGATGACGAACACCAACGCCATTCCAATGGCGATCACGCGCCAGCACAAGCCTGCGACTTCTGCTGGCTGTTTGGCGCACTTTCCTCTCTCGACACCCCGTGCACCGCGACTTTTACTAAGCCAACGACTGATAAAACCGTAATACCACCACACGCCGTCGAGAATTTTCATGCGGGTATTTTGACACGCGCAAACCGCACCCGCGCGCCCCCTTCGATCACTTAAATTCATTCGTTTCACAGCACAACCTCACTCCGATTTCTCATGAAATCGGAGACGTGGCGTATGGCTGTTTGCAATCTCGAAATTATAACTGATCAAAAGGTGGTTCTATGTCTAGAATCCTGACGCGGCGCGTATTTTTCGGCGCATCTGCACTATCGATGCTGTCTCATTCTCCAACCTTTGCGCAAGAAAACATACCCGAAGTAACGCTACCAGAAATCGAAATCATACAACAGACGACGGTCGCGACGCCCGTAAAGAAGGCCAAACGAAAGAAAAACGCAAAGAAAGTTAAGCAAGCGCAAGAAACACAGCAAGCGCCAACGTCGACTGCATCACCACAACCTTCATCTTCTGAAAATGAGTTTGCAGACCAAACTTCTGGAAACGATGCAATTGAAGACAGCCTTGGTGTGACAACCGGCCAGCTTATTGTTGTCGACGACGCATTTGTTCCCGTGACCATTGCAACGTTTCAAGACGCATTGCGCCTGGGTAGCGGAAATCTCGCGGACGTATTAGATAAACGCCCCGGCATCGCTAGCTCGACATTTGCGCCTGGAGCAAGCCGTCCTGTCATCAGGGGCTTGGACAATTATCGCGTCCGTGTTCAGGAAAATGGAATTGGCTCTCATGATGTCTCAGCGTTATCAGAAGACCATGCCGTTCCAGTTGATCCTTTTGCGAGCGAACAAATTGAAGTGATCAGAGGCCCGGCAACGTTGCGTTATGGCTCCCAGGCCATTGGCGGTGTTGTTGCCTCAGAAAATGGCCGCATCCCCACTCGTATTCCCGAAACCGGCTTTTCCGGCAAAGTTATCGGCGACTATTCCTCCGTTGATCGTGGCAAAAATGGCGGCTTCAAAGCCACCGCTGGCGCGCGGGGTATTGCTGTTCACGCAGACGGATTTATCAGACGGAGTGATGACTACGACACGCCACGCGGCAAACAATTCAACACTTCTGTTGAAACGGAAAGTGGTGCCCTTGGCGGTTCGATTATCGGGCAATCAGGATACTTCGGTCTCTCCCTTTCTCGCTATCAAAGCTTTTATGGAATTCCCGGCGAGGAAGCCACAGAACTCATGCCCCGCATCGATCTGCTTCAGGATCGCCTACAAGCGCGTGGTGAACTCAACGTTCGTTCAAATGGAATTGAAGCGGTTCGCTTTTGGTTCGGTGCGTCTGACTATGAGCATGCCGAAATTGTTGACGAAGGGGAAGGCGATGAAGTTGGATCGCTGTTTGAAAACGATGAAATCGAGGGCCGGGTAGAAATTCAACATAGCCAAATCACATCAGCGCTGGGTGTCATGCGCGGTGCCATCGGCGTGCAACTAACCAATCGTGAGACGCAGGGTCAGAGTTTTGAAGGCGATTCCCTACTTCAACCAACGACCACAAACAGCTTTGCAGTGTTTCTGTTCGAAGAACTAGACGTGTCTCCAATTCTCGCACTTCAGGCTGCCGCGCGCATCGAACACAACGATATCGATGGCTTTGCCCGTGCTGAACCCTTAAATGCCGACTTGAATTTGGCGGCGACAAACCGAGACTTTACGGCATTTGGCCTAAGTGTTGGTGGCTTGATAAGACTGTCCGGCGGGTCTGTCGTTTCCTTAAACACACAATATGTCGAACGCGCTCCTGATGCTTCCGAATTGTTCTCCGCAGGCATTCACGAAGCAACCGGCACGTTCGAAATTGGCAACAGTCAATTGAAGAAGGAAAAAGCTGTGACGGTGGAATTGGGATGGCGAAAGGCTAAAGGACCATTGCGGTTCGATACCACGGCATTTTACACACGCTTTGATGGATTTATCTTCAAAAACCTGACCGGTGTTGCGTGTGAAGGAACTCTCGAAAGCTGTGGTGAAGAAGAGGAGCACGCGCAAGACGAAGGTCATGGCCACGAAGCCCTCGACCAAGTCCTTTTCCAACAACGCGATGCAAATTTCTTTGGCGTCGAATTGGCGGCCCAGTATGACGTTGGCAGAATTTTAAAGGGTGTCTGGGGTGTTGATGTCCAATATGATTTCGTGCGTGCGCGTTTTGACGAAGGTGGGAACGTCCCACGCATTCCCCCACATCGTGTGGGCAGTGGCCTCTTTTACCGAGACGGCGCATGGTTAGCGACAGCTGGTGTACTGCATGCCTTTGGACAAAACCAAACCGCTGAAAATGAAATTTCAACGCCAGGTTATACCTTGATCACTGCTGACATCAGCTACACCATATCGTTGGGGCCAAATGCATTCGATCCGAAAATGACCCTTGGGTTGCGCGGAGAAAATTTGGGCAATGATGAGGTGCTCAACCACACCTCCTTCAAACGCCGCGAAGACGTCTTGCTTCCAGGTGCAAGTATTAAGGTCTACGGTTCAATTGAATTGAATTAAACACAGAAAATATGCACAGGGTGGGGCACACCCCGTCCTGTGCATACTTTTAATATCATCCTCGAACAACCACTTGTCCGAAATTAAAGTGGCGGAGAGATACAGTAGTCAGAGATTTTCTTACTCAAACGCACCGGCCTGAGCAGGATGGATCACACATCTGATCTCACTAGTTCAATGGCACACTGATCCAAACCGATCCACCATAACTTTCAAAGTCATCGCCACCAATTCCATCATAGTTACCGGCAGCGCGAACCGACCAACCATTCACGGCTGTCAGAGTTACACCGCCTTCAACCCGAGCGCGGGTTTCATCGGTTGCAAACAACGTATTGTTGATGACTAAGCTGTCGCTATCGAAATTCCAAATTCCGGTGATCGAGGCATGAGGCTCTACCGATAGCCCATCGGACGTGCGCCATTGATACCCAACCTCAAACGTTCCACTCAATCGCCCTATTGATGCTTCACCGCCAAGAACGGTCAATCCAAGACTGTTTTGGTAAGTGTCATATTCCTCATGACCGTAGGCCAATTCAAGTTGAGGCGAGAACCGCCACGCACCGCGGGTATGGTGACCAGACAGCGTGCCAGATACCAACCATCGATTTGTGTCAAAGCTTCCTGTGCGCAGACCAAGTTCGGTGTCTTCAAGAAGAATATCATTGTCTGATGAGCCCCAGGCCGCACGCACATCAAGGTACAAGTTCTTATACAAACGTGCCCCAATATATGGGCCGGCCATCCAACCGGTTCCCTCTATCTCACCACGTTCGTCAGTTTGGGCGATATCTTCACGTGTATCGTCTATTTGCGCCAGTACACCAATCAGAACGCCTGGATACAAGACATAGTCCGCGCCAACATAGAGAATTCGAAAATCACCTTCGCGTTGCACACCACCGATATTGTCATGATACCGGCTAAACTGGCCTTCCACCCAAACGTCCAGCCCAGTTCTCGGTTCAAGTGCGCGACCCAAACCATAACCACCAGAGAATTCAAGACCGGCAGCTGCCAAGTTTTTCTTTTGCCGCTCGGCTTCATAGGCTGCAGCTTTGCTGCGTAACTCACTCAGGCTGGTGCCAAACTTAAAGTTCGTTTGGCCAAATCCAACCTGCGCCAATTGACCGGCAATTGCGTCAAAGAAGGGGTTCTGCACCGTACTGGTTTGGGTTCCTTCGATCACAGATCTCACATTGTTCGATCTCGGATCGACAGGTCCACCAAGCATTGCACGAGGATTACCCTGGCCAGAGACCGTTCCAATGACGCCGCTTCCATTGGAAAGTTTTTGCGAGCCAACATTGGAGTGTTTCAACGTGCCGCCATCCTTCATGCTTGTGTGTTTTGGTGGGGCGTCTTGCAAGCGACGTAACATACGCGCCCGATCCGGTTTGTGGGTGAGAAGGTTATCAACACGACGATGAATGAAGCGTCGTGTTTCTTCTTCCATTCTCGGATCTCGAACCTGACCGTTTTCGAATGTACAGATCACGTCATCACCCGCCGGCACGAAGATCGTCAATGTTCCCGCATTCAAATCAATGACGGGGGCATTGCTATTTCCAACGCACGTGATGGAGTTCAAGGTATAGAGTGGGTTCGACGTTTCCGTGATAATGAAGTTGCCTGGCGCTAGATTGCCGCGTGTCGTCGTCTGTCCATTTGACAACGAGAAGTTCCCAAATGGCGTTGTGCCGGAGAAACCAAAGCTTGCATTTGCTCCAATAACTCTCTTCTCGATTGTCAGACTGCCGGTGCGTTGTATCTGCGTATTGATAAATGTACATTCGACATCTTCTCCGTCTTGAACTTCGACAATCAATTGACGCGCATTTGCATCAAAGATCTCTTGCAGTCCATTCCCGGTACAGGTCGCGCCATCCAAAGTGTAATCAACATCAGGGCCTTCGGTAATCACGAAGATGCCGGGATTGATGTTATTTTGAACGTTCGTCTGACCATTCGAAAGCGAGAAATTACCGAATGGTTGCGTTCCGTCAAAAGCAAAGTCCTTATCAGCACCATTGACGGTTTTGGTGATCGACAATGAGGTGCGCGGCGGGGCAACGTCATTATTTGTAAATGTACAAGTGACGTTATCTCCTTGCGCCAGTGTGAGGCCGGTCGCTGGAACAACCGTGATCGGGTTGCCCTGATTAACGACGCACTGGAAGCTCGATAGGTTGTAGCCCTGAGGACCACTTTCAGAGAACGTATAAGCTCCTGGCAATACGGTTGCATTTGTAATGGCAGCGTCGGTTTCAACGCCTGAGCCAACGGACGGGCCAGCAAAGCTGAGCGTGAAATCACTGTCCATCGCTGTGCCACCGAAGTTGTTGTTGACCACCTTCTCAAGGGTGAGCGTGGCGGTCGCCGGTGGAAGGTCATTGTTGGTGAACGTACAGGTCACGTCCTCATTGTCTTGCAGATCAAGACCATCATTTAGGTTTTGATCGAGCCCGTTACAGGTCAGGCCCGTTTGTGTGTATCCGGCTAGCACGGTTTCCGAAAGGGTATAATTACCGGTCAAAACACTGGCATTGGTAATGGCAGCATCGCCTTCCACGCCGCTGCCATTCGAAGGTCCGGCAAACGACAACGTAAAGTCGGTATCTGCGGCCATGCCGTTATTGTTGTTGTTGACATTTTTCACCAGCGTTAGGGTCGCGCGCGGCGGGGCGATGTCGTTATTTGTAAATGTACAAGTGACGTTATCTCCTTGCGCCAGTGTGAGGCCGGTCGCTGGAACAACCGTGATCGGGTTGCCCTGATTAACGACGCATTGGAAGCTCGATAGGTTGTAGCCCTGAGGACCGCTTTCAGAGAACGTATAGGCTCCTGGCAATACGGTTGCATTTGTAATGGCAGCGTCGGATTCGACGCCTGAGCCAACGGACGGGCCAGCAAAGCTGAGCGTAAAGTCGCTGTCCATCGCCGTTCCACCGAAGTTGTTGTTGACCACCTTCTCAAGCGTAAGCGTCGCGGTCGCCGGTGGAAGATCGTTATTGGTGAACGTACAGGTCACGTCTTCATTGGCCTGCAGATCAAGACCGTCATTGAGGTTTTGATCGAGCCCGTTACAGGTCAGGCCCGTTTGCGTGTATCCGGCCAGCACGGTTTCCGAAAGGGTATAATTACCGGTCAAAACACTGGCATTGGTAATGGCAGCATCGCCTTCCGCGCCGCTACCATTCGAAGGACCGGAAAAAGACAACGTAAAGTCCGTATCTGCGGCCATGCCGTTGTTATTGTTGTTGACATTTTTCACCAGCGTCAGGGTCGCACGCGGCGGTGGTGCCGGACGACACGAGCACGTGACTGTTGCGCTTACGGAAGGTTGTTGTTGGCCCGAAGGCTGGGTATCAGCGATTGTCGCACGGACAGACGTATCCGCTGGTCCAGCCTCACTATGTGCAAAAGATTGTGTGTCTGATCCACCAGGAACTGACACATTCACATCTTGTTGGCTGGATGGCATGAGGCTGGCTGGCATAGCGCCTACACGATTGTAATCAACCTCAAACATCGTGATGTTTTGGCTGCCCGTATCAGTGACCGTGAGATTGAGGCTGTCACCGGGAGCTAAGTTTTCGATCCGACAAAACGAATTGTTTGACCCTTGCGTCCCGCCACCTGGTGTGACGTTCGGACTGAGAAGCACCTGACGATCGCCGATAGGGGCTGATTGTGCCGCAGCGCAACTGTCACAAAAGATATTATTTCCCGCGGTCCGACATCCGGGCGCTTGCTGAGCATAGGCGCTGCCAGTCGTTAGAAACAATGCGATAAGAAGGAATAAACTGACAACAGTCGAAAACGCATAGAGGTGGAAAGGGAACGCTTCTCTTTGCTTTAATTCGACAGTCCGATCTGACCTGTTCCAGGCTTCAGTTTTTGTTTCATCGTGCAACGCATACGCACACATGACAGAAATATCCTCACGCAAAACACACAGCTTCCCCATCCGCTCGCGCACGCGCACGCGCGAACAGTTCATCCTGGAAACACGCCAGAACTGGAGTTGGAGGTACCCCCCTCCGATACGTCTTTTCCCGCTGTAAATTTCGGTACCGGTCGCGCACTCAAATGAGTGGCAACGATTGACCCGGAAACCGCACGTGCATGCCCAATGCGACGCGTCGTGATGGTGGTCGTGTCATGAAGAAACGCTCAAGCGTTGAAGTGTTTTTCCCGCTAGCGGGAACAACCTTCATGAAACAACCCGTCTCAACTTCTTTATTTCGGGCCTCAGTGACGCATTTGAAAATGCTTCACTCGAAACAATGAAGGCCGCCAACCTTCAGGTCGTTAAAAACAAAACTTCTCAGCATTTATGCTATTGGCTCGCGAGCCAAAAATTCTTCTAAATGCTTTATCCTCTTCAATTCAATTCGAATTCAGCCATCAAGCGTTCTGAATTTGAGACTCCGAATTTGAGACGTAAGATTTGTGGTTATCCACATGTTGGTCCTGCAGTTATCCACACTTTCTCCACAAGCAATTTCAGAAAAACACACCATGTGTTGCACCACCACCAATAAACAAAGTCCAATTTTTAATCAGCCACAGAGCGTTGCTGAAATGCACTCATTCAATTGCTCGCAACCAGCAAATTGAAAAAAATTAACCAAGATAGCTTGGGTCTTTAAGGACAAAGAAACGAATTGTACTGCGTTAACCAATATCAAGATTGCAAGCCCCACTTCACGCGTCAGGGAAACGGAGTAAGTCGCGCATTGATCGACGGTCTCTGGAAATTTGGAAAACACCATTTGCGATAAAGACGGCAATGGGCTTTTGGCCCGGAACGTTTCTATCGAACGTGCTCTCACTTAAAACCCGCAACAACGTGTCAGAACTCAACAACGCGTCTGCATGAGGTCCGACAAGGCGAGAAACAATGCGTCGGCTATTGTCATGGCAGTCATCACTTGGCCAGCAAGAGAAAACTGCTGACGCCAAATCCCACCCTCATCGCCCTATCCCAGCGGCGGCCGCGGCAGCATTGGCGGCCGCGCCCGCAGCTGCATTCGGTGCCTGGTCAGATCCCCCTCCTGCACCGCCAGACCCACCTGCACCGTCGTTGGTATTGTTGCCACCAGCACTCTTGCGTCCGCCTTGAAGCTCTTTGTACCAACCGGCAACCCGGTCGTAATCCGGGTCAGATTTAAATTTTGGTGTCGGGCTAAAGCCGTCTGATTGTGCAATTGAATAGGCGACCAACTTGCGAAACTCTGCAACGTCAAAATATGAGGAATGCACCAATTCCTTCCAGGTGAAATACTCAGACACAATATCTGCATCGCCCTCTTTGGCATCGGCAAATGCCAAATCTGAAATCGCATTACGGAATTTTCCAAGGGACTGCGTTGCGATTTTATTGGAATGATCGGACAGCTTGGAGGCCAAGTCTGCGGGCAGATAAGCAAAACTGTCCGTAAGCCAATGCGGGCTCTCGGACGCGTTGTTGGCAATTTCGCTTGTAGTATCATTGCCAAGGGCAGAGCGTCGGATCTGGCGCCAAGTTATCCCGTCTAGGGCACGAGCAATAAATCCACTGATAAAACGGGCAACACTGCGAACCAAGAACAAAACCACGACCGCAGAAATTGCAAACAACAAGGGAACGACAAATGCCGGCACTATTTGGCGTAACACCCGACGCTTTTGGCGCTCACTGCGCGTGAGCCGCACCTCCTGCGGCTTGGCGCGTCCACCGATACGGAATATGCGAGACACACCATCGCTGATGAGGTTGAACAACATCCAACTGTTGACGCGGGTATCATGCCCCCCGCCTTGCAACTGTCCGGTTTCTTCATCAATAAAGGCCGCTTCGAAGCGCAACGTTCTTGGCAAAGCGGGCTGCTCGCTGCGCAGCTCTCGGTATTTTTTTTGTGCCGATTTCCAGCGCCCACAGATTTGATTTGCTTGCTCGACGGTTATTTGTGCCGACGGTTTGCTGTCCACGGGCCCTGAGAGACAAGACCGCATGGTCAAACCCGTTCCGCGCATTTCGCGCCGAAGCGCGCGCACGTCATCACGCAGTTGCTTGGCTTCAGCCACAACAGGTGAAGCAGCTTCGTAATGATACATGTTGGTTTTGAGGTAATCGGTAATTGCAATCATTGCACTGGGGGAAAAGATCAAGACGATATAAGCGACGGGCAACGCAAAGACGGCCAATGTTGTAAACAATGGAACGAAAAAACTAGAATTAAAGATATTAAAGTTGGCTTTGTTGAGTGAACGCAAGCCTTGTACCGCTTCATCGTCTTCATGCGTCAGAGCCAACCACTTTGAAGAAAAGTTTTTCGTCGCTCGCTTGATGACACCCGGAGAATGCATATGAAGAATACGCCGGTCCATCACGACGAGGAAAATGTAAAACAGAATAAACAACGAGCTTAGGATCAACGTCGAAATCCCAAGCATCGCAATCCCATCTATCGAGCCGGTATCGACAAAGCCAACTCCGCCCATGTAACGCACGCGTGTATCATCGCTTGCAAATACCCCAAGCAACATTGGCAGCAGGAACATGACGACGAATAACAACAAGGAGACATAAATTGCTTGCATCACAAGCGGGACACGCGAAAACAAGAACCTTTCTTTGCGCAAGCTGATAAAAGGCGTCCCAACCGTGATCCAGTTTTTCAGTTTCGCCAGTGGTTTGCGTTTGGCTGTGGCCGCCAACAACGCTGAAGAGACAACTGAGCCACCGTGGCTGTGGCCGACCATGACGTAGTTTTTTTCTTCGCCTTCCAACTGGTGGACCTGTTTATACAGGTCTCGCCCAGCCTGCCTTCGTGATTTTTCGCTATTGGCACCGTCCCAAATGACAGGTTCAAATTCGAGCGTGCCGTCATCCGATGATACCAATTCGACAAGGTCTCGTTCAAATTCGCTGCCCTTTTCCCACCAGGCTTTATCAGCGGACTTGCCGACACTCGCTTCACCAGAGCCAACTTCGGATGTGCCTTTGTCATGTGCAAACGTGCCATGCACCGCAAATACTGTTGCCACCTGAACCTCCCAAAAGTTGCTCGCCCTGCACCGCCTCGCTGCAGATCCAAGCTTTATTCAGAGCCTTGAGTAAAACAGGAAAATGTCAGGAATCCACTTGGCTTGTATCACGAAGGCAAGTCGGTTGCTGAGTGTTGCCGGTCCACATCATTCTCTTGTGCCCGTATGGAACCCGCACGTTTGACAGGACAGTTTTGACCGAATTACGTGACCACCTGAACACCACGACCGAGACAAGGTGCAAAGTGCGCGAAGCCAAAAAATAAGACCAGCGGCTTGATAGAGCCGCTGGTCTAATGCGTGTACATCATTCAAATGGTCGTAAAAACAAGTCAAGCTGGCTTTATCCGCCAACCTACTCGGCAGGTGCCATTTTCGGATGCGTGTTTTCAACGTGGTGGTGCTCTTTCACCGGCCGCACCAAAAGATTGGCAAAGAACGCAATGACAAGAAGCCCCGCCATCGCATACATCGTTGTGTTGTAGAGCGAGGGTGTCGGATCAACCGTCCCGGCGGGTGCGATTTCCATCAATTTTCCAAGCGTCACCGTTTTGGTTTCAACAAGGTTCATTAATTCCCCCAGTGGCGCGCCAAACTTTGTGGCAAATGCTTCCGGGTCAACGACAGCTGCAACCTGTTCAATTGCGTTGTTGCGTGACAAATCCCGAAGGTACGTCACCGCAAATGGCCCCAACACGCCAGCCGTTGACCACGCCGTTAACAACCGCCCATGAATACCGCCCACATGCATCGTACCGAAGATGTCAGCAAGATAAGCTGGTATCGTTGCAAAGCCGCCGCCATACATAGTGAAGATGATCATTGTTGCGATATAAAAGCCAATCAAAGCCGTCATGCCGCCAGATATAGCGAAGTACGGGATCGACAAGTACAACACCGGCCCAAGCACAAAGAAGCAGAAGTACGTGGCTTTGCGTCCGATGAAGTCCGATGTCGAGGCCCAGAAGAACCGCCCGATCATATTAAAGACGGATATCATCAACACGTACGTGCCTGCGAATGTTGCCGTGACGATTGCCAGCTCACCAAAGATTTCGTTGATCATTGTTTTGGCAACGCCGATCACACCAATCCCCGCTGTCACGTTGAAGCAAAGAACAATCCATAAAAGCCAGAACTGCGGTGTGCGCAGCGCTTGATCGATGTGAACGTTGTGCTTTGTCACCATGCCGCTCTTGCTTGGCTGGGGCGTCCAACCCGCTGGTTTCCAATCTTTTGCTGGAACGCGGTATTGGAAAGCGGCAATTGTCATGACGATAAAATAGACGATACCCAATGTCAGGAACGTCGCTGAAGCGCCAGTATTGCCCGTTCCAACGACGTAAACACCAGCGCCAGAGGAATTGCCGGCAAAGTTTGCCGCTTGTTGCGCGGTCGCCACCACGACTTCTAATTTACCGCTTGCCGTTTCTGCAAAGCGAATGCCGTTTTCGGTCACCAATGTTACCGCGGCTTCCGTGCCAAGGTAGGTTGGCGCAACGGCAAACGTGCTCAATAACCATTGAATAAGCGGTGCACCGATCATGGCCCCGCCACCAAAGCCCATGATGGCCATGCCCGTCGCCATTCCGCGGCGGTCTGGAAACCAACGAATTAACGTTGAGACGGGCGAGACATAGCCAAGCCCAAGTCCGGCTCCGCCAAAGACACCGTAACCCAAATAGACCAGCCAGAGTTGGTGCTGTGCGATCCCGATTGACCCCACCACAAAGCCACCGCCCCAAAGTATTGCTGCAACGACACCGACGTATCGCGGGCCGACATCTTCAAGCCATTTTCCGGCAAAGGCTGCAGCCAATCCTAAAATAACAATGGCAACAGAGAAAATCCAAACCACAGACGAAAGCGACCAATCGTCGGCAGCAGACGCCATGACGCCAAGCTCGCGCGTCAACGGCGTGTTAAAAACCGACCAGGCGTAAACAGAACCGATGCACAAATGAATGGCGATAGACGCGGGTGGGACACGCCAACGATTATAACCTGGCGGTGCAACGATGTTCTCTTTACGCAAGAACGCTAGGCTTGCGTTGTTTGCTTCTTGGGTCACGGCAATTTCCTCGCTTAATTGTCTGAATTCACTTCAGAACCTTCATTCCAGCTTATAATACCGCGCAGTTGCGCTGCGGCTGGCAAACCATTTTTGAATACTTTAATCCACTGAGAGTCAAACACTAATGCCTGCTGCAATTGCGTCTAAGCCTTATCTCAAAGGCACTTCATTTTTTGGACGTGCAACCCACTGCATAGTTTTTGGCGCAACAAGTTGTCTTGATTTCAACAGCTTGAGATCATCACGGGCGATATACCCTCAGGATTTGAAAGTCTTTTGTCTCTTACAATTTGGACGATCGAAATAACTCTGCGTGCAGGGTTTCAGCATCAAGTGCAACAGCACCCACTTCTCGATGTGGAACACGCGTCTCAAAATCTGGCACTCTCAGTCACCCCCCTGCCAAGACGCTTGATCTTTTCAACCTTCCTCAAGCGTTATGTTTTTGGCAAAGGCCAATAAATCAGTCATTTGACTGGATCGGGTTGTATGTTCAGCCAAGTTATTTTTGCACCGCAGCACTCGGCGCAATTCCTGCATTCACAAACACAACATTCCGGCTACAGTCTGAATTGAGACAATCCAAGCCGACAAACCAGATCTGAAACCGAAAAAAATAGGCGGCTAGCTCTCGGCTATCGCGGCACATCTCGGAGATAAAATTCGTGTCAAACAAAGTTGCATTGATTACCGGTGTCACCGGACAAGATGGCGCTTATCTCGCCCGTTTGTTGCTCGACAAAGGTTATATGGTCCACGGCATTAAACGCCGCTCGTCGTCATTTAACACCGGGCGGGTTGATGAACTTTACGTTGATCCCCATGAGGGCAACACGCGCTTCATGATGCATTACGGCGACTTGACAGATGCAACCAACCTCATTCGTTTGGTGCAAGAAACGCAGCCTGACGAAATTTATAACCTGGCAGCGCAAAGCCACGTTCAAGTCAGTTTTGAAACACCGGAATATACGGCAAACTCCGATGCCCTAGGAACCTTGCGATTGCTTGAAGCCATTCGCATTCTTGGCCTCCAAGACACGGTCCGTTTTTATCAAGCCTCAACGTCTGAGCTTTATGGCAAAGTGCACGAAGTCCCGCAAAATGAGCAAACGCCGTTTTATCCCCGCTCGCCTTATGGTGCGGCAAAAATTTATGCCTATTGGATTACCGTCAACTATCGCGAAGCTTACGGCATGCATGCCTCTAACGGCATCTTGTTCAATCACGAGAGCCCATTGCGTGGTGAAACATTCGTGACCCGCAAAATTACCCGTGCGGTCGCGGCGATAAAACTCGGTCTTCAAGACCGTGTTTATCTTGGCAATCTTGACGCTCAGCGCGATTGGGGTCATGCCCGCGATTATGTCGAAGGCATGTGGCGTATGCTGCAACAAGACACACCTGATGATTATGTGCTCGCAACAGGGGAAATGCACTCTGTGCGCAAATTCGTCGAACAGGCTTTCAAGGTGGCCGGGTTCGATATCACTTGGAAAGGCCAAGGCATTGACGAAGTCGGTGTCGATAAAAACACTGGCCGAGACCTTGTTTGTATCGATTCAAAATATTTCCGTCCAACGGAGGTCGAGCAACTTCTTGGCGACCCGAGCAAGGCGCACAAGACACTGGGTTGGAAACACACAACAAGCTTCAACGAACTTGTGACGGAAATGGTCGAGGCAGATCTGGTGACCGTGGCCGCAGAAGCGGCAAGCACCACACTTGCGGCCGAATAATGTGGCCACTTAAATTTGCACAATAGCCCACATCAAAAACACCGTGTGTTTTCTTAGGTTCACACGGTGTTTTTTGTTGACTTCAAAGCTTGGCGCAGTGACAGCGCAATATAATATGCGACAATACCACTTAAAACTGCCTTCGCCCAAAGTGGCGCTGGAAGGCCATTCCAAAGTACGCCGATTGCAGTAAGCCCTCCAATACTGGTGAGAGTAAGCGTCAGCGCGCGCCACTGCTTCACACGCACTGGATGGACAACCGAAACTGGCACAAACGTTAAAATAATAAGGCCAATTACAACCAGACCAACCCAACTGGGAGACGGTGCCAGGGCAAACATATAAAAGGCGACGACATTCCAAATCGCTGGAAAACCGACAAAGTGGTTTGTGTCCGTTTTGCTGTCGAGGTCGGCAAAATGAAACAACGACGACAATAGAATCGCGCCACAAAGCATCAAGCCAAACACACCGGGTAAAAAGCCCGCCAGACGCAAAGCCACCACCGGCACGAACACATAGTTGAGAAAATCAACGACCAGATCGAGGCGTTCGCCGCTAAAGCGTTTCAATCGCTCTTGCACCGCAAGAGCGCGAGCTATGGGGCCATCAAGTGCATCGACCAACAATGCGAGGCCCAGCCAGAAAAACACCAGCTCCCAATTTCGCTCGTAAATGCCAAGCACGGCGAAAAAGGCACAAACTGCCCCTAAGCCTGTAAAGACATGGACCAGCGCCAAAACCGGCAATGCCAGTGGCTTGTCTTGTGAGGACTTCTTCTTTGTCATCTTCATCATGGAAAGCCCCTACGAAATACGGCTGTAAGGCACGCCAATATCAACATCGCTCTGGTTTGAATGATCCCGGCGGCTGAACCCTACAAACAAAAAAAGGAGTGCTAATGCACCCCTTACTTTCGCTAAGACTTGCTGGTCGGTTCGCTTAGAAGCGATGCTTCACACTTCCCCGAACGCTTAAATTTCCGTCTTCCGTCGACAACCCATCAACGTTGGGATCGGTCGTTTCAGGTGAATCAGAGGCGCCGTACAGCAGCTCCAGACCAAAATCCATCTTTGGCAGAACGCCGAGACTTCCCAATCCGGGAATGCGAACTTCCAGGCCCTTATCCGTGCCAGCTGTACCGGCGGCACTATCAAACTGGCTGGCAAGATCAGGTGCTTTTTCGACCACCACGCCTTCTGCCGTGGTGCCGACCTGCTCTTCTTGAAATGCCACAGCCGAATGACTGGCCAACAGACAACTAACGACGAGTACGATAATCTTTTGTATTTTCATCTGATCTCAAACCTAAGCGCAGCAACGCGACGCACAAGTACTATGCGGAACATGCCGGTTCACGCCTCAAACCACAACCATGTGTCGACATTGGTTAAGTGGACATGAACATTTCTAAAGTGAGGTGTGTTCGCGAGGTCATGTGGCTTGTAGGTTACAAAGACGCCACTGCGAGACCACAGAACCAATTAAGCTATTGTTTTAATGTGTGTTTATTCGTTCGCAGGCCTGAAAACCTCTCGTTTGCATACAACCCTGTTGTCAAAGGTTATGCACAAACTGCGCATTGTGTCGGCTCAGCGAATTCCATTTTGCGCGTCCAAATGACAGCTTCAGATGACACTGAAGGCACCAGATTCGCAGGGTCAGGCCAGCCTTTTCTCCCACCCCCTGCAAATGAACGGTCGCCCCAAGTGCTTCGATCGGCACCAGGACAGTGCGAGCGAACTTGTGGCACCTTAAGTTCAAGATCCAATACGCCGTCTTTTAAAACCGCAAATCACGACAATCCTTCAAAGAGAACACAGGCGCCAATCATGCCCAACGTCGCCAGCCACCGACCCAAAACAAGCGGTGCAATCCGGGCACCCGACGCTGCAATCGCTGTTGTTGGAACGGGACCAGCCGGTCTCCTGGCGGCTCTGACCTTATTGCGTCTGGGCTTTGACACCACGCTCGTTGGTCCGACACCAAATTTGGCGGCGACGGGCGCGAATGCACGAACAGCCGCGCTTTTTCCAAATTCGATCAACTTGCTCTCGCAACTTGGTATCTGGGACCAGTGTGTCGGCGCATGCGAAGCGCTGCGCTCTATTCGGATTGTCGACGATTTGGACAATGCAATTCTCCGCGCGCCAGAGGTCTTGTTTGATGCCAACGAGGTCGGCGATGAAAATTTTGGGTTTAATGTTCCCAACGATGTTCTCGTGCGCGCTTTATGGGGCGCATTGCAAAACGTGCAAGCCGCGAGAGGATCGCATCACAAATTCCAATTCATCGAAACAGCAGCGGTCACATCACTGCAACTGACTGACGAAACCGCGACACTGATTTGCGATGATCATGAAAACATCACTGCCAAACTCGTTGTTGCAGCCGATGGACGACATTCCACATGTCGTCAAGCAGCAGGGCTTTCGACCAAGACTTGGAGCTATCCCCAAACCGCACTGACCTGCGTCATTGGCCATAACAGGCCCCATGCTGGGGTTTCGACCGAATTACATCGCCAAGCCGGACCCTGCACAACCGTGCCAATGACATCGGATGCCTCCGGACATCGCTCCAGCATCGTTTGGATTGAGACACCTGAAACGGCAAAACACCTTCAAGCGCTCAATGATGAAGACTTTCGCACCACGATTGAACAACGCCTCCGTGGGCATCTCGGCAACGTCACCAAAGTTGGCCCACGCGCCGCCTTCCCCCTTTCTGGCCTGACCGTGCCTGTTGCAGGCGGCAATCGTGTCGCTCTTGTTGGCGAAGCCGCACATGTGATGCCCCCTATCGGTGCGCAAGGCTTAAACCTTGGTTTTCGCGATGTCATGCAATTGGCAGAACTGCTCACCCAAACCGGCAAGGCTTGCCACGACCCGGGAGAAAGTGAAATTCTCGCGCGATATTCAAAAGCACGAAAACCCGATATCAGCGCCCGTATCTGGGGTGTCGACCTGCTCAACCGATCCCTATTGGCCGGACACGGTCCCGCTCACTTGGCCCGTGGAGCTGGTTTGGCGGCCTTAAAGGCCTTCCCGGCATTGCGTCGACAAGCGATCCGGCAAGGCCTTAATCCGTTTGGCCCGACGCCACGACTGCCATTTTCGCAGCCAAACCCCCAACCACTGTACCCGTCTTAAAAACAGTTTCCCTTGACGCCGGAATTTGCGACAGGCATTTGGCTGGCTTAAGAATTCAAGATCCGAACCTCTCCCCACCCTTTGCAGCACCCCCAATACGGTCAATGAGCACTATTTCAAGCATTACAGACATACAATTCAGATTGGAATACGCAGCCCTTCGCGTGATTGCCAGCATCTTCCGGACTTTGCCGCTGGAGTTTGCCACAGCGTTTTCAGCAAAGTCATGGAGAATGCTAGCGCCAATATTAAACCCAAAGCGCCACAATCGTGCTCTTGAAAACCTGAAAATTGCATTTCCGGAAAAAAGCGATGAGGAACGAAAAACCATCGCATTGCGGCACTGGGAAAACTTGGGCCGGGTGATGGTTGAAACGATGCGGATCGATAAACTCATCAAACAGCCCGATCGCATAAAAATCGAAAACCCTGAGGTGTTCTTGAGATACAAAGACAAGCTTGGCTCTGCTATCGGCGTATCTCTACACATGGGAAATTGGGAACTTGCTGTTTGGCCATTGACAATTTCGGGTGGCAAACCAGCCGCCGTCTATCGTTCCGTCAATAATCCATACGTCGACCGCTACCTACGTCACCAACGCAAAGATCTCTATCCTGGAGGCTTATTTGGCCGTGGCAAAGTCGACGGTGCGCACGACGACCACCAGAAAACAGCGCGTGTCATAACCGACTATGTGCGCAAAGGCGGCCGCTTGGGGCTTGTCTGTGATCTTTATGATCGCACAGGAATTGCCGTCCCGTTTTTCGGCAAACCCGCCAAAACTCAAGCCATCGCTGCCATGATCGCGCGGCGCGTGGGCGCGCGCATCTGGATGGCGCGTTGCCTACGCGTTGGCACCTCTTCAAACTTTAGCATTGAACTCAAAGAACTCCGGGTTCCTAGAACAGACAACGCTTCTGCAGATGTCCGTTGGGTCATGACGGCAATGCAAGAACAGTATGAACTATGGATCCGTGAAGCGCCTGAACAGTGGATGTGGAGCAACCGGCGTTGGAGTTAAGCCTTACGCTCAAAAATTCCCTAAACACACCATAATTCACACTACATAGTCCTAAGCGCTTATATTTGAGCGGTGGCGACGTTTGTCCTGATCTTCTACAAGTCTATCATCTCGTGCCCGCATGGACCCCATTTAACGATGCAACGCCGGTTACAATTTCTCGCAACACTCATCCTTGCAGCAATCGCGGCAACAGGACTTCACGCACAGACGTCAAAGTCTAAACCCGCCACGGCCAAAGCAGCAGCCGGTACCAATACTATTCCCGGCCCTGGCCAGCTCAATCTGCTCATCCGAACGACCATCATCGCCTTCAACCAAGCCAACCAAACTGGCAACTATTCCGTCTTAAGGGATCTTGCGTCTCCAAGCTTTCAACAAGCAAATTCACAAGCCAAACTTGCCGTTATTTTCGCCAAGATCCGCGCGCGACAACTCGACTTATCACCAATCCTATTTTTCGATCCAAAGCTGATCCGCAAACCCCAAATTCAACCCAACGGATTGTTGCGGTTATCAGGTTTTTTCGACACACGACCAGAACGCGTGGTGTTTGATCTTCAATATCAACCGGTCGGGCCAAGCTGGCGTTTGTTTGGCATTTCGATTGAAACCCGCATTGCCGAAGACGTAAATGCCAAGGCGCCTCAGGCGAAATCGCCAAAAGCAAAATCGACTTCGAAAACAAGAAAAAAGAAAACGCAAGGGCAAAAGGCCAAAACAACGAATTAAGGTGTCAACAGCAAAATCATTTTTGCCGGAATAATTCGCCAAAAATCAAAAAAAAACTCTGTTTTGACGCTTGTTGGACTCTAAATTACGTTCATTAACAACAATTTCAGTGCACATACACTGCACACAAACCAACTTCTTACAATTTGTACGCTATCGGACGAAGCCCATTGTTATTGAGTATTTTTTTCTGACTGTCCGCGTACTGTTGCATTGAACACACGTTTATAATCAGATATCCACACTTTCTCATTTTTCCGTTGATACCCCTGAAATTAATGTGGCTTAGTTGTGTCAAGCCTGTGGAAAAATTGGGGATAGAAATATTTTCAATCCGCAGGTCGAATTAAAGCAGCGTGACGCCGTCAAAGCAATTTCAAGACGAAACGGACGCTGCAGCGTGACAAAAGTTGGTTTTGGAATGTGGATTTATTTTTTCACAGCGGAAACCAAAAAATGAAAGTTCTGGCGGGCTTTCAGCGGTTGATGGTCAAGGCGCTTGTTTTTAGGCGTCTCGACCGCCGTCATTTTAGACAGCAACCGCAACCGCATTGTTAAGCGGAATACCTGAGGCAAGAGATTTAGACGTTTTGGAATGCCGGTTCGTGATTGGCGTTGACGGGATTGCTTTGCCAAGTGTCAGGGAACACGAACCACCAAGACCACGAACCTCACAATTAGGGTGTGGGGAAATATTTGAGTTGTTCTTTTTGAGTATACGGGTGGATTTGTATTATGCGTGAAACCGATTTCAATTTCAAAAGAGGCGTTCTGGAAACTTCACGGTCCAGAATTCAACCTCAAAGGCTTTTGATATCCGTGAGCATCATTGCTCTGGCGATAACGTTCAACGTTGGTAACGTGCAGCCAACAATGGCAAACGGCCCTGGATTCGAGTGTCTGCAAGATGGGAACGTCGGTGGTCCAGATCCGAATGGTGGTGATGGAGGTGCGGTAACCGATTCTGGTTCAGGTCTTGCCTGCGGAAATAACGCCAATGCTACTGAGCCAGGAGGCTCAACGGCTACGAATGCAACGGCAGTCGGCAACAATTCACAGGCGCGTGACGATAACACGACAGCGATCGGTCAAGACGCACAAGCGACGGACGACAACGCCACCGCAATCGGTCAGGACTCGCGGGCAACAGACGACGATGCGACTGCTGTCGGCGAGAGCGCCGAAGCCACTGGTGATTCTTCCACCGCGGTCGGCCAGAATTCTGAGGCCTCAGGTCAAGGTGCAGTTGCTATTGGTGAGGACGCTACTGCCGGCGCTTCTGGCGCCACCGCAATTGGCGGCGATACAAACAGCAATGGAGACAGCGCCGACGCCTCAGCTGCTGGCGCCACGGCGATCGGCTCAGAAGCCGAGGCAAGTGGTGTCGGTTCTATCGCTATTGGTGGCGATCATGATGGGGACGGTGACTCTGCTGTCGCAAATGACGCTGGATCAATTGCGATTGGTCAAGATGCCAAAGCCGGTGATACTGGTGATCCAGATCCCAACGCTATCGCTGTTGGTACATCTTCGAATGTCTCGTCCGATAATGGTATCGCGGTGGGCGCAAATGCTGACGTCAACGCTGGTTCGAACAACGGAATAGCAATCGGCAACGGCAGCGATACGACTGGCACTGACACTATAGCTGTGGGCGCTGGAACGACAGTTAACGGTGCAGACTCCACTGGTATCGGCAATGGGGTCAACGTCTCAGGCGGCACAAGCAATACAGCCGTTGGGTCTGATATTACGGTCAGCGGAGGTGGTGACAACACTGCGGTTGGTACCGGCATCACCGTAAATGGTTCAAATAACGCAGTGTTCGGCGATCCGATTGTCGTTAACGGCAACAACAACGTCTTCAACGCTTCTGGAAACGGGACTGTCGACGGCAATAACAACGTTGGTCAAATCACTGGTACGAGTGATATTGACGGAAATAATAACGTTGCGATCGGCAATAACGTTGACGTAGATGCCAACAGTGCAGTTGTAATCGGCGACGGTGCCAACGTGGACGGTAACGAAGCCGTCGCAATCGGCGACAACGCGCAAGCAAACGGCGAGGAAGCCGTTGCGATTGGTGATGAATCGCAGGCCAATGGCGACCGCAGTGTTTCTCTTGGTCACAATTCAGAAGCCAACAACGAACAGGCCATCGCGATTGGCGATGGTGCTGAGGCGAATGGCAACGAAGCCATTGCGATCGGTGAAGACGCGGGCAACGACGGGATCGGCAACCAGGCTATTTCGATTGGTGAAGATTCAGATGCCACCGGTGCACAAGCCGTTGCAGTAGGTAGCGACGCGGACGCCGCAGGAACAAATGCCATTTCGATTGGCGATAACTCAAGCGCCGGCGGTGATTTCACAACGGTTGTTGGCGCAGATGCCTCATCCGACAATTCACTTGGGTCCACAGCCTTTGGCGCTGGTGCAGAAAGTGACATTAGTTTGTTTTCGATGGCTTCGGGTCCTGGAGCACAAGCCAGTTTCAGTGCTTTCTCAACAGCGACGGGCGCATTCTCAAATGTCGCTGGCAGTATTGGATCAACGGCAACGGGTGCAGGGGCTAATTCCTTCCTCAGCATTGGATCTACGGCAACAGGCGCAGGTGCCAGCACAAGCTTTAGTCTTGGTTCAACCGCAACCGGTACGCTTGCAAATGCCGCATTTAGTGCGGGCTCAACGGCCACCGGTTCCGGCTCTGACGCAAGCTTCAGTCTTGGATCGACGACGACCGGCACACTCTCGAGCGTCTCTGGAACGGCATTCGGCACGGCAAACGGCTTCGGAGCGACAGTCGCTCCTGGCACCACCGGAGGCTCAGCCTTTGGTGCAGGCTCAGTAGCCGCAGCAGATGGCGCCACCGCAGTTGGTGCAACCGCCGCTGCCACCGGCCAACGCTCAATCGCTGTTGGCACAGGCTCTGCAGCAACCAGCCAAGACAGCATCGCCGTTGGCACGGCTGCCACCGCGTCAAACACAAATGCCATCGCGGTCGGCACGGGTGCTGCAGCAACAGGCGTTGGATCAATCGCAATTGGACAAGGTGCAACAGCCACCGGTTCTGTTGCAATGGGTACAAATGCGACCGCAAGCAACGGCGGTACAGCGATTGGCGACAACACCTCCGCGACACCGCAAAACTCAGCGGCCTTCGGTAACGGAGCCGTGGCCACGCTGGCTCACCAACAGGTGTTTGGCACATCGGCAAACACTTATACGACACCGGGCATTACGTCGGCTCTCAGTAAGAACCGCCAATCCGGTCCGCTTGAAGTCGTGACATCAGATGCGGCAGGTAACCTTGCAACAGACGGTGGTCGTATCTTCGAGCGCTTAGACGAAGCAGAATCTGGCATTGCAATGGCTTTGGCCCTTGAAAATCCAGACCTGGTTTCAGGCGAGAGTTTTGGTATCGCCTTGAACTACGGTTTCTTCGAAGGTGCTAATGGATTGGGTCTTGCGATCCAAGGCGTCCTCGGTCGCAACTTGTTCGCACCAGGTGACCGGTTGGCCGTTGGTGGTGGTGTCGGTCTCGGCTTCCACAACAATCGGGGGGAAGAAGTCTTTGGTGGCCGTGTTGGCGCCCAGATGACTTGGAGATAGCAGTCAGTCAGTACCAGCTAGGTTGTTACACCACGCAATTCTTGACCTAGCTGGATTTTCCCGCTGCAAAACAAATACGAAATGAGCAGGCTTTTTCTAGCCTGCTCTTTTTGTATTTGAAGCTCAGTTGTGGATGTAACTTAGAGCAACTGACGCATTAAAATTTCATCATCTCCGGTCACAATAAGATCTGGCAGAAGTGCCACACGAGCAAAGCCATGTCGTTGGTATAGGCGAACCGCATCGTGATTGAATGCAGATGTCATCACCCAGTAATTTCGCACGCCTTGCTCGCGAGCTTGGTCGATCAAATGGTGCAACAAAACCGAACCAATCCCTCGGGCCTGTTTGTCTTTAAATATGCCAAAAAATTTAAGGTAAGTTCCAAACAACCAAGGTCCCTCTGTAATAACAAGTCCACTCAGTTGACGATCGATTACAACCACTTTTCGAGCTCTACTCGATTGGCTGGTTGCAAAAAACCGCGCCAAATGATCGTATCCCATGCCAAGCTGGAGCCAGGGGTCCATGTTGGCAAATTCGGTGGCAAGATCTGGAATGTCGTTGGGAACCATGTTGCGAAGAAAAACAGTGTCTCCGCCGGATGTCGTTCCGCAATCTTCAAACCCTGCCCCTGTCATGTCAGATGATTTCGCCCCGTTTGATACGTTTATCTCTTAAAGCGCTTATCATTTTCTTCGTCGTACTTTTTTAGATCTACGCGCGCGCTTTTTGCGCGCGCCTGCACGTGTCCCGGCCTGGGCCCACAAATCCGTGTCACCAATACGCTCGTTGTAGCAAGATTTTACGATTTCTGGCACACCAGCTGCCAACAGTTCGCTGACTGTGACCAGCTCATATCCTTCCAAACGCAAGCGTTTGATTAAGACTGGCAAAGCGCTGGCCGTATTCCAACCGCGGCCGTTGGCATGAGCAACAACGATTGAACCGGGACGCACGCGCGACATCACGGTACGAACAATGGCTTTTGCCGATTGGCCCCGCCACGGATCACCCGTCGAGATATCCCACTGCACAGCCAAAAGACCGTTGTCGTTCACAGCTTTAATCGCTTCTGGTCGACAGGTTCCGAATGGATACCGAAACAATCCCATGCGTTGAGGAACACTTGCCAGCTTTTCAGGTGATTGCTTGATGCAGGCACGTTGTCCAAGCTTTTGGCGCGCAACTTCGTAAGCGCGTTGGGCGCTGAGAATTTGGCGCTGGAGCTGACCGCCCGACAGGCGTTTAAGGTTGCGATGGCTCCAACTGTGGTTTGCAATTTCAAATAATGGGTCTGTCATCAATTGGGCGGTACGTTCGTCGTGCGTCAGGAGCCATTTTCCGCTGGCAAAAAACGTTGCGCGTACTTTGAGTTTGCGCAACACGTCAACAACCCGCCCGTCATAACCAGAAACTTCATGACTTTGCTCACAAAGATCAAAGGTCAAGGCAACCAACTTGCGCCCATCGTTGACGTTCACGCGCCGAATAACACCGCGCAAGCCATCTGGCAGTTCGTTAAAGGCGGCCAACTGTTGGCGTGGTTGTGAGACCCTTGCCGCGGCGATCCCCGATCTTGGAGCTATTTCTGAAGCGCGATTGGCAAGCGCCGAAGGCGACCAACACATGGCCTGAAGGTCGGCACGCTCGCCAGCCTGCACACTGTGTTGTGAGGCACACTGAAGGCTCAGGGCTCCAACAAGTGCCAAACGGCTTATCAAACGCATCACCACTCCCTGCTCCTGGTTATCGCGGCCCCAACAATTATTGAGCATCGCACCGGATCTGTGGTCAATCGCCAATTTCCCCTTTCGCAGCACTCCAGTGCCACGATGTTGTTTTCCACCGTGCCCTTCGCGCACCCAATAGCAACCGCCCTCCGGCCTATATTGCCTCAGTTTCAGTGACTTATTATCACCCCGGAGTGTGCTTCATGATGCCGGTCAGTCAACCGCGCCGCGCCCTTAACTCTAATGTGTTTCTCTTTGTCCTGCTGTTTTTGACAGTGTTGGCGTTGTTCATTTATCCACTGGCAACGTCCGCCAAGGCACAAACCAATGCTCGGCCACAAGAAAAATCCACTCCACTTACGATCGAAGTTTTCGTCTCCTCCGATGCTAACCGCTGCTTCAACCCTGGTCTCGTTCAAGCGATAAGGCACTTCACCTCCCGTGAAGTCGAGCAGATCAACAGAGATAACGGTATTCACGGCCGAGCGATAAAGCTGATCGTGACCGACGACTTTGAAAACGCTGAAGAGACTGTGACCAATGTCGAAACGGCCTTAAACAATGAAAATCTTTTGGCGATGATTGGCGTTCCCAGTTCAACGCGGGGTCGTGTTGTGTTTGATCGCTTGGGGCAAAGAATATCGCAGACCAAAGTCCCCTTCATCACTGAAATCTCACTCAATAAAATTTTTCAAGACCACCCAAACGTGTTCACGATGGCCAGCGCCGTCGATACCGAATTAGAGACCGTGCGGGCGTTCATCAAAAATGGTGGCTATCAACGCCCCGTATTCGTCGGCGTCGATAACGACCTTTATAGTTTTGCACTCGGTGATGGCGTCAAAGACATCCCAGGTGGTCCAGGAATTGTCGGCGATTATCAAGTTCCCGTGCGCAACTATCGCCTCGACCCAGCCGCCTCACAACGGGTTGTCGACGATATAAAAGCCAAAGATCCGGACCTGTTGTTGATGGCAATTCATTCCGGGCCAACAGCTATGATGATGGAACAGTTGTCTGCTGTGGGACTCAATGTGCCGGTATTTGTGATGCTGGGACGCATTACGACCATCCAAGACCGGTGGAAAGGCGAAACCGAATACGGTGGTGAAATTTTTCAAATGGCACGGGAAGGCGTTCCAAATGTCTACAACGAGCGATTACGCCGTCGGATCTGGAGGGCGCGCGACGACACTTGGATTTTTGACGACATAAAAAACACCGCCAACCCCGCTTGGCAAAACGGTGACTGCGAAGAAAAGAACAATAAGGAACCACGACGCATTTTCGACGGAGGCAATACGCGTGCGATTGGCCGCGGGACGCAGTACCGCGACATGCTGCAATTGATTGTCGATGCCGCGCGTTCAGCGCCGTCGAATTCAACAATAGAGGACTACCGCGAACACATCGGCACCCGCCTTAGAGGCTTTACGGAAGGGCGATTTGTTCTCAAAGGCTTATGGCAGGACTGGGCGTTTACATCCGAGCGCACAGCCGCTGGTGATACACTGATCATCAGTAAGCCAAAGGATGACAATGAGATTATTCTCTCGCCCAAACAATACACCCGTGTCAATGGCACCATTCAACCCCAACCCGTTGTTTACTTGTCTCTCGACCTGATTGGGGTGTCGCGCATTGATACCAACGATCAAAGCTTTGACGCTGAGTTTTATCTCTCACTCAAATCGCCGGACAATGACATTGGTGTGAAGCAAATCGAGTTCACAAACGCCTATCGTTCGCAGTCCGGCCAAGGACGCTTGGTCGAAGTACGCCAAATACACGATGGCAGTTCGGAATCTAATTTTCCAACCGGTACAAAGCTTTACAAGGTCTCTGGAAAATTCACCTTCGAACCAAACTTATCCAGTTATCCCTTCGACAAACAACGCTTGTCTGTCTCATTCCAAGCCGCCAGCACTGCGCGATCATTCCTCATCCAACCCCCACCAGCTATTGGGCGCAAAGCCAACATCACGATTGATGGCTGGCGCCTTGACGATCAATACGTCGGCTCGGACCAAGACATAATACCGACGATCGATCGCTCATTAAGTGAAAGACGTATCGTCCCGTTCTATAAATTCAATGCAACCTGGGTCGTACAGCGCGTCGCGGTTGACTACTACCTGCGCGTTGTCATTCCATTGGGCTTTATTCTGCTTGTGACGTATTTCTCGGTCTTTTTGCGCCACAACCGTTTTGAATCGATTATGGCCATTCAAGTCACGGCACTTCTATCATCAATCGCTCTTTATTTGGCTTTGCCAAAAGTCGATTCCGATCAGGCCACGCTATCTGATCAAATTTTCATCCTCACTTACGCCGCCGTGAGCATCATGATTGGGCTATCGATCCTGCGTGAAAATTATTGGCCAAAAAAGATTACGGGGTTCGGGCGGTTTGTCTTGTTCGTGCAGTGGATCGTGTTTCCGATCACAACACTCGTCGTTGCAGGATATCTGATCACCTCTGCGACGGGCGAAACCCTTGCCATTGCGACCAGATTAGGAGAGATCGTAGAAAACGTTGTTGCCAAGGTTCAGGAGCTATTAAAAATCGCCTGAACCTGGCTGACGAACAGTGGTCGAGCCAAACTGGTAGACCGGGGGAGGCTCGAACTCCCGACAGGTCGATTAAGAGTCGACTGCTCTACCAACTGAGCTACCGGTCCATTGTAGGTAATTTGGCGCGACAAATACCACGCGCGAAAATCAAAGGACGAGACTGATAGCATTTTGAAAACGAGACTGTCTAGTCATCCGTTTTCTTGTGCGCAAGCTCCGGCAAACAACCGCCACGGATGGGGTCAAACCGCCTCACCCGTGGCGTCATCGTCTTCTTGATTCAATTTTTATCGGGCCTTATCGGGTCATGTGCTCAAGCGAGAACAAATGTTGTGTGGCCTTTAATGGCGCGTGGCACGAACGGCATTTGTTGAGATCTTTTTTCGCCAAACGCTCGCCTTTGGGACTGAAGATGGCAAAGTCCCAGTCGCCATTGCGCAGGTCTTCAGGAATCGTATCACCCCAACCAGCTCTCTTTTCCATAACCGCAACCGCTGCAAACTTATCTCGCACGCGCCGACCTAAAGAGCTTTCGATAACGTTTCCGTCTTTATCCTTTTTCGCTTTGTAAACTTCGGCAACCAAAACCGTGCCATTGGGCAGCTCTTTTCCAGCTTTGGCTGCTGCAAGCGCTTCCTTGCTGGCAAACAATCGGATGACTTGGTCATCATTCAACGTCCGGTCAAGGCTCAAATAATTTTCCATAGATGTCTGGTAGTCCTTTGGATAGGCGACCCGCTCACTCTCAGCAAATGCAACCGAAGCCAAAGCAAAACCCAAAATCGCCAAGGCGGCGGAAAGTGTTTTAAACGTCATTGTCTCATACTCCCTATTATTTCTTGTTTCTAAGACACCACTCGCGCACTCAAGTATTGGCCGAACTACAGGAATTTGGCCGCAGTTCAGCGTGTCGCCACGGCACAATTAGTAAAGCCATTTTCCTCTTTACCATTGCGCGCACGAAGCAACTAGGGTTAGTCGTTTGAGTGGCCTGATTTGTTACACCAATTTGGAAATAAATTTCGCACCATGCCTGAGCCGCGCGACATTGGTTTTGCAGACGAGATCGCTGCCTATCGGCCCGTCTTATATAAGCTGGCGTTGCTGCAACTGCGAGATCAAGCATCTGCAGAAGATGCCACGCAGGACGCAATTCTGGCTGCGATCGAATCCAAAGACAGTTTCAAAGGACGCGCTAAGCTGAGGACTTGGTTGATTTCGATCCTTAAACATAAAATCCTCGACAGTCTGAGAGCGAAAAAACGCCAGAGCCCGAAGACTGATCCCAACGCCCTGCAAAGAGAACTTGATCTTGCCGCGTTCGATCCGTTGTTCGAAGACAATGGCTGTTGGGCCACGCCGAAAGATGCCTGGTCTGACCCACACGCCAACGTCGAACGCATTGAATTTTTCCGCACTCTGGATGCCTGCTTGACCAAGTTGCCCACCAATACGTCGCGTGTGTTTTTAATGCGATCATGGTTGGAACTTAATTCCGATGAAGTTTGCAAAGAAGTCGGGGTGTCGGCAGGCAACCTGCGCGTTCTTCTTTATCGGGCACGCATGCAACTTCGCGAATGCCTTGATCGCACTTGGGAGCGCCCGGAATGACCGGCACCAAAATGACGATCACTTGCAAAGATACGACATGGCTTGTCAGCGATGCCTGCGAACGCGATTTAACACCACAAGAAAAAGCGAATTTGCAAAATCACATCGCCGAATGTGATTTGTGCAAAGGCGCCAGCAAGCAATTTGAGGTGATGTTTCGTCAGCTCGACCTTTACTTGGGCAAAGACAATCGCAACAAATGATTTTTAAACCTTGATTTAGCGCAAGGGAGATAAACGAGCGGCCGTTTCTACCGTGTTTGGTGCATCGTCGTATCCGCTGATTTCGATTACAAATTTTTGACGAATGGCGCGACCGAAGTCGGCAAAACCAGCGGCTGGTAATATGAACGACCCCAGCCCCCCCTTAACATTTTCCGTATACCAAGACTGAAGCGTGTTGGCCTCACGCCCTTCTAAAATTGGCAAGCCATTTATGATCGCACCAAAACCAATGAGCTCATCACGAATGGACGCAATTGACTGGCTTGGATTGCAATTATCTTTACCGTCACCTGACACATCGATAACCGAGCGAAAGGTCTGCACTGGAATCTGCGCCAACACCTTGTTGCCAAGAAACCTCATCATTGTGCCCATACAGGTGAAGTTACCTTTATTGCGAGGCACATTTCGAACCAGCCGAGCAACGCGTCTTGCATCTTCGGGACTAGAAATTCGTGTCCAAGGGACGTCCTGTTTCGGGTTATCTGACCACGTCACAAGGGCAAACAAAATTGCCCCGCGTGGACCATTTAGAATAGCCTGTTGCACACCCTTATCTTCCAACGCGGCTGCAATTCCTTGAAGTTGTAGATCATAACGGCGGTTGTCGACGGAACTGGACACATCAACAGATACAACAAGTGCTGTATCAACGGGGCCACGCAATGGATCAGCACGCCCTTGCGTAGCAAACGCTAGCCCGATGAGCAACACACACGCACACCCCGATACCACCGCCATCAATTGTCGCCACAAGCCGTCACCGCGGTATTTCCGAACAATTCCTAAAGTGTCTGCCAACTTTTTATTCCCATCTTCTGCACGCTTTAACCGCTGCATGTTTGTTTTCTTGGCAAAATGTTTTGGCTTTAGGGCGCGTTAGCCGCCGCGCTCTTGATCCCACGGGCATGAGAAAGCCCCTTCACACCCTCGAATATAACACCCTCAAGATCAGCGTCAGTAAAATCGACACCGGCTATGTTGGCGTTAGTGAAATCCGCCCGAGCGAGGTTGGACTTAGAAAAGTTGGCGCCCTTTAAATCCGCACCTGTGAAGTTAGCAAATTTCAAGACCGTGCGTGAAAAATCCGCATCATGCAGTTTGGCACCCCTAAAATCAGCACCAGTCAGATGGCTCATCAACAATGTTGAAAGCGTTTCACCGCGCACTTGTTCTGGAGCAAACATTGATTTCGACAAGTCAGCATTTCGAAAATTCGCACCGTCCAGGCGACCATGAACACGCGTGCCAACCAATTTGGCACCTTCGAAATTCGGTGCATCGCGCCGGTCATAGGCCAATGATGTGAAACCACTTGGACGCCGCATCGTCGCGCCTGAAAGGTCGGCACCGGAAAAATTGGACCTGACGATCGTTGTTCGATCAAGGCGCGTTTCGGTTAAATCCGTGCCGCTTAAATCGGCCTCCGAGAGGTCACTTCCATAAAGATCAGCGCCGGTGAATTGCGCCTTCTTAAAATCGACATTTGATAAGTCGAGAAACGACAAATCGAGATCTGAAAAATCAACCGGTGCCGTAGCATTGGATTTAAAAATCGCAGAGATCACTTCACGAGTGGTCATCTCTGCGGCCTGCACAGCAACAATGCTGGAAATCAGACCCGCACAAAAAATTCCGACCACCGGCTTCATGTTGAAAAGCTTAGCGCGCAGCCGCGATTTCTTCGTCAACACCGTCACTGTTGCACCACCTCACAAGATAACACCGCTCAAGGACGAAGACCATTTCGCCCAACCACGCCACACCCATAAACGACAGCATAGCATTTCATACCCATAAGGCGAACGTCAGCCAACTTTGCCAACACAAACATCATGAAATTAAAGCGTTTCAAGGAAAAAGACGTGCGAAGGCTTATGTTGCACCACAAAAGTCATAACCAATCGAGCATTAATGACGAAACTCAAATGGGTTCAAAAAAAGACCGGGCGAACATCGTCCGCCCAGCCCCAATCCCTTTAAGCAGAGGCGGCTTGCTGAGCACGGCGCACATCCGGCGGTGTTGCTTCTTCGCTCAAACTTTCAAGCGCCTCATTCAAGGTCATCACCGTTTGCTTTTTGCTGCCCAAACGACGGATCGAAACCTTGCGTTCCTCAGCTTCGCGCGCGCCGACCACAACCAACACTGGAACCTTGGCCAATGAATGCTCGCGAACCTTGTAGTTTATTTTTTCATTGCGGAAGTCGGTTTCAACCGACAGGCCGCGGGCTTCGAGCAAATTGGCAACTTCTTCCCCGTAAGCGTCGGCATCCGAGGTAATCGTCGCCACAACAATTTGAAGCGGAGCCAACCATAACGGGAAGTGACCAGCAAAGTTTTCGATCAAAATTCCTGTAAAACGTTCAAGCGACCCAAACATTGCGCGATGGATCATCACCGGCGTTACTTTGCTTGAATTCTCATCGATATAAATTGCACCCAAACGTTCCGCCAAGTTGAAGTCGACCTGCGTCGTACCACATTGCCAATCCCGGCCAATGGCGTCTTTCAACACATACTCGAACTTCGGTCCGTAAAATGCACCCTCGCCAGGGTTGATCGATATCTTGATGCGACCTTTTCCCTGCTTCTCGATCTCGACAAGCACTTTCTCCATAACCGCTTCTGCATGGTCCCAAGACTCGTCCGCGCCGACACGTTTTTCCGGACGTGTCGAAAGCTTCACATCAATCTCTTCAAAACCAAAATCGCGATAGATTGACAGCATCAAATCATTGATCGCCAGACACTCATCCATCAACTGATCTTCGGTGATGAAGATGTGTGCATCGTCCTGCGTAAAGTGTCTCACGCGCATCATGCCGTGCAAAGCACCTGATGGCTCATACCGGTGCACCTTACCAAACTCTGCAATCTTGTAGGGCAGGTCGCGATAACTCTTAAGACCATGCTTAAAGATCTGAACGTGTCCTGGACAGTTCATCGGCTTGCAGCAAAACACCCGCTCGTCTGGTAAAACCGTGGTGAACATGTTCTCACCGTAGTTTTCCCAGTGTCCCGATTTTTCCCAGAACTGGCGATCCATCATGTCGGGCGAATTAACTTCATGGTAGCCCGTCTCCTGTTGGCGCCGGCGCATATAGGAAATAAGCTTTTGAAACAAAGCCCAACCATGTGCGTGCCAAAAAACAGCACCTGGCGCCTCTTCTTGGAAGTGAAACAAATTCATTTCGCGACCTAATTTGCGATGATCGCGTTTTTCTGCTTCTTCCAATTGCAGCAGGTAGGCCTTGAGATCCTTATCGCTGGCCCATGCGGTTCCATAAATCCTTTGCAGCATCGGGTTATTGCTATCCCCACGCCAATAAGCTCCAGCGATTGACTGGAGTTTAAACGATGTTCCCACTTGGCCGGTTGAGGCCATGTGCGGCCCACGACACAGATCAAGCCAGTCGCCTTGTTTGTAAATCTTGAGGTCTTCTCCCTCAGGAATTGCGTCGACCAGTTCAATCTTGAAATCTTCGCCCTTCGCCTTGAAATGCGCTTTGGCATCATCACGCGACCAGAATTCTTTCGTAAATGGCGCGTTGCGCTTGATGATCTCATGCATCTTCTTTTCGATTGCCTCGAGATCTTCAGGTCTGAAGGGTTCATCTTTGGCAAAGTCGTAGAAGAAGCCATTGTCAATGACGGGGCCAATTGTCACCTGTGTTCCCGGCCACAACTCTTGAACAGCTTCTGCCATCACGTGCGCTGCATCGTGGCGAATAAGTTCAAGCGCTTCCGGGTCGAGGCGTGTAATGATCTTAACACCAGCATCCGACGTTATCTCATCAGCAAGGTCGCTCACCACACCATCTAAACTGATGGCGACGGCCTTCTTGCTCAAGGATTTTGATATACTCTCAGCGAGTGCTTTGCCCGTGATGCCTTTTGGACATTTGCGTTCGGCGCCATCGGGGAACGTGAGCGTGATTTCGGACATGTCTGTCCCTCCTCTCAATCACTGCATACCAAGCAGGTAAGTGGGAAAAAATGATCTAGCGCGCGTGGTGTTCATCTGATCGCTTGTGGATCAAAGCTGCGCGCCCGGGTTGTGCCCGCTTCGACTAGATGGTGTCAACTCCCTATTGCAACGTACTCTTTTACGCTAAGGCAATTTTCGACGAAATCAACGACACAATATCGCCTTGTCTGGGTCATGTTTTTTCCGCGCTGTGGCCTGAAAAGCGCCGTTGCGACCGCGCCTTGATAAGGTGTCAGTTCTTGACACCCCATGCGCAGACAGTGTGTCGAGTCATCAACTTAGCTGTCTCATATATGTACACGAATGTGCATTAAACATCGGCGCTGGTTGAGTTGACGCCGTTTTTTGGCCTCAACACTGCCTTCTCTGATTTGACGATCGGATCTAAGCAACGGGGGCTGTCATGAAGCGAGACGGAGATGCCAACGACTAAGAAATGAATATCTCGGGTCGCGATACTCGGTCCAACCTTACGAATTTCGAAGGTTTCAAGTGAGGGCGGCAACACGAGATGGGGGAGCACGAGTGCCAATGCGTAACGCCATGGGAAATGCGATGTCGAATGGTCTATCGGCAAAACGCCAGTCAACAAAAGACCAAACAGACAGCACGAATATTTCATACACTGATCGATCACAGAGCATTGTCATCACACCACAAGGACGTCCCGCCGACGTTGAACCGCGCGAATTGCCACGCTGCCTACGACAAGTCCACCAACAACCACGATCTGCAGGCGCACTAACAACGTCCTTTAAAAATACACTCGGCCTCGGCGAGAAAGCCCCTGTTGTCACCCGCCAATTGCCGACAATGACGCCATTGCTGCCGCCACCTTTGCCGAAAGAAAATTCCAGCTTCACAAATCATCTGCCCTTGCGACAAATCTCGCAATTCATCAACTCAAAAGCTTTTAAAAATCTGAATTTTGTTGGAGCTGTTATTGCCGCCGGTTTGACCGCCGCCGGCGTCGTAACACTATATCCCAACCATATAAAAAACGAGAAACAATCAACGCAGTCAAACGCGAACACGACGACAAACGTGGCACACATTGCGCGAGCTGGAGCAAACGCCGAAACAAGTCCAAACTCCGGCGTAGCGGCCAGTCCATCACCAACGCAACAGGCACCTACTCCAAATACCAGACAAAACGTCGAAGACTTACAGCTCGCGACATCGACAGCCGGTGATGCGCTTGAAGCTCCTGGTGAAAACTCGGGAATATTGGCAGCCGTCACACATAACTTTGATGCAGGCAACCCATCAGGTAAGTTCGAGGCCATTGCAGCATCCCCCACCTTCATTCCAACTGGGCCGACACGACTGATCGAGACCTTGGCCAATCCTGGATCACGTCCACCAGTGAGAATAGATGCTGTCATCGCCGCGCCGCCAAATATTACCGTAACGCGCGGCGCAACGCGGATTTTGCCAATTTTGTTAGCGTCTCCCGATTATGCATCGAAAATCCGCACATTGCTCATCACAGGATTGCCGAAAGCTGCCGAACTGTCCGCTGCAAGTCGTGATGGTCTGGGCGGTTGGGTTATGGTGCCTGAAGCGCTCGGCGTTGCGGAATTGAAGTTGCCTGATGAAATCGAAGGCACAATGGAAATCACGATCAAAGCTTTCGGTTCAAGTCCCCATCCGGTTGGCATCACTGTCATGAACATGACCATCACCGAGGCGGAAGTTGAACCAGGCCAAGCAATGAACGCACATAAGTCAATCGCTGAAGCGCTTGTCCTTTATGAACGTGGTGATGTGGATGGCGCGCGGGCCTTGTTGTCCGCGATTGTTGATATCGGTAATCCTCACGCGGCTTACGTGTTTGCAGAAACCTTTGACCCCGCTGGCCTTTCCGAGCGCGCACTGAGCAACACAAAAGCCGATGTTGAACGGGCTCGGTTTTGGTATCAGCGCGCTTTAAAGGGAGGATACACAAAAGCCTCCCAGCGCCTTGCAAACTTGCCGCGTATATCCCGGGAAGTTATGGTTCAGGACAAATCCAAACAATAGGCGGTTTGCCACTTTGTAAACTTCAAAATTTGATGACGTTGTTTGATGGCCTGAACTTGTCTGCAATCTAATCGACGAGACGGTTTTGATCTGGCGGTTTGCCAGGTCGGCTTTCGTTTGGCTGTTTGTCCAGACGATTTTTGTTCGGCTGCTGCGCCCGCCGGTTTTTGTTCGGCTGCTGCGCCCGCCACTGCCCCTCCATATGTGATCCAGACCAACGGCCATAACGCCAAGGCATCCATACATGATTTTCATTGTCTAAGTCTGGCACGGGGTCATAACCCGCAGTGCCCCATGGCCAACACCTGGCCAGTCGTGAAACGGTTAACCAAAACCCGCGCCAAGCACCATTTTTCTCGATGGCCTCCAACGCATAATCCGAACACGTCGGCAAATGACGGCACTGCCAACCGACATAAGGGCGCAAGGTCCAACGATATAAATGGATCGGGGCTTGCAAAATTATGATCGGAATGCGGGACAGTTTCACGCAATTCTCACTCTCTATTGCTTTCCCATTCCTCTGACAAAACGGTTGCGTCGCGCGAGTATAAAGATTTAACGAGAGCTCATCGTTTCCACGGACCGGGCTTTTGCAATCGCATCGTTGACCGCATCAAAGACCAACAGCGTCGAGGCATGACGGCCAGGATAATCACGGACCGGCTGAAGCACTGATAACGCCGCCCAGTCTCCCGTTGGTGACGCACCACCCTCTTTCAACATGGCCCGCATTTCCTCACCAACACGGCGAAGCTCCGCACCCGTTTTGCCAACGATGTTTTCGGCAACGATCCCGGCTGCTGCTTGTCCTAACAGACAAGCCTCTACTTTCTGTCCATAATCAGCCACCCGGTCGCCATCCATGACAATGTCAACGGTCACAGTCGAACCGCACAATTTGGAATGAGCAACCGCAACCGCGTCTGGTTCTGCGAGACGGTCGGTGTGCGAAATGTTCGCTGCACGTTCGAGAATATCTAAGTTGTAAATGTCGTCGAGTTCAGTCATAGCGAGATCTTAAACGTTCCAGTTAATGCGTCACGCCGGTTGGGCCAAAGAGGGCTTATTCTCAGCCACACGCGCAGCTATATTTGATTGAACGGCATCCTATATATAGAGCTTATGGCGAATATTACGAGCCAAATGGCAAAATGCACTTATTGAACGGATCACGACGATGGCAGACAAGACTTCTTCTCGATTTACCCGCTCAGGCAGCCCGAAGGACATCGAAACGAGCACTGTGTTCCAGCCCCTGTTTGACGCAGTCGGCTTATTGCCAGCCATCGTCGAGGATGCAGAGACTGGACAGGTGCTCATGTTTGCCTGGATGAATGAAGACGCCCTGGTAAAAACGCTGGATTCCGGACAAGCCACGTTTTGGAGCCGATCACGCAAAAAACTTTGGACCAAGGGTGAGGAAAGCGGAAATACGCTCCAGGTTCGTGAAATTCGCACCGACTGCGATCAGGACGTCGTGCTCCTCACTGTCTCAATGGGTGGCGGTAAAGTTGCCTGTCATACTGGGGCCAAGTCCTGCTTTTATCGCCAGATCAGCCACAGCTCTAGCGATAACGCGGCCTACACACTTACGTCAGTCAGATAATGGCAAATAACAAACTTGCGCCTTAGTCTTTGTTTTTCCGATGTTTTTTGTTTTTGCAGCGCAGGGCCGCATCAACTTTTTCTGAACGCATCGTCATACCAATTTAATAGCAGTGCGATAGACTGAGTTAATCTTAACAGTGGCACGCCAGTCGTCACACGTGTTCGGGCACAGGCGTTGCATAGTTTTTGGGAGCTAACAGACACGAATTCGCAATTTCGTTGCATGGCGGACCCACTTTCCGCCACCAACGTTCAGGAGCCAAACGTGAGCAAAGATAAAATCGGATTAGCACTTGGAGGCGGCGCAGCGCGCGGCTGGGCTCACATTGGTGTTATTCGCGCCCTGAATGATGCCGGTATCCAACCTGATATCATCGCTGGAACCTCAATCGGTGCGGTGATTGGTGGCTGCTATGCAGCAGGTCACCTCGATGGCATAGAAGAGTTTGCCCGCAGTCTGACCCGTCGACGTGTATTTGGTTACCTCGACATCAACCTCGCTGGCACCGGCCTCATTAACGGTCAGCGACTGGTCGACCGTCTCGATCATGCGCTTGGAAACCAATCCATTGAAGACCTCAACAAGGAATTTTCCGCCGTCGCCACTGAAATCGGTACCGGTCATGAGGTTTGGTTGTCACGTGGTTCCCTCGTCGATGCCGTGCGGGCATCATATGCCCTGCCAGGTATTTTCAAGCCGGTGAAGATTAATAACCGTTGGATGTTTGACGGAGCATTGGTTAATCCAGTTCCAGTTTCTGTATGTCGCGCAATGGGCGCGCGCTACGTCATCGCCGTCAACTTAAATTTCGATGTCTCAAGTCGGGGTACGTTCTCTCCGCAATTCGATATGGTCCACCCTCCCGCTGCCGATCAAGTGGAAGCCGAGCCTCAACCTGTCAAAGGCAAGAACGGTGTCGCGGTTCGACGCCTCCTGCGCCGACAACTGTTTGGCAAAGGTGAAAATGCACCTGGCATCTCAACAGTCATGGTCGATGCGTTCAACATCGTCCAAGACCGAATTGCAAGGTCACGTCTTGCAGGCGATCCACCCGATGCAATGATTTCTCCGCGCTTGCATGACGCGGGTCTGTTCGACTTTCATCGTGCCGAGGAATTGATCGACTTAGGCTATGCAGCAGCCGTGCGTGAAGTCGATCACATCACCAACGAAATAGATCTTCACCGACAACGCGGCATGCTGGCCAACACCGCCCCAACGCCAAGCAATAAAACGCCGGTGCAAGAGCAGGAAGACGACGCAGCTCCTCTTGTGTAATGAAGACTAAAAATTGAAGATCTTCGCTATCCGGAGTCTTAGAGCGAAATTTATCACTTGGCCCAACTCGATTGCGACACAAGGATAAATTCACCTAAAACATAATTTTCGCCCAAAACAATGATGGCCGCGCTTGGTAAAACGCGGCCGATCTGAAAGTGCCAGGATCAAACACTGGCCTCATTATTTTTGAGGAACTGGCTTACTAGCCCGTTGCCAAGTATCCACGCATCGCGCTGACTTCCATTTCGACCTCAGCGATATGATTTTTCACAACATCACCTATGGAAACAATTCCAATCAAAGCGCCGTCTTCAATGACCGGCACATGACGAAAGCGCCCGCGGGTCATCATCGACATAAGCTCATCGACCGTAAATGACCTGTCACAACTTACGAGGTCTTTGGTCATGACGTCGCCAACAGGCGTGTTGAGAGCCTCCATACCCCTTTGTGAGATCACGTGCACGATGTCACGTTCTGAAATAATACCATCAACAGAGCCTTGTTCACCGATGATGACAATGGCTCCGATTTTACGCTCAGAAAGTTTTTGAGTGACTTCAAGCAGTGTCGCACTTGGCGCAGCCGTACTAACCGAACCACCTTTGGATTTCAAAAGCGCAGCAACATTCATCTGAGCCTCCTCCGTTTTTATGTATTTAACGAGAGCAAAACCAAAGCTGTATTGCTGGATAAAAATCACCAGCCGATGGATTTCACTTAAACCCCACGAAATCAATCGGAGAAACGAACTTTGTGTCAGCTCCCAACTTATTATTTGTACAGCTATAGAGTGCGACAAACCATTTGCTAAAGCAAGTTAACGAAGTAAGGATCGGGATAACTGGTCAATGAACGACCCTCAAATGGGGGTGTTTTTTGCGCCGCGGCGGACGCTCTTCATCGAACCAGCCAAAGCTTAAAAAGCCCGCGACGAACCCGCCCAAATGCGTCTCCCAAGCAACAGAACCCGCGTCAGTACCGTCAATTCCAAATGCTGAGAGAAGGTTTATTGCCAGCCAAACCGCAATCATCACCTGAATGCGTCGGTCTGTTAACGCCTCGCCAAGAGACATCAAATTGACCGATCGTGGTGCACTGCGCAAAATGTGAATGCCACCGAGGTCCAGCGCTCGAAAAAAGAAGCGCAACATGCCTCCAAGCAGGCCCGAAACCGCTCCAGACGCACCAACAACAGGCACCACGTCTCCCCAATTCATGACGACAAATACGAGAGCGCCACAAAGCCCCGTCGCAAGACAAAACATCAAAAACCGGACCGCACCGATACGGTAAGCAATCGCACTGCCAAAAATAAGAAGCCAAAGAGAGTTGAAAATCACATGGCCCAATCCGTCGTGAACAAACATATAGGTCACCGGCGACGTGATCATCGCCGCAACCCCACCGGGCAATTGATCTGCATAGCCGACATAACGGGCTGGCATCAGGGCCGTTAATCCGACAATCCAGTTGTCAGTCTCAATTGCTAACGGAAGGCGCAACAAATAGATCGCGACCAGGATGCCGATCAGTGAAATAACACATGTTGGCGCATTGAAGATCGGTTGAGAGTTTGGTCGTTGCTGTTGCACGTCACGCATTTCCTATTCAAGCAGTGTATCGGATTAAGCCCACAACTTTCCCGACATTATGAGCTGAGCCCTATCGAACCACGGATCTTGCTACTGCCATAGCGCAAACCAATTTGCCAGTACAACGCAATCCCGGTTGGGCCATCCGATATTCATCATATTTCCCATACCAAGTCGCCGCCGCACGGCTTTTTGTTGTCGTGGCACAGAAGCTGCTCGGTTCCCAGCAAAGTTAGCGATAGCGGGTCTGGCATGTCCCGTTTCAATACACCGAAAATCATACCTGGCAGGACTTCGCGGCAGAACCAAGCCGGACCCGCCATGAATGAAAAATACGAATTGCTTCTGAGATGATAAATAAAACCAGCTTATCACTTTTTGAATACTGGAATAATGTTCGTGGCGACCGTATCGCACCTAATCGGTTCGAAATTGAGCCTTCAAACATTTCTGGCCTCCTCCCCGAAACCATTTTGCTTGAGCGCCGCGACAGTCGTAATTTCTCGTTTCGCCTTGCGGGCACAACAATCTGCGAACAATTCGGTACAGAACTTCGAGGCAAGAATTTTCTTGATGGCTTTTCAGACATTGATCAAAGCCTTCTCGAGGATGATTTTGCAGCCATCTCTCTACGCGGCGGGGTTGGTCTTATTCATATTGATGCCATGGGACGGAGCGGCAAAGCCATCCGTTTCGAGGTTGTGATTATGCCCCTAACCCACACGCGCGGCACTCTCAATCGTTGTCTTGGCAGTATCAGCGCACTGTCACTGCCCGATTGGGTCGGCGAGGAGGCCCTGCACCAAAAAGTACTTTTACGCCACGAAATCATTTGGCCGGATGGTAAACCGCGCAGCCGGACGACCGACATGCACCGTCAGGCACCGTTTCTCCCCCATGTTCGAAACGCGCGAATTGTGCGCCAAGACCGTCGCCAATTCCGGGTTTATGATGGCGGCCTCGCCGACAAATAGCCTGAATGCCCACAGGCGCTCTGTTGCAACACCGATCAAATTTGAAACACGCGTTAGCGGTTCATTAATGGCCGCCCCTCACACTCAGTCGCAATCACTTTTTGAATGTTGTGTTGTGCACACCACTACGTGCCCACACATCACCGGTTTTTGTGTCGTTGAGGGCGCTTCTTATGTCGGTTGCAAGTCAGGCTTTAAAACGCAGTTCCAGTCCATATGCCCCCGCTCGTATCCTTCCGGATCGAAGACGCCATTGTCGGGTTGCATTAACACTCCTTGGTCGGTTCATGCGTGCCGACAAATCCGAATTTCCTTGCAAGCTCTCAATAATTTCTATCTCCGGCGCATCAATCATGACATCAGCCGACGTCGACGACAATGAAGCCGTCGTCGCCTATTTCGATGCACTTGGTAGCATTGAGGGCCAGGTCCGTCGTCGGTTCGAAGGTGGCTTCACATTGAGCATCGATGCCTCGCTGCCAAAACGACAACGCCTTGCCTCTCGTTTAACTTGGTTAATCAATCGTCACGAACTCGATGCCCTTAATGGACGCCGTTTTGAGCGTGTTTCATCTGACGAGATGAACATCATCATCACAGTTGACGACAAGGAATTGGTCGATGCCAAGGTGATCGACGTTTCGTTGTCGGGAGCCTCAATCGTCTCGGATTTACGCCCGCAAATTGGCAGTTTGGTCTCCCTTGGCAAATACCGAGGCCAAGTAATGCGACACCACGAAACAGGGTTTGGGATTGAGTTTATAGACGTTGATGCCAGCAAAATGCTGACGCGGCATTTCTCATGATGCCCCCCCTATGGCGACATCTCTGCCACGCAGCCAAGTGCAGAACCGAGAAAAATTTTGATAAAAATTGTCATAATTCTGCGCGGCCAATTTCAATGTATCGCGATCTTTGTTCGCTAACGTCAGCCTATCAAATGGGGTGGCGTATGAAAATTTTCATCAAATTTCTGACCTTGGGCTTAGCAACGTTTGCTCTGTCTGGTGGTGTTTCGGCGGAACAAAGCCAAGGCGGTTACAAACCGTCAACGAAACGTGTGTCGTCCTACATGCGCATTTATGGTCCAGCCAACCCGCCATATGGTTTCGTTCAGTTCTGTTCGTCAAATCCAACAGATTGCAGAAACAATACATCTATGATGCGCCGGATCCACGTTACGAAGGAGCGTCTGAGCGAACTCGCTGAAATCAATAAACTGGTCAACGACAGCATCGAACCGGTAACGGACATGGAAATTTACGGTGTCACTGAGCACTGGACCGTGCCAACGCGCAAAGGCGATTGCGAAGATTATGCGCTTCTGAAACGTAAGCTGTTGATCCAACGTGGTTGGCCAGAAAGCGCACTGTTGCTAACGGTTGTTCGTGACGAAGTTGGTGATGGACATGCCGTGCTGACAATCCGCACCGCGCAAGGCGACTACATTCTCGACAACAAACTTGATGGCGTGCGCATTTGGACACAAACGCCCTACAGATACTTGATGCGCCAGTCGTATCTCAATCCAATCGTCTGGGTCGCACTCGATGCTGGCATCAACACACGTGGAGACATGCAGGTTTCTGGATCGTCCACCGACAAATTTAAGGCCTGGTAAAAAGTACAAACGTCGAAACAACGCCGCCGCAAACCGGGGTTCATCGCCCCAACACAATGAAATTCTCTTTAGGTCTGCATGTCCCGACCCCCCTGCCCCCCGTGCATGTAGGCCTTCTGATGAGCCGGACACATCCCCCCCTGTGTCCGGCTCTCTCTTTTTCCGGCCCAATCTTTGTAGGACCCTCTCTTTGAGAACTAGTGGAAAGCGGACAGTGCTAAAGGAAAAAGTAGCAAGCAATCGTAATCGTAGAGCGATTATTTTGAGACTTTGAGTGTTTTGTGAAATCTCTTCCAACGCGCAACATATTGCGCAGAACTCGCAGCAAACGCCGCCACGTCTGCATCTGACAACGTGCGTACAATGCGTCCTGGCGATCCCAAAACCATAGAACGCGGTGCAATCTCTTTGCCTTCAGGAATAAGTGCGTTTGCGCCAATCAGACTCTCTTCACCTATTTTGGCTCCATTAAGAACTGTCGCTCCCATTCCAATCAGGCAACGCGCGCCAATATGGCAGCCATGAAGGATGGCGCTATGACCAACAGTGCACTCGGCTTCAACCGTCAATGGGAATGTCGGGTCTGTGTGTAAAACACAGTTGTCTTGAATGTTTGATCGAGGGCCAATAGAGATCAGCTCGGTATCACCACGTATTGTTGCGCCAAACCAAACGCTTGCATCTTCAGCCAGTTCAACAAGTCCAATGACAGCGGCATTTGGTGCGACCCAATATGACCCTTCCGCAGGCGTTACAACGGTTTTATTCTCGTCCAGTGTATACAACGGCATATAATTATTGACTTCCTTAAGTCGCAATATCTTTGACTGTTAGGCGCCGACATCTGTCAGATCAAAGTCCAAAATGGCCATTTGGAATTGATAAGAAACCTCTCCATCCTCATCTTCGCGATAGAGCGTCGCGATGAATTCATCGTTGATGAAAACTTCAGCCATATCCGATTTTTTCGCCTGCGGACGCAGTTCAATCGGCGTGCCGTTGAATTTTTTGCTCAAATAAGCCTCGACAAGCTTAATCTCATCTTTGGTCACAGAGGCTCTCCATTATCGTTGTCGCTCTCGACGGGTGTCCGTCACTTTTCCGGTAAGTCCGATGACATCATTATGATTATGTATCGTAATGTCACGTCTGACCGCATTCACGCAGTGTTATTAGATGGTCCAGTCGCCAGATTCAAATCTCTGATCCATCGTGCGTGATGGCTCAGGACAGCCAGCCGGTCCGACCACCTTAGCTGGTACGCCGGCAACGGTCACATTTCGGGGCACATCCTTCAAGACCACACTACCAGCCGCCACACGCGAGCATTCGCCAATTGTGATGTTTCCTAAGACCTTGGCACCGGCACCGATCAAAACATTGTCGGCAATTTTTGGATGGCGGTCGCCTGTTTCCTTGCCGCTACCACCGAGCGTCACACCGTGAAGGAACGAGCAATTATCTCCAACGACAGCCGTCTCACCAACGACAAAGCCGGTTGCGTGGTCGAGCATGATACCGATGCCAATTCTGGCACCAGGGTGGATATCAACATTAAACACGCGGGACGACTGACTTTGCAAATAAAACGCTAGATCCTTTCGGCCCACGTCGTGGAGGAGATGCGCAAAGCGGTAAGCGACGAGTGCGTGAAAACCTTTGAAGTAGAGCATTGGCTCCATGTACCGCGCGCAGGCAGGATCACGATCATACACAGCAGAAAGGTCTGCACGAAATGCAATGGCCAACCGTGGCGCCGTCTCAAGCACTTTTTGAAAAGTATCAACGATGACACGACTATCAACATCAGAAGAACCAAGCCGTTGCGCCACACGGTGAGCAACAGCGATTTCGAGTTTTTCGTGGCCGAGTATGTTGCCAAAGATGAAACCACCTAACGCGGGTTCAGCTTTAACCGCGCCATCAGCTTCACTGCGCATTTGTGTCCATACTGGATCACATGCCTGAACGGCATCTGCCTGAGCGGAGTTTTGTGATACGGCCATTTTCATACTCCTTCGTTCTTGTGTCGCTTGTCGTGCGCCAATTCTAGGTCAATGACCACAAGCGTAATCATGACTTGCTTACGCGTTTTCATCTCGCTGTGCACGCGAATTGCTTGGCAAGAATGTCAAAACAAATGCGAGCACATTGAGCATATTAGACAATGCCATCAGCTTATGAGAAAGGCCACAATAGGTCTAACGCCACCAGATTTAAGGACCTCCAGAACGATCCTGTCTCGGATGTTGCCAGCCAATCCTCGGGTTGCAAGATTGTGTCACACCGTCAAGCGACCTGATGACAGTTCGTTTCGCTTATTCAGCGTGGCAAGACCCAGATCGTGCTAGGCTTCACCGATGCATCTATTTGCGTCTTTGCGTTGGCCAACATCGTCCTGGCAAGACCATTAATCACCCCAGCCCATATCTCATTTTCTTGTCGTCACTTGCGGCCAGAAATTCGGTTTGCCCAATTGCAACGGCTTACGGTTCTGTAAAAGTTATCAACAAGAAGCTGCCCAACAATCAACGGCACCGCACCAGAAAACTTAGCTTATGGAATTATTGTGCATACCTTGGTCAATTGTATGGAATACGGAATATTCAAAAACGAAATGTCGGTATACTAGCGACAACAAATATTACGCTTATAATCGCGACAAATTGAACCCAATATACTCGGTATTGCGCAAATAATTACTATAATATCCTTACAACACAAAGCTCTATATTATGGTTTAATCATAAACGTGTTGCGCAACACCACAAAACGCGTTGCATCGCAGCATGTTTTTCTCTTGGCAACCGGCTTCGCGCGCATCTACTCTCTCCCCATCGCTCACTTCTAAAGTGGACGCGATCAATGGTGAAACCGGGAGAACCGGTGCTTAGGAGGCAACCATGGAACTGCAAATGCGATTAAACATTCTTGGTGCAATTTTATCATTCGGCTTTCTCGCCGCGATTGCGCTTGGAATGGTCTGACATGGCGTTCGCTATTTCGACATAGAACGCAGTCTTTCAAGATAAAGCTTTTGAATAGACTAAAAGTTCCTCCAATACTTGAGGAAGCGCCCCAAAAGGGCTTCAGAAATCGAGATAGGTGTGGCCCATCCCCCGGGGCCGCGCCTTTTTATTTGCCCCCACCTGCCAGTCTCACAGTCCCAAGACAACTGCAACAGCACGCGTTAGGTCTGCAATCGCGAGGATGACTGGGAACAACCTGCCAAATGACAGCGGCCAGGCTGTCTTGTCCTCAGCCGTCAGCCGATGACATCACGGTCTGAAATGCGTGGGCGCGCAAACAGCCCGTCCTCAGCCTCGCCGCAACATGTAGCCAAGTACAGCACCAATCAATGGGAATGCGAGAGATGGGATGTTAAGCGGGATTGCGGCCCGAACACCTGGTAAAAACACGACCAAAGCAGCACCGATCAAGGCAAGAACCAAGGATAGAGCCAAAGTTGAGGACGACGGCATGCGCACGTCTTTGAGGACCTGCGACCCAACAACACCAATGATCCAAACCAGAACTGCAAATACAGCGGCATAGACAAAAGTTTTCAGGTCACCTGACAATGGAATGTAGCGAACGGTCTGCGGCGCGATAAACCAAGCGCCTGCCAATTGCAGTGCTAGAAGAACCAAATATCCAAGCATTTTCATCCCCCCAAGAGATTTTCGATCTCGCCAGCAATGCCAAGGTGCGAGCTTTCACCAAAGTGAACGAGCTTGCCCGCTCTGCCAAGCCTTGAATGCAATCAATCCCCGACGGCCTACAAATTGGCAACAATGGCCAATCGAAGCGACGAAATTTGTTGCCATGATCTTAGCGCTGATCGTCTGCGCACTAAGCAACCACTTCAGGCTCATCGGCGCCGTGGTGTTGTGCCTTGGTGTCGTAGTTGAGAACGGGCGCCAACCAGCGTTCTGCCTGTGCCAACGTCCATCCCTTTCGCGCTGCATAATCGCCAACCTGATCACGCTCGACCTTACCAACGCCGAAATAATGACTGTCTGAATGAGAGAAATAGAGACCCGAAACCGACGAGCCTGGAAACATCGCATAGCTTTCCGTCAAACGAATTCCTGTCGTGGCTTCGACGTCCATTAGAGACCAGATGGTTGCCTTTTCCGTATGATCCGGCTGGGCTGGATAACCTGGCGCTGGGCGAATGCCTTGGTATTTTTCCAAGATCAAATCGTCATTGCTTAAGTTTTCATCCGCCGCATACCCCCAAAACTCTTTGCGTACGCGTTCATGCATGTGTTCGGCAAATGCCTCAGCCAGTCGGTCGGCAAGCGCCTTGACCATGATCCGATTGTAGTCGTCATGAGCGGCGATATGTTCTTCAATGGCTTCTTCTTCACCAAATCCAGTTGAGACCGCAAATGCGCCGATGTAATCGCGAACACCGCTCTCTTTTGGCGCGATGAAATCAGCCGCGGCCGTATGAGCACGTTTGCGCGATGGGTCTCGCGCGATCTGTTGGCGCAGAGTGTGCAACGTCGCAAGCGGTTCGCGGCGATCTTCATCTGCATAAACCTGGATGTCATCACCAACGCTATTGGCAGGCCAAAACCCGATCACAGCGCTCAACTGCAACCACTTTTCGTCGACGATGCGTTTTAGCAAAACGCGCGCGTCATCGAAGAGTTTGCGCGCTTCTACGCCAACCGTTTTATCGTCAAGGATGCCGGGATAGCGGCCAGAAAGTTCCCACGTTTGGAAAAATGGCGTCCAGTCGATATACGCCACTAACTTTTCAAGCTCGTAAGATTGAAAAACCTTCGTGCCGGTAAAGGTCGGCTTGACTGGGCAAGTCCGTGTCCAGTCGACGGCGAATTTATTGCCTCTTGCGTTCTGCAATGTGATTCGGCGTTTCTTTTGTTCATTTGCCAGATGAGCGGCGCGAACTTTTTCGTAATCGGCTTTAATTTCCGCGATGTAAGGCGCGCTTTCGGTTTCAGACAAGAGCTTCGATACGACACCGACAGCCCGGCTGGCATCTGTGACGTAAATCGACTGACCGTTGACGTAATTCGGCGCCACTTTAACGGCCGTGTGCACGCGGCTTGTCGTTGCCCCGCCAATCAACAAGGGAATTGAGAAATCCTGACGTTCCATTTCAGCGGCCACAAAGCACATCTCATCAAGTGACGGTGTAATGAGGCCGGACAAACCGATCACGTCGGCATTGTGTTCTTTGGCAGCATCAAGGATGGCCTGCGCGCCAACCATGACACCCAGATCAATGACTTCATAATTGTTACACTGCAAGACAACGCCAACGATGTTTTTGCCAATGTCGTGCACGTCGCCTTTGACCGTCGCCATGATCACTTTACCGGCCGCAGGCTGCTCCTCAAGCCCCATCTCCTTCTTTTCCTGTTCAAGATAGGGTTGTAGATAGGCAACCGCCTGTTTCATAACCCGTGCCGATTTCACCACTTGTGGCAGGAACATTTTACCAGCACCAAACAAGTCACCAACAACATTCATGCCGTCCATCAACGGCCCTTCGATAACGTGTAACGGTCGCACGGCCAGCGCGCGCGCTTCTTCTGTATCTTGTTCGATAAAGTCTGTAATGCCATGCACCAGGGAATGGCTCAGCCGGGCGTTGACGTCGCCTTCCCGCCACGTCAGATCTTTGGTCGTGCGCTTTGCAGCCCCGTCACCTTTGAAACGTTCCGCTGCATCCAAAAGACGCTCGGTGCCGTCATCGCGGCGGTTCAAAATGACATCTTCAACCAACTCACGAAGCTCGTTTGGAATATCGTCATAAACTGTGAGCTGGCCGGCATTGACAATCCCCATATCCATACCGGCCTTAATGGCATGATAGAGAAACACCGAATGCATGGCTTCGCGCATTAATTCGTTACCGCGAAACGAGAACGACAGGTTTGACACCCCGCCCGACACATGCACCAGCGGCATGCGCTCTTTAATTTGCCGCGTCGCTTCAATAAAAGCCACACCATAACCGTTGTGCTCTTCGATCCCGGTTGCAACTGCAAAGATGTTTGGATCAAAGATGATGTCTTCGGGAGGAAAGCCAATCTTGTTGGTCAGCAAGTCATAAGCGCGTTGGCAGATTGCGACTTTACGATCGATAGTGTCAGCTTGGCCTTCTTCATCAAACGCCATAACGACAACGGCGGCACCATAGCGGAGCACCTTGCGTGCCTGCTCGAGAAATTGCGCTTCGCCCTCTTTCATCGAGATCGAGTTGACGATCGCTTTGCCTTGCACACATTTAAGACCCGCTTCAATCACGCTCCATTTCGAGCTATCGATCATGATGGGAACGCGCGAGATGTCTGGTTCCGACGCGATCAAATTCAAGAACGTTTCCATCGCGCGCTCTGAATCCAACAAGCCCTCGTCCATATTGACATCGATAATTTGCGCGCCGTTTTCGACCTGTTGGCGCGCAACATCGAGTGCTGCCGCATAATCATCCTTTTCAATCAACTTTCTAAATTTGGCCGAACCCGTTACGTTGGTTCGCTCTCCGACATTGACGAAAGTTTGTGCGGCGCTAGAGGTCATCTGAGTTCCAATAGTCTTTTTGTAAGCGTTAAAACGGCAATCGTAATCCCGACAAGTGAAGCACTAGCCGTGGACAAATGGCTCAAGCCCGGAAAGGCGCATTTTGGGCTCAATCTGCGGAATTTCACGTGGCGGATAAGAGCCCACTGCATTGGCTATGGCGCGGATGTGTTCCGGCGTAGAACCGCAACAGCCACCAACGAGATTCACAAGCCCATCTTTGGCCCAGCCCTCCAGTTGGGCCGCCATACTTTCAGGCGCTTCATCGTATTCCCCCATCTCATTTGGCAGACCTGCGTTGGGATGTGATGAAACTCGAACGTTGGAAATCTTTGCAAGATCGGCCAAATACGTGCGCATCAACTCCGCACCCAGCGCACAATTCAGGCCAACAGAAAATGGTTTCAGGTGCCGCATCGAATACCAAAATGCTTCACCGGTTTGGCCTGATAAGGTTCGCCCGGACCGGTCCGTAATCGTGCCAGACAACATTATGGGTAATGTCACGCCCGTTTCGTCAAACGCTTCCAGCGTCGCAAACCCAGCCGCTTTCGCATTCAGCGTATCAAAGATCGTTTCAATCATGATGATATCGGCCCCACCTTCAATCAGGCCCAACACCTGCTCACGGTAGGCCTCGCGCAACTCATCAAACGACGTATTGCGATAGCCTGGATTGTTGACGTCAGGAGAAATCGAAGCTGTCCGGTTGGTTGGCCCGACAGCACCGGCGACAAAGCGCGGCCGGTCTGGCGTTTTCGCTGTGTACTCGTCGCACGCCTTACGCGCCAGCTTGGCTGCTTCAACATTTATTTCATAAGAAAGCTCTTCCATGCCGTAATCAGCCATGGAGATAACTTGCGCGTTAAAGGTATTGGTCTCGACGATATCTGCACCGGCTTCCAGGTAGTCACGGTGAATGTCCGCAATGACGTCAGGTTGTGTCAGCACCAACAAATCGTTGTTGCCTTTCACATCCCGTCCCCAGTCCTTGAAACGCTCACCACGATAGTCTTCTTCTGAGAACTTGTGGCGCTGAATCATTGTCCCCATCGCCCCATCGATGATGAGGATGTACTTATCAGCCGCGGCAAACAATTGTTTCGAACGATCGATATGGCTCATTCTTTTGTGGTCTCTATCTAAAACGTCACACGTGTGCCTAAGCGGCATTGCGACTGTTGTTGGTTTTCGAACGTCGCGCGCGCAGGCCTAAGAGATGGCACGTTGCATAAACGAGATCGGCTCGGTTCAATGTATAAAAGTGAAACCGCTTTATACCTTCATCGACGAGGTCCATGACTTGTTCAGCAGCAACACTGGCGGCAACGAGGTGACTGGTTTGAGGATCATCATCGAGGCCTTCGAAACGCCGCGCCATCCAAGATGGCATTGATGCGCCAGTTTTTGAGGCAAAACCAGAGACCTGTCGGTAGTTATGAATTGGAACAATGCCTGGGATGACCGGCACCCAGATGCCAGCGTTGCGGACGCGTTCCACAAAACGCAAATAATACGAATTGTCGAACACAAACTGCGTGATAATCCGGTCGGCACCGGCATCGACTTTGCGTTTCAAATTGTCGAGGTCAGCTTCTAGGGTGTCACTTTCAGGATGAAGTTCGGGATAGCCAGCAACAGAGATTTCAAAATCGCCAACATCTTTGAGACCGGCAACAAGCTCTGCCGCATTGGCAAAACCACCTGGAGTGGGCTCATAGACCGAACCGACACCACCGGCAGGATCACCGCGTAACGCGACAATGTGGCGAACACCGGCATCCCAATAACCTTGTGCAACGGCTTTTACGTCTTCTCGGCTGGCATCAACACAGGTGAGATGCGCTGCTGGACGCATGTGGGTTTGTTTGACGAGCCGTTCCACAGTTGTATGCGTGCGTTCACGTGTCGACCCACCGGCACCATAGGTGACAGAAACAAAACTGGGATCGAGCGGTGCCAGACGCTCCACCGCCGCCCACAACTTCTTTTCCATCGCCTCGTTTTTGGGTGGGAAAAATTCAAATGAGACATCGATTTCACCGGAACCCAACAATCTACTTTTGCGTAAGCTGGTATCATTCATGATTGTGCCTCTTCGACGAACCGCGGTGCGTCGCCTTCCAAATTGCTTTGTTTGGCGTCGGGCCTGCCAGCCAGCCAAACTGAAACTGTGAGTTTTTCCGGATCTTCTAAATCGTCCGGTTTCAATTGAATATTGCCTTGGGGCTGCAAGCCAACATCACCAATCCACTGCGCCACAAGATGTGTTGGAAATCCCAATCGACCATGTGCTTGTGCATCACGCAAAACTTCCAAGTCATGCGGTGCAAAGTCGACGATGAGCAGTTTGCCACCAGGCGCGAGAACGCGTGCGGCTTCTTGGATGGCTTTTTGAGGTTGAGACAGAAAATGTAAAACTTGGTGCATCACAACGGCGTCAGCAACACCATCATCTACCGCGAGATTGTAAATATCACCATGTCGAACGAGTGCATGACTTAAGCCGGCCTTGGCCAATTTGCTGCGCGCATAAGTCAACATCGCATGGTTGACATCAATGCCAAGACCTTGCGCGTAACACTCAGAAAACAACTCTAATGTTCGTCCCGTGCCGGTTCCAAGGTCGATCAACAAATCAAATGGCCCAGTGCCAAGACTGTCACGCATCGCCTGCTCAACGTCCTTTTCGGCAATATGGAGTGCGCGGATGCGATCCCATTCGCTGGCATGTTCCTCGAAGTAACGCTGCGCTGTTGTTTCGCGCTCACGCTTTAGTGCAATTGCACGATCACTGTCGCGGCTCACAACCGGATCACTGGTATCAACACGTTGCACCAAATGGCGGGCCAACTGCCCACCCGTGGTCTGATCGGAAATAAAGAAATAGACCCAACTGCCTTCACGAAAACGCTCAATAAGGCCGGCTTCGGTCAGCAATTTCAGATGCCGACTGATACGGGGCTGACTCTGTCCGAGAATTTTTGTGAGGTCTTTGACGTTGAGCTCTTCTCCGGCCAGCAACATCAAAATCCGCAAACGGGTTGGTTCGGCCGCCGCCTTTAAGGCGGTGACCAATTCCTGAGATTGCAATGATGCTTCGACGTCGCGCAAAACGAACTCCTCATGCCCCAAACTCGCCAGGGCCTAGCGCCGCAACATAAAGATATCTTTATATGTGTCAATTATCCGTCTGACTATCTCGTGGAGATCCTGGTGAAATTTCGGCCAGACGCCCGAAAAATCAGGCCTATTGGGTCCTTGAACCGGGATAAATTGCGTTTTTCGGCAAACCGTTTGGTTAGCGGTCAGTTAACTCTGTTCAGCTAATTTGAATGGAATCCATCACGCCAGCTAAGAGAACAAGCTCCATGCGCATTGCTTCAATCAAATCTACGAAAGCTGATCGCACTCTAACAGACCTTCCAGTCACGATTACACAGCACACCTCGCAAATGTCCTTAGTGGCAGACGCCGTGTTTCTCGCCTTTAGCGGGCTGGCTTTTGCTCTGCCCGCTGGTCTTTTTGCCGCTGAAGCCATGGCAGCCCCTATCGCCACCCAATCGGCAATTACCTCCAAGCCCGTCCCGGCTGTTTTAACGTTCGTGGGTCTGATCATGCTTCTCATTCCGATCGTTTTTTTGATCAGAAGACTGGCCACTGGATTTGGTGGCACGCGCCAAATTGTTTTGACCAAAAAGGACATTACGGTCAGCGACCAATCGCTTGGCCGGGCTCAGGGTTGGACTGCCAAACTCTCTGAATTCAAAGGGCTAACCCACCACGTCAGAACCAGCTTGTCGCAAACACGCAATGAAACGATTTTGGTGCATCCCGACCCTAGAAAAACTGTCCTTTTGTCAATTTCAGATATTGACCAAGATACGCAATCGGCCAAGGCAAACAAACTGCCTGAATTGGCAGAATTATTGGATCTTCCCGTGATCCCAGCTTCACACCTTTATCGCCTGCCCGGACTATCAGCTGCCACCTGATAGGCTTGGCTCAAAATCGGACCAACTCCTCAAAAACGCGATAATTCAACGATTTCGTGATCCCCCGCTGCAATAAATTCTCAAGTGCCACTGAGTTGCCACGGTAAACTTGCTAACTGGCAGGGCGTGGCTCATGCACCATAGGGGGGCTACGTAAGAAATACGGGGTATAATCGATGCTCCAACTTTCACGTCGAATACGGTAGTAAGGAACGATCGTTAAGAGAATTAAGTTTCGTTGCCGTTGTCACAAAGTATTTTTGCCTTCTTGTCCGGAGCACGCCCGCCAATGTCATATTTTTCGATGTTGCTTTCCCACAATTCCTTTGGTCCTGCCAAACGCCCCCTCGTTCGCGCTGGTATGGCCGTCATGATGGCCGCAACAATGATTGCCGCCACATCGTTTTCTGCTTCCGCTGAAGCACCCGCTCGCTACATGCAGCGCGTTGCAAAAGAATTACAAGCTGCAGCCCGAACTGGCAGCCAAGCCGCGTTTCAACGTGTCATCCGCAAACATGCTGACTATCCAGATCTCGGACTTTATTCGCTTGGCAGTTACCGTGGTCGCCTGGCCCGCAAAGATCGCAGCACGTATTACAGTGGCATGATCAAATTCATCTCGCGCTATGCCGCAAATGAAGCGCCCAAATATCCCCTCGCCAGTGCTGTCGTCACTGGGCAATCATCACAAACAAAACGCGGTGCCTATGTTGATAGCCAAGTGACGCTACGCAATGGCAGCACCTACGATGTTCGCTGGCTGGTCGTACGCCGTGGCAAAGGCTGGAAGGTTCGTGATGCCGAAGTCGTCGGCTTCTGGATGAGCCCCTTCTTAAAAGACTTATTTGAAAAATACATCGGCGAAAACGGTGGCAACCCGAAAGCCTTGGTCTACGCACTCAATCAGTGACACGTGCGCGTTTGCGCAACGATGCTCAAAGTAATCAAAGTAATCAAAGTAAAAGGTCCATGGATAATTTTCCGTGGGCCTTTTTTCATTTGTACTGTTGTTGTCATCTTGAAATTTCCAAGCCACTCAAAGGCAATGCTCTGGGCGAGATGTTTGAGGACGTAGGAATATGAGTTTTATGAATTCCGATAATAATCAGATAAATTGCCGATGGTTCCGACAAGAATGCCAATTTGTTCTATTCATTCGAGACAGTCGCCAAGCACATAACTTCACAACGTTGTGCTTTTGACCTGGATCAAGGTGGACAAGTCGTACAAAATGCTAAAAATTATTGGACGTGAAGGGGATCACGCCACGTTGGCATTCACAAGGAAGGAAACGCTATGTCTTTAAAGACAAAACTGGCGTCTTTCGCGATCGTTTCAGCAATGTTTGCACTACCTGCAATAACGCCTGCACAAGCTGGTGTATTCGCACCAGGCACAGCGCAAGCAGGCAAAGCAAATGTTGCACCATCGGCCGCAGAGCATGTGCACTCGCGTCGTTACAAACGTTGGCGCAGGCGTCATCTTAAGCGACGCCATTACCGTCGTTATCGCCGCAGCAATAGATACTACAGGCACAGGCACTACCGTCGGCGTTACTACCCTCGCTATTATTATCCACGATACTACCGCTACCCCTACGGTTCCTATGGTCGCCGGTATTACCGTGGCCGCGGTATCCATCTGCACCTGAGTTTCTAAAACTTTGCAGGCTCTAAACCTGAAACAAATACAAAAAAGCCACCTGATAAGCTCAGGTGGCTTTTTTTAATGCCTCATCGCCATGCGATCGATTGGGCAGCCATTTAGGCAACGCGTGTGTTAGCGCTCAAACTTTTTGTATTTGATACGGTGAGGTTCATCAGCCAAGTCGCCAAGACGACGCTTTTTGTCCTCTTCGTATTGTTCAAAGTTGCCTTCAAACCATTCCACATGACTGTCACCTTCAAACGCCAAAATATGCGTTGCCAGGCGATCAAGGAAGAAGCGGTCGTGACTGATCACCACCGCACAACCGGCGAAATCTTCCAATGCCGCTTCGAGCGCTGAGAGTGTCTCGGTATCAAGGTCGTTGGTCGGCTCATCGAGCAACAGTAAGTTGGCATCTTGTTTCAACAATTTTGCCAAGTGCACGCGATTGCGTTCCCCGCCTGACAACAAGCCAACCTTCTTTTGCTGATCACTGCCTTTAAAATTAAACCAGCCGCAATACGCGCGACTTGGAACTTCTCGTTTGCCGAGCAAAATCTGGTCGACACCGCCAGAAACTTCTTCCCAAACACTTTTTTCGTCATCGAGATGGTCACGCGACTGGTCAACGTATGATAACGCCACCGTTTCGCCGAGACGTATCGTACCAGCATCAGGCTCTTCTTGACCTGTAATCATCTTAAACAATGTTGTTTTACCAGCACCGTTCGGGCCGATCACACCTACAATCCCGCCTGGTGGCAACTTAAACGACAGATCTTCAAACAATAGCTTGTCGCCAAATGCTTTGGTAACGTTGTCTGCCTCAACCACGACGCCACCCAAACGTGGCCCAGGTGCCAACGAAATTGTCGCCCGACCGCTTTGTTCGCGCCCCGCTTCTTCAGCCATTTTTTCGTAAGCTGTAATACGAGCCTTGGATTTCGCCTGACGTGCTTTCGGGCTTGAACGTATCCATTCCAATTCGCGTTTCAAAGCCCGCTGCTTGGAATCTTCTTGACCCTTTTCCGTTTCAAGACGCTTGGCCTTTTGTTCTAGCCAACCAGAATAGTTGCCGTGATAAGGCACCCCCTCACCGCGATCGAGTTCCAGGGTCCATTCCGTGATGTTGTCGAGGAAATAACGATCGTGCGTCACAAGAATTACGCACCCTGCATAGTCCTTCAGATAACGCTCGAGCCAAGCCACACTTTCGGCATCCAAATGGTTTGTCGGTTCGTCCATCAACAAAATGTCGGGTTTTGACAACAGCAGTTTGGTAATCGCCACGCGGCGTCTTTCACCACCGGAAAGATTTTCAACACTGGCCTCGCTTGGCGGACACCGCAACGCCTCCAGAGCGACTTCGACTTGTGCATCAAGATCCCAAAGGTCCTGGGCATCAATTTTGTCCTGCAGCTCAGCCATTTCATCGGCTGTCTCTTCCGAATAATCTGCGGCCAATGCATTGTAGCGGTCAACCAGAGCTTTCTTCTCCGCCACACCTTCCATGGCGTTGCCCAACACATCTTTGTCAGGGTCAAGTGTCGGCTCCTGTGGCAGGTAGCCAACTTTGACGCCGTCTGCCGCCCACGCCTCGCCGACAAAGTCATCAATCTTGCCCGCCATAATTTTCAACAGCGTTGATTTACCCGCGCCGTTGAGGCCAACGACACCGATCTTGGCGCCAGGTAGGAAGGACAAGGAAATATCCTTGAGTACCGTCTTGCCTCCAGGATAGGTCTTGGAGAGCTGGTGCATGTGATAAACGTATTGTGGGTTCGCCATTAAGGGCGCCTCTCTGAGCGTTGTCGTGTTTGTAATTTGGCCGCGTTGTAACCGGTTCTCGCTTTCGGCTCAACAACACGCTAGTAATAATTGTTGTATATCGAGGGTTTGAGAATGACGAGTGATACCCCACGCAAACACCTGATCTATTTCGGCGACCCGATGTGTTCGTGGTGTTATGGCTTTGAGCCTGTTTTGCGCGCACTTTCAAACCACTTCGGTGACCGATTGCCTATTGGCATCGTTGTTGGCGGCCTGAGAGCCGGGACCCAGCGCGCCATGACACTTACGGAAAAAGACGAAGTCCGCAAGCATTGGGACCACGTCCATGAGGCCAGTGGGCAACCTTTCGACTACGCCTTTTTTGACCGTGGGCGCTTTGTCTACGATACGGAACCAGCTTGTCGCGCTGTTGTTGTGGTCCGGCGCATCACTCCCGATGGTGGTCTTGGCTACTTCGCCGACCTGCAACGGGCCTTTTATGCCAAAGGCCAAAACATTACCAAGCCTGAAATTCTGGCCGACATCGCCAGTCATTACGGGCTTACTGCCGACGAATTTCTGACAGCGTTCGACGCGCCTGAGACGCGCGAAGAAACCATTCGCGATTTTTTAATGGCACAAGAAAACGGCATTCAAGGCTTTCCGACCCTGATTGCCGGCAGCGTGACGCAAGGCTACCAAGTCATCTGCCATGGCTATCGCCCAATTGATGGTTTGATTGAAGGACTTGAATTGTGGCTGGATGGACATGTGCCTGACAATGACAACGTCAAACCTGTTCGACATTAACCCCGCGAGCCGACACATTACGCCAACTGGCTCGCGACACCAGCTGGTACGGTATCGTTTGAATTCCTTGCGACTTAGAAATTCGAATTCCCCGTAAAGAAAAACCCTCCAAGTCCGACCGTGAACACAAGCCAACCCCAAAGCGTGTGCTCAAGCCAAACGGCCCAAAACGACCGCGTTGTCTCGTAGCGATATGCAAACAGCATTCCAGCCGCCGCCGTTCCACCCACCGCCACCCAATTTCCAAACATCACGTGCGCAAATCCAAATAATAACCCATTGACGACGATCAAAAGGAAGCGGTGATCCCCAAATATTGGTCCATAACGATGGAAGAAAAACGTTCGAAATACCAGTTCCTGCACAATCACTGACAACAGCGGATAAAATATCATCACCATTTGCCAGGTTTCCGGTCGTCGTTTGGGAAAGCTCAAAAACAACTGCGGCAACTCTTGTGCGACAAAGGCCACCACAGATCCCCCCACAATCAAAAAGATCGCAAGGATTGATGTTGCATCCATGACACCAAACCCGCGCGTCAGTTCGCGACGCAGCAGGAATGTGCGGTCGATCAACAGCACGATCACAAACACCAACAGCACCGGCTGTAAGACCGTGAACAACGACAAATGGAAACGGGAAATGATCTCGATGACGGCCAATGGCATGGCAAGAAAAACCATCACCATTTCAAATATCAACCACATACGCCGCGGATTACCCGGTTGATCCAGGTGAACGGGTCTTGGCAATGTTCCACCTGCGTGCGCGGCAGGGGGCTGTTTGGAGACCTGGGTCATGATGAGCTGGGCTTGCTGTTTAACATCGCCATCCGCCGTGCGTATCGCTGTGCAATCTCATCGGCGATCACGCGCGTTGAATCGAGCGGCGCATAGTCCCATGTTTCAAGAGCCTGCATGTCTTCAGGCAATTCTCGCGTGATGCCGCGGGCCTTAAGTCCATCATGAAACCGCTTGAACTTCGCAGAACCGCCCGAGGGCATAAAGATGTAGACCGGTTTGCCGGTGGCAGCCGCTTCCCCGCACATATTTGTACTGTCAGCGGTCACGACCAACATATCGGCATGGGCCAAAAAATTTGGATAAGGATTGTCACCCGTTCCGTCCCAAAAAATACGCGGACGATTTTGCGTTGCCAGGTTAGCGACATTCAACAAGCCATCATGGGATCTGCGCGACGGCGTCAACATGAAGCTTGCACCGAGCCTGCCAAGGGCCTCTAAGCCACGTTTGAGGCGGGCGTCATCTTCGTCGGAAAAGGAATAAACTTTGTTCTTGCCGCCAAGAATAACCGCCACACGCGGTCCATGAAGTGCTGCGATCTCTGCGGGAACTTCGCGACGCAACTGCGCCAAACGTTGAGGTGAAAAACTGTGCGCGGAGGTTGGCGTCGTAATCACATTTGCACCGCGTCGCTTGTCGTGTTCGGGCACCCAGATCAAGTCAGCAGTTTTTGGTCCCGTTTTAGGGTCTTGTAGAATAATCGTGTAGGTCGCCAATCCGGCTTGGCGATGAATGGCGCGCACATAGGGAATGGCTTGGCGCCCTGACGCAATCACAACATCAGGCCAGGGTTTTGCAAACCGGCTGCCTGGCCGCCCTAACCGCTCGCTGGGTGCCACCGGCGCCCATGGGGCGAACGTGCGCCACACGCCGCGCGGAGAAACCTGTTTCATCTCTGACGTCAGCCCGAGCGCATCAACAATGCCACGCGCCTGGGTTATCAGCCCCTGAGCCCCATCGGTAATAATCCAGGCATGCCGCCCCTTTAGCATGCCGCGCGGGCTTGGCCCGTCTTGGTCCGTGTCACCGGCTTGGGTGGCGGAAAGTAATACTGTCATGCGTTTGAAGTCCAAAAGGGTATCGAAAAGTGACACTTTGCGGTATCTGATCGGCGCATCGTATCAAAAATCGATACCCGTCTAACACCTGCCCGTCGAGCCCTCAGTGAACCGGGCCGGAAAAAGCCGCCTGCGACATAAGCGAAAATAATTTTGGTCAATTTGTTTCTTATTATTGCGCCAGTGCCGTTCAAAGCCCTATTTAGGAGGTATCTAGCCGATCCAAGGAACCGTCCCCAATGGCCTATGAACTCGACGCTATCGATTGGCGAATCTTAAAAGAACTGCAAACAGATGGGCGCATGACAAACATTGCGCTTGCAAAACGTGTCGGATTATCGCCACCGCCCTGTCTGAGGCGCGTGCGGGCGTTAGAACAAGCTGGGCTTATCTCGGGCTTTTCGGTTTTCCTTGATGAGGTCGCGTTGGGGTTTACGGTCACGGCATTTGCGATGGTCGGCCTGCACAATCAAGCTGAGACGGACTTGCACAGTTTTGAAAATCTTGTCCTGAGCTGGCCGCTCGTACGCGAAGCTCATATGCTGTCCGGCGAGACCGACTTTATCTTGCAATGTGTCGCCCCTGATCTCACCACTTTTCAAGATTTTGTCGTCAACGAACTGACGGCTGCGCCAAACGTTGCCAGCGTCAAAACATATCTCACAATTCGCCGCGCCAAGCGCGAACCAGGTGTTCCAATCAATCTTGCAACGGGAGATCGATCATGAACAAATTGATGGCGCCAACGCCAATACTGCGCATATTCGATATCACGAAAGCCCGCGCGTTCTACCTCGACTATCTCGGCTTTAGCGTCGATTGGGAACATCGGTTCAGCGAAAAATCTCCGCTCTACTTTTCTGTGACACGTGATGCCTGCACACTGCATTTAACCGAGCACCACGGCGATTGCTGTCCAGGTGCTGCCATGCGCATTCCGGTTGATGATGTCAGGGCTATTCATACCGAGATAATCGGAAAGAATTACGATTATTTGGCCCCAGGCCTTGAGACACAGCCGTGGAACACACTGGAACTCTCAGTCAAAGATCCTTTTCACAACCGGCTCACCTTTTTTGAAACGATGCCTAATGGAAAAGATGAAAACGAAACGATAAGTGTTTGAGAGCCAATTACGGCTTCGTCTTCGAACATAAAAAAAATCTCGGCAGGATGGCCTGCCGAGATCGTTTGGTGTTGATTGATGTCAGGCGGTGTTACTTCCACGAAATTTTGGTAATTTCGTAAGACCTGGCCCCTTTCGGCGTCGTAACTTCGGCGCTGTCACCTTCAGACTTACCAATTAAGGCGCGCGCAATCGGTGACGAGATCGAGATCTTGCCGTCCTTTACGCTGGCTTCTAAATCACCAACAATTTTGTAGGTCACGTCCTCATCTGTGTCTTCGTCGATCAAGTCGACGGTGGCGCCGAATTTCACGACATCACCGGACAGTTTTGATGTCTCAATCACGTCGGCACGTGACAGTTTATCTTCAAGATCCGTTACCCGGGCTTCGTTGAGGCCTTGCTGTTCCTTTGCGGCATGATACTCGGCGTTCTCAGAAAGATCCCCATGGGCTCTTGCTTCGGCAATCGCCTGAATAATCCGCGGTCGTTCCTCAGATTTTAGCCGTTGTAATTCTTCAGAGAGAACCTGAAAACCATTGGTTGTCATGGGAACACGTTCCATCGACATCGCTAACGTCTCCTATTGGCCCAAGATCACAACATAAGCGTTGCAATTGGGACCTCCTACAAAATCGCTTCAAGAATCTAGAAGCTGGCCAATTGATCTTCGGTACAACACCTCAGATCACATTAGCCGATGGGGAACTTAAGAACTTAGGCGGCTTGAGAAGCTCTGCAATGGGGCAACGTTAAGAATATCGGCCCGAAGTGCTTTAATGGCTCGTGTCACCGCAGCAGCGCCCGCATGAGTTGTATAATAGGGAACGTGCTGGAGCAAGGCCGATCGACGAATGTCCTTGCTGTCGGCTAAGGCCTTCGCACCCTCGGTTGTATTGAAAACCAGATCAATTTCGCCATTTTTGATCGCGTCGACGATATGTGGGCGACCTTCCAGAACCTTATTTACGGTTTCACAGGCAATCCCGTTGGCCTCTAAATGACGCTTTGTCCCTCGAGTTGCGACAATCCGAAAGCCCATCTCAGCAATATCTTTCAGTGGACCGATCATTCGGTCTTTGTCGGCAGATTTCACCGAGACGAACACCGTCCCCTTCATCGGCAGCTTTTCGCCGGCGCCAAGCTGGGCCTTACCAAAGGCCATGGCAAACTCGGCATCAATTCCCATCACCTCGCCGGTGGACCGCATCTCAGGTCCCAAAATGGGGTCAACACCTGGGAAGCGGGCAAATGGGAACACCGCTTCCTTGACCGCAACGTGTTCCAGCTTGCGCTTGACGAGACCAAATTCGGAGAGCTTACGCCCGGCCATGATTTCTGAAGCAATCGCCGCTACAGGATAGCCGATCACTTTGGCAACGAATGGGACTGTCCGACTGGCGCGAGGATTGACCTCGATGATGTAAACCTGCTCGTCCTTGATGGCGAACTGCACATTCATCAATCCAACAACACCCAGACGTCGTGCAAGGGCTGACGCCTGGCGTTCTAACTCGCCAACGATATCATCGGACAGCGAATGAGGTGGCAACGAACACGCACTGTCGCCGGAGTGAATGCCTGCCTCCTCAATATGCTCCATGATGCCAGCAATGAATGTGTCTGTTCCATCGCTCAGGCAGTCAACATCAACCTCAACGGCATCTGTCAGGTAACGATCAATCAACAGCGGACGTTTGTCAGAAACAACAAGCTCAGATGGGCTATCGAGCGTCGCAGATAAGCGCGCGATATATCGATCCACTTCAGAGCCATCGTGAACGATCTCCATCGCGCGACCACCCAGCACATACGAAGGCCGGATGACAACGGGATAACCAATGCCATCTGCAATCGCGCGCGCCTCGCCTGGCGCATGAGCGATACCGCTCTCTGGTTGCTTCAACGCCAACTCATCAATCAAAGCTTTGAAACGGTCGCGATCTTCTGCCAGGTCGATAGCGTCAGGTGACGTACCAAGAATAGGCACACCAAAATCTTCTAAAGCCTGCGCCAGTTTCAACGGTGTCTGTCCGCCAAACTGAACAATGACACCTTTAAGTGTCCCCTTCGATTGTTCAACGCGAACGATTTCAATGACGTCTTCTGCGGTTAAAGGCTCAAAATAAAGACGATCGGATGTGTCGTAATCCGTTGAGACTGTTTCTGGATTACAGTTGACCATGATTGTTTCATAGCCTGCCGCTGTCAGAGAGAAACAAGCATGACAACAGCAATAATCGAATTCAATACCCTGACCGATTCGGTTTGGACCGCCTCCAAGGATCATGATTTTTTGAGCGTCTGAAGGCTCAGCTTCACAAACCGGTGTGTCTGTCAGAGCGTTCTCGTATGACGCGTACATATAAGCCGTCGGGGAGGCAAATTCTGCCGCGCAAGTGTCGATACGTTTGTAAACCGGCGCGACGTTCAACTTCCGTCGCAGCTCTGTAACTTGCGCCAGCGTTTGGTTTGATAATCGAGCCAACCGCGCATCAGAAAAACCCATCGCCTTTAAGGCGCGCAACTGGTCTGGTGAATTTGGCAAGCCATGCGCGATAACACGAGCTTCTTGATCGATGATACCTTGCATCTGTTCAAGGAACCATGGATCAATTTTGCAGTATTCGTGGATCGTCTCATAATCAACACCAAGCCGCATGGCTTGAGCAACTTTCAACAACCGATCGGGTGCTGGTCGCGACAGCGCACTGCGAATGATGTTCTTGTCATCGCCCTGGCCAAGACCTTCCAATTCCACATCGTCAAAACCACTTAAGCCGGTTTCCATCGAGCGCAATGCCTTTTGCATACTCTCTTGGAAGGTTCGACCAATCGCCATCACCTCTCCAACGGACTTCATTGACGTTGTGAGTGAGGAATCTGCACCGACAAATTTTTCGAACGCAAAGCGCGGGATTTTCGTGACAACATAATCAATCGTTGGCTCGAATGCAGCCGGTGTCGCGCCACCCGTGATGTCATTTTCCAGCTCATCGAGCGTATACCCGACGGCCAGTTTCGCGGCGACCTTAGCGATCGGGAAACCTGTCGCTTTCGAAGCAAGAGCCGAAGACCGTGACACACGCGGGTTCATCTCAATGACAATCAAGCGCCCGTCTGCTGGGTTCACAGCAAACTGCACATTCGAACCACCCGTTTCGACGCCAATCTCGCGCAGCACAGCAATCGATGCGTTGCGCATGATTTGGTATTCTTTGTCGGTCAAGGTCAGGGCTGGTGCGACCGTGATGCTATCGCCGGTGTGCACGCCCATTGGATCGACGTTTTCAATGGAGCAAACGATGATGCAGTTGTCGGCGTGATCGCGGACAACCTCCATCTCATACTCTTTCCAACCGAGAACGGATTCTTCAACCAACACCTGTGTCGTTGGAGAGGCATCAAGTCCACCGGCAACGATGTCGAGAAATTCCTCGCGGTTGTAAGCAATACCCCCGCCTGTGCCGCCCAACGTGAACGACGGACGAATGATGGCTGGCAGCCCAACTTGCGATAAGGCCTCTTGGGCTTCCTCCATGTGGTGCACCAACATCGACTTTGGCGTTTCAAGACCAATGTCTGTCATTGCTTTGCGAAACAATTGTCGGTCTTCGGCTTTGTCGATGGCTTGGGCATCAGCACCAATGAGCTCTACGCCCAAGGCCTCCAGCACCCCATTTTTGTCCAACGCCAAGGCCGTGTTGAGTGCGGTCTGGCCGCCCATCGTCGGCAGAATCGCGTCAGGTCGCTCTTCGGCGATAATTTTGGCAACGACGTCTGGGGTGATTGGCTCGATATAGGTCGCATCGGCGAGATCCGGATCAGTCATGATCGTGGCCGGATTCGAGTTAACCAAAATAATCCGGTAGCCTTCTTCTCTCAGCGCTTTACACGCTTGGGTTCCGGAATAGTCGAATTCACAGGCCTGACCGATAACAATCGGGCCAGCGCCTATGATCAAAATGGATTTGATGTCTGTGCGTTTGGGCATGTCAAGGCGGTGTTGTAAGCGAGCCGAGCCGGTTTGGCCATAGCCTCTATGTCACGGGGGGCACCTCATCCACCGCGCATGATCAATAAGTTCCAATTGCCCCCACATTCTGTGGCCAAAAGGTCATGAATTTCGCAGCAAAGATCGAGACAAAGATATCGCGTTGCAGACCGAGGTCTGGACCCAAACGCAAAATAGGATTGCTGTCAGCCTTAGCTCCGCCTTCTTGTGAAATAGTGTCCCAAGCTGACATGGAGTTCAAAGCCCCGTTGACCAGTGGCCGCCACCTAGGGTGCTTCGATCTTCAAATCGGTTGGATAGCTAAAGACGGCCTTAAAGAAGGGACGGTCAGGTTTGGATGAGGTCGCGACAGTATTGCGCGCGGGAAGCCCTGTTTGAGCATCGACATAGACCAATCGTACCGGCGCACCATCCCGTTTGACGACTTTATTCTTTACAGTATTCGTCGCCTCATCCGGCACCTTGATCGTTTCATAGCCGCGAAATTTCAACAGCTCTTGGCCATCGATTGTTTCTTTGCCGTTACATTCATAAAAGCTTTCGTCTTTCGGGGGATTGAGAACGGTATCGTTGACCTGCTTGACCAATTGATCCGTATAAGCCTTCGGCACTTCATTCCAACCCCCTCCTTGCCGGGTCCAAGCTTTGTCGCCGACCAAGACGGTTTCACGCGGAGCCGTATCACCCAACCGGGTCACAAGTTGGCGCATTCGAGACGGCAATTTGTATTCCACCGTCATTTTCACCAAACCTTGCTGATTAATCATCGTTGACTTCATGCGCAGGTCTGTCGACTTGCGTTGTTTGGCAAAGGCCTCGCGAACGACTTTGCTGCAATCTTCAGCAGCCACCGGCAAGGCGGTTGCGATCATCGCCAGTGCAATACATGCAACCGTTGGTAAACCGTTTAACTTAACCGCGCTCATGGATTCAGGTTTCCTTCCAATCTCTACTTTTTATTGTTTTTGAGCCTGAGTTTCATTCCCTCAGAGCCATTGCGAGCAAACATATCCTATTGCTTGGCCTTGTCGGCGGCTTTCGCCGAATCTGGTTGCTTTTTAGATTTCGCCTTTGATTTGGCGGCCATGTGGGCGCGCATTTTCTCACACATATCTTCACGCTTTGGCGCCGGCGTGAATACGGCAAAATCAACAGCTGGCTTGCCATCCTCGTCCCGGGGCAGATACCAGGAAGGATCGTTGTTGCCCTTTTTCACCTCAATATGCGCGACGCTTACAATCGTCTCAGGGGCGACACCGCGCGCTTGCAGATACCATGGCACAGCACGGTCACGACGGATGTGGCCATTGCCTGCAATCAAAATTCCGCCTTTCTCCGCGCTCACATTCATCAAAGCGTCAGCCATAATGGCATCGCGAAATCTTTGCACACGCCTCATTGGCGAAATTGCTTTTTCCGGCAACAAACCACAGTGGCCTTCTCTAAGCTCCTCTTCCATTGCCGATATTGTTTTCGCCCCAAACGCCGTTGTTAACGCCAACGCTTTGGCATCATCGGGTCGAAGTGCTGCAATTCCTTTTTTTGAAACAGATCTACTTTCTTCACGCGACGGGCTAGCTGGCACCAATACGAACTGATCAGCCAATGCGGCTTCAACAATAGGCTGATAGATCTTGTAATCCGACCAACCACTTTTGTTCCACTTCAACATACGGCCAAAAGCTTTTGCCCCGCGCGGTCGTGGCACCTGGGCATTGCGGCCGTAAAATTTGTCGAGCGTTGGAATTTGGTCGGCGCGCACCATCTCCATAGCCACAACCTCAATTTGCGGGGCACCTTCGACAATGCGCGCGCCGCGTAATTTCGAAATATTTCGAATGCCCCAGGCTTGCCAGAGGTGATGGTCAGGATTGTCGTGAACTTCACCGAGCAATGAAAAGCGCGCTTTTGCGATGGCTGTGCCTAACACCTGTGGCGCCACCAGACCATTGGCTTGGCGTGACCAGACCTTACCCACCAGGGGATGGTCTTGTTCATTTTCTGAAACCCACGCGAGCGGTGGTGGAAACACATCACGATTATCAGCGCGGGAAAGTGCTGGCCAAAGCAAACAGAAACCGACCACAAGACCAATCGCTGCAACACAACCTGCGACCCGTGTCTGTGAGTTGTGTGTTGTCGCGATCATCGGTTCAGGCTCCTTTGTCGGATCTTTAACTTTCCGCTGTTGGCGCTATTCCTTTGCGCTCAGCCATCAGATTAGCAAAGCGTGTGAAGAGATAATGGCTATCCTCAGGCCCAGGTGACGCTTCTGGGTGATATTGAACCGAGAACACAGGTTTACCTACGACGCGAATGCCGCAATTGGATTGGTCGAACAATGAAATGTGTGTTTCCTCGACGCCCGCTGGCAAACTGGCGCCATCAACTGCAAAGCCATGGTTCATCGAGGTAATCTCAACCTTCCCAGTCGTATGATCTTTCACAGGGTGGTTGGCGCCATGGTGGCCTTGCGCCATTTTTTCCGTTGTTGCGCCAAGCGCCAACGCCAACATCTGGTGACCAAGGCAAATGCCAAACACCGGCAACCCCGTTTGCACAAGCTTTTGCACCTCCGCTACGGCATATTTTCCAGTCGCGGCCGGGTCGCCTGGGCCATTTGACAAAAACACACCATCAGGCCCGCGCGCCATAACATCTTCAGCCGTCGCGGTGGCTGGCAACACAGTGACACGGCACCCGGCATTCGCCAGACAGCGAAGGATATTGCGCTTTAAGCCATAATCGATGGCGACGACATGAAAGTCAGGATTATCCTGCTTGGTGTAGCCCTTGTTCCAGGCCCAGCGCATTTCATCCCAGGTATAAGACTGCCCACTCGTGACATCCGGCACCAGGTCCATACCATTGAGCCCTGGCCAATCACGGGCCTCGGCTTGCAATTTTTCTAAGTCGAAGGTCGCGTCGACGTTGTGGGCAATCACACCGTTGGGCATACCCTGCTCGCGAATACGCGCTGTCAGAGCGCGTGTATCGACACCAGTGATCGCAATAATGTTTCGCGCTTTCAGCCACTGATCCAGGTGTTCGACGGCGCGATAGTTCGATGGATTCGTGACATCAGCGCGCAAGACGCAACCGCGAACACCCGAACGCGCGGCCAGATTGGAGGTCTCGGTATCCTCAGAGTTGGCGCCGACATTGCCAATATGTGGAAACGTGAAGGTGATGATTTGGCCAGCATAGGATGGGTCGGACAAAATCTCTTGATAGCCGGTCATCGCCGTATTGAAGCAAACTTCACCAACTGCGTGACCGGTGGCACCAAGGCCCACGCCTGAAATTGTAGACCCATCCGCCAAAACCAATTTGGCCGTTGACGGAACATCTTGCCAAGGGGCTGGCGGCACGGTTGACTGGCCAGCAGACAGCGTTTTTGTATCGGATGTCAAAGCGGGTTGCACTCCGTATTCATTGGCAAAATGTGCCTTGGACTGTTGCGTATCGTCGGGAATATAGTCCATAGGCGAAGCCCTACAAGCGGTCAATGTGCCTGCAATGTCGCGAATGCCGCATTGTTTCATGCTCCAGATTTGCAATTGGAAGCGCCCGGCAAGGTTGCGGCTTGGTTCCAAGCCCTCTATGACCAGCCCACTCAATATGGAGGCGCCTATGCGCGATCGTATCAATCAGAACGTTAAAGACGCCATGAAATCTGGCGACAAGCTCCGTTTGTCCACGCTGCGCCTTGTTCAGGCCGCGATAAAGGACCGCGATATTGCAGCCCGTGTTGACGCCAAAGGACAGTCAACGGGCAAGGAACGTGTCGAGGACGCAGAAATTCTGGCACTGCTGCAAAAGATGATCAAACAACGCCGCGAAAGCGCTGAGACCTACACTCGGGGTGGACGCCTTGATCTTGCCGAAAAAGAGAATGCGGAAATCGTTATCATTGAAGAATTTATGCCCCAACAAATGGATGAGGCAGAAATGAATGCCGCCTGCAGCGCGGTGATGGAAGAAATCGGCTTTAGCGGCCTCAAAGATATGGGAAAAACCATGGCCGCGTTGAAGCAACGCTATGCCGGGCAAATGGACTTTGGCAAAGCCAGTGCCTTTGTTAAGAGCAAGTGTTAGGCGGCGCATTTAAAGCTGAGCAACTGAAGGTACTTCCCACCTCGAAAGCCCGTTATCGGCCTGTGAATAACGGGTGCTACACGCAACACCTGCTGGTTCACGTCCTGCTCACCGCACGAATCAGCTAGCCCAGTGGGAGATAAACCAATGGGCATCGTGACCAAACATGCGCTTCTCGCCACATCTGCTAGATGAAATTCGGGCCAGGCTTTCCGTAAGCCAGGTGGTCGCGCGCAAAGTCCCCCTGAAAAAAAAGGGGCGAGAGTTTGCCGGCTTATCACCCTTCAAGTCCGAAAAGACCCCCTCCTTTTTCGTCAATGACCAAAAGGGATTTTATCATTGCTTTGCCTCCGGTGAACACGGCGACATCTTTACGTTTTTGATGAAAACCGAAGGCTTGTCGTTTCCCGAGGCCGTTGAGCGTTTGGCTGACGAAGCCGGCGTCGCGCTGCCCAAATCGGCACCGCAGGATCGCGAGCGCGAAGACGAACGCCAACGCTTGTATCGCTTGCTGGAAACATCAGCGCAGTTTTTTGTCGATGAATTAAATTGCGCCCGTGGCCGCGACGCTCGCCGCTATCTTAAGGAGCGCGGCTTGGATGACGCCACGATTGCGCGATTTGGCATTGGCTTAGCACCGCCTAGCCGCTCTGCTCTGAGTAACATTTTGAAAGATGCAGGCTTCACGTCCCACGAGATGGCGCTCTCGGGAATGCTGATTGCGGGCGAAGACATTCGCGAGCCCTACGATCGTTTCCGCGGTCGCGTGATGTTTCCGATCCATGACACGAAAGCGCGCGTGATTGCATTTGGTGGTCGTGCTCTTGACCCAAATGTTCCAGCAAAATACCTCAACTCACCCGAAACACCGCTTTTTCACAAAGGACATGTGCTGTTTAACGCCGCAACGGCACGGTCTGCAGGCTATGAGAAAAAACGCATTATCGCAGTGGAAGGCTACATGGATGTGGTCGCGTTATCACAATCGGGCTTTGACGAAGTCGTGGCCCCGCTCGGGACGGCATTAACCGAAGACCAGATGAAGCTGATGTGGCGTGTCGCTCAAGAACCGATTTTATGTTTCGATGGTGATAGCGCGGGCCGCAAGGCAGCAGATCGCGCCGCTGATACCGTTCTGCCCCACCTCAGTCCGGGCCAAAGCCTGACATTTGCATTTCTGCCTGACGGATTGGACCCCGACGACCTCGTTCGCCAACACGGTGCAAGTGGTTTTGAAGCAATCTTACAACGCGCCAAGCCGCTAGCAGATGTGCTGTTTGATCGGGCCTGGAAATCAGGCGACTGGTCAACCCCGGAACGGCGCGCGCACTTGGAAGCCCAACTCAACGCCCAGGTTGGACGTATTCAAGACCCAGCCGTGCGCAATCACTATTCACGCGACATGCGCGATCGCCTCTTCAAAGCCTTCCGTCCGGGAGCGCAAAATTCATCGCGCCAATCATCTCACTCTTCCAGTTCCCGCCTTGGGTCTCAAAAGGTCGGCTCGGCCCAATATACGGCTCAATATCCTGGGCGCCACAACACACAATCGGGCAACGCGGGCGCCAGGCGTGGGCAACACAATCGATCCTATGGCAACCAAATTTTCGCCCATGCTGAGGCATCTGATGATTTGCGCGGATCTGCCATGGTGACCAGCACGGCACTGCCATCTCGCGAGGCCCTTTTAATCCGAACACTGCTCAATCATCCGTGGCTAATTGATATCTATGCGGAAGACATTTCCCAGTTGGAATTCAGCGCTCAACCGTTGCAAACACTCCGCGATGCTATTCTTTCTGCCCATGCCTGTGAGAATTCCCTTGACAGAATGGGGTTACGTCACCAACTCACTGAGTTGCGTGTAGAAAACTTTGTGGATTTGGTCGAACGGGCATCAACGCACCGTAGTGACCGGTTTGCTGAGCCCGATGCGGCAAGTGCCGAGGTGGAGACTGGCTGGCGCCACACCCTCGCCCTGCATCGCCAACAGCTACTGAGCCAATCTCTGCGCGCCGCCGAAGTCGCTTTTAGCAAAGACTTCGATGAAGAGGCGTATGCCACCATTTGTCAGATAAAGGCAGAGCTGGCGCGCTTAAGTGAGTTGGGTGCAGAAGAACATGATGGTCTCGTACCGCCAACTTCTGCAACGACACCGATTGGCACAGACAGTCCGAAGGACAGTCTGAGTGGGGACGAATAGAGCATGCAGATGACGCTTGATCGGCGAAGCCATAAACGAATGGCATGCCAGTTGGTTAAGTTGCGATGTTTCGCGATAACGCCATCACCTTTTCGATCTACGGCACATATCATGCAGGCGCAATCGGCAATCAATTTTAAAACAAGCCACCACCACTGACACTAATCACAACACGACAACGTAAAGCCCCCTATTAACTTAAAAGTTTCCGGCGACGAATTTGGCGCCGAAATTAATCATCAGGACATTGGCACACAATGGCAGCGACAAAACAAGAAACCCAGGCAAATGATGGTTCTGATCGCGATGCACCCCTACTCGATCTGTCGGATACCGCGGTCAAGAAATTTCTAAAAGGTGCAAAAGCTCGTGGTTACGTTACCTACGACGAGTTGAATGCCGTGTTGCCCTCTGAAGAAGTTTCATCGGAACAAATCGAAGACACGATGGCGATGTTGTCTGATATGGGCATCAATGTTGTCGAAAACGAAGAAGACGAAGACGGCGAAGCTGAAGGTGGTGATGGTGCAACGGGTCGCGCTCTGACGACCCAAAAATCTGGCGCCGTTGCAAAAACGTCGACCAAGTCTGAACCTTCCGAACGCACTGACGATCCTGTTCGGATGTACCTTCGTGAAATGGGTTCGGTCGAGCTTTTGTCACGCGAAGGCGAGATCGCTATTGCCAAACGCATTGAAGCTGGTCGTGAAGCAATGATCGCGGGCTTGTGCGAAAGCCCGCTAACATTCCAAGCGATTATTATTTGGCGCGACGAACTTAACGATGGAACGATTCTTCTTCGCGACATCATCGATTTGGAAGCAACCTACGACGGGCCAGACGCCAAAACCAATCAGGCCGACCAAAACCCCAACAATCCAAACAGCCCGAACCATCCAGCCAACAAAGCAAAGGCTGCAGCCGAAGCTGCCAAAGCCAACCCGGAAGGCATTGACACAAATGGCGAGGGTGAAAATAAAGACGGAGAATCCACCGACGACGATGATGACGATGAGTTTGAAAACTCGTTGTCACTGGCCGCGATGGAAGCAGAACTCAAACCCAAAGTTCTAGAGACATTCGACAACATCGCGTCGACATACAAAAAATTGCGCAAACAGCAAGATAAGAAAATCGAACAACAGCTTGCAGGCGAAGAAGGCACCAGCCAGCAGCAAAAAGCTTACGACAAGTTGCGCGACGAAATCGTCAAAGACGTAAAGAGCTTATCACTCAACAACAATCGTATCGAAAGCCTCGTTGAACAGCTCTACGGCATCAACAAAGGCTTGATCGGCATGGAAGGCCGCTTGATGCGGTTGGCCGATAGCTATGGTGTTTCTCGCCAGGCGTTCTTGTCAGAATATTATGGCAACGAACTCGATCAGACCTGGCTCGACCGCATGGCCGAAAGCGGCAAGGCATGGAAAAAATTCGTCTCCTCCGAGAACCAAAAAATTGGCAAGTTGCGCGACGACATTCACGAACTGGCATCGGCCACAGGGCTTGAAATTCCAGAATTTCGTCGCATTGTCCGAGCCGTGCAAAAAGGCGAACGCGAAGCACGTCAAGCGAAGAAGGAAATGGTCGAAGCCAACCTTCGCCTGGTGATCTCGATCGCAAAGAAATATACCAACCGTGGCCTACAGTTCCTCGACCTTATCCAGGAAGGTAACATCGGTTTGATGAAAGCGGTCGACAAATTCGAATATCGCCGCGGTTATAAATTCTCGACTTACGCGACCTGGTGGATCCGCCAGGCCATCACACGCTCGATTGCCGACCAGGCCCGGACCATCCGTATTCCGGTCCACATGATCGAAACGATCAATAAAATTGTGCGCACATCACGCCAGATGCTGCACGAAATCGGGCGCGAACCAACACCGGAAGAACTTTCGGAAAAGCTAGCGATGCCGCTAGAGAAAGTCCGTAAAGTTCTAAAAATCGCAAAAGAGCCCATCAGCCTTGAAACGCCGATTGGCGACGAAGAAGATTCCCACCTTGGCGATTTCATCGAAGACCGCAACGCAGTCTTGCCGATCGATGCGGCCATTCAGTCGAACTTGCGCGAAACAACAACACGTGTCCTGGCATCACTAACACCACGCGAAGAACGCGTGTTGCGAATGCGGTTCGGAATTGGCATGAACACCGATCACACGCTTGAAGAAGTCGGCCAACAATTCTCAGTGACACGTGAACGTATTCGCCAAATTGAGGCCAAGGCGCTGCGCAAGCTCAAGCATCCAAGCCGTTCACGCAAGCTTCGCAGCTTCTTGGACAACTAAGTTTCGTTGCTGGGCGCGATTCACCGGGTCGCAAGAATTGCCAAGCTGCTCTGAACTCGGGCGATACGACGCGCAGCATGCAAATGCCAAAAATCATACGCCAGCTTACCTTTCAGGTGGGCTGGCGTTTTCTATTTCTCGCCAACGACACAAGGCATGAAGCACCCAGCCCGTCTGGTGTCAGCTGAGCCTGTTAATCATCTTTGCGATTATCACCACACACAATCGACCGGAACCCCGTTTTCCAAGACAGGTTTCTTGTTGCCGCCCCATTTTTCGCGGTAATTGGTTCCAATAAGCAAAGCCGTTTGATGTTTGGCATTGGTGGGAGTGTACTGCGTGCAAGATAAGAACAGCCAGGCCCTAATAAGTGCTGATACCGTTTTCGAGGGTGAAGTCCGCAATTGTTCAGTTTTTGAAGTCGCGGGATACGTCAATGGAACCGTCAACGCCGATCACGTCATCGTCCAACCTGGTGGGCGTATTTATGGGCGCGTAAATGCCAACACCGCCGAAGTTTTAGGCGAAGTCCAAGGCGATTTTGCAATCAAAGAATTATTTCAACTCCGCTCCAGTGGACAAGCTTCTGGAAATATTCGCTATGGCCGAATTTCGGTCGAAGACGGTGCGGTGTTGAGCGCCAACGTTCGCAACGTTCCACCAGAACTTGCCGGCGACTTCCAAATCAGCGTCAAAAAAGGTGCAGCCGCTGCTGTGACGACCGCTGACATCACAGCAATTGACCCCGATGATGAGGCCAAAGATCTCGTGTTTACGGTGACCAAACCCACGCACGGTTTTGTCGCCTTAAACACATCACCCAAGACGCCTGTAACCCGCTTCAGCCAAGCTGATCTTCAAAATGGCAAGGTCTTGTTCGCCCACGATGGAACACAGGCACCTACCGCCAGCTTTGATATTGTCGTCGCTGATGCGTCTGGGGCCACATCAGGTGGGGCAACAACTGTGAAAGTGGATGTGCGCTTAAACGATTAAGCCCCTGTCACGGAGCCTTTGGCATTTGAGGTCGCATCCACCTCTGCCGAAGCGGTTAATCCATCGGCAAGTTTTCAGTTGAATTCAACTTTTTCGAACGCATCAAGTCAGAAAAAATGCACCCCACGCAAAAAAGCCCCCGCCTAGATTTCCAGGCAGGGGCTTATGATTTTGATCAACGAGTGTTCTAAAGAGCTAAATTCATTGCTTTTGGATGGTAGTGGTAGCCTTTGCCATGGCGACCTGCGTATCCAATTCCCGGCCATGGGAAGTGGAAGGATACGAACGGAATTTTTTCCGATGCCAACATGTCCAACGTCTTCATGCGTGATGCAGCGGCCTGTTTTGCGTCGATATCATAGGCAAACTCAACCCACGGCGTTTCAAACAACAATACATAATGGTGAGAGACGTCTGCTAAGTTGCAGAAGCTTTTTCCTTCAGACGTGATCATAAACGATGTGTGACCAGGGCTATGTCCCGGCGTAGCAATGGCTTGTATGCCTGGCAGGAACTCTTCACCGTCTTTGACAAACACAAGCTTATCTTTATACGGCGCTAACTGCTTAACGGTTGTCTCGGCATTGAGCTTAATGAAGCCTTCTCCATTAAGTTGAGCGTCTCCAGTCCAGAAGTCATGATCTGTTTGGCTGATATAAACCTGCGCATTGGGGAAGTTCACAGTACCATCCTGTTTCATCAAACCCCAAAGATGGTCTGGATGGGCATGAGAAATAACAACAGCATCAATTGCAGCTGGGTCGATACCTGCCGATTTGAGACTATTGCCAAGCTTGCCTGTGGTCGGCCCGAACATATCGTAGTCACCCATGCCGGTGTCAAACAGGACCAACTTACTGCCCGTGTTTAAAACCAAAATATTTTGCTCAAGTACAACATTGTCTTTTGGCAAAAAGTGATTTTCGAGCAATTGCGGAATGTTATCATCTTGGGTCGGAATGAAGGTTTTTCCTGGATCTCCCAATGGCAGTGGACCATCGGAGACAATCGTTGCTTCGAAAGCACCGATGTTGAAACGATAAAAGTATGGTGCCTGAGTTTTCACAAACGGGGCTTTGGCTTGGCTCGTCGTCGGCAGAAGAACACCGCCCGTCGTCGCAGCTAAGCCTGCCGCAGCCGTGCCGGCAAGAAGACCACGCCGAGAAACATTTACCTGGCCATCAGATTTCATTGACATTTCATCGCTCCCTTAACATCGAATTTTACTAATATTCAGCCAACTTTTACCGCACAGAAGCCCTGTGCGAAATAGGTAATCTTGGGCAATTACAATTTACACTTCGCACTTTGTTCTATTTTGTATTCCGGTTGATAACCACCAGCTTGTATTTTATCGGCTAACCAAGACAGCTCAAGATCCGTTCCCTTGATCGGAACAAAGAGTTCGGCGCTGTTGACGAGACCATCGATCTCATATTCGCCAAAAATAAGTTTGTCCAGTACAATGACTATTGTCGCGCCTTTGTTGTTCTGGGTAACTTTACTGATTTTTTTTTGCCCACGTCCTGAAAATTGCAACTTAAGTCCTGACTTTCCATCAACCTGATCTGCAACAGCAGAAACGATTTCACGACCGTCGGCAAATGCTTTCTTTGGAATCAACACCAAACGACGATTGGTAAAACCTTGGCGGACAGGCTCCATTGTACCGGGCTCGTGAGCAACTTCACTTTCGCCGTCCTTAGGTTTTTTCCATAAACGGAAACTCAAATTAACACCGGGCGTGAACACGACGCGGCGCTGAAATTCCGCCAAATCTTTTATTCCAGGCGCCAACAATAGAAAACTCTCACGCCCTTGTGGTGTATATTTCGATTTGTCATTTGTAATCCGATTGGCAAGTAATCTCATGCGCGAGGACAATGCCGCCATCGCAGCATCTTCAGCCTCCGTAAATGCTGCAGCCGTCGGCGTAATAATGAGACGGCCATCACCGTTGTTGACGAGGTCAAATTCTTTGCTGCCATAAATCTCCAGCGGGGCGTTGATCTGTTGAACGGCTGCTACAGCCCGATCGCCATCACGGGTATCGGAGACCAAAACCTCAATCGCTTTGTCTTTACTTTTTATACCAAGATAGTCGATACCGGCGGCCACTAAGCTGCGATCAATGCGCACCTCAAGTTCTTTGCGATACGACAAATGTAGGTCGGCAGTATCCATCGACACTTCAACACACACGCCCTCTTCGCCCGCAAGTGCTTTGGGGCTCAATGGACCGGCAATGAGCACCAGCAAAGTAAAAGTTGCAAAAGTCAAAACACTCCAGTGGCGAGCACGTGTCAGCAGCATCTATGGTCTTCCTTGATAAAACTTATGTCAGTCGTTACGTGGCACAGGTCCATATTGGACCAGCACAATGTGGCAACCATCAATAAGCGTGACCTCCAGCGGCGGCAACCCGTCAAGTCCCATCGAGACTTAAGTTTCGAGACGGGCAGATGAGCTAACGCGCCGGATTTGGAGCTAGCATCAGGCAATTATGATGGAACGGCGTGGCTTGCAACGGCCGTTGTGTCGCCAATACTGTCCGGGTAGGGATAGACGACATCCATGGGTTCAGAGCTGCCATTGGCTTGAACCAGGCGCACGTGATAGCGGCGCAGTTCTCGCGGATTACTGACCCCACACGAATGGGCAATCAAACCGACACCATGGTGAATTTTTTTGACGAATTGCTTCACCCGCTCAGCCTTGTCGGTTGGATCTAAGCCGCGTTGCAGGCGCTTGTTGTGCGTCGTGATCCCGGTTGGGCAGGTATTTTTGTTGCACTTCAAAGCCTGAATGCAGCCGAGTGCAAACATAAAGCCGCGCGCGGAGGCAACAAAATCGGCACCAGCACAATAAGCCCACGCAACCTCGGCTGGTGTGATGAGTTTGCCAGACGCGATAATTTTTATGCGGCCACGCAAGCCGTGACGCAAAAGAATATCAACGACCATCGGCAACGAATGCTTAATTGGCAAACCGACATTGTCCATCAATGGCATTGGCGCAGCCCCGGTCCCACCATCGCCACTGTCCAGTGTAATAAAGTCGGGCGCAGATTCTATACCACGCCGTTTAATCTCTAAACACAAGTTGTCTAACCAGCCGTACGCACCGAGCACACATTTAAAACCGGTCGGCTTGCCGGTCACTTCACGAATCCGCGCAATATAGTCGAGCAGTTGTACGTTGTTATCAATTTCGGGGTGGCGATTGGGTGAGATCGAATCCTGGTTCATTGGAATACCGCGAATGTTGGCAATTTCCGCGTTCACCTTTGCACCAGGAAGTATACCGCCTTTGCCAGGCTTGGCACCTTGGCTCATTTTTATTTCAAACATGCGCACGTTGTCATGAGCGGCAATCTCTCGCAGTTTGCTGTCCGAAAGCTGACCTGCCTGATCGCGCACACCGTACTTGGCGGTTCCAATTTGGAATACGATATCGCATCCGCCTTCCAAATGATAAGGCGAAAGCCCTCCCTCGCCCGTGTTCATCCAACAGTTTGCAGCTTTTGCACCCCTTGATAAGGCGCGAACTGCGGGCTTGGAAATAGCTCCATAACTCATGCCAGAAATATGAATGATACTATCGGTTTCATATGGCTTTTTGCAGTACGGACCAATCTGTATGGGCGGCGGTTTGTGGGCGTCTGATTCAAGTTTCGGATAGGCACAATTGACAAAAATCGCGGTGCCAACCGGTCCAAGATTCTGCGTCGAACCGAAGGCAATTGTGTTGTCTTTCCCAGCAGACGATTTATAGACCCAATCTCGCTCAGCGCGGTTGAAGGGCATTTCTTCGCGGTCCATTGCAAAAAAGTATTGTCGAAAGAATTCGCCCAGCGTCGAGAACAAATACCGAAAACGTCCCAACACAGGATAGTTGTGGCGAACGGCATCTTTGGTCTGCATGGCATCGATGACGAACATGATCAACAATGCCAACACCGCCGCCGCGATGATAAAAACGAAAATCGTCGCCAACACGCCCAATGCACTGAGATAAAATCCGTCCAACGACCACATGGCCTTCTCCTGATCAATCAATCCGACACGATCAAACAATTGAGAAGGTCATAGCATATCGTGTGCCGCAAAGCCTTACCTTTAATAAACTCTTGAAAGCATGTGATTCCGGATAATCAATTCTGAAATTCTGAATCTTTTTACAATTGGGCATATGTCAATGTATCTGCCGTACAGCCAAGGCATCATGCAAGGCGCTGGACTTATCGCTCGAATTGGCGACCGGTCCTAAACACTCTTAAGCTGCCAATTCTTCTTTGACTTTGGCGGCCAGTGCCGGAAGTGAAAATGGTTTCGGCAAGAAGCCAAATTTTTCCTGACCCAAGGCCTCCTGGAAGGCCTCATTGGGATAACCAGATACAAAGATAATCTTCAAATCCGGATTTTTCTTGCGCAGCTCTTTCAACAACGTCGGACCATCCATCTCCGGCATAACAACATCCGAAACAACGATATCGACCTTGCCATCCTGCTGTCTCATAACCTCAAGGGCTTCGACACCGGAACCAGCTTCAAGAACTTCGTAACCCTGACGTTTCAATGCGCGAACCGCAAACTGGCGCACGATGTCTTCGTCTTCAACCAACAACACACGGCCCGTCCCGGTGAGATCACGTGGACGTTCTTTTTTCTTTTTCTTCTTTTCAGTTTCTAAGGCATGGTCGTAATCGATGTCATCATAGCGTGGCATGTAGATACGAAATGTTGTGCCACGACCAAGTTCGGAATCTAGAATGAGGAACCCACCGGCTTGACGAACAATGCCGTAAACGGTCGACAGGCCCAGCCCCGTCCCTTCGCCAACATCTTTGGTCGTAAAGAATGGTTCGAAAATTTTCGACTGTAATTCATCGCTAATACCAACACCGGTATCGGCCACTTCAATCAAAACATACTCACCAATTGGCAAACCCTTGTCAGACAGTTTCTGCGCCACGCGTTCTGGCACGTTTCGCGTGTTGATCGTCAGCTTGCCACCATCTTGCATTGCATCACGTGCATTGACGCACAGGTTTGTGATCACCTGTTCGATTTGTGTTTTATCACTTTTGACCAACCACAAATCCCGGTCCGACTTAATCGTAAGATCAATCTTCTCACCTATCGAACGCTTTAAGAACTGCGCCCAGTCGGCAATATTATCACCAAGATGCATGACTTCGGTTTGGAACGTCTGGCGACGAGAAAACGCGAGCAACTTTCCAACAAGTCCCGCCGCGCGATCGGCACTTTGCTTGATGTTCATAATGTCTTTATGAGCCGGGTCTGTCGGACGGTGCGTTTGCAGCAACAAATCTGAAAACCCGATGATGGCCGTCAAAACATTATTGAAGTCATGAGCGATACCGCCAGCTAACTTACCAACAGCTTCCATCTTATGACTTTGGGCAAACTGTTCTTCCAAAGCTTTATGCTCGGTAACATCAACAACGTAGAGGACTGCAGCTTCCGGCGAACCTTGTGGCGCCGTCAAAGGTTGCATGTAGACACGGCGCGTGTGCGCACGATCTTCCCCAACGGTAATTTCGATTGGTGCCACGTTGCCAAATCCAGACTTCACCTGCTGCAATCCAGCTTTAACGGCGTCATGCACATCTGGATCTACGTGTCGGGTCAGTAATTCAACAATGGACCCATCCCGTTCGCCTGCCTCAACATCATCAAGAATGAGACGGGTGAACGCCGTATTGGAGTTGATAACACCATCATTGATATCGATGGTTGCGATCCCAAATGGTGCAGATTGGAAGAAGCGCTGGACTGAAGCATCAGTGTTTGTCCCGTCGGCCAAACCTTGTGAAGCACCAGTGAGCTTTGCCAATGCCAAAAGGTAGTTCGATGTTTCCTGGTCCCATTTCCCAGTGACGCGAACAGGCATAACCCGCCCTTTGGCGTCGACCAAATCTAATTCTGTGACAATCGTTTCATCGCTTTTGGCTGGCTCCTTGTTGCGTCGGTCCTCGGCTTGAGCCAGCGTGCGCAGCAAAACCTCAGCGGCTTCTGGCGTAATGACATCTGACAACTCTTGAGGCTTTGCGACAGTTACAGGTGTGCTTTTGTGCCCAAGCCAAGTGTTCAATGTCGCATTGATGTGGCCAACCGTGCCATCACGCCTGATCGCCAACGAACCAATCGGAAGGCTATTATACATCTGCAATTCAGACGTCAGATTAGCAATGGCATTTTGCTCGCGCGCACGTTGTTCTGAAATATCGACAATCGTCCATTGCGCCAATGTGCCGTATTCTACAGTTTTTGCGGCTGTTTGTGCCCCGTCAACGTAAGGGCGAACGGTGACGCGATAAACGTATCGGTATGGTTGGGAGGCGCCGCTCCCCCTCAGGCCCCGATTAAACTCTGGAACAAATTCCGCGCCTCGTATTTCCTCACAATGAAACGCTCCGTCATCTGCCGCCCGCGACAGTCGATACATGGCTTCAACGGCTTCCGGCGTATGGCCCAGAATAGTTTTGAGAGAAATACTGCTCTTTGAGCGCGCACCACCCGCTTTAGGCGCTGGTCGTGACCGAACCAAGTCGCGAAAGGCCGCGTTCGACCACATGATTTGACCGTTACGTCCGGTGACCAAGGTGGCATCGTCAAGATGCTCGGAAATCGTCGAAGCAAATCGGGCAGCCGGCATACGCTCGCCGATATGTATATGTCCCGCCAACAGTGCAAAGACAAAGAAGATTCCAAGCACCGCTAACAATGCGAGAACCATCAGCGAAATCTGATTGGCAAAACCTTGTGAAACCACAGTCAGCATGACTGCCACTGCGGCCATCATTACGGAAACAACCGCAATCATGCCACGGCGTTCTTGTAAGCCTGTCAGCCGAGCGCTCTCGTCTGATGGCGCGACAAAATCATCGTGCTCAGTCATGGCGTTGGACGCTATCTGATTCTGGGGGGCAAGAACGGCGGTAAAGGCAGCCAATAGGGGCATTTGGTACTCAACTTTTAAACGCATTGACGCATCACGGGGCAATGTGGCCTGGCATAGAACCCGAGGGCCACACGACAGCCCAGCAGGTGCGCTGTCGATGCCTTACTCTTTAACGATCGCGGTTAAGATCGGATGAATATCCACACCTCGTTTGAAGGTCCCTTGCGTCATCAACACAATTTTCGGGGGAAACCCTCTGATTTTCTGAATTTTTCACTTAAATTGCGTGCCAAATCGGGCCCATGATCACATTGGGCAAGTCCGGTCATTTACTGCATGTATGTGCACGTCCGAAAATTCACGCTCCGTGACGGCGATCACAATGAATGGGGACAAATTTGTTTTACTCAATGCTTTTGATTGTTTTGGTGGCTTTGGGATATGCCGCTTGGAAGTTTGGTCTCCCGCTACTCAATGGGGAAGCAGCAACTGCGCCATTTTTCGGTGGAAAAACCGAACGCCGACTGGAGGTTGTCGCCCAAGCAAACGTTGATGGCCGTCGCCGTCTTGTCATGATCCGGCGTGACGACGTTGAACACCTTATCATGACGGGCGGGCCCGTTGATGTGGTCATAGAAACAGGTATTGGTGAGAAAAAAACCAAAGCAAATGGTGTGAGTGAACCTCCTAAGGCTGTATTCTCCCGCCAAGCGCGCACTTTGGGACAAGTCACCCCTTCAGAGAGTTGATCAAAGCCTGGCTGTCGCTGCCTATCGCCAATTTGTTCTTATAATTTTAGTGGGTATAGCCGGTCTACGGCCGGAATTGTCACATATCATATGCGAAGATTGTCGCGTTTAAATTGGATCGTGAACACAAACAGACCCTACTCGTTTTTCTTACTCGCTGTTGCTGACCTGATGTCAGACATCCTTACGGAAATGAACATATCGCATGGTATTGAGGTCACGAAATATCAATCATCTGCTTGCATTGGCGTTGTGTTTTGTCGCAGCACTAAGCTCAAACGTTGGCGCACAAACACGCTTCGAGTTTGCCAAGGATTGGCCCTCCCTCACCAATCTGTCCGGCCAAGATACAAGCTCAATTGAAAATCGAGATCCACCCTCAAAACTCTCGCCAGGCCGCGTGTTTGCCCAGCAGAGTGACCAAAGCGGCACCAATCCACCACCTGCGACACAGACCGGCTCTGAACCAGTAAAGCAAGAGCCGCAATCCTCTGACATCGTCAAACAAGCACCCGCAGGCGCGCGCACTGAAGTCCTGGAGCCGCAACCACTTGCAAGCGACAACCAATCTCAAACACAGGCAAATGACAAACTTCTCAAACCCAAATTGCCTGACAGCCTTCAAAAACAAATTGATCCTGTTGCAAAACTGACCAGCGAAATCGAAGAGCTGATTGAGAAAGTTGATCGGCTCAAATTTCGCGATGACGCTTTGGTCGCCCTGCGGCCACAAATTGACGACGCTATTTTCAAGGCTGAAACGGCTGTCAAAGAATTGCAGCCGACTTTGCTAGATATCAAAGAGCAGATCGCAAAGTTAGGTCCGGCGCCGGATGGCAAGGACATCCCGGAGGACGCGCCGGAAATTGCACTTGAGCGCGAACACCTAAATTCACTGAATTCGTCGCTGACAAGCGCGATCAAACAAGCCGAGCTTGGTCGTGCGCGTGCCACGCAACTGAGAGGACAGGTCCAGACCCATCGCCAAAACATATTCACAAAGAATCTGTTTCAGCGCACATCCTCGCCGTTGCTGCCCAGCACTTGGAAAGACGTGTTTTTAGCCCTGCCACGCGCCTTTGATCAAATCCAATTCATTGTCAGTTCTTGGTGGCAAACTCACAACGGTTCATTGGGCTGGATTTTTACGCTACTGGCATTCGCCATCGTGATTTTCTTTGCTTTGCGCAATATCATACGTGCAACTTTGATATCGAAACTCCCTGTCGACCCTGACGTTTCGCATTCGTTTTTAACGCGAGCCGCAACGGCTGGCTGGGCAACTGCTGCAATGGCTTTGCCGGCAGTTTCAACCGCCAGCGTCCTTTATTTCGTCTTTCACATGATGGGGCTTTTCGACGAACGCAGCGCGCCATTCGTCAAGCAGGTCTATCTTGGCGTTCTTATCTACGCCGTCGCAGCCGCTCTGGCCAATGCCTACCTGCAGCCAAACCGACAAGCCTGGCGGCTGATTGACATCTCGACACCGGCGGCAAGACGGACGGCTTGGGTGATAAAGGGTATTGCCGGACTATATGCTATCGACATGGTCTTGCGAGAAGGCATTCGCATGCTGTTCTTGCCGTTACCTGTCAGCATTGCCGAAGCTTTCGTCGCAAGCCTTGGCTTTAGCGCGCTCCTGTTCGCGATCGTTCGCACGCGTTTTACACCGGCCAGCCAGACAGGCGAAGACACCGTATCGCTCGCCTATCCGCGCATCCTCAAGATCCCTCTTATCATTGTGGCTATCGTCGTCGTCGTTGCCTCGCTGTTGGGCTACATCGCGCTTGGTCGTTTTGTCGCCGGACAAATGGTACTCACTGGAACGACGATCGTTCTCATCGCCCTCTTGTATCTTGCCATCAGAGCCATTTCACAAGGCGAAGACGATGAAGACGCTTCTGTTCCTGTCCGTTTCGTTGCGCGTGCCCTTGGCATCAAATCAGATTATCACCCGCAGCTCAGTTACGCCCTATCGACACTTATGAATGTCGTGTTGGCACTGGTGGCGATCCCGATGGTGGCGGTCTCACTGGGCTTTTCCATCGGCGAAATCCAAAACCACGGTCGCAGCTTGTTGTTTGGCTTCGAGGTCGGTGGGGTACGAATTTCTCTTTCACAAATAGCGATCGCGATCGCGCTGTTTGCCGGGGTCATGTTTTTAACGCGTTTGTTGCAACGTTGGTTGGCCAAACGCATGTCGGCGAACAACGGCGCCGACCGCGGTCTGACAAATTCTGTGCGCACAGGTGTTGGCTATCTTGGTTTTGCCATCGCCAGCTTGGTTGCCATTTCCTATGGTGGACTTGATATCACCAACCTTGCGATTGTCGCTGGCGCCTTATCGGTCGGCATCGGCTTTGGCCTACAATCGATCGTAAACAATTTTGTCTCAGGGCTCATCCTACTCGTCGAACGTCCAATTAAAGTGGGAGACATGATCGAAGTTAGCGGCGGACAACGTGGGCATGTACGCCGTATCTCTGTTCGTTCAACTGAAATCGAGACTTTCGATCGGGCCAGCGTGATTGTTCCAAACGCCGAGCTGATTACTGGCTCTGTTACGAACTTGACCCATCAAAACGCAATGGGCCGACTGCTCATCCCTGTTGGGGTTGCTTACGATTCAGATCCTGTGCTCGTGCGCCAAATTCTTGAGAAAATTGCCAATGACTGTGACCTCATTATGCCATATCCGGCTCCAAGCGTTTCATTCGATGAACTTGGTGCCAGTTCCTTGGACTTTACAATGCGGGTCTATGTTTCAGACATCAACAATGGTCTTTCAGCCAAAACCGAACTGAGAACGCAAATCGTGATAGCGTTCCGCGAGGCTGGTATTGAAATTCCCTATCCCCAGCAAGATATTCACTTGCGCGATTTAGACGGCGTCAAACAAATGTTGGCCCAAGCCATTGCCAATCGGGCAAAACAGACCAACGCCGACACGACAGGTGCCCCAGCGGCTAAAAATGAATCTGCTCCGACACCCAAACCACCAACAGGTTACGCGCCACCACATAACGCTCCGCATGAGCCTGATGATGAATAACACCGACACATCTATCTGATCGATGTAAGCGACAAACAGGTGGCAGACCTCCCCAGCGCAGTTAACTACTTGCCGGGACAAGTATTGAAAGCGCCTCTATTCGATATCGGCAAACGCCGACATTTCAATTGTTTGAAGGTCGAAATCTTGGGTATTGTGCGAGACAAGACCAATGTTTTGCTTTTGCAAACCAGTCTCCGTCACAGTCGTAAGTGTCGAATAAATTTCTGTCGTCACGTTATTCGAAGCAGAGAGCGTTTTCGACATTTGGTCAGCCAATGCCGACTTGCTTGAAGAAGACAGCAATGATGGACCGACCAGCGTTGTCACGAGCAAAACCGACGCAACTGCAGAGACGTCGAAGCCAAGACGAAAGCCTGGTTTTTGCGACTGGGACTTAACCAACATCACGAGATACTCCTAATGCGCTAACGCTTCATTCAGATGTATCCTGACGATAAATTCTTGACACCCAGTTAAGATCGGTCCCGGTTTGGCACGAATTTTTGCAAGCCATGACCCCAGGCCATTTCGTGAGGAGGTGACCGTCAACCACTGCAATGATTGAGAAAGACGTGTGATCGCCGCAAAGACAGGGCCACGAAAGACAGTGGGGAGTGAAGGCTGGGGGCAGCCAAAGGCCAGCGGAACGAAGGCCCAACAGCAACGCCGTAACCGAGCAGCTTAAACGGTGCCCCAAGCCGGTTCCGACTTCGTCAACATAAACAACACCAACATTGTATGCCCTGCCCTGAGCAGGCCGCCAACAGCGGTGTTATTCCTCGCGATAAACTCGTTCGCGGCGCTCGTGACGTTCTTGCGCCTCAAGAGACAAAGTTGCGATTGGCCGCGCATCCAACCGCTTAAGGCCAATTGGTTCGCCTGTTTCTTCGCAATAACCGTAACTGCCATCGTCAATGCGAGACAGCGCTGCATTGATCTTGTTGACCAGCTTGCGTTGACGATCGCGTGCACGCAATTCTAGGGCGCGATCGGTTTCAGAAGTCGCTCGATCCGCCAAGTCAGCGTGTTGTTGCGAACCCTGGTTGAGCTCTTCCAGAGTTTCTTTCGTCTGGCGGATGATCTCTTCTTTCCAGTCAACGAGTTTTCGACGGAAATATTCGCGTTGTAGATCGTTCATAAATTCATCGGAATCGCTTGGCTGATAGCCAGCTGGAAGAACGACAGGTTTAGAGCGGGCACGGCTGGCGCGCTTACGCGTTGGTTTAACTGCAGCAGGTTTCGCTTTAGACATCGGTTTCTTTTCTTTTACCGCCTGAGACTGTGCATTTGGCTTTGTAGTTTTCTTGATCGAACTCTTCTCAGACACATTCGTGTCCAACTTGCGAACGGCTGACTTTTTTGCAGTGGTTTTTTTTGCCGCAGGAGATTTGGTTTTGGGCGGCATTTTAGCAGTTTTTTTCTTCACACCCGTCTTTGGCTTGGTCGCAGGAGTTTTGCCAGCCGGCCTCTTTTTAGACGCTGTCGTCTTTTTGGCAGCAGGTTTTCTGCTTGCAGCCTTCGTTGGCTTTGACTTTGCCGGTGTCTTTTTCTTTGTCGCCTGCTTCGCCATGTCGTCTATCTCCGACGATTAATGAACGCGATGAGAATAGCCCGATTCCCGATCTACCTTTGGTCTGCAATCGAAATTAGCCCCGTGTTTAGGCGACTGCTGGCTCGGGTTCAAGGCAGATTACAAATCAAGGTTTGGATCATTGTCATAGTGAGGTGAAGAATTACTTTTTTCTAAAAACTCAAAGCCTTATTGCCAGGTGTGACGGCTTGTAAACATCAGATACTGAACGACATTTTTCATATTTCATCGCAACATGCAACTTAAGCGTGTATTAATTATTTTAATGCACCTTAAAAGGGCTTGCATTCGATTGTCGTGAAAACTGCTCGAAGGATTCAAGATCTGAAACGACGTTGCCCATTTCTGAGCTTCAACTGGTGGTCCGCTCGTGCCGGACGCAAGTGCCGGTTGCTCACGAACACGCCGTCGCTTGAACCAGGCAGGGTTGCACATTGGTCGCCATCACAAAAACGAGCCAATGGCACCTCTATCGACAAACCGAAGTTGGCATGAGGCTTTGAGTTGCATGGGACAGACGACTTTTTCGCCGGAACCGTGCAACTCGCCTCACTTAATTTGGATGCTGAATGAAAAGGACTCTGCCAACGCCTGACCAATCCCACGAACTCTCTCAGCGGGGCTGAGAAACAACTTTACGGCTGATGATCTGGTCTTATGTGCCCAATGCTATCCCACAAACTCCATGCGTTGGGCTAACACTCCCACGATCCGAGGCGGGACAACTTAGCCTAAAGGTGCTCAACCGCGCTGGCGCCAACTCTCGAGGCGCCATAACACCACGCTCGATGTTCCCCCGAGCGTGGTGTTTGTGTTTGTCGTCGCCGTTGCCCACCTTGCAGGTGTTCAGGGTGCAAACCGGCTGCCCTGGCATTCTCGGCCCATCGAAACGGTAATGCCATCGAAACAGATGATCGCATGGTGTGGACACACTTATCAGTGACACCTCTCCTGAAACACTTTAGGTTCCCGGCAATTTCAATTTCTCAAATTGCAGCGAGCCCACTCTATGAAGTTTGAAGGCACCGAAAACTACGTGATTACCGAAGACCTGAAGATCGCTGTCAATGCAGCCATCACTTTGGAGCGCCCGCTTCTGGTCAAGGGTGAGCCTGGTACGGGTAAGACGGTTCTTGCAATCGAGATTGCGAAAGCATTGGGCGCCCCGCTGCTGGAATGGCACATCAAGTCAACCACCAAAGCCCAGCAAGGTCTTTACGAATACGATGCCGTTTCGCGATTAAGAGACAGCCAACTTGGCGATCCCGCCGTTGCAGATATTGCAAACTACATCAAACGTGGAAAACTATGGGACGCCTTTACAATGGAGCAAAGGCCAGTTTTGTTGATCGACGAAATCGATAAAGCTGACATCGAGTTTCCCAACGATTTGCTGCAGGAACTCGACCGCATGCAGTTTTTTGTTTACGAGACGGGCGAGACGATAACAGCTAGCAACCGCCCAATCGTGATCATCACATCCAACAATGAGAAGGAACTGCCTGACGCATTTTTGCGCCGGTGTTTTTTCCACTTCATTAAGTTTCCAGACGCAGAAACAATGCAAGAGATCGTCGAAGTCCATTTTCCAGGCTTAAAAGGCCAGCTGGTTAATGAAGCCTTGCGCATGTTTTATGATATGCGCGACGTCGCGGGGCTTAAGAAAAAACCTTCGACTTCTGAGTTGCTCGACTGGATTAAATTGCTGGTCAATGAAGACATCTCGGCCGAAACGTTGCGCGAAAACGATCCGCGAAGGCTGATCCCACCTTTGCATGGCGCCCTTTTGAAGAACGAACAGGATGTTCATCTGTTCGAAAAGCTCGCCTTTATGTCGCGTCGGCGCACTGGTGAGACCAAATAACTGAAATCGACGCGCCGGGCTGCGACACAATTAACCACCGAGGCCGGCACTCGGGAGGACAGCGAGAGGCTGCGGCAAAAATGGCCATCCTCGAGGCCTAAGGCGGACGGCGGCGCATTGGGGCGCGGCATTTCGTTCCTTTTGTCCCGACAAGGTCGACAAACTGCTGCGACATTTACCCTTTTTACGTCCATTCAATCTATTTTTGCAAAGATCGCTTAGATCTAAGTACAAAGTGCGGCATTGACCTGGCTTCAGGTTTGGTTCATTTGCCGCCACCTAAAGTTTGTTTGTGTGACAACAACCAGAAATTTCGGAATCTCAAAAATGGGTGATTTCCTCCGTAGCGGCACGATTCTTCTGATGGGCCTAACCGTCGTATGTGCAGGTGTGTTCGTGGTATTCTTTGGCTGATTGGCTTTAAACAGGGCGAAACCTGACGGCAGCATTCAGGTCTCTCGTTGCTCTGAGCCCATCGTGGTGCAAGAAGCCCCTTATCGACGATATTATTGAACAAAGCCCAACCACTGAATACGCGTCGGGGTTGGCGTTTCAAGCTCATAAATCAAGAATGTTTCGCCACACCCCTTGCGGTCGTGGCATTTTTTTATGCTCAGCTTGTCCTTGTAATCCTTGAAGTTCGCCCAAAGGTTTGCGACATGCGATAAGACCACATCGGCCGAGGTACGCTCATTTGCGCATTCCAAGCTCAATCTCAAATAAATCCCGCGACCTCATGTTCTCGGCCACGTCGCTGTTTGACGGCGTAACAACTTCCACATTGCGCCTCGGCGTCACCGGCTTATCTCGCTCAGGAAAAACAGTTATGATCACCGCCCTCGTCAACGCACTGACGAAGGCGAATGCCACACCTGCCGTGTCCGTTGGCGCCAACGTCGCAAACCTCCAAACCTACCTCGAACCCCAGCCCGATGACGACGTGGTGCGCTTTGCCTTTGAAGACCACTGCCAGGCGCTGACAGGGCCTGACCGAGACTGGCCAGAAAGCACCAAGCATATTAGCCAATTGCGGGTGACACTCGAATGGGAAAGTGACACAGGAGCCTGGGGTCTTTTCAGCCTCAAACGGCGACTTCACGTTGATATTGTCGACTATCCTGGTGAATGGTTGCTCGACCTTGCGCTCATGGATCAAAGCTTTGCGCAATGGTCGGCTCAGACGATCCAAACACTAAAACGGCGTCATAAAAATTCGGCTACAGACTTTTTCAAATTCTTAGAATCGTTGCCAGAAACAGTCGCCACACGGCCATCCGAGCAAACAGCCATTGACGGCGCCAAGATCTTCACCGATTGCTTGCAAAACGTTCGCTCTGGGGCCAACACTCAGGCCGTGTTAGGGCCTGGGAGATTTTTGTGGCCCGGCGATTTGGCAGGCTCTCCGCAAGTGACGTTTTTTCCTTGGCCAACGCAAAAGACCGGCGACGTCCAGAATGCAAATTTGCAAGACTTGTTGGAGCGCCGCTTCGAAGCCTACAAAACAAACATCGTCAAACCGTTTTTCACCGATCAATTCAGCCGCCTCGACCGACAAATTGTGCTTGTTGATGCCCTCACCCCTTTGAACCGCGGGGCACAGGCGTTAACAGATCTCGAAGAGGCTCTTCAGAACGTGTTAAGCGCGTTTCGCCCAGGCAGCAATTCATGGCTGTCGCTGTTCACAGGACGACGGATCGACAAAATATTGTTCGCAGCGACAAAAGCTGATCACGTCCATAGCAAAGAACACGGCCAACTCGAAAACATCCTGGACAAAATCATTTCCCGCGTCAGTCGCAACGCTGACCAAACGGGAGCTCAGACAAAAACCTTAGCACTGGCGAGTGTTCGCGCAACTGGCGATGTCAATACGCAAACGGATGGAGAACTCTACCACTGCATTCGCGGTGTACCAACCAAGGGGGAGACCATCCAAGGCAAATCCTACGACGGCGAGACTGAAGCCATCATCTTCCCAGGCGACCTTCCCGAAAATGCGCTTGATGTTTTTGACCCCGACTACACCGGTCGCGACGACTACGAATTCGTTCGCTTCCGGCCACCGCTTTTGTCAGCTCTTGATGAGACCGGTCAAACGACATTGCCACCCTGGCCACACATCGGACTGGACAAAGCGATTGGCTTTTTGATCGGAGACCGCTTGAAATGACGGACAGCACCCGCAAGCCCCGCGCCTTCGACCCAGACGCCCCCGAACCGGTCTTCACGGAACCGGCAAACAGCGAAAATTTGGGCGACGACGACGTGCAGGCTCCGCCACTGGAAAACGCAAACACAGATCCACCTCCCGTGATGACGCGCCCAAAACTTGGTTGGGGTGGTTTGTTAGCAGCGACGTTGTTTGCTCTATTTGGCCTTGCGACAAGTGTTTGGTTTGCACGTTTCGTTTCCGTGACATTGACCCAGGACAACTGGGTTGGTTGGCTGGCCTGGTCTCTTGTCGGTCTTGGCGGCCTTGCTGCAACCGTACTCATAGGACGCGAACTGGTCGGCTTTCGTCGCCTTGCAAAATTGACCCGTGTGCGCCGTGACGCCCAACAAGCATTGCGCGATGGTGATATGGATCTTGAAGCTGGCGTTATTCGACACTTGAAAACAACGGCACGAAACCAACCCAAACTTCGCTGGGATCTCGAACGATTTCGAGAAGAAGAGCGCCATATGCAAACACCAGGCGCACTGCTGAGCCTGGCTGATCGCATACTTCTGGATGGTGCTGACAAAGCGGCCCGAACGGTCATTTATCGCACCGCGCGCCGTGTTGCCATTGTCACCGCAGTTGTTCCTGTTGCATTCGTTGTTGTTTTGTTTGTGCTGTTTGAAAACCTTGCCATGATCCGTAGGCTCGCCGGGGTCTATGGTGGACGTCCTGGCTTCTTAGGCGGCATCCGACTGTTCTGGTGGATCATCGGGCATATTGCGGCCACCGGCATGATCGCCTTGACCGATGACCTATGGGGACAATTCTTCGGCCAAGACGTCGCCCGGCGCGTTTCAAAACGCCTTGGTGAGGGCGCGTTTAATGGTGCACTTACGGCACGTCTTGGTGTTGCCACGCTCGAAGTCTGCCGACCTCTGCCTCACATCGAAACCAAACCCCAGCGCGTTCGCAGCATTCTTGCTGAATTGTTTCCAGAACTCAGCGCGCGAAATTTAATGCCAGGGTCTTGGAACGACAAAGCCAAAGATGACGATGAAAAGACCGAGAAATGAGCCAAACCCACGCGCTGCAACTCAATCACGTTTTCGCGCCAACTTTGATCATCTCGCTGGCCGTTAAGCCGCCTTTTCCAATTCCGTTTGCTCAGCCGCGCGGTTAACGTTCGCCTCTTTTTCTGCCAACATCTCAAAGCGTGTGGTCCACCGCGCGCCATAACTGAGCGCTCGATTGAGTATTTGTGGCGGCGTTCGCTGTTCTGGAATTGACAACACTGAACGAAAGAATGATCCGCCCTGGCGCGCCATGAACCAACTGAGTGGTGCAGAACACACAAGGCCAACCAGCACAGGCAACATCCACAAAACAAGCTGGCCAGACGCATGCCAACAAACAAGACCTGCAACAATGCCGATTACGGTGTGACGCCAGTGGTAGACAAAAGCGTCGGATAGTGTCAGGCGACCATCTTGACGGTGTTGGGCTTTCCATCCGGAATCTTTGCCAAGGCACACCTGAACAATTGCCACCGACTGCGTCACCATAAGAATTGGCGCGAGCAGAACAGAAAAAAACGTTTCTGTCGTAACACCGGCAAAGGCTCGCAAAACACCAAACGGTTCTTTTGCCCGCAAGGTGCGTTGAATTTCAAGCACCAAACCAAACACTTTTGGCAGCAATACAATGACAACCGTGGCACAGAACAATCGCAATGCCGCCGTTGAATCCAAAATTGGCCAAATCGGAAACAGTGTCTGTTGATCTGCAAAATAAGTTGGGATCATTTGCTGCCCCTGCAGGGCCAACAAAATTCCGACCACCAACGACACCGCCCATATTCCAGAAACAATAAATGACAGTGCCCCCATCGCCAGGTGCACGCGCCCCATCGTCGTCAAACCCGATGCCGACACGATCGACAGGTGTTGGAGATTGCCCTGAGCCCAACGGCGGTCACGTTGGACGACATCGAGTAGGTTTGGCGGCAAGCCTTCGTAAGACCCCTCAATGGTCGGGACCATGTGCACGCCCCATCCCGCGCGTTGCAACAACACAGCTTCCACAAAGTCATGACTTTGAATGTGGCCTCCGAACGGGGCTTGTCCGGGCAAAGGTGGCAAGCCGGCGGCACTTGCAAAGGCGTCCGTTCGGATAATCGCGTTATGGCCCCAATAGTTGCCTTCGTCGCGATGCCAGAAGGCCAATCCTGAAGCGACGGCAGGGCCATAAATGTTGGACGCATACTGCTGCAATCGCTGCAACACGGTGCGCGCGCCGATCAACCGCGGAACAGTTTGGACAAGACCTGCCGTTGGTGTCTCTTCCATTGTCTGCGCCAAGCGCACCAGAGTTTTTCCTGACATGATGCTATCGGCATCAAGAATGACGAAATGCTCGTATGCCGCACCGTAGTTTTCAACCCAGTCCTTGATATTTCCAGCCTTGCGCCCGTAATTTTCGTCGCGACGTCGGTAGTAAACCGGCATCACATCAGCCAATTCGGTACAAACGTGAGAATATCGCTGACGCTCAATATCACCGTCTTCTGCGCCACGCGTATCAGACAGCACAAACACATCGAAATTTGCCGCTTCACCCAGATGCGCCAAGTCTTTTGCAATGGCTTCGATCACACCTGCAATTGGCTCCACCTCTTCATGATAGACCGGAAACAACAGGGCTGTGCGCGTTTTCAACGGCGACATCTGCGAGGCAACCTGCAAGGTGTCAGGACGTTCTCCGGAAACCAACACAACATAGCCCAACGCCGCGCTCATCGTACCAAGCGCGATCCAACTGAATGCCAAAGTCGAAAGAACCAAAAACACGACCTGCAAGGGCGTTATGTGTTCACCTGCCAACGCCGCGTAAAGCTCTGAGGCAAAAATGGCTGTGATCAAAGTTGTGGCAAACATCACGGCAAACCGGGGCAACCACACGCGCACTGGACCAGCTGTGCGACGACACTTGGATGCGGCATGAAAGTCTTGATCCGGCATCGACATTGGCGTGCGGTTTGGCATCAATGGTGCCGGTTTTTGGTGCCAACCAGCCCCCGACATCCAGCGATCGTTGTTCGAGTGCATTGTGCGAACGGAACCAGAATTGCTCATGATCTTGTCCATCGATAAAGCCAAACTTCAGAGATTGTTTGGGTGTTCTTTTTCAAACTGAGGCGCAGCTCAACCACGTCTGCCTTGCCCGGGTCCAAAACGAACGCGATGCGCACGCCCTTGATTGCTGGGTTTCGGCGAACCACCGGTTTTGAGATCTTGGCACCAGACGCAGATATTTCAGGCTTTGGCAGCGAATTTGAAACGTTCAATCCCTCGGCAGAAAAATCCACGACGAAGCGATACGTCCCCTGACTTGGACCGCCACCAACGCGTGTTTTGATAACTTTGGCGGTTGGCTGAGACGCTTGCACAAGCTCGCGCCCCCAGTTCAGCCGATAAGCCATGTGAAATGGCCGACTGGCGATAAGCCCGCCACTTGGTCGCCAGTAGGCAACGACATTGTCGTGGATTTCTTCCTGCGTTGGAATCTCAATCAGCTCAACAAAACCCTTTCCCCAGTGACCTTTGGGTTCTATCCAGGCTGTCGGGCGGCGTTCATAACGCGCTTCGAGGTCCTCAAAGTTTTCAAACCGACGGTCGCGTTGTGCCAGACCAAAAGCTCTGGGACCATTGTCGACAAAATCACTAACTTGCAGGGTTTTTGGGTTGGTTAGCGGACGCCAAATTTGTTCACCTGCGCGGTTGACGATCACCAACCCTTCGCTGTCATGAACGGACGGGCGAAAATCTTGTCCCAAACGGTGATGTGCCGAACCGAGCAGGTACATGCTTGTCAACGGCGCAACGCCAAAATGAGGAACATCACGGCGTGGATAGAGCGTCGCCTCGATATCCATGGACGTGGGCGCACCTGGTGAAATCGAAAACGTGTATGCTCCGGTCAGGCTTTTGCTGTCGAGAAGCGCATGAACAACGATGGCACGCGCGTTGGCTTTCGGTTTCTCGATCCAAAAAGCGCGAAAGAAGGGAAACTCCTCACCGCCCGGTCGTGCCGTATTGATAGCCAAGCCGCGCGCTGACAAGCCGTAGACCTGACCACGCGCCAAAAGACGAAAATAGCTTGCGCCCTGAAAAACGGCATACTCATCTAAGTAGGATTGTTTGTTTATTGGTCCATGAATACGAAATCCGGAAAACCCCAACGTCGCATCTGTGGCGACGGGGCCAACCAAGGGGCCAAAATTAAACAGCTCCGAATTGGCGGTTAAGGCGCGGACTTTGCCATCTTCAACCAAACCAATCTCAACCGGAACGTCGTATAAAAATCCCAATGACAAGAGCTGCAATTCAAAACCAAGCATTTCACCGCGCCAAACGGCTTTGTCAGCGGCAAAACGAATATCGCGGTATTGATCATATGTGAGCTTTTGAAGCGGCGGTGGCAATTTAAGCGTTGGCAATTTGAAAGGCTTGCCTGACAGCGCTTTCGCCAATTCACGAACTGTATCAGAGCCGAATACTTTACCCTCCGATGCACCAGTGTCTGCGTTCGCAACAGGCGTACCTGCATCCGCGATAAGCGCGAGCCCACCAAGCAAACCAGCCTGACCGGCTCTTTTGGAAGCCGCCGTTATTGCCATCGCGCGCACGAACGCCAACACATCTCGACGTGCGATCTTTGTGCTCTTTGGCCCACGATCAAGAAATGCGAGATCAAGCGTTGTGAGGTTGTTGGACTTTGCACGAGCGAGTGTTTGCTTCTTGCGCTGCATCAATGTTTGGGCGCTCCAAACTGCTGTTCCGACATGGAATTAGAAAAACTGAACACCGACGCTTGATACTGCGCAGCGCAACTAAGGCACTATTATGGCTTGTTTTTCAGGTGACGCAGGTGACGCACCTTGAAGCACAAACGACTATAATGCGCGCATTGCGCAGTGCGGAATTATTCTGCCCGAATAGACGCTCAAGTCGGCCATGGTCGCCCAACTTTTGGGCGTTTTACCGCAACCAAGCGATGCGATGAGGCCACGGCGGGCGAGCCAATGTCACCGACGGGTTCGAAATGTTATGACTTTTCGATGAGGACTTGTTCTCTATGTCGCGGAATGGGGCAGGCAATTCTCGACAAGACACAACTGAGGATTTCCTGTTTCGAAGAAAACCGCGCGCGACACACGCGCCGGCAAGACACAACCCGGTCAGTTGGGGGCAGTAAATGGAAACGATCCAAGAACCAGTATTGATCGAGGCGATCTTGCACGCGCGCGAGCAGGTCGATTTTATTTGGCAGTTTTTTGTCACCGTACATATCGCCGTCTTCGCACTGCTCTTCATCTACGACGATGCCGTTGATCGCTTAAGCCCGTTTGCACGCATTTTCGCGATCGTTGGAATCGGCCTGTTTGACTTCATCAATGGACAGGCTCTGATCAACGCTTATCAAATGCTTGATGCCATGATGGATCAGTATCGCGTGTCATACGGCCAGATCGAACGCTTCCAGCCTCTTTTTTACGAGCGCTTTGTCTTGCTAGAGTACGCACATCGGCCAAACATCGTAAAAGTGACCCACTCGCTCGCGCTGATCGTTGTCGTTGTTGCCTTGTTTGCCCGTCATCTCATGCAAAGCAGAAGTGACGACGCAACGCGATCACCAACCGTCCAAGATGGCTGATGTGTTGTCGATAACGCGCAACGTTCAGCCACACCATCCCCTCAACTAGAGCAAAACAAACGCCAAAAACACCGGAATTTCATGGCTTTGAGGACATATTTGTCCACAGCCTGTGGACAAATACGTGACCTCTTCGCAACAAAATGACCAAGCTGCTTTCTTTTGCAACCGCCCTCTTCAATCTCAAATCATTTCTGCCTAACTTCCACCCCGTTGTAACCCTTTGCTGAATGAGCAACGACCACACTAAGGGTCGAAAGCTCTGCGTACCAGCCGGGCGTGAGTACGTCTTTATGTAGCGAGTAGACGGGGAGTAAGTAAGTGAAGAGTATTACGTCGCATTCAAGCAGAACATGCTTGAGCACGAGTTTCGCAGCCGCTTTATTGGCAGCATGCTTTGCAACAAGCAGCGCTCAGGCTGCCGATTTTGGTGGCGACTGCTGTGCTGATCTGGAAGAACGCATTGCAGAGCTCGAAGCCACAACGGTGCGCAAAGGCAACCGTAAAGTCTCTCTTAGAATTTCAGGTTGGGTCGCTGAGCAAATCGCCTATTGGGATGATGGCTCTGAAGACAACGTCTATGTTCAAGGCATGGGCGAAGGTATCGCAACGCACTTCAAGTTGACCGGAACAGCTCGTATTTCACCAGACTGGTCGGCGGGATACGTTCTTCAGATTGAAGCCCAATCAAGCGATCCTCTACTGAACCTCGATCAAGATAACGATGATGGCGGAGCGGGCCTTTCGATTTATCAATCAAAATGGTTCTTGCGCAGCCAAACCCTTGGCCAGGTGAGTGTCGGCTTGCTTTCCCAAGCGTCTGACAATGCCGCGTTGCTGGTCGACAGCTCTGGTTCAATTCTGCAGGGCAATTGGATCATGTATGACGGTGCCGGATACTTCGCCAATTCGAACGGCGCGCGCTTGGCTTTGCCCAATGGCAATACCGTTCGTTACGGCGACGTTGCCTATTGCCACAGCATCGGTTTTGGCACAGGCGGTGATTGCCATGGCCTGACAACCAACGGTGTGCGCTATGACACGCCTGTGTGGGGTGGATTTTCAGCGTCGGCAGGCTGGGGCGAAGATGACTATTGGGACGTTGCAGCCCGCTTCACAGGCGAAGGTCTTGGCTTCCGTTTGGCCGTGGCTGCCGCCTACTCGCAAAACACCGACAACAATGATCGACCCAACATCACAGCCGGTGGCGGGCTTGATTCGTCATTCACACAAGTCGGCGGTTACTTGCAACACCTACAGACCGGCTTGTTCCTTTATGGCGCATACGGTCGTGAGGATAATAACTTCAACTATCTTCTACCAAATGCAGGTTTGATCGCGGCTCCTGACAACGAGCAGTACTATGTGAAAGGCGGCATTCGCGCACGTGTTATGCCTGTAGGTCATTCTATTCTGTTTGGCGAATTCGGTCAGAGCTACGACCAAGTTTCCGACAACCTTCTCGATGCCGGTATTTCATCGAGTGAATTGACCCGTTGGGGCGTTGGCTTGGTGCAAGAAATCGATAATGCGTCGATGTCGGTTTGGTTGAAATACCGCAACATTGAAGGCGATTTCTCGGGTGCTGGTGGCACCACTGAGCTTGATGATATCGACTTTATTGTCTTTGGCGGCCTGATCGCCTTTTAGATCAAAGACGGTAAAACGCCTCTTGCGCCATTCATCCGTCCAGCGCCATTAGAAATTGAAAGCCGCCTCCCAGTCTTTGGGGGCGGCTTTCTTTTTTCGATTTTTCTCCTATATATCTGACGACAATATCGACAAAGACCGTCCACACGCCCCGCCAAGCACAGGTGCCATGTTTGTTTCGTTTTTTCATGAATTGAAATCAGCCAACGTTCCCGTTTCATTGCGGGAATACCTGACGCTTATGGACGCCTTAAAGGCCGACCTAGCAAATCGACGTGTGGAGGATTTTTACTACTTGGCCCGGGCGACGCTCGTCAAAGACGAACGCCATCTCGATCGCTTTGATCAAGTCTTTGGGCATGTGTTTCGCGGGCTTGATTTGTTGAGCGAAGATGAAACCGGCGAAATTCCCGAAGAGTGGTTACGCGCCATGTCCGAGCTCTATCTGACGGAGGAGGAGCGTGCCGAGATTGAAGCCCTTGGCGATTGGGATGAAATCATGGAGGCGTTACGCAAACGTCTTGCAGAACAAGAAGGACGTCATGCCGGTGGCAACAAATGGATTGGTACGGGTGGACGTTCACCATTCGGTGCTTATGGCTACAACCCTGCTGGCATTCGCATTGGCCAGAAAGAAAGCCGACACCGACGCGCCATCAAAGTTTGGGACAAGCGTGAATTCAAAGATCTTGACGACAACGTCGAACTTGGCACGCGAAACATAAAAATCGCGCTCAAGCGCTTGCGCAAATTTGTGCGCCAAGGCGCAGCAGAAGAACTCGATCTTGATGCCACAATCAAGGGCACGGCACATCGCGGCTATCTGGATATTAAAATGCGTGCGGAACGGCGCAACGCAGTCAAGGTGCTGATGTTCTTTGATGTCGGCGGCTCAATGGATTGGCATGTTCGCGAAGCCCAAGAACTTTTCTCCGCCGCACGTTCCGAATTCAAGCACCTTGAATGGTACTACTTTCACAATTGCCTTTATGACTATGTGTGGAAAGACAATGCACGCCGTTGGACTGATAAGGTCCAGACCTGGGATGTTCTGCACAAATATGGTTCAGACTACAAAGTCATCTTTGTTGGCGACGCCGCAATGAGCCCTTACGAAATTGCTGTTCCTGGAGGCGCCTCCGAATATCTCAATGAGGAAGCTGGCGCCGTATGGTTGCAACGCGTCACAGACATTTATGAAAACGTCATTTGGCTCAATCCCGTTGCCAGAGAACATTGGGATTGGACACAATCAACCCAGATGATCCAGTCTTTGGTGCGCCAAGAAATGTATCCGATGACGCTCAAGGGTCTGGATCAGGCGATGCAGTCTCTTATGCGCTGAGGCAATAAATTAGGGCCTGGCCATAAAAATCTGCGCTGGCAGCGCCACAAACGGGTAAAATTTTTGGGTTTTCGGCATGAACCTGCTAATTTGCGCACGAAAATGCCTTAAACTGGGGGCAGTCAGGTTTAAGGACGGTCAATCCATTGACCCAGCCCTTGGGGTCGGCAATGTTCTGGCGACGTCCGGGATGGGATGATTCGGGTCAATGATCGGGACTTCGGGGGCATATAGCCATGGTTAAATTTTCAAGTGTATCACCGCTCTCAGCGGCATGTCTGCTGGCGAGCCTGTTGCTCGCAGGATGTTCTGGAGCCAGCGGCCTGACGACCGGTGCACTGTTTGGCAGCGAAGATGCTGCAAAAGCCAAAGCCCAAGTCGCAAAAGCTCCACAAGACACGCCAATCAAACGTGCTTACCAACTCGGCAAAGTGTCCGCGCGTGCCGTGCGGTGTGGTTACAATTTCGACAAAGAAGCCCTTAAGAGTAAATTTCTACAAAATGAATCGCTGACCGGTCTGCCCGTTGAGCAAATCAGCAAGCTCAACCAGGTTCACGACAGTGCGTTTCGTGGTGTCGCCCGCGCCGTGGCAAAGCAGGAAGATTACTGCACATCAGCCAAAACAAAAATCATCAAGGCTTCGCTAAATCGTTATTTGGCAGGCGACTTCACTTCAGATGTTGTCCGGCGCAAAACCGTTGCAAAAACGGGGGCGTTCGATTGGTTTGATACACCGGCTGAAAAAAACAAAGGGCCGAAGTTCGGCTCGATCGATTGGTGGGCTGCCCAGGATCAAAAAATCCAATAAGTATTAGCCGACACACTTTGCGCGATGGCATCGGGTGAAATGTTAAAACTTTAGCCTCTTTCTTTTTTCAGGCTTGGCGGTACCGTGGCCGTAAATGCTGTCGCGTCACATCTGCTGTGTTGAGAGCAACTGTCACCATCGGGCCAAGGCTAATCTGGCACCAAGGCGAGTTTTATTGCAGAACCTTCTCTATCTCGACTTAATTTTCAAACTTGCCTCGGGCTTGCTGTTAATTGCCGCCCCTCTTCTCGTCTGCAAAATTTTTGGACTCCCCAACCCAACCACTGGCTTTTGGCCAAGGCTCCTGGGTGGTGTCTTAATTGGGCACGCTGGGGGGCTGTTTCTTGAGTTGGCTGTTCCAAAAGCAAACGGTTTTGGCATTGGTTTGGGCGGTGCTTTGATCGTTAACCTTGCCACAGCCGGCATGATCGCAACGCTGTTGATATTCAAGGCTGCAGGTTCAACACGGCGGGCTAGATTTACACTTTGGCTACTCACCATTGCATTGGTGCTCCTAAGCGGGGCCCAACTGGCGCATACTTCTTAGTTTTTTAAGGCTTGCCATGCCAAATTCGATTGATCTTGGCACCCATTCACTGAGGTTATCGCCTTAACAAATCTGGCGGTTGTATCGACTTTTGAGGGTGGCCTTCTTTGCGTGCGAATTGACCAAACAATGGCATAGGGTTTGCTTAATTGTAGGGGTCATTTTGGTAAATCAAGGCTTTTGAAATGTCGGAAACACTCGCGACCCCAACGCGTGCGACCCCCAAATACGTCATAGAGAAAACGAAGCCATCCGTAATCGCGAATGACGGTGAGCTTCATTGTGTGTCGAACCGCTCAGCCAACGAAGTTGGTGCAGTGGCCGACAAAGCCCTCGAATTTAACTGGGTCAAATCACGCGCCGATTTTGATGCACTTGAAGACGACTGGAATGATCTGTTTGAAATTGCAGGTCAAGGCAATCAGGTCTTCCAGACGTTCGCCTGGTGCTGGCATTGGTGCAACGCCTTTCTTGACAAAGACGGTAAGGATGCACACCAGCTCTCTATTCTGACAGCCCGTCAGAACGGCCGCCTCATCATGGTATGGCCACTGGTCATAACCAAAAAAACAGGACTTAAGGTTCTCGCCTGGATGGGCGAGCCTGTATCGCAATACGGCGATGTGCTCGTCGACACAACCGCGAGCAACACAGTTTTACAACAAGCATGGGCCCTTTTGCAGGGCGATGGCAACATCGATTATATTCAGTTACGGCGTGTTCGTGCAGATTCACAAATTGCGAAGTTGTTACCAGCCATCGCTGCCACGCCAAGCAACGAGGTTTTAGCACCCAGCGAAAACCTGGCGAAATTTGAAAACTATGACACTTATGCCGATCAGCACTGCTCGCGCCGTGCGCGGCGCAACCGTGGGCGCTTGCGCCGGCGTCTTGAAGAACGCGGCAACATTGAATTTCGAAAAGTTGAACAAGGCGCAGAAGCCAAAGCTCTGACAATCCAGGCTCTGGAATTAAAGCAAATTTGGTTGGTAGCCCGTGGGCGGGCTTCACCAGCCCTTGCTGATCCCCGCACAACAAAGTTTTTCACAGACGTTGCAGAAAAAAGCGCACACCAGACTGGCTATGTTTTTCGTGGCGTGTTCTGCGACGGTGAACTCATCGCTGCTGAAATTGCGTTCCAATGCAAAGGGCGTAATGCGCTGCACATTATCGTATTCGATATCAATTACGAGAAAGTCGGCGCTGGCATTTATCTATTAGAGAAGACATTTGCTGCGGCCATTGAACAGGGCATAGAAATCTATGACCTCCTGGCTCCAGGGGATCGCTATAAATTGGAATGGTGTGATGACACCGTCGTCGTCCAAGACTGGGCCCGCGGAGTTTCATTTGCCGGGCATGTTTGGTGTCGCGTTTATCTTAATTTTCTGCGCGGGTGGATGAAGAATATTTGGAACTGGATGCCGCTCACCCTGCGTCAACAATTTAAGAAGCTCTTCGAACGCTGACAAAAAACAAAAAAACTCACGTCGGCCAAAAGCCAGATTAACTGACGCCGACACCCTGTCGCTACTTTACGCCGAGTTTCTTTTGCAAGTTTGAAGACGATGTCGTGTATTGGAATGTCAATTTTTTATCCGGGTAGATGATCTGATGCGCCGCTTGTGACATAAGTGCTGCTTCATGGAAACCTGACAGGATCAGTTTCAATTTCCCTGGGTATGTGTTGATGTCGCCAATTGCAAAAATACCCGCTTCACTGGTTTCAAATTTTTCCGTATCAACCGACACGAGGTTCTCGTGAAGTTGCAAACCCCAGTTGGCAACAGGACCGAGCTTCATCGTCAAGCCGAAAAATGGCAACAGACGGTTACAAGACAGTGTTTGCCCACCTTCTTTGGTTTTGACTTCCACTGACGAGAGCTCACCGTTGTCTCCAACAAGTTCCGTAACTTGGCCGATAATCAACTTCATCTTCCCGTCAGCAACCAGGGAGCGCATTTGATCAACGGTATGTGGTGCGGCGCGGAAGTCATCTCTGCGGTGTAACAACGTCAAGCTGCGCGCAACTTTCTGCAAACTCAAAGTCCAATCCAGCGCAGAATCCCCTCCACCGACAATCAACACATCCTTGTCACGAAACTCGTCCATGCGCCGCACGGCATAGAAAACGGATGTCCCTTCAAACGTTTCGATATCTTTGAGTGGAGGACGTTTGGGCGTGAATGAACCACCACCAGCCGCAATCACGACAACCTTGGCAATGAATGCCTGGCCTGCATCTGTCACAATATCAAACCGGCCATCGGCCCGCTTGGCCAAACCATCAACTTGTTGATTGAGATGAAACTGGGGATCAAACGGCTTGATCTGCTCCATCAATCGCTCGGTTAATTCGTTGCCCGTAACAATCGGTAATGCAGGAATGTCATAGATCGGCTTTTCCGGGTAAAGCTCAGCGCATTGCCCCCCAATTTTATCCAGAATGTCGATTAAGTGGCACTTAATATCAAGAAGACCCAATTCAAAAACTGCAAACAGACCGCACGGGCCTGCACCGATGATCACAACATCAGTTTCAATTGGCGTATTTGCACCACCATCTTGCGGAGCCATTGGCGTCGTCCTTCGTCATTTGTAAGAGCCATCAAATGTCGCGTCGACATCGCAACCAAACGTCGACACCGGTTTGGTTATGACATCAAAATTGTTTCGGCGGGACATTCACCACCAAACCATCGAGCTCTTCGGTGACCTTCATCTGGCAAGACAGGCGGCTTTGTTCGCGAACATCAAATGCAAAGTCGAGCATGTCTTCTTCCATGTCTGCCGGGCGACCTGTTTTCTCAGCCCATGCATCGTCAACATAGACGTGGCATGTCGCACATGCACACGCACCGCCACACTCGGCCTCGATACCTGGGACGTCCTCAGCTTTCGCTGCTTCCATAACGGTCATTCCGACTTTGGCATCGACAACCAGTTCGGTTCCGTCAGGCTGAATAAATTTTATCTTCGGCATCTTGGTCTGTCAGGCTCCTCAGAGTTTCTCACAGGCGCATCCATCATTGCGCCTGACGCGGCACAGGCCGCATGAAAGGCAAAAGGCTCATAACGTGTTTTGGGAAAAGCGGCTATCCCCCTGGGCCAATCTGAAACGGGCAATTCGAGATTGGCAAAACCACAACTGGGAGATGGTATTTTGAGAGGCGATATTTCCGAGACTGCACAGCGACCGGGCGATATTCGAGAATCACAAGGTCAAATGCCCCGTAAGCCTAAGCATCCGTCAGTTTGCAAACAAATGTTCGCGCTTCGCCCGCCGCCGCCTCGAGATTTCTAACAGCATCATCAACAGCCGTCTGATCGTCTGGAAAGTCAATTTTTTCAGCCAAAGCAGCATGCTCTGCCAAACGCCACGCGCCAACAGCGCGTGCCGATCCCTTCAAACTATGAGCTGCAACGCGCCAATCTTTGGCTGATGCGGCCGCTTTCAGTTTGGACATCGTTATTGGAAGGTGGTCAGAAAACAGGTTGAGAATTTCCCGCTCAAGGTCACGTTCACCTAATGTGTATCTTGCAAGATGATCAAAATCTATTGGGGATTCAGCGCGTTGGCGAATATCCGGCCATGCGTCGCAAGGCTTCGTACTCTGCTCTTCTGCCTCCAGGGCAATCTCAGGGTCCATTATTGCCACTTTCAATACTCTTGGTGCGGACAACGTCAAACCAAGAACACCAACGTCCTCAGCGATCGATTAACGAGAGCCTGAACCTGACAGAAAGTAGCTTCGGTTTGGTAAAATCAATGAGACGGGTTGTGTGCAAACTATCAATATCTCAATAACCGCATTTGTCGCTCGACGCGGTTTCATAAGCGCGCATCAGCCAAATCCTGAGCCCCGCATCTGGGCCTTGATGGCGTCAGAAAACCCGAGAACCGCGATCTGAAGGCGCGTTAATTGGCTTACTGCCTCATCCTAGCCCGTTAAAAACCGACTTTTTACCCCTTAGATTCGTCAGAGTACATATTAATTGATCCGCTCTGATCATTATAAGATCGTTGCGATTGGCGAACGAATTCCTGCGGCATTTTCAATTAAGAAACGATCTTCCTTTCGCCCAAAAACCTAAATACCAGTGTTAAGTGCGTGACCATGGCGTTCCAGGTTGCTGATTCAACGCATTAAAACCCTTTATAAGCGTTGAAAACCAGTTTGAGACCCGCCTGGCATTCGCTATGACTGGGTTGGGGGAGCCGTATTTTTAACGCGTGCTCCAGGGCGGATAAAACGTATGGCGCAAGACAAGAAGAAAAACGCAGCTTTGGATACGACAAATCCTTTAGCCGCGATGATGAAGAAAAATCAGTCCGAGAAGCTGTCTTCGAAGACGGCTGGGCAGACGCCGCCGCCGTTGCCGAAACTTGCAGGCACGGGCGCCAAAAAGGCAGCCGATACGAAACCGCCAACAAAAGAAACCGGGTCTGGAAAAGTAAAAAAGGCGCCACCACCAATCCTCAAACCATCGGGAAAACAGAAGTCCGCCGCCTCAACCCAAGCCTCAACACCTACGCCGCCAGCGCCAAAGGCGCCCGCCATCAGCAAAACAACTGGTCCTGTTTCGATTGCCTCACCAATGAGTTCACTGAAGGCAACAGGCAGTGCAGCAGCCAAGCTAGAGCTTAGCGAACCGGCTCCGGAAGAACTGGCACGTGGCGAGGAGAAGGTTGACAAAAAACCTTCTCAGCAAACAACTGCCGACGGCGCGGATCAAGAAAATGATGTCGACCGTGACGGACGCCGCCGCGTCTCGCGTCGGCGTCCTGCAGGTCCCGTTCGCGGACGTGTTGCGGCAAATGACGATGCGCCATCCATTGGCGGGTTGATTTATGCCCTTGATCAAAAACCATCGAACAAACCGTTTCGATATGCCTCCATTGCCTCAGCGCTGTGGAGTGTTGCCGGTCTCGCCTTTACCTGGGTCATTCTTGCGTCACGAACAACGCCTGAAATAGGTTTCACCTCGGTGTTGCAACAGCCAATTACGTTTCTTGTGCTCACGGCCGTAATCGTGCCGATTGCTGTGATTTGGTTTTTGGCGCTTTTGGCTTGGCGTTCAGAAGAACTACGCTTGCGGTCGTCAACCATGACAGAGGTTGCAATTCGCCTCGCTGAACCTGATCGCATGGCTGAACAGTCGGTCGCAACGCTCGGACAAGCTGTGCGCCGTCAGGTGTCGTTTATGAACGACGCTGTCAGTCAAGCCATTGGACGCGCCAGTGAGCTCGAAGCTATGGTGCACAACGAAGTTTCCGAATTAGAGAACGCGTACGAAGAAAACGAACGCAAAATTCGCAACCTCATTCAAGAACTCTCAGGCGAGCGTCACGCATTGCTCAATACGTCTGAACGCGTCACAACCACGCTTCAAGAGCTGGGTTCTGATGTTCCACATTTAATTGAAAAACTCTCAAGCCAACAAATCAAGCTGGCACAGATCATTCAAGGCGCGGGTGAAAACCTCACGTCACTCGAGGGTGCGCTATCGGTCAGCGCTGATAAATTGGAAACCTCGCTTGGCACGCGAACAGAAGCTTTACAGACCGTGCTAACCGACCACGCTGAAGCCCTTGATACGACACTCGGCGATCGGACCGAGAACATGCAAGGTATGCTGGAGCAATACACTGGCGCTCTCGGTGGTGCGCTTGGCAAACGAACCGACGAAATGCAAGGCATGCTGGAGGACTACACAGGTGCTCTGGCCGAAGCTCTTGGTGCCCGCAGCGAGCAAATTCAAAAAGCCTTTGAAAAATCGATGGATACCATCGACACATCAATGAGCACGCGTACCGACAATCTTCAGGCTGTGTTCGAAGAATATGCACGCGCCCTTGATTCAGCGTTGTCCAACCGCGCCGATAGTCTGGATAGCAAACTCATCGAACGCACCAAAGCTTTGGACGAAGCCTTCAATTCACGACTTGAGTTGTTTGATAACTCAATCCAGAAATCAACTTCCGCGATCGACAGCGCTGTCAGTGAACGCGCGGCTGCATTGACCAGCGCTCTTGAACAACATGCAAAAACATTCAAAACCACGATCACACTGCAGGCCAACGATCTTGATGAATCCATCAACCACGGCGTCAATGCCGTGCGTCGCTCAAGCGAGAATATAACGCGTCAATCTTTGAAAGCGATTGAAGGTCTCGCGGGTCAATCAGAAATGTTGCGCAATGTCTCTGAAAACCTTCTCGGTCAGATCAACACGGTAACAAATCGGTTCGAAACGCAAGGCCAATCCATTATGAAGGCGGCGAACTCGCTGGAAACTGCAAACTATAAGATCGACACGACCTTGCAAAACCGCCATTCAGAGATTGCTTCGACACTGGATCGCCTGTCTGGCAAAGCCGACGAATTCGGCTCGTTTATGTCGGGTTACTCAAACTCCATTGAAGGCTCCATCTCTGAAGCTGAAACTCGCGCCCGTGCGGTTGCTGAGGAGCTGCGTGATGGTGCTGTTTCTCAACACAAAGCCACGCTGGAAAGCCTCAATCAGTTGCGTTCCGAAAGTGCGGCTGAAAGCGATCGCGCATTGGCAGAATTGCGCCAACGCTTTGCAACCGTTTCAAATGAAGTTGCGACCCATATCGGCTCGCTGTCGACACGCCTCGACGAGACATCAGAGGATGTTCGCCAACGTGCTGCAACCGCCGCACAAGACATTGCCAATGAGCAAGCACGCTTGAAAGCCCAACTTGATCAAATACCTGTCGCAACGCGCGAAAACACCGAAGCCATGCGATTGGCTTTAGAAGATCAACTGCGCGCATTAGACCAGCTGTCTCAACTGACAGCGCGTGAAGCAGGTAATCGAGATGTTCGCATGGCGCCAAACCCTCCCGCACCTGCAAGTGCACTAAAGCCTGCTTCACCTGCTTTGGCCGGCGCCCCTGCCCCAACACCAGAGCCCGCGCCAGCAACACAGCCAAAACGTGTTTTAAGCAGCCTAAGCTCAACGATAAATGAGCAAATCAAAACGCGGACGTCACCACCGGCCGCAGCCGCTCCAACTCCTGGACATCAGCCAGCACACCAGAGCACGGCTAAAGCATCTGGTAGCGGTTGGTCGCTTGGCGATTTATTGCAGCGGGCCTCATTGGGTGATGATGGTCGCGACACGGCCACTGGAAATGGTTTTGATGTCGATGTTATTGCCCAGGCTCTGGATGCCGCGACGGCGGCTGCAATTTGGGCGCGCGTCAGAACTGGCCAACGTGGCGTCATGGTGCGCAGTCTCTATTCAATGGATGGTCGTGTCGCGTTTGACGATTTGGCATCACGGTTACAATCGGACGTGAACCTGCAGCAAGCGGTTCGCCAATACATCACCGACTTTGAACGCATTATTGCCGTCGCGGAACAACAAGATTCTTCGGGACGGACGACGGAACAACACATGATGGCTGAAACCGGCCGGGTCTATTTGTTCTTAGCCCATGCCGCAGGTCGGATCGTTTAAGAGCGAGCTTTGCTCTGCCACAAAAAATGGCCAATACGCACAATCATGCCCAACACCTCACTGTTGAAACGCAACGTTGGCTGTTGAAGGAACCGTTTGTGATTTCACGCGGTGTCAAAACCGCTGCTGACGTCATCGTAGTTTGCATCAGCGACGGCAAACATAAGGGTTTTGGTGAAGCCGTTCCTTATGCCCGCTATGGTGAAACTGTTGAGGGTGTCATCAAGGCGATCAAGCCGTTTCAAGAAAACATCCCCAATCGCAACGACCTTGAAGATCTTCTTCCTGCCGGTGCCGCCCGCAATGCATTGGATTGTGCATTATGGGATTTAGAAGCAAAGCAATCCGGCGTATCACCGTTAGCCCAAGCAGACGTGGACGTGAACCTGGGGCTTGACCACCTGCAACCGCGACAGACCGCCTTCACACTCAGCCTTAGTTCGGCTGAAGCAATGGCGCAAGCCGCTGGCCGTGTTCCACAACACACTTGTTTGAAGCTCAAACTCGGGGGGGCAGGAGATGATGCGCGCATGCTGGCCGTGCGCCGCGCACGCCCAGATGCAGAACTCATCGGCGATGCCAATGAAGCCTGGACCGATGCAAATGTTTCAATGTTATTAGCTGCCGCGGCTCAGTCGAACATGGCACTTATTGAACAGCCTCTCCCTGCAGGACAAGATACCATTTTGGCAGACATTGAACGCCCAGTCCCCGTTTGTGCTGACGAAAGCGCGCACACGAGCAAAGACCTCAAACCTCTAAGAAATCGCTATGACGCCATCAACATCAAACTTGATAAGACGGGAGGGCTAACTGAAGCCTTGACGATGTTATCGCGTGCCAGAGCATTGGGATTTGATGTTATGGTTGGCTGTATGGTCGCCACATCCCTTGCAATGGCACCGGCGTTTTTCCTTGCCCAACATGCCCGCTGGGTCGACCTTGATGGCCCGCTTTTGTTAGCTGAAGATCGCCCCCATGGCTTTCGCATAATCAATGGAGTGATTGCGCCACCCTCTCCTAAGCTTTGGGGTTAGGTGCATTTTCCGCAAGCAACACGCCACCCGACCACCGCTGGCAAATGACAAGACTGAAGACCAATCCAAACATCGACAAAGCGGCCATTGCAAGGTAACTGGCACCGCCGTACCACTCGTAAAGCGGCCCCGTCGCGAGCATTGCAAGCCCCATTGCAATACCTGCAGCCACAGAACCATAGAGCGCCTGAGCCGTCCCCATGGTTCGCTCTGGAATAGCTGCACTCATGAAATGGATCGCACCCAGATGGGCACAGCCATAAGTTAAACCGTGCAGCATTTGCAACACCACCAAAAACCAAAGTGATGGGTCAAAACTCATCAACACCCAACGAAGAACGGCCGCCAGTGCACCGGCGATGAGCAATACCATAACGCCTTCACTCTGAGAGCAACCCCAACCGCGAAAAAGGTCGCGTGCATAAGCAAAGACAAGAATTTCAGCGACCACACCTATGGCCCACAGACCACCGATCCAAGTGGCTGAGATGCCTTGGTCGCGCCAAATCAAAGCCCCGAACGTGTAAAAGGTTGCGTGGGAGGCCTGGATGGTACCGCCAGCAATAAGGAACATGAAAAATATCGGCTGGCGCACCAACTGGGCCGCCGCTGCCATCCCCATCGACAACGAATGAGGTGAATGTGATTTTTTTTGTTTGGTTTTTTCCTCACCTGACACGTCGGGCGGCAAACCTGTGAGCTTGTTGTTTGGCCCTGTGTACAAACGCGCCGTTGGCAAAATGAAACCAAAGACCAACGTTGCCAAACATGCCAATGCGGTCAACCAAATGATAACACCGGCTTGAAACTCAGTGACAAGCGCTCCAGCAATAAATCCGACAAGAATAAACGATGCTGACCCCCACAAGCGCATGCGTCCATAGTCGAGATCACCGTGACGCACGCCTTTTACCGCAATGGTCTCTGTCAGAGGCATCATAGAAATCATCGAAATCGCCAAGACGATCGAAACCAGGACAACGACGTCATGGTTGGACGTTTGCGACAGCCCGAGTGCTGTCATAAGCGCCATCGTCGCCAAGACGAGAATCATTGTCCGGTGCGAGCCTTTTTGATCCGCGATCATCGCCAACAACGGCGAGACGATAACGCGAAGAAAAAACGGAGCGGCCCCGACAAATGCGATCTCGCGGGCCGAAAGGCCGCGCCAATCCAACCACACCGGCATAAATGGGATCTGGACACCATAAATCAGAAACAACGCACCATAGAACAGGCCGACCCGCCAGCCGTAGCCCGCCAGCACAACTGGAGCGCGATTATTATCCCCAGCAACTGGCTTCGTGCTGTCTGACGGTGACCGAACAACCACATCCTCACCTACGTTTTGTTCCCTCACCCGGGCCTATCCCCTGCTTTTAAATTCTGCATACCTTTTTTTCGGCTCGAATCGCCTAATTTTGAGGTCGATACAAAGGATTTCTGGAAACACCTCATGCAACAATCGAACCTCGCAACAACACCAGATGCGGACGAAGAATATCGTGCGATTGAAACAGCGCTACTGGAAACAGCACGCGGGCGCTGGTTCCTTGCCGAACATGGTCGCCGCGCACGTCGTCTCGATAGTGCACTGTTGGAAGATGCAATTGATAAATTAAAAACGTCGTTACGTGAGCCTCCAGCGCTACTCGGGCAACTCAAATCTGAGCTCGAAAGCGTAAACACGTTTATCGGCGAAACGCGACAAGAATTGTTCGAAAAGCCTACCGCGAAAGCTGACGAAGCAAGTAAAGCTCTGGGCGCTATTGATGGTGATGCGAGCCCAACATCAGACAAAACTGGCTCGAGCATTCTAAAAGCCGCGGAAGATATGCACGAGCTTGCCTGGACTTTACAGGCCAATGATGTCGATCCAGAAAATTGCGAAGCCATCGCCCTGCATGCATCGAAAATATACGCCTTAAGCCATCAACATGCTGTCCAATCTGAAAAGACGTTGGCAATGGCAGCAGCCCTTGATAATGCGGGTGCCCGGTTGGTTGCAATTCTCGATACCGTCATGCACGAGTTGGAAGTTGACCAGGGTGGTGCACCTGCCGAACTCCCTGACCTCTCTAGCCCTGACGACGCTTCTTAAAAGCTCTTTAGGCACCTTGAATTCAAATTGAATTATTGGCTGGTCGCCAACTGGGTGGTGACCACAAAAAAAGCGGATGCTTCATATACCGAAGCACCCGCTTTTATTTTTCATATTCGAACCGAAGTCACCATTTTGATTTCAGGCTTAGGGAAAGAATGTCCGTTCTGGCTTTCGTGGTCCCCGCGACCGTTGTCGGTGGCGGCAAGCCTGTCGAAGTCGCAACTGTCTCGCGCGAAAATTCGCCATCCTCCAAGAACACATGCGTATAAGCCAGATCAAGCTCCATGCTTTCCGACACTTTCATTGTCGTGCCAGCACTCAGCCAAACCCGATCGCTATCCGGGATTGTCACAATGCGTTGCTCAGGCGATCCCATTGGAGAAATCTCATAAGCGACACCACCGCGCACAGTCACGCTTGGCGAAACATCGTATTCTGCACCCAAAGAGAAAAACCAACCATCGTCCCAATTGGCTGGGATGTTGGCAATCTGCGTGCCTGAAGCAATCGGGCCGGTTAAAATGCTGGCACCTGGAGACGTCGCGATAACTTCAAGATCCTTAAAGCGGCTCCAATTTGACCATTCGACAGTACCAAGCAACCGTGTGTTGGACGTGACCGCCTGTCTGATACTGAATGTCACAATATCCGGCAGCTCAAGATCGGCTTCCGCATTGATATTGAACCCTCTCGCATTGGTGTCGAATTGGCCCTCGAGATTTTGCGTCAGACGAGACCGGTAGCCAAGTCCAATGCTGGTGGCGGCGTTTGGTTGCAACAAAATGCCTGCCGTTCCACCAAACGCCCAACCATCGCCTTCGAACGATGTCGAGGGACCATTGGGTAGGCCTGATGCAAACCTTAGAGTTGCATCACCCCATTGCACTTGCAAACCCGCACCGATCAAAACACCCGGCATCACCTGGTAAGCAATCGTTGGGTTGGCGTTGAGTGTAAGCAATTTGTTGGTGCGACCCAGCACGGCGCCTTGATAATTGGCGTCACCAGGTTTGGTCGACAAACCAAACGGGCTATTCAGACCGAAGCCCAACCAGAGATTTCTATTGAGCTGATAATTTGCGTAACTCGCACCAACCAGCGCCAGATCGCCAATATTCCCGCTTTTCGCGTTGAAAAATTGAAACGCGTTTTCAATTGGCGCGATCGTGTTTTCAACTGACGTGACGTCTATATTTGCGCGCGGAATGATCAATGAGTAGTGAGACTCGGTATTGAGCCCAGATTTGACGCCCGCTGCCGCCGGGTTCCAGAAAATTGAACTCAAATCACCACCTGCAGCAGAACCGGCAAATGATGCCCCCTGGCTCGAAACAGACTGCTCGCGAATGGCAAAAGAGCCCGCCATTGCCTCTCCAGTTGACCCTAAGACCGCCATGGAAAGCGCAACAACGAATGACAGTTGAATGCCGTTTGAGCCGCGAAATCGAAAATGCGCCGTGTCGGTTGCTCGCATCGCATCTGTCCTTCCAGTCACTTCATTTGCCAATGTCGATCGTTCAATGCTCAAAAGACGGGCACGAGAAACAAGGAAAAAACGAATTTGATGCATTTTTGGTCAAACCAAACCTATGTGCGTCGGTTTGTTTTGAACAAGATAAATCTGCAGTGCACTGCCATAGTCGTTTGAATTTGAAACCACTTGTGACCTCTTAGTCACGCACTGGTTCGCCAGGCTGTATCAGCAATTTCAAATTGTATCGATTTGGTTGTGTCAGCTTGGCCAAAAAGAAAACCGATCCGGGTCATCCGCGGATCGGTTTTCTATTATGAGCTCAAGTAAGGAAGCCATTCCCCCCGTGAACCCTGCCCCCCCAGGCAGGTGAGCGCGCTGCGCGCTCGAACCGCTGTCACTGTAGTCAAGATTGGCGATGAAATTCAAGAAGTGCATTACGCAACGACCTTTATAAGTGGCTGCGAGATGCCTTGCAGTCACACTCTTGATTACGCGGCTGCAAAAAAGTTTGTATGCGGATCGCAACTCTCAACACTTCGCCAGGCCAATTGAAATACGAGTAATAGACAAACCTTGCGGTGCAATATTGATGCTCTGCTTGCAGGACGTTGTCGACAAAGTCATGGCGGCTGAAAAGTCTCGTCCGCGTATTGCGAGCCGAAAACCTTTCTGTGTCATCCGCCCAGAGACCGTCCCTGTTTCAGATTGAATGCGTTCCGTCCAATTACCAGAAACAGAGGAGGAATTGATCTTAAAGTTTGCAACCGCATCGATTTTATAACCTTTGCTCGCACAACGCAGGTTCTGGCGAATATCCTTTCCAGAGTTTTCTACAAAGTAAGTTGCAACGCATTTTAGTTGTTCTTTCGCACCACCTTTGTGTGTGACAGACCCCCAGCCCGTCCACCGACCTGGCAACTTGCTGATGGGGTTTGCCGCGACCGATAGGGATGTCATTGCAATGACGCCAGCAACAATCGCCAGTGACGACACAGCACGCGCCCATCGTGTCGAAAGTTTCGCAAGCATTTGAAATCCTCACAATTTCACGACCGTTCGATTTGGTCGACAAATTCCTATTTTGAGGCAAAAGTCGGCGTTTGTATTATCTCCAAGTCATTCCTCTGCCTGAGTGTGACATTGCTGCACAAAAATTGTCCAGACACTTGGCATTGACCGGCGGTTTGAAACGTCTGTTAGACTTGCCATGATAAGAACCAGGCACCAACGCATCGGCTGGCTCAATGCCCACCCTTGATTTTATAGACGTGATCGAGGGGGCCTTGGCCTTTGCCAAACACCACATCTTTTGCCGCCACCAAAGCTTCCCAAACATAAGTTTTGGCGCCATCAATCGCGTCATGCAGCGCAAGACCTTTGGCGCGGTTGGCGGCAATCGCGGCAGATAGTGTACAGCCGGTCCCGTGCTTATTGCGCGTATCAATGCGCGGTTTTGCAAACGTTGAAATCTCAACGCCGTCAAACAAAACATCAACCGCTTGACTGAGATGGCTATGCCCCCCCTTCACCAACACAGCCTGACAGCCAAGCTTAAAGAGCGCCGTTGCTTGCTCAATCATTGCCTCAACACTGTCGGCTTTTGGTCCATCAAGAAGGCGTGCCGCCTCTGCCAAATTCGGTGTTATCAATTCAGCATGTGGGAACATTTTGCTTTTCATGGCGTCAACTGCATCATCGGCCAACAATTGATCTCCGCTTGTGGCAATCATGACGGGATCAACGATAACCGGGCCAAAAGAATACGCCTCCAGCGTGTCCGCAATGGCGTTGATGCACGAGGCGTCAAACAACATGCCCGTTTTCGTTGCCCGAACTTGCAGGTCTGATCCAACGGCTGCCATTTGCGCGCTTACGAAATCTGCCGGCACTTGATGGACCGCTGCCACGCCTGTTGTGTTCTGGGCTGTCAGGGCTGTTAAAACACTTGCCCCATAAACACCTTGTGCTGTGAACGTTTTAAGATCTGCTTGAATGCCAGCCCCGCCAGAGGAATCTGAGCCTGCAATGGTCAGTGCGACCGGCAAAGTTGTATGACGTGGTGTTGGTTTCGACACGATAAGAACGCTCCGGTGTTAAGGTCGGTTTCAGATCGTGGGGACAGAAGGCTTGCCCCCGCTTCAGTCCTACTCGCAACGCAGAGGCCAGACAACGCCTGACCTTCTCAGATTGCCTCTGGGGCCGTCGGCGAATGCGAGTTAGCTATCAGAATTTAAGCAATTTTAGACAGCAACCCTGGCAATTCGCTCAAACACGAAATTACACCATCAGCTTCAAGTTCGCGCGCAGGACGGTCGCTATAGCCATAGTCGACAACAACAACTCGGCACCCGGCAGCCCGGGCCGCTTCAACATCATTGGCGCTATCTCCAACCATGATGATGTTGTCGGGTGACAGCCCCATGCCGTCCGCGACAGCCAAAATCATTGCACCAGACGGCTTTAAGGCGTGCGCATCGCTGCCACCCAACACAGCGTCAAACAAGGGAGAAAGCTTGAGGCCATCGACAGCTTTTTCTGTCAACTCATGCGGTTTGTTGCTGACCACCGCCACCTTGCAACCTGAGGCCCGCAAAACCTCAAGTGTCTCGCGCGCATTTGGATACACTTTTGTCTTTTCATGGGACGAAGCTTTATAGGCAGCGATGAACGCCGCTTTCAAATACTGCGCGTCGAACTGATTAGGGGTCATTTGAGCGCTAAGCATTGCGCGAATGATAAGCTTCACCGCTCCTGCACCAACCATCGTGCGCACAGCAGCTTCGTCGAACGGGCCAACGCCCTTCAACGACACCGCCAAATTCAAAGCATGGCGGATGTCGCCGATACTGTCGACCAACGTTCCATCAAGATCAAAGAAGACGGCTTTGGGAAGGTTTGTCACGGGCGAGGTTTCATTCAAAATGGCTGGCGCGCCAGCGCTGCGACACCGGGCAACTCACGACCTTCAAGCCACTCCAGAAACGCGCCACCTGCTGTCGAGATGTAACTAAAGTCTTCGCTAACACCGGCTTGGTTTAACGCAGCAACCGTATCACCACCGCCAGCAATCGACGTCAACTTGCCTTCGCGCGTGAGTTTTGCAGCTTCGTTGGCCAATGCAAATGTGCCAGCACCGAAAGGATCAATCTCAAATGCGCCCATTGGCCCATTCCACAACAGTGTCCGGCATTGCGACAGGACATGTGCCAGATGCTCAATCGAAGCTGGCCCAACATCGAGGATCATTGAGCCGGATGGGACGTTATCGACATCAACGGTTTCGGCCTTCGCGCCAGCCTTAAATTCAGTCGCGACAACAACATCTTTAGGCAAAAGCAGTTCGCAATTCTTTGCCGCCGCCAAGGACATTATTTCGCGTGCCGTTTCGTGAAAATCCGGCTCGGCCAACGACGTACCAACGTCAATCCCCTGAGCTTGCAGAAATGTATTGGCCATTCCGCCGCCAATGATCAGCTTATCAACTTTGTCCATAAGGTTGGTCAGTACAGAAATTTTGGTCGACACCTTAGCGCCGCCCACCAAGGCAACGGTTGGTCGTTCAGGATCGCCCAACGCCGCCTGCAGTGCGGTGATTTCTGCCATCATCAAAGGGCCAGCATAAGAAGGCAGAAGCCTGGTTATAGCGTCGGTTGAGGCATGCGCGCGGTGTGAAGATGAAAAGGCTTCATTGACGAAAATTTCACCGTTGGCCGCCAGCGCTTTGGCAAACGCATCGTCGTTGGCTTCTTCACCGACATGAAATCGCACATTCTCAAAAATAACGACATCACCGTCGTGCATTTGCTGTGCGGCTTTTTCGGCTAATGGACCAATACAGTCATCGACAAACCCCACACCGCCTTCAATCATCAAATTCATATTCTGAGCGATGGGTTTGAGCGAAAACTCAGCTACAACCTTACCTTTCGGTCGGCCAAAGTGGGATAACACAATAACCCTGGCGCCACGATCCGATAGATCCGTTAGGGCTGGCAAAATGCGTTCGATACGCGTTGCATCTGTCACCACACTTTCGTGTAGTGGCACGTTCAAATCGACACGAATTAATACGCGCTTGCCGGCGACATCGACATCCTTGATACTCTTCAGGTGCGCTAAATCCACCGACGCTCCCCCCATTCAAATCGTTAAAAACCAAAGGACCTACTGAGCCCGAATTGGAACATTGGCGAACATTATTTGCCAGCCAACGCCTTTGCCTTTTGAACAATGCCATCGACAGTAATGCCGAAGTGGTTATAGAGAGCATCGATGGGTGCGGAAGCTCCGAAATCGCTCAAACCAATAAAGGCGTCGTCTGGTCTGAGCCATTCCCGCCAGCCTTGTTCGATCGCCGCTTCAATCGCGATACGTGGTGCATCGCCAAGCGTGGCTTGTTGATAAGCTGCATTCTGATTTTTGAATTGGCGAAAACCCGGCATCGAAACAACAGCGGCTGCAATGCCCGCCTTTGCCAGTTCATCAGCTGCTTGTTTCGCCAAGCCAACTTCCGAGCCCGTTGAAATCAACGTCACATCGCGCCCACCTTCTGGCTCATGCAACACGTAAGCACCTTTACGACAGAGGTTCTCGTTCGTGACCTCAGGGCGCAATTTTGCAACCCCCTGGCGGGTTAGCGCCAGCATTGTCGGCGCGTCCACCTCTTCCAATGCAATCTGCCAGCATTCAGCAGTTTCCATAGCATCTGCAGGGCGTAGAACATTGAGATTTGGAATCGCCCGCATCGCCGCCAAATGTTCGACCGGCTGGTGGGTTGGGCCGTCTTCACCCAAGCCAATTGAATCATGCGTCATAACGTAAATCACGCGCTGCTTCATCAATGCCGAAAGGCGCATCGACGGACGGCAGTAATCAGTGAAAACCATGAACGTCGCGCCATAAGGCACAACACCGCCATGCAAGGCCAGGCCGTTCATGGCGGCGGCCATGCCATGCTCACGCACACCGTAGTGAATGTAATTGCCAGCAAAATTGTCACCAGCAACGGCTGTGTGATGTGATGTTTTGGTGCCGTTCGATCCGGTCAAATCAGCAGAACCGCCAATCAGTTCTGGCACGGCTGGAACAAGATGCTCCAAGACCAACTGAGACCACACCCGCGTTGCACGCTTCTTCTCGTCGCTTGCAAATTCCGACTTCGCGGCCGCAATCGCTTTTTCAATTGCGCCGGAACGTGATGCCGCCGTTGGCGCACTCAGCAGCGCTTTGGCAGGCTCGTCAGCAGCGCCAAATTTACGCAACCAGGCTTGCCGGGTGGCCGAGCCGCGCGCGCCAGCGTGACGCCAAGCTGACAAAATCTCGTCTGGAACTTCAAACGGACCATACGACCAACCCAGGTTCTCTCGTGTCAGTGCAATTTCTTCCGGCCCCAAAGGCTCTCCGTGCGCCCGCGCTGTTCCGGCGCGGTTGGGTGAGCCAAAACCAATTTGCGTTTTGCAGGCAATAAGCCAGGGTTTGGAAGCATCAGCCTTCGCAGTGGCAATCGCCTTTGACACAGCCTCTCGGTCATGACCGTCAACCTGCAGCGTATTCCATCCACTTGCTTTGAAACGACCGTGAACATCATCGGACGTCGCAAGGTCTGTTGCCCCATCAATTGAAATTGCGTTGTCATCAAACAACACAATCAATTTGCCAAGACCAAGATGGCCGGCCAACGAAATTGCTTCCTGGCTGACGCCTTCCATCAAGCAGCCGTCTCCGGCAATCGCGTAGGTGTTGTGATCACAAAGGTCATCTCCAACACGAGCGTTCAGCAGCCGTTCGGCCAACGCCATACCAACCGCGTTCGCAATCCCCTGGCCCAATGGACCGGTCGTCGTTTCAATGCCAGCGGCATGACCATATTCGGGATGACCGGCGGTTTTCGCACCCAGTTGACGGAAGTTCTTGATCTCTTCGATCGTCATTCCTGGATAGCCGTTCAAATACAAAAGCGCATAAAGCAGCATCGAACCATGGCCCGCCGACAAAACGAAGCGGTCGCGGTTGGGCCAATCGGGAGCGTTGGCGTCAAAGCTCAAATGCTCTTTGAACAGCACCGTCGCGACATCTGCCATGCCTAATGGCATGCCTGGGTGGCCAGACTTTGCAGCTTGAACCCCATCCATCGCTAAGGCCCGGATGGCATTGGCCATATCCTTGTGCCCAACCTCGGTTGCCTGCGCGTCACCCATTGTCACTGTGTCCCGTCCTTGCGATGTTGCCAAACTGCCCAAATCGACCAACACGCTGTTGCGCGGCCATTAAGTCAGGCGCACATGTAACCACCGCAATGGCCCTCGTCTATGCCCCAGACGATAGAATTGACGATAGAGTTATGGAAAAGGCCATCAGATGACAGATGAATTGCATCTGTTTTTGCCATCCCGTCAGCTGAGTTTTCCTGGCTATTTAAGAAATTTCGGCACAACGACACTGGACCGCTGCCAAAGTTAGACATGACGCAAAATATTGCTATGCGCTCAGCGCCAAGCCTAAGGCCCTTTAATAAAACAAGAAACAAACTACGCCGTGACACACCATCCTGTAAAACCGCAGAAAATTGAGATAGAGTGCATCTTATGGAGCGGCAAACAAAAGCACGGGCACAGCCTCGCACTTCTAAGAATAAGGAAATGTCAGAGTTGCTGGCCCGCGTTGCGGCCGTCAAGGACAGCGCGGCATTTCAGGAGCTTTTTGAGAATTTCGTACCACGTGTGAAATCATACCTGATACGCCAAGGTGCAGATGCCAACACCGCTGAAGAACTCGCGCAAGAAACGCTTCTCATCATCTGGCGAAAAGCTGGGCTCTATTCCAGTGAAAAAGGGAGCCCCACAACCTGGATCTTCACAATTGCACGAAACCTACGCATCGACCGTCTGCGTCGCGAGGTTCCTTGGCAAGCTTTGCCTGAGGGGCACAAAGAAGAATCTTCCGACGAACCACTGCCCGACGAGTTGGCATCCGAGCGGGAGAGAAAAATTAGAGTTCAAAACGCCTTGCAAGAATTGCCACACGACCAACGCCAGGTTATTAGCCTTTCTTACATTGAAGGCCTGTCTCACAGTGAAATATCCCAACGCTTAAGCCTTCCACTTGGGACCGTTAAGTCGCGCATGCGCCTGGCCTATCAAAGAATTCGAGAATGCTTAGAGGACCTTCAATAACCGGTTTGCATTGTTCAAACGCCGCGCGAAACCGGCGACCGTCATGAGGTGAACTCGGCAAGGCCATACATCAACACGCATACGCCATCGCGCGTGTTAGCAGAGTTTTTCTCAGCAACGACAATTCCAACTTTGCACCTTTTGGTGTTGGCAGCGTCGAAATTATGGACTGCGATGTTGTACACGAACCCGTGACACACTCAAAAGCAGGCTGTATTTGCTTGATTAAGAGCGAAAGCCCGGCAAAATACACCGATTTAGTGGCGCGATTGGTCCAGGCTTTAACGGACCTTTATTTTCGCGTCAGTCGACAAGTCCAACAACAAAGGTGGGTCACGCGTGCCACAACCAATTTCGAAATGGCAAAACGTATGGATAACGGGAGCGAGTACTGGTATCGGCCGCGAAGTCGCACTGCGTCTGGCGCGCGCGGGCACAACAGTTGCCGCTTCCGCCCGCTCCAGTGACAAACTGGCAGAACTTGCAGAGCTCGAACCCAACATCAAACCTTATCCACTCGACGTCACCGATCATGATGGCGTGATGAAGACGGCTGAAAAGATCAAACAAGAAGTTGGGCCGCTTGATCTCGTTCTTTTGAATGCTGGAACCTACATATCCAAACGTGCCGATCAAGATTTCCAAGCCAAAGATTGCACGCATACAATGGCCATCAACTACAATGGCGTGACCAGTGGTGTGGAAGCCGTTTTAGGTGATATGCTCAAAGCCGATCGCGGACATATTGCGATTGTCGCGTCTGTCGCTGGTTTTCGAGGCCTTCCAAGAGCGACGTCTTACTCACCGACCAAAGCCGCGCTGATTGCATTTGGCGAGGCGCTGGCCCTCGACCTAACCGAAACGAAAATCAAACTCAGCGTCATCAACCCCGGCTTTGTCGACACGCCCCTGACCGCCCAAAACGACTTTCCGATGCCGTTTATCATTTCGTCTGATGAGGCCGCAGCCCTTATTATCAAAGGGCTGGAACGGGAGAAATTCGACATAACATTTCCGCGCAGAATGAAGTGGCTGATGAACTTTATGCGTGTCATTCCAAATTGGTTGTATTTCTCAATTTCGAAAATTTTGGTCCGTCAGCAGCGCGCCGCCCAGCTTGCCAGGCAAGCAAATCTCAAAGGTGATTAACGAGACGGCATGACGCAATCTTGGTGAACTTTTCAATTGGAAATCGGGTCCGGTTTCACCAAGCCTCGTCAGCCATCAACTCTCAGGGCGACAGGTCACCTGCAACGAGTTGCGCATTCACCTAAACGGTCTACCAATGACGGGGCAAAGGGATCTGTCGATTTGGTGCGCTGCAGGATCGCCAAATACGTTTAGAATCTGCTAACGTTAAGGTCTTGTTAAGGATAGTTGACGCACCATAAACAACACTTATCGGACAACTCTCTCTCCCAATCAGTTTGTCTCTTAAGGTGTATGTGTAACGCGAAGCCACAAGGAGACCCTACGTGACTTTTGAACTCGTACTTCGCGCAACAGGTCATATCGCCTGTGTCTTAGCCTTCGGGCTCTTTATCGCATCAATCAGCGTGGCAACATTGTCTGCTGCCACTCAATCACAACAGGCGGTCTGCACGGACCGTATCTGTCTCGAAACTATGAACCGTAATGTAAGTCTTGGGACTCACGGCAGTCCCATGCACACAGTTGTTGCACTTCTTGAAAACTAAATGTGTTCACGACATCAATGGCGTCATTGGTGTCGTGACTATACTATTCAAAAAGACGAGCATAGCTGTAAAGCTTAGAAGTACTATCGCTGCCAAAGCAGATTAGCAGCGTACCTTTCAGGACCTTTAAGAGCGCGCGCCAATTTGGCCGCGCTCTTTATATTTTGTATTATGAACGCCGATTGCGTTCGGCGTGTGCTACGTAGCGCATCACGACTTTACAACCCGATCGATCGCCATCAATTCACCCATCAGGTCTTCAAACTGGTCGAGTGGCACCATGTTTGGCCCGTCAGATGGGGCATTGTCCGGGTCTTCGTGAGTTTCAATAAACAAACCTGCCACACCGACGCCAACGGCTGCACGGGCCAATACCGGCACAAATCGCCGGTCTCCCCCCGAAGATGTGCCCTGGCCTCCAGGTTGCTGAACCGAATGTGTGGCGTCGAAAATCACAGGACAGCCCAAGTCAGCCATGATCGGAAGCGAGCGCATATCTGAAACGAGTGTGTTGTAACCAAACGATGCGCCACGCTCTGTCAGCAAGACATTTGAGTTTCCAGTTTCGACCACCTTCGCCACAACGTTTTTCATATCCCAAGGCGCCAAAAACTGACCCTTCTTGATTTTTATTACGGCGCCGGTCTTTGCAGCCGCAACAAGCAAATCGGTCTGACGACAAAGAAAGGCTGGAATCTGGAGAACGTCCACGACTTTGGCAACCTCAGTGCATTGGGCAGCTTCGTGCACATCTGTGACAATCGCCAACCCTGTCGTCTCTCGAATTTCTGCAAAGACATCGAGAGCGGCGGATAAACCCAACCCACGCTTGCCTGACAATGAGGTCCGATTGGCCTTGTCATAGGATGTTTTATAGACCAACCCAAGACCAAGTCGCGCCGCAATCTCCTTCAGGGCCTGCGCTGTTTCGAGCGCATGCGCTCGGCTTTCCATCTGGCAAGGACCAGCAAATACGCTGATCGGCGCATCATTGGCAAAGGTCACGGTGCCAATCGAAACCTGACGTTGCGGTTTCACTTTTGAATGTGTGTTCATGCCAACCTTATAACCTGGCTTTGTTTGAGAGACGAGGGGCGTTTTTGCGCTTTTAAAAAAGGCCTTCGATATTTCCTCGAAGTTCTGTGATCGCAGGTGATCCTTCGCGAGGGCCAAAAAACAAAGAGGCGGTTCATGAAGTGGTTGCTTTCATTTAACGACGTTTCAACTCATCACTCTCATCAAGGGCGATCACACAAAACCGGCTTAGACATATTTCGTAGCGGACAATCCGCGCCTGAGAAAATCGTACTCTTTAAATCAGTGCTGGTTCTTAGGGCATTGCACTTGTGAGGCTCAGCCACGTCACATTCAACTTGTTGGTAAAGTGAAATGAACGAGCTGCTCCGTCGAATTCTTTCATCAGATATCATTGCCATAAATGCGCAAAAATACAGACGTCACAAAAGCTCATTCTTTGCAACGTTATTCACGCGCAAACGCCTTTCACGTTTCTAAATTTTTAAACTGTAAAACACAGCAATTTTCATCGAATTTGGGTTCGTGAGAAAAATGTCGCGTATATTCGAAATTTGTGAATTTCGTCGTTTTGTTCGAATTGTCGCAGCAAAGTTTCAAAGCAAATAGCAATGAATTCAGGCTTTCACGGAAGCTATTGCTCACTTCGAACAAACAGCCGTGACACATTGATGCTGCGGTACATTTTGTCGCCATCTTAGTTAAAAGACTTGATCTTGTCTTTTTCGCATGGGACCCCGCCCGACGCGAGATGAGTGGGGGCACAACTCCACCGATCGTAAGTTTAAAAAAATCGTCGGAGATATATCCATGAGCAAAATTATTCGTGCAGCGCGCTTTGCTGCCGCAGCGTTTGTATGCGCACTCGGCTTTGCCGTTGCGACACCACACGTTGCCCAAGCTGCATCAACAGGATGCCTTCCAGGTACAGTTAAGGCAAAACTCGCACAGATCAGAAAGAAGTTTGGTCCTGTCCGTATCGTCTCAACACACCGCCCTGGCGCACGTATCGCTGGCAGCGGCAAACGCAGCTATCACGCATCGTGTCGCGCTGTTGACTTCCATCCACCGCGTGGAAAATACCGCCAAGTTCTTGCCTATCTTCGATCAAATCACGGCGGTGGCCTTGGCACCTACAGCTGCGGCATGCATCACATCCACATCGATAATGGTCCACGCGTACGCTTTCATCATTGCGTGAGCGCCAAGGGTCGTCCGGTTGGTAAAAAACGCAAATATGCTTCAAAGAAGCGTTACAAGAAAAAATCCTATTACAAATCTAAGAGTCGCAAGTATCGCAAAAAACGCTATTCCAAAAAATATTACTCGAAGAAGCGTTATTCAAAAAAGAAGCGCTACTCAAAGCGTCGATACAAAAAGAAACGTTATTCTTACAAAGCTATCGATCACACGAACAAAGGTTAAATGAAATTCGGACTGTGAGACGTTCATCGTCGTTGCGTTTTGATTTTCTGTGATGGAAAGTTAACAACACACAGATACCGACAATTTAATCCTGAAACGGCACCTTAATTGGTGCCGTTTTTTGTTGGATCTGAATGATAAACAAACTTATCAAAAGTTGCTGCTGCACCAGTATTTTTGATCAAACAGAACTCAAACTCGATAAAATTATAAGCAGTCTGGGTACGACTCCTTTACCCAATGGTGCGATAGTGGCCTTGGTTCTTTATCCAGATCGATTGTTTGAGTTTACAATGACAAAGTTACAAAGGGCTGTTCAGCCGGCTGTCTCTGCCATTTCTGAAAATGCGCCATTGATACATGACAACAACCAAACTCAAGATGGCCGCTGGGCCATGCGGCGCGTGCGTCGTCTGCCGGCAGTTTTACTGACGCCTACGAGCAACGCTCAAATCTCAGCTTACGTGGTTGATTCTTCCTCAACCGGCCTACAAATCGAGACCCGTGATGGCTCGTCCATTGCGCGCCTGCCTGACCAATTCAGCGTCTACATTCCAATAGAAAGTATCCAATATGCCTGTGAGGTTGTTTGGTGCGAGGGACATCGCGCCGGCGTGCGCTTCACAGCAGCAGCTCAGATGGTCGCTAAACCTGCAACGCGCCGCGCCGCAGAACCGGAAACTCCTAAAAAAGTGGGCATGGTCAGTTCGCTGTTTGGCAAAAAGCGCTAGCGTTTTTTTATTGCGGCGCAAATTCAAGGCTTAACAACCAATTAGCCCATTGCCTTAGACCTTGGTGCCGCCCGAACTTCCAAGCTAACACACAGCTTCAACACACACGCCGCTGCAATCTTGCGGCTCGGCCTGCTTGTATGATGACAACATTGACCAGACCGACCAGACTGGGCCCCGACCCAGAGAAGACTAGGCTCGACCAGTCAGCGGCCGCCCATACCAGTCCAGAGAGCCGCCGCACTGGTCTTGACCGTCGGGGCCGGTCGGGGGCCGGTCCCCCCCTTTGCTCACACCAACCGGCTTTGTGCCACAGCCGCCTCAATGAAGCTTGCAAACAATGGGTGGGGTTCGAAGGGGCGACTTTTAAGTTCCGGGTGGAATTGCACACCGATGAACCACGGGTGAGATGGGATCTCAACGATTTCAGGTAGCAACCCATCCGGTGAAACGCCAGAAAACGTCAGGCCAGCTGCTTCCAGCCTCTCACGGTAGCGCATGTTGACTTCGTAGCGATGGCGATGACGCTCAGAAATTTCAGTGTTGCCATAGACGTCATGAACACGTGTTCCCTCAACGAGGGTTGCATCGAATGCGCCAAGACGCATCGTGCCACCAAGGTCACCACCTTGTTTGCGCTCTTCAAGTTCGCTGCCAGCCATCCATTCGGTCATCAGGCCGACGACAGGTTCTTCTGTTGTTCCAAACTCTGTTGAACTGGCATCCTCAATTCCGACAAAGCGTGCATATTCGACTGTCGCCATTTGCATGCCGAAACATATTCCGAAATATGGAATGTCGCGCGTGCGCGCAAAGCGAGCGGCAAGTATTTTACCTTCCGCACCACGTTCTCCAAATCCACCTGGCACCAATATGCCGTTAACGCCCTCAAGATAAGGCGTTGGATCTTCACGCTCGAAAACTTCGCTTTCAATCCACTCGAGTTTGACGCGCACACGATTTGCAATGCCACCGTGCATCAAGGCTTCGTTGAGTGACTTGTAAGCATCTTTGAGGCCTGTGTATTTGCCGACAATGGCAATCGTCACCTCACCTTCCGGGGCTGCGATATTCTGTGAGATCTCCTCCCATCGGGCGAGATCGGGCTTTGGTGCACCGGTTATCCCGAACGCTGCCAGAACCTGCTCATCAAGTCCTTCGTTATGATAAGCAAGTGGCACATCATAGATCGATTTAACGTCAAGAGCCTGAATCACAGCATCTTCGCGAACGTTACAAAACTGTGCGATTTTTTTGCGTTCCGCAGTTGGGATTTCGCGATCGGCGCGACACATCAGAATGTCGGGTTGAATACCGATACCGCGCAGTTCTTTCACCGAGTGCTGCGTCGGCTTTGTTTTTAGCTCGCCTGCCGATGGGATAAACGGCATCAACGTCAGATGGATAAAGATTGAGGCGCCACGTGGAAGCTCGTTGCCAAGCTGACGGATCGCTTCAAAAAACGGCAAACCTTCAATGTCGCCAACAGTTCCACCGATCTCGCAGAGAACGAAATCAACATCCTCGTTGCCACTGACAACAAAGTTTTTGATCGCATCCGTGACATGGGGAATGACCTGGACCGTTCCACCCAGGTAATCTCCGCGACGCTCCTTCGCGATGATATCTTGATAAATCCGACCGGTGGTGATGTTGTCCGACTTCTTCGCCGGAACACCAGTAAAGCGCTCGTAGTGGCCAAGGTCGAGGTCCGTCTCTGCGCCATCATCAGTGACGAAAACTTCGCCGTGCTGATAAGGGCTCATGGTCCCGGGGTCGACGTTCAAGTACGGATCGAGTTTGCGCAGGCGGACAGAATATCCGCGCGCTTGAAGAACCGCACCAAGTGCTGCGGAAGCGAGACCTTTTCCAAGTGAGGAGACCACGCCGCCGGTGATGAAGATGTAGCGTTGCATGGGAGTCCGATCTCGCATGAAATGGCGATGATTCGAAGCGTTATTATTGCCACATCCACATCGACGTGCCTGTTCGGCCAAAAAAACTGAGGTCTGGGTTAATTTTGCCCACGTTTCGTCAAGACAAACGAGACGGAGCGGCAAAACTTGCGCCTTGCCACCCGCTCTCAGAACTCTTGATCGTGTCTAGAACGTCTAGCGTTCGGTCGGTGCTGCTGGGACCATCTCGCCAGCTTTGCCGCTTTCCAGCGCATCAAGCACACCGCCACCAGTCGAGGCAGGTGGTGTGGTGCCATCTTTTTTGGCCGTGCCATCACCTGCCGTGGCAGGCGCTGACGTCTTGGTGGTCAGATCATCAAGAACGGTTGAATCTGGAGCCTTACGCTGAGCCAAAATCGTCAGCAGAATGCTGGTACAAAAAAATGCTGCCGCAAGACCAGCCGTTGTACGCGTCAGCAAGTTCGCCGTGCCGCGACCGGACAGGAAACCACCGCCGCCACCGCCACCGCCGCCCATACCTAGAGCGCCGCCTTCTGATTTCTGCATCAAGACGACCGCCACCAGAGCGGCCGCAATAATCAGGTGAACAACCAACAAGAATGTTGCCATAGCTACTAAAGCCTTCAAATTCCTAGCTAAATTTCCTAACTTTCGCGGATTTTAGCATTCAACATCAGGCCCGACACCAAAGCGCGGACCATTTCGATTATTTGTTGACGTGGTGTCTACACCAGCCCTGAGACAAGTACTAGCCCTGAACGTGAGGTTGTGTCGTCACGGGTGGGCCAACAAATATCACGCAAACAGCCAGCCTTCAGCGGGCTTGTAGCGAGGAGGCGTTGAGAGATGCAGCCCGTTTGGGGTTCTTAGATGGCAGAGGTGGAATAATGATCCCCTTGCGGCGCGCGGCTTCTCGATCTCTGCGATTTTTTTCTTCCGCTGCGATTTTGAATACCTTCACACAACGAAAATTCAACAGTTCTTCAATTTCAATCAAACGCAGAATTTCGCGTAATCGCTCTGCACCCAAGTTCGCTTTGGCCCATTCCGGGCCTCGCGCCAAATCTTTTGCAAGACCTTGCTGGACGGCATCGGCCTTGTCGGCTTCCAGGGCCTTGCAGTCGTTCAGCGTCAAGGGCTTGTCGGCCAAGACAGGCCCGCTGCCAAGACCCACTGAGATAACAATCATCATGGCGACATAACGGCAAAAACAGGCGACTTGGCTTGAGCCCAACAGGATCTGGTGAAACGTCATAAGCATAAAAACAACTCAAAATGGAGCCCATTTGTGGGCATATCAGAGTTTAACAATAACTCGTTGGCCCGTGGCGATATATTAGCCGCGCCCGACGGCGCAAACGTCAACTCGCGCCCGTACGTCAGGTCGCATAGGCTGCTAAAATGCCTAAGAAATCTTTCGCTTTGAGACTGGCGCCACCGATCAGTGCGCCATTGACGTTGTCAATTCCCATAAGTTCGGATGCATTCGCAGGCTTGACCGAGCCTCCATAGAGCAACCGCATCGCCGCACCCTCATCCCCATAACGTACGACCAATGACTGGCGTAACGCTGCGTGGACCTCGCCAACGTCGTCGGGCGTCGGTGTCAGGCCTGTGCCAATGGCCCAGACCGGCTCATAAGCAATGACCGTATTGGCAGCGGTCACCTGATCAGGCAACGAAGACTGCAGCTGACAGTTCACAACATCAAGCGTGAGCCCCGCCTCACGCTGGCCAGCCGTCTCTCCGATACAAACAATCGCAATAAGCCCGGCACGATGAGCCGCTTCGGTCTTGGATTTCACGTTTTCGTCCGACTCACCATGATCGCCCCGGCGCTCTGAATGTCCGACGACGACGAACGAGGCACCGGCATCAGCCAGCATTTCAGCCGATAAGTCTCCCGTATGGGCACCAGCGGTCGCCGTATGGCAATCTTGACCACCAACCAGCACGCGACTATCAGAGACGATCTCACTGAGCGCCATAAGCAAAGTCGCAGGCGGGCAGATCAAGACATCCGCACCCTGAACACTTGCTTCATTGGCGCCCTCGCGCATTGCCAAAGCCTCCGCCACAGACGCTTTCAGTCCATTCATCTTCCAATTTCCAGCAACCAATGGGCGGATCTTCGGGGTCGTCATGAGTTAATCCTTATGAATCTGAGATTTATTGACCGATGATAAAACTGGTGGTCACTGGCAGCCTTCAATACACCACCTGCACAGCTTCATCACCTCGCCAACAGGGTTTTTCATCATTGTTCGTGGTAAAAAATTGCTCCGCAATCCACCTTTTCCGACATTATTTAGATTTTTCAGACCTCACACGTAAAGAAGCCCTTGTAAGGGGGGCCTTGCTTTCGCTATCTCTCAGGCCGCATAACACGCGGCAATGATCACCGTCTGGTGGCCAACGCCCAAACTCAATACTGACCCTCGCCAAAAGCCGACAGTCTCGGTCTCTTTGGCGGCAACGATCTGGAAGACGAAAATATGCTCGAACAGCTGCGCCGGAGTACATCAGGCATCCTGGCGAAAATTCTGATTGCTTTGCTTGTTTTGAGCTTCGCTGTCTGGGGCATCGCCGATGTCTTTACAGGGTTTTCCAACACCTCAGTTGCAACCGTCGGTGACAAAGAAATCAGCGTGCAGGAATTTGAACGCGACTACCGCCGGGAAATCAGTGATCTTTCTCGCCAAGCCGGTCGAACGATTTCTTCAGAACAAGCCAAAGCCATTGGCATCGATCGCCAAGTCTTATCGCGCATCATTGGCGCGACCGCTGTCGAAGAACATGCCCAAAGTCTTGGTTTGCAATTGTCTGACGAAGCCTTGGTCAAAGGCTTGGAGAAAGACCCTCAATTCCTCGATACAAGCGGTAAGTTTTCGCCGATTGCTCTCAAGCAATCGCTTGCACAAATCGGTTTGAGCCAACGCGGATTTTTGGATTTGCGGCGCAAAGATGAATTGCGCAACCAAATTACCAGCGCTCTTCTTTCCGCGACAAGTGTACCAGACCCTCTCATTGACATCGTCCATGAGTGGCGCACGCAAACACGCATTGTCGAGTTTGCAACAATTGACGCTGACAAAGCCGTCACCTTGCCGACGCCAACCGAAAAAGACCTCAAAGACACCTACGAGCAGAACAAGCAAAACTACATGGTGCCGGAACTGCGCCAATTGGCAATCCTCACACTATCGCAGGATGAGTTTGCAAAAAAAGTCATCATTGACGAAGCTGACATTAAGGCCAGCTACGAACGCACCAAGGACAGCTACGACACGCCGGAAACGCGCAAGATTCAACAAATCTCTTTTGACGACAAGGCCAAGGCTGAAGCTGCAAAAAAAGCAATTGATGGCGGCAAAGATTTTGTTGAAGTTGCCAAAGAAGCTGGCGCAAATGAAAACGATATCGAACTTGGCGTTTTGACTAAGAAGAAGATGATCGACAAGAAAATCGCCGATGTCGCTTTTGCCCTTGAGAAAGAAAAAGTATCGGATGTGACGCAGGGCACATTTACGACGGTATTACTGCGCGTCACAGAGATTACACCTGGTATTTTAAAAACTTATGATGACGTGAAGTCTCAAGTCCGCGACCGACTGGCCCAGGAACAGGCATCGATCGAAATTCAAAAACTGTTCGACAAAGTTGACGACGGTCGCGCCGCTGGCACACCGCTCAAAGACATTGCCAAAGACCTTGACCTGCCCTTCCAAGACGTCGCGGCAGTGAGCTCTGAGAATAAAGACGCAGACGGCAAGAACGTCTTGGACAGCCAAAACAGTACGGTAATTTTAAACACCGGGTTTGAAGGCCAGGTCGGACTTGAATCTGAACCTGCCCGCTTGAGGGATGGCGGCTTTGCATGGGTTGACGTCTTAGATGTCACCGCGCCGAAACAAAAAAACTTTGACCAGGTCAAAAATGAAGTCAAAGCCAAATGGGAAACAGACAAACGCCGCGCTATGCTCAAAGAGCTGGCAGACAAAGCTGTGGCCAAACTCAAAAATGGCGAAGACTTCGCCAAGGTCGGCGAAGAAATCGGTGGCAAAGTTTCAAAAACGCCAGCGCTGACACGCACAACAATACCGCAAGGTTTAACCCAGGCTGCGATCACCCAGTCGTTCTTGCTTCCTGTTGGCGGCATCAGTTCGGCGGCAACGGAAAATGATAAGTCACGTTCTGTATTCCGTGTCGTTGAAATTAAAAAGGCCGAAAAACCGAGTGACGAAAATCGCAAAAGCCTCTTGACCGAACTGCAGCGTGATTTGCAACGTGACCAACTGGCAGAGTATGTCACGGCTGTCCAGAAGGCGATTGGCGTGGAAATCAATGAAGGCCAATTCCAACGTGCAACCGGTGGTGCAACACAATAGTAAGGTCGGGAGCAAGGTCTGGGACCGACAAATTTGCCGGGCCTCTCCACGACTGAGGGTCGCAAATGACACGTTCAACAAGCGAGGCTTCTCGTGAGCACGTCTGACGGCCGCAAAGCCAAAACCAAACACAACAACGAAACCTGCATCCAAACCCAACCTGATTTTGATCGGTTTCGCGAGGGATTAGCGACAGGTGCAACACAAGTTGTGTGGACCCGGCTCGTTGCCGACCTTGAAACACCCGTGTCGGCCTATCTTAAAATTGCGGGCGACAAAAAAATGTGTTTTTTGTTGGAATCCGTTGAAGGCGGGGCCCAGCGCGGGCGCTACTCGATTATTGGCCTTGACCCGGATCTCATTTGGCGCGCAAAAGCCAACGCCGCTGAAATCAACCGCGCACCACAAAACAATCCTGACGACTTCTCGCCAGAAGATCAGCCAATGCTGCAATCTCTGCGCGCGCTGCTGGAAGAAAGCCGTATTGATCTGCCTGACGCCCTGCCGCCGATGGCGGCCGGTGTGTTTGGCTACATGGGTTATGACACCGTACGCCTGGTTGAACATCTTCCCAACACACCAAAAGATGATCTCAATGTCGCCGACGCGATCATGATGCGCCCAACAGTGATGATTATTTTTGATGCCGTAAAAGACGAGATGACGCTCGTCACGCCGGTTCGACCGACACCAAAAAAACAATCAGCCAAGGCGCTCTACACAAAAGCACAACAACGTTTGGAAGCCGTCGTCGACCGCCTAAACGCGCCGCTGCCTCACACCTCGCAAAAGCCTGGCGAGCCGCTCACCCTTCCAACGCCACAATCCAACACGCCTGAGCCGCAGTACCTCGATATGGTGCGTCGCGCCAAAGACTACATCACCGCTGGAGACATCTTCCAAGTCGTCCTGTCACAACGGTTCTCGACACCGTTCTCGCTGTCCTCATTTGCACTATATCGCGCCCTACGCCGCCTTAATCCCTCACCGTTTTTGTTCCATTTGGACTTTGGCGACTTTGCGCTCGTTGGCTCATCGCCGGAAATCCTTGTTCGGGTGCGTGACGGCGAGGTCACCATTCGACCGATTGCCGGCACTGCACCGCGTGGCACCGACGAGGCCCACGACCAAGCTCTGGCCGACGCTCTTTTGGCTGATCCCAAAGAACGTTCTGAACATTTGATGTTACTTGATCTTGGGCGCAATGATGTTGGCCGTGTTGCCAAAGTCGGCACAGTCGATGTCACGCATCAATATGTGATCGAACGTTATAGTCACGTCATGCACATTGTTTCCAATGTTGTTGGTGAACTCGACAACAAACACGACAGCGTCGATGCCCTCATGGCGGGCTTCCCGGCGGGCACGGTATCTGGCGCACCAAAAGTTCGGGCCATGGAGATCATTGACGAACTGGAAGTTTCCAAGCGCGGCCCTTATGCCGGATGCGTTGGTTATTTTTCAGCCGATGGGCAAATGGACACGTGCATCGTATTGCGAACAGCGGTTGTAAAAGACGGGATGTTGCATGTTCAATCTGGTGCAGGCCTCGTGCACGACTCGATTCCGGAAAACGAACAACAAGAGTGCATCAATAAGGCCAAAGCCATTGTACGAGCCGCCGAAGAAGCAGTACGCTTTGCAACAGCTGGCAATGGACTGTCTTCACCAGGAGGCGGGCTAAAACCGCCTCAGGCCGACAACGGCGGTCCCTTCAAATGACGGCAGAGAAAAAAATAAAACGCACTCTTCTGCTGTTGCGCCATGCCAAATCTTCATTGGGCAATCTCGACCTCGACGACCATGAGCGTCCATTATCGCCACGCGGCGCCAAGGCAGCGTCAAAGATGGGTGCACACCTCAATTCTCGTGGTTTGGCCCCAACAATTGTACTGTGCTCCGATGCCGTGCGAACACGGGCAACCTGCGCTCTTGTTGTGTCCGAGCTGGCCACCCCACCTGCTCACGTCGAAACTTTAGGTCAATTATATCTCGCACCGCCCATGAATTTGCTCGATGCCGTTCACGATATCGATGATGTCCATACGACAGCGTTGATCATTGCACACAACCCTGGACTGCACGCCGTGGCACTGACATTAACCGGACAAGGCGGTAAAACGGAAATCAAAGAGATGTCCGTCAAATTCCCAACAGCTGCATTGGCTGTTTTATCGTTTGCAGCAGAAAGTTGGCAGGACATTGCACCAGCGCGCGGCGTGCTTGAAGAATTTCGAGTTCCGCGAGACCTCAAATAGCGCCGAATGTCGCCTTGAACCGCGTGCGATTGAGATACGATACCCATCTCTAAATGGCACAGCTCAGACGACACATCGCCCCCCTCACATCTTGCAAAACTTGACGCAAACGTCGCCCGGCCCTAATCCTCATCTCTATGCTTGTATTGATCGATAACTATGACAGCTTCACTTACAATCTCGTCCATTACCTCGGCGAGTTGGGAGCGGAATGTCTTGTCCATCGCAATGACGCGGTAAGTGTCGACGACGTGGTGGCGCTTAAGCCAAAAGCCATCGTATTATCTCCCGGTCCTTGCACACCCAATGAAGCCGGCATCTGTATTGAACTGGTTAAAAAAGCGGGTGGAGACATTCCAATATTAGGCGTTTGTCTTGGACACCAATCCATCGGCCAGGCTTACGGTGGCATCGTCAAGCGCGCGCCCGTCCCGATGCATGGCAAGCTTTCACCAATCACCCACTCAGACAAAGGCATTTTCAAAGGTCTACCAAAGCCGTTTGAGATCACCCGCTACCACTCACTTGTCGTCGAGCGCGAAACTTTACCCGATACATTGGAAATTACAGCCCAAACAGACGACGGGATCATCATGGGACTACAACACAAAACGCACCCTGTGCATGGCGTCCAATTTCACCCCGAAAGCATCGCGTCGGAACAAGGCCATGCGCTGCTGGCAAATTTTTTGAAATTGGCTGGCTTCACCCCTGGGAAAATCCCGGTTCTAAAAACACAAGCTCCAGCAGCGTGAGACCCTCATGACCGCATTAACGCTGAAAGACCTGATGGCCAAAGTTGCTGATGCGCGCACGCTTGGCCAATCTGAAATCGAAACCGCCCTCAACTTATTGATGTCGGAGGCGGCCGCGCCGACACAGATGGCAGCCTTCTTGATGGCGCTTAGGGTGCGTGGTGAAACGGTTGATGAGATAACAGGTGCGGCACAAACCCTGCGCAACAAGATGACACCTGTTTCAGCGCCTCCTGGTGCGGTGGATATCGTTGGCACTGGCGGTGACAGCCATGGAACATATAACGTTTCAACTTGCGCGGCATTTGTGGCCGCAGGAGCCGGCTTGCAGGTTGCAAAACACGGCAACCGCTCCGTCTCGTCAAAATCGGGGGCATCCGATGTTCTCGCAGCCCTTGGTGTCAAACTGGATGTCTCACCCGAGACAGTCGCGCGCGCCATCAAAGACATCGGCGTCGGCTTCATGTGGGCGCCAATGCATCACCCAGCCATGAAACACTGGGCCCCTATTCGCGCCGATCTTGGTGTGCGCACGCTCTTTAATCTGCTGGGACCGCTGTGCAACCCCGCCAATGTCAAACGCCAGGTTATTGGTGTCTTCGACAAAAAGTGGGTTGCACCCATCGCCGACGTTTTGACCAAATTGGGGTCTGAGCACGCCTGGGTTGTTCACGGCAGCGACGGCATGGATGAACTGACCACAACCGGACCATCGTTTGTCGCGGAACTGAAAGACGGCAACATCCGAACATTCGAAATCTCACCTGAAGAAGCCGGTTTAAACCTTGTTACACTCTCCGACCTCAAAGGCGGCGATGCCACTGTTAATGCTGCTGCTATTCGTGATGTCTTGGATGGGACACCCGGCCCGTTTCGCGATATTGTGGTTTGGAATGCATGCGCCGCGCTGATTGTCGGTGGCAAAGTGGCCAGCATAGGTGAAGGTGTCGCCCAAGCGCAGGCCTCAATTGACTCAGGCGCTGCGAAAGCCTCGCTTGCTGCTCTCGTCAACTTGACTAACGAAGGATCCTAAGTCCGACATCATGTCAGCCGATATTCTCGAAAAAATCACCGCCTACAAACGCGAAGAAATTGCCGCAGCAAAAGCGGCCAATCCTTTGCAGGTGATGGCGGAGTACGCCCGCTCAGCAGGACCCGTGCGCCCGTTTGCAGATGCGCTCGTTGAAAAGCACAACAACAATCAATCCGCGCTGATTGCTGAAATCAAAAAAGCCAGTCCCTCAAAAGGGCTGATCCGGGAAGACTTCGACCCACCGGCTCTGGCCAAAGCCTACCAAGATGGAGGTGCTGCTTGTTTGTCCATTCTCACCGACACGCCGTCATTTCAAGGCGCGCCTGAGTATTTGAAAACGGCACGTGCCGCCACCCAGCTACCGGTGTTGCGCAAAGATTTCATGATCGATCCCTACCAGGTTGTCGAAGCGCGCGCCTGGGGCGCTGATTGTATCTTGATCATTCTCGCCGAAGTCGAGGACGAGACGGCACACGCCTTGGCAGCGGCTGCAAAAGATTGGGGCATGGATGCCATTGCAGAGGTGCACAACGGCCAAGAACTTGACCGCGCCCTACCACTTGATTGTCGACTGATTGGTATCAACAATCGCAATCTTAAAACATTCGACGTTGACATCGCGACAACCGAAGACCTCGCACCGCTTATCCCAAAAGATCGCATTGTGATTAGCGAAAGTGGCATCTTCACTGCGGCAGACATTGCTCGGCTGACCAAATCCGAGGTGCAGACTTTCCTCGTTGGTGAAAGCTTGATGCGCCAACAAGATGTCGCTGGGGCCACAAGAACACTCCTTTCAAACGAGGCTGCGTGATGAACAAACTTTCACACCTCAACGACAAGGGTGAAGCCCGCATGGTCGATGTTACGGCCAAGGACGTGACGCATCGGGTGGCCATCGCGGAAGGCTTCATTGCAATGGAGCCTGCAACGTTAGACGTGATCACCAAGGGCGATGCCAAGAAAGGTGACGTACTGGCCACCGCGCGTATTGCCGGCATCATGGCGGCAAAGAAAACGCATGACCTCATTCCAATGTGCCACCCGTTGGCGATCACAAAGGCAACGGTTGACTTTACCGAAAGCTCAAGCCCAACTGGTATTCGCGTCACCGCAGAGGTCAAAGTAACCGGTCCGACAGGCGTTGAGATGGAAGCCCTAACAGCGGTGTCTGTTGCCTGTCTCACGATCTACGACATGGTCAAAGCCATCGATAAAGACATGGTTGTTTCCGACATTCGCTTAATGGAAAAAACCGGCGGCAAGTCTGGGCATTATCGCGCCGGGAAACGCGCGCCCTCAGACACCGGAGCTTGAGTTCAATGGCACCGTTGTCAGTTGACCAAGCCCTGGCGCGAATTGTTGAAGGCGTTGCACCAATTTCTGCCACTGAAACGGTTTCTCTGTTGGATGCAGGCGGGCGGACCACTGCCGAAGCGGTCGCCGCCAAGCTGACCCAACCGCCATTCAACGCGTCGGCCATGGATGGTTACGCCGTTCGAATTGGCGACGTTCTAACCTTACCGGTCACATTAAGCGTCATTGGAGAGGCGGCGGCTGGTCACGCCTTTACGAGCCAAACGCCTGGCAAAGATGAAGCGGTGCGCATCTTTACTGGTGCACCCGTTCCCGATGGCTGCGATGCAATTGTGATTCAAGAAAACACCACCCGTGATGGCGACCGACTGACGGTCGTCGACGGCACCCCAGACCCAAGCCACATTCGCCCCGCGGGTGGCGATTTCAAAACCGGCGAAACCAAAATAAATGCAAACCACCTTTTAACACCGCGCAACATCTCGCTTATCGCCGCGATGGGCCATCGCGACATTCAGGTAAGACGCCGCCCTCGCGTCGCTATCCTTGCAACGGGCGATGAACTCGTCGCGCCAGGTGAAACACCTGGACCTGGGCAAATTATTTCGTCCAATCCTGTTGGCCTGGCGGCAATGGTGAGACGCGCCGGGGCCACGGCTGACGTTCTCGACATCGCGCGTGATACAGCGGAAAGCCTGGACGAAAAAATTGCGCTTGCAAAACACTCGGCCGACATTCTCGTTACCATTGGTGGCGCATCAGTTGGCGATCACGACCTCGTCGCACCCCGCCTGAAGGCCCAGGGCATGTCATTGGATTTCTGGAAAATTGCGATGCGGCCTGGCAAACCCTTGCTGTTTGGCCGGTTCGATTCCATGGCGGTGTTAGGTTTGCCCGGCAACCCGGTTTCCTCATTGATTTGTGGTCGCATTTTTCTCGTACCACTCATTCACGCTTTGCTCGGCTTGGAAGCAAACATCGGTCTGACCGAAACCATGGCCCAACTGACCACCAAGCTGCCAGCCAACGGCCCACGCCAACATTACATGCGTGCCACCGTGGCCAGAGGCGAGAATGGGACGCGTGAGGTGACACCGGCTGGCTCACAAGACAGCTCCCTGCTCTCGATACTGGCCGATGCCAACGCCTTAATTGTGCGACCACCGCATGCCACGGCCCTGGCTCCAGGCGCCGATGTTGCCGTTTTGCCCCTAGATTTCTAGCCAAAAAGCTCAGCGGCGCATATATCCCCCAGAGACAAGTAGACCCTCCCATGCTATATGCTGCGAGGGTCTGAGTCGTCGGCGGGGTTGGAAATGTCGCTCTTTTTGCAATCGCTGTGGCGGGGGTTTCTGCGATATTTTCGAAGAATCCGTCGAGCATTTCGGATTACTATTATCAACTTTTTTCCAGGTTTATGGAGAATCCTTGCCTATTACGGAAGGGTTGTTGCCAGAGCATGGTCGAACGCATTTCAAGCGCTTGGTATCAGCATGACGCGGGCCATGCAGTCAATTTTGATTTGGGCCCTTGCGACGTACATCCTCTGGCGCGTGCCGTGGCAACAATATGATATATTTCAGGGTGTGGCTCCGAACTACCAAGATGAAATACCCATCGGTGTCGCCGCAGTACTCGCCATTCTGATTCTGTTTGGCGTCGTATTTATTTTTAACCTGATCTATGCGCCGGTGGAACTGGACGCCGAAAACAGAAAGATTGTTCGGGAAGTTCAAGATGCCATCGAAGCTACAGTGGATGCTGAGAGAGTCATACAAATTCTGTCCGAATTACACAGGGAAGGACGATTGATGTACGGCGTTTATGACGATCCGCCAGCATGGGAATCAAAAATGAAAGCGTGGAGCGAGCGAGTTGAGAAAATACTGAAGGCGGAGTTTTCAGCAATTGCTTTGCACGAATTTCGCAAACCAGGAAGCAATTTTAGCTACACCACTGATTGGGAATGGGAGCCATACGACTCTGGACAGAATATAAATTTGAAAGGCAAATATGCCAACCGAATTTCTGCGCTGGACGACCTAGTTCGCGAAACAAGATCAACGTTCATTGGAGACAAGAGCGAATTAAGTGCTATCTCTGATCGGTGTCGAGAGGTGAAAAAGCATGACTAAATCAAAAAAAATCGACCACACACCTCGCCCTGGCGATTTCATGCGCCTGCTCGACGCTATGTCTCACGGCGTGCTGGAGGAAAACACGTCAGCATCAAGCGCATCATCAAATGCGCCTGTGAGCGATGGTTGTGACGAAACTCGTGCTCGCCCAGATAGCTCGAAAGCCACTTCTTCGAAACCCAAACATGGGTCCCGCTGACTGTCCGCTTTAGGCCTGACCAAATACCTTCAATGGTGTTGGTGTGGACTGGACCACGCGCCCATTCCTTCTTCTTGTGATTGACAGCCTCGTGTTTGTAATCGCTAGACCAGCGCAGCTCGTTGAATGCATGCGCCTCGTCTGTATAGACTCGCGAACGCACGCGCACGTGCTCAACCATGTGTGGTGTGATGTCGTTTGACCTGCGAGACGCGACATGGCGCAGGATCACGTCGCCGTTGCGCTCTGTCATGCCAAGAACAACCGCTTTGTCGTCTTTGCCTTTTTTGTCTTTTCCGCCAATAAACGCCTTGTCGATTTCAACGGGACGCCCGCCGGGACCACCTAACGGCGCATCACCATCGATATATGCCATGTACTCACGGATCACATGACCCATGCGCCACGCGGTTTTGTAGGTCACACCGAGGGTGCGCTGGATTTCCTTTGCCGCAACACCATTCCGCGTGGTCGTGAACATATGCATGACGGTGAACCAGTCAGTCAGACTCGTGCGTGACCTGTGGAACGGGGTTCCAGCCGTCGGATAAACCTGATGTCCGCAGTGCTCGCACGTATAAGAACGCCGTGCCTTGGTCCGATAGTATTTCGCATCGCGTCCACATTTGCTGCATTCATGGCTGCTTCCGTAGCGAATGCGCATGATGTGCTCCAAACAAGCGTCGTCATCTGGAAACATCTTGCGGAGCTGTTTTGCTGTGAGTTCTTTTTCCATACTCACAATATAGCAACCCCGCCTACTTGTTTCAAGGGGATATATGCCCTCAGCGGGTTGCAGAACGTCTAGAGAACATGTATGGTCTGTTCTGCGTTCGTACACCAGAAGTTCCTACTTTTCTCACTTCTGGAGTAAAGGTGCAGAATAACGCAGACCGGAGATGTCATGCTAACGGCGAAACAAAAAGACCTGTTGCTGTTCATAAATCAACGTATGCAGGAAACAGGTGTTCCCCCGTCATTCGACGAAATGAAGGACGCCCTTGAACTTAAATCAAAGTCAGGGATCCATCGTTTGATTACAGCGTTGGTCGAACGTGGCTTTATTCGCCGCTTGCCAAACCGCGCCCGCGCCATCGAAGTCATCAAACTTCCGGATAATTCCGATCAGCCGCAAAAGACATCGTCTGGGGGCTTTCAACCAAGCGTTATTGAAGGTGGCGGCAGCCAATCGGCAAATAATGTTCAAGACCTCAAACAACACTCCATGCCTATGACGGGCGATACGGGGGCATCGGTGCCGTTGATGGGGCGCATTGCAGCGGGTGTGCCAATTAGCGCGATCCAAGATCATTCCAATGATGTTGTGTGCCCGCCAGACATGCTTGGACGCGGTGAACACTATGCCTTGGAAGTGCACGGCGATTCGATGATCGAGGCTGGGATTAACGACGGTGATACGGTCATCATTCAGCGGTGCAATTCGGCCAGCAATGGCGACATCGTTGTGGCCTTGGTTGAGAAAGAAGAAGCAACTCTGAAACGCTTGCGCAAAAAGGGCAGCACGGTTGCCTTGGAAGCGGCAAACCCCGCTTACGAGACACGAATTTTCGGTCCGGATCAGGTCGAGGTTCAAGGCAAGCTGGTTGGCCTTATTCGCCGTTATTAGGTTGTGCGTCTTGGCGTAAATGGCGTTTGGCTGGATCGGTGTTTGTCACCTCACCAAACTTTGCGTCACGGATTGGCCTGTGACGTGGCGTTGGTTCTGTCGCTCGCGATACTTTTCGGCGTGCTTTGGGACGGTTAGCAGAACGACCCTTGAGGGCTTGGCCAGGTTGTGTCCAAGGTCTGTTTCCGCGAACGCCCGCCACTGTTTCAATGCGCATTGAAACAGCGCCTTGTGCCAAGGTCGGTTTGGCGTGAAACGCTCTTTGTTGCTGTGAGCCAAGCTTTTGTGAGATTGAAGACGAACCATTGTGCGGCTCGATATAAATCGCATAAGCGCCATTGTGGCGAAGGGCAGAACCGTCAATGACCACGCTATTGTGGGCTGATTGGGAGCGTTTTTTGATAGCTTCTCGGCAACGTTTTGGCAGTTTCCATGGCGCAATGATAATCGAGCTTGGTTGGCAGGCTTCCCGTAAAGCAGAAACGTCCCGGATGACGGCCACGACAGTGCCCTTAACCTCGCCAACACACCCTGATGCATCACACCTTAACGAACCGCGGCCAGGAATGGCTGGGCCAGAATGCCCTGCTTTTGACCTGTTGGTCGTGGCTTTGGTATGTTCCGTCTCAGATTTGGCAGGCCCCGCTTGCCAGACCCGCGATTGAAAAGAACGCGACGAACTCACAAGTCGGGCAACAATGGCTGTCTCAGGCGGGCGATTATCACCGTCGCGCTGCAACCAACTTTGCAAGTCATAGGTTTTGTTCTTGTGTGTGATTGCTAACAAGCGACCATCGTCTTGGCGTACAGCAATCGTCCGTCCATCACGTCCAACCAAAACATCAGGACGCGGTTTGCCTGGTGCAAGCACAACGCCGCACGTCACCACAACCAGTCCAATCAACCGCCAGCGTGTTTGCATTAATGCCAACCACAATCCGCCAAAAACCATCATGGCAAACGCTGTCTTTGCAAATGCTGGGATTGGCGCCACTGCTCCCGGCAGTCCTGACACCCACTGCGCCACCGCGGTCATGGCATCAATGCCAAGCCCCATGACATTTAACACCACCCCCTCGCATCCGAATGGCATCGCCACAAATGCTGCCAGAGCTGCTGGCATGACGACAAAGTTCGTTAACGGAACAGCAAGGAGGTTGGCCAGAACCGCCAACTGTTGACTGGTATGGAAATGATAAGCTGCAATTGGAGCCACGGCGCCACTTGCCAATAAAGTCGAGAAAACAATACCAACCAAAAAAGTGGCAGCTTTTGTAACGGGACCTGGCACGCGTTCGTGCCTCTCGCCGTGTCTTTGGCGATACCGGCGCCACCATGTTGTAAAGCCTTCATAACCAGCGATCAAAGCAATGACGGCTGCAAACGACATCTGAAAGCCTGCATCTAGAACACTTTCAGGATAAAAAATCATAAGCAACAACGCGGCGACCGCGACATTGCGTAAGGCAAGGGCCGGGCGATCGAGAATGATCGCGAGAAACATCACCGAAATCATCACAAATGACCGCAGTGTCGCAAACGTCAGGCCCGAAATGGTCAGGTATCCAAAGGCACCAAGTATTGCAAAAGCCGCGGCCCATTTTTTTATCGCAAAGCTGAGCGCAATTGCCGGAATTGCCGCCAACAAAAAACGCAAAGTCACAAAGATTGCTCCACCCATAATTGCCATGTGTAATCCGGAGATTGATAGGATGTGAAACAGTCCAGAGTTGCGGTAGACGGTATTTGTTTCTTTGCTCAAGCCTGCGCGTTCACCCGTTATCAGGGCAGAAGCGATCGCACCTGTTTGACCCGGCAAGGCGTCACGCACGCGCTGATTGATCCGCTGGCGCAATCGCGCAATTGCCGATCCAATATTCATAGATGGCTGAGATAAAGCCGCATCGACCTCGGGTTGGGACTGACTTTTGCCAGCCGGCGAATACGTGCCAACAACCTCTATCGGCTTTGTCGCAAACCCAAGGCCACCAAGTTGCTGAAAGTAAGCCCAGCGCGAAAAATCAAAACCCTCCGGAACGACAGGTCCAGGTGGCGGCGACACGCGCGCACGCACTCTGACGCGCATTCCCGGCAATATATCGGTGCGGACTTTGCGGGTTTGAATACGCAACCGTGCGGGCAATCTCTGCGCTGCGACCCCCATCACCGAGAGATCAGCTAACACTAGCCTTTGACCACCAACATCACGCACTTCGGTATGCACCACAGTACCGGTGATCACATGCTGGCCCGCCCACGGCGACACAACCGGCGCACGCACCCACTCCGTTCGCAGCTTTGCCGCCATAAACCCACAAACGACAATCACGATGGCCCCAACAAGAGCTTTGACCAACGTGAGTCGGCGGGGAAGGCTTAACAACAAGCCAGCAAGAACCGTCACGGCGGCCAGTTCGATGACGTCTGGTTCACGCAATAACGAAAAATAGATCAGGCTACCAATGCCAAAAAATACCGGAACCCACAAAAACCACTGCGCGCGTTCTGCATCGAGCAACGCTGATAACTTGCTCGATAAGCCAGCTTGCGACATTGCCTTTTCAGAGTGAGCGCTCGAACCGAGTTCACTTTCTAGAGCCTGAAAATTGTTGTCGTGCAAATGCGGGTACGGCTCATGACCTGATTGAGTTTTATCACCAAGTACTGACAATAAGCCAACCAGCCAGCCAGACGCTCTCGAGCCTGCAGGACGCGGTGGGCGGTGGCGCACCACTTCGAGACTGTCAGCGTCCTCCTCTGGTGTCACACACGCCCCCTTACTTACACACCCCAATACTCCAAAAGCCAAAATGCGTTCGCCTCACCCGATACCGTGCTGGATCGACGTGGCAAACATGAGCAGACTCGGTCAGACTTAGGCAGACTTGTCACACCCTGAGGCAGTACGAGCCTTTGTCGCCAGCCGGTGAGCATGCTACAGGGATGTCGAAGGCATTCTAGAACATCTTTTCACGGCCAATAAATCGCTTTGTCGATTTTACCGGTCGAACAAGGCTCTAATGCCAGTCCAGCATTAAAACGTGATCACCAAAACATGCCGAATTCCTCGCAAACTGCCGCGCCAGTCGTCCGCTTCGCGCCGTCGCCCACCGGTTATCTCCATATCGGTGGCGCCCGTACCGCTCTTTTCAACTGGCTTTACGCCCAGGCCAATAACGGCAAATTTCTGCTGCGCATCGAAGATACCGATCGCCAACGCCATACACCTGAGGCTGTTGCAGCTATTCTCGATGGTTTGAAATGGCTTGAGTTGAATTGGGATGGTGAACCAGATTCACAATTTGCCAACGCCGACCGCCACCGCGCAGCGGCTGATCAAATGTTGGCAAATGGCACAGCTTACAAATGTTATTTATCGAAAGATGAACTCGATCGCATGCGTGCCACAGCGGAAGCCGAAAAACGCAAATTCATCGTCGACAGCCCATGGCGTAATGCCGATCCGGCGTCAGCACCTGCCAACACGCCATTCGTTGTGCGTCTGAAATCTCCGACCGACGGCGTAACTCACGTCAACGACGAAGTGCAAGGCGGTGTGACATTTCCAAACGCAGATCTTGACGACCTTATCCTGCTGCGCAGCGACGGCTCGCCGACTTATAATCTTGCCGTCGTTGTCGACGACCATGACATGGGCGTCACACACGTTATGCGAGGCGTTGACCATCTGACCAACGCCGCACGTCAGACACAGATCTATCAAGCCCTTGATTGGGATCTGCCGAATTGGGCTCACGTGCCGTTAATTCACGGGCCCGACGGTGCAAAACTTTCCAAACGTCATGGGGCTTTGGGAATTGAAGCGTATCGCGCAAGCGGCTTTTTACCGGAAGCATTGCGCAACTACCTGGTTCGACTTGGATGGAGCCACGGTGATGATGAAATCATTCCAACGAAACAACTGATTGAATGGTTTGGTTTTGACGGTATTGGCAAAAGCCCCGCACGCTTTGATGTTGCCAAACTCACCGATCTCAATGGCCACTACATCCGCAACAGCGATGACCATGAACTCGTTCGCCGCTGCCGCGACCTCCTCTTATTACCGCAAGAAGACGTCATCGAGGACCCGCTCCATCAATTAGATGCCAGTCTCGCCTCAATCTGGTTGGCGAAATTGGATGCAGGTGTTGAGGCCCAATTGCTCGCCTCCATGCCAGGCTTGAAAGAACGCGCCAAAACCCTGGTCGGCCTTTTAGAAAGTGCAGCGTATCTGTTTGCCGAACGCCCCCTATCGCTCAATAAAAAAGCCACCAAACTGCTGGACGACGACGCGCGGGAAAATCTCAAAGCCCTTCACGCTCACCTATCTGAGCTGGACGTTTGGACGACGGATGAATTGGAAACAGCGGTTCGAAAGTTTGCCGAAGACAACGACCTCAAACTCGGGAAAATCGCGCAACCTCTAAGAGCTGCCATAACCGGAACCAACGTTTCGCCACCCGTGTTCGACGTAATTGCGATTTTGGGGCGCGAAGAGGCCCTTGCACGCCTTAAAGATCAATCGGCCTGACGAGGCCGCGGCATTTGGCAAAAAACAGCAAATCAAACAGCATTTGATCCGTTTGCTTAGCATTCTTCTTTGGAATCAATATTCGCCGAGCAAAGCCAAATATGTGCCATTTTTTGTGTGCGATGCAGCACATATCGACCAACTGTTTAGATCACTCGTGTTCAAAACCCCGTAAACATTGGGGTTGCAGCCTACTGACGACCTGCCTGCCAAGTTGCCGCGGAGCTGCAACTACAGTAAAAAGAGGCACTCACTCACGTCATACAAGACTGACGTTTTTTAAAAACGTCCAAGCGGGCCAGCATGTCATTTGCTCGGCACGCAGTCTTAATTTCAGGGGAAAGTTACATGAACGCGCCAGAGTCCGGCAATACGCGTGGCAACGCCAAAATTCAGGTCGAAGAGAAAAGTACTGAGATGCCTGTTCGGTCTGGAACCACTGGACCAGACGTTATTGATATCGGCCGCCTCTACCGCGACACCGGCAAATTCACCTATGACCCCGGGTTTACGTCCACAGCCAATTGCTCATCCAAAATCACTTACATCGACGGCGAGCAAGGCATTTTGCTGCACCGCGGCTACTCCATAGACCAACTCGCAGAAGAGTCTCACTTCCTGGAAGTCTGCTATTTACTTTTGCATGGTGAATTGCCGAGCCAAAGCCAGGCTGAAGAATTCGAAAACACCATTACAAACCACACGATGCTGCACGAGCAGATGGCGAAATTCTTTACCGGCTTTCGTCGCGATGCGCACCCGATGGCGATCATGGTTGGGACCGTTGGAGCGCTGTCGGCGTTTTATCATGACTCAACAGACATCGTAGACCCCAAACAGCGGATCATTGCCAGCCATCGCATGATTGCGAAAATGCCAACGATTGCCGCAATGGCGTATAAGTATTCCATCGGCCAACCGTTCATCTACCCACGCAATGATCTCGACTTCCCATCAAACTTCCTACAGATGTGTTTCGCGGTTCCATGCCAACCCTATGAAGTAAACCCGATTATCGCGCGTGCTCTTGACCGTATCTTCATTTTGCACGCCGACCACGAACAAAACGCATCGACCTCGACGGTACGTTTGGCTGGATCATCTGGCGCCAATCCATTTGCCTGCATTGCAGCTGGAATTGCTTGCTTGTGGGGCCCTGCACACGGTGGTGCAAACGAAGCAGCACTCGATATGCTGGAAGAAATCGGCACTATTGATCGCGTTCCCGAGTATGTCGCTAAAGCAAAAGACAAAAGCTCAGGCTTCCGTTTAATGGGCTTTGGTCACCGCGTTTACAAAAACTACGACCCACGCGCGAAAGTTATGCAAAAGACGTGTCACGAAGTTCTCGATGCGCTTGGCAAGAAGAACGAACCACTCCTGGAAGTTGCTATGGAGTTGGAGCGCATTGCGTTGCAGGACTCATACTTCATTGAGAAGAAACTCTATCCAAATATCGATTTTTATTCCGGCATCACACTGCGTGCGATGGGCTTTTCGACAGAAATGTTCACCGTGTTGTTCGCCGTCGCACGAACTGTTGGCTGGATCGCGCAATGGAAAGAGATGATCGAAGATCCCGAGCAGCGTATCGGTCGTCCACGCCAGCTCTATATCGGCGAACCGAAACGTGACTTCGTACCGATCAACAAACGTTAAGTCCTGTTAGCCTCGCCTGGACCGACTTGAAGGAAGAGAAAAAACCACCGGCATTCCCAGTCGGTGGTTTTTTATTGATACGCCAGAGCCCTTCATCGATATCATTCAACGTTACGAATGTAACTCAAAACAACTTTGGCGGCCGTTTCACTGGGATGTTTGGTCAGGCTTGCCATGGCGGCTGGAATGGCATCAAGAGCTTCAAGCTGCCTACGACGCGCCGGCGTTTCTTGAATGAGTTCTAATAACGCTGGCGCCATTTTTGTCGCAATGCAGTGCTCTTGTAGAAACTCCGGAAAAGGCTCTTCACCCAAAACCAAGTTTGCTAACACGACAGATGGGATCTTCAGGAGGTAACGCACCACTGTTGCGGCCTTCTCAACCCGGTAAGCAACAACCATCGGCACGCGCGACATGCCAAGTTCCAGTGTCACTGTGCCTGAAGCGGCCAACGCGGCATCGGCCAGTTTAAAGGCACGGAATTTGTCGTCTTCGCCGGTTACAATATGCGGCGCAACCGGCCAATCACGCGCAAGCTCCTCGATCATATCGTATTTCGAGCGAACGGCTGGCAATACGACTTGTGGCCTGACGCCGAGACGTTGTAGTTCGCACAATGTGTCACCAAACGGCGCCATCAACTTGGCGATTTCTGAACCGCGACTTCCCGGCAATACGACCAAGACCGGATTTTGCGATGTTAACTGAAGCCTTTGTTTCAACGGTTCTGGATCAAGTGCACGCAGCCACTCAATTCGTTCGATTAATGGATGACCAATATAGGTGCATGCAGGGCCACCAAGCCTGCGATGCGCCTCTGGCTCAAACGGCAACAACGCCAGGACGTGATCAATATAAGCTGCCATCTTGGCTGCGCGACCAGACCGCCATGCCCAAACACTTGGTGACACGTAGTCAATAATTGGCACATCCGGCAAGGCTCGACGCAAACGCTTTGCAATGGGATGGGTGAACTCTGGGCTGTCGATAATGACGATCACATCTGGCTTAAACGCCTTGGCCGCATCGACAGTTTGATAGACCCGGCGAACAATACGCGGCAGCGCTTTAAGTATTGCAACAGGCCCCATAACGGCAACTTCATCGAGTGGAAACAACGAGGCCAACCCTTCTCCTGCCATCAAGGGACCCCCGACGCCTTGGAGTTCAAGGTCCTCCCCATTCCACTCATCACGCAGGGCTGTGATTAACTTCGCCCCCAGCGCATCGCCTGAATGCTCACCCGCAACCAAGAAAAGTTTTAATGGCGTTCCAGGCGCGACGAGAGTTTGTCGCTGGTGGTCGCTGCGGCCTGCCATACTTATTCCTCCGCCTCGTCAGCCAAATTCGCGACGTTGACCACACAAACACCGAGCCCGGCAGCATCAGTCGTTTGCAACAGTTCATTGCTAAGTGGTACCGTCGAACCCGCATGCAAAATGGCAAATCCGGCAAAGCCAGCTTCTGCAATGTCCGTAATGACATCAAACGTGACATCGCTTGTACGACGCAGGACCACGACCCCACGTCGTCGGTTCCATAGTCCACGTCCCCATTGCCGACGTAAGGCAATGCGCTGGCATAATGCGCTCACTCCCTCGCCTGTTTCAAGGCCGAGCACATGACCGCGCGTGACCACCACGCCACCACCCGTCGCAAAGCCTTGAACCGCGTTAAGGATCTGCGCGCCGCGCATGACATCTGCAAGAAAGCTACGGTTCAGCTTGACGCGACCCAATTTCTTAGGCGTCGTCTGTCCTGTTGTATTGTGCGGATGGGTGCAATTACTGGCACCCGATTCTACAATCTGAACACCGATGACACTTATGCCGTGCGTGTCCGCCTCTGCAATTAAGGCCTTCTTGTCAGCCGCCAGGACATGGCCTGCGTGCAATGCCAAGCCGGTCAACTTCGCCTCAGCTGCATTCTTAATCGTATCAGGCCCAATGGCTGGAAGATCAACACGCATGTCTTGGCCACGCTTTGGCGCTTTGATGAGAAAACCGTTTGCACCAGCACCGCTCGTGCTCAAGGCGTCAACGCCACGTTGTTTGGCAACGCGCGATAACATCCCGTCCGTTCCTTCGATCCCTTCAATCGCTTCCACCTGAAGCTCATCGGAGATCACGACCGTTTGGCCGACGTCAAAAGGACTGAGCGCTTCGAGCAATCTCAAGCCATATGCAATCACGGCATCATCTTGCGCGGTCGGTGCGTTTTTGCCGAGGACACCCTGTTCAATCAACAACTGCGGGGCAACCTCACCAGGTCCAACAACGCGAAAACCTTTGCCTTCAAAGAATTTGGTCACCCCACGCAAAACACTGTCATCGCCACCGGCTGCAACAATACGCAAAGCACTGGGGAGTGCGGCAAGCAATCCGAAATCGGGCCGCAACCGCCCGAGGTCTGGTCGGCTGACACGTCCGACAATCACAAGGTCTGTGCATTGCGCATTGTTAAAGCCCCGCAGGATTGCCCCAACTTGGCCCCACGACACCCAGGTTACAGAAAATTTGGAAAAATCTGCATCTGCTTCGTTACGGAATGCAACGATGTGAACCTTGGCACCGCGGCCACGAAGACTGTCAGCGATTTCCAGCGGAAGTTGACCGCCGCCAGCTAAGATTCCATAGACACGTTGACCGGTTAAGTGGTTGGGACCGGCGAAGTGGCTGGCCATACTGACACTAACCGTCGGCCGAGCGCGGCGTACAGACCGAGCGCTTGCCACCCTGGCGAATAAACTCGATGATTTCTGTCACGGTTTCATGACCTTCAAATTCTTCCGCCACATCTTCCATGCGTTCGGTCAATGTCCCCTCTTCAGCAAACAGCAAACGGTAAGCTCGGCGCAAATCTTTAATGCTTTCGCGTGAGAACTTACGACGTTGAAGACCGATGATGTTGAGACCGGACAGATAGGCCCGATTGCCCAACGCCATTCCATAAGGGATCAGATCGTTTTCTAAGCCCGACATACCTCCGACAAAAGCGTGATTGCCGACACGGGCAAATTGTATAACCGCTGCACCGCCGCCAAGAATTACGAAATCGCCAACATCACAATGGCCGGCAAGCATCACGTTATTGGAAAAGATCACATCGTTGCCAACATGGCAGTCGTGACCGACATGAGAATTTGCCAAAAACGCACAGCGATCACCGACGACTGTTTTCAGACCACCGCCTTCCGTGCCGGGATTAATCGTCACCCCTTCGCGGATTACACATTTTGCTCCGATTGTGAGCGTTGACGCCTCGCCGTGATATTTCAGGTCCTGTGGTTGGTGGCCGACAGAAGCAAATGGGAAAATGCGCGTTTGCGCACCGATCTTGGTGTTGCCGGCAACCACCGCATGGCTGACGAGCTCGACGCCATCGCCAAGTTCGACTTCAGGTCCCACCATCGAGTAAGGCCCGATTGTAACATCCGCGCCAAGCTTCGCGCCATCCTCGACGATCGCCGTCGGGTGGATCTTACCCTTTGACATTCACATCCTCTGGGTCAACGATCATGGCACTAATTTCAGCTTCCGCCACAACCTGGTCTTTCACTTTCGCTTCGCCGAAGAAACGCCACGCACGTCCACGTGCGCGAATTTTTCTAACGTGAAAGTGCAGTGTATCACCAGGCAGAACAGGTTTGCGAAACTTCGCGCGATCAATCCCCATGAAGTATACGATTTGCGGTTTATATGTTTCGCCCAGACTGTGAACACATAGCGCTCCTGCTGTTTGTGCGAGACCTTCAATGATGAGGACACCCGGCATCACAGGAAAATCTGGGAAATGGCCTTGAAAGAACGGTTCATTGATGGTGACATTTTTTACACCAACGCCGCTCTCATCGCGATCCATATCGTAGATCCGGTCTACGAGCAGAAAAGGATAGCGATGTGGCAAAAGCTTTAAAACGCGGGATATATCCGCAGTTCCCAGCTCTGACTTCACAGCGTTATCATCCATTGCGTTCTTACTCCGTCTTGTCGTTCTTTTTCACAGCAGAATTGCAAACGATGTCACGTAAGCAGCATTTTCCGCCAATTAAGTCTTCTTTTTCGATTGACTGACCGCACGGCTGAGAAATGCCATTTCTCTGGCCCATTGACGGAACGGTCTTGCAGGCGTGCCACCCACGCGCGCACCTGCCTCGATATTATTTTTAACATGAGAGGCACCGGCGATCTGGGCTCCCATTCCAATCTTAACATGTCCGACACTTCCCGACTGTCCGCCCATGACGACGAAGTCACCAAGTTCAGTCGAACCGGAAATTCCGGTTTGGGCAACGATCACACAGTTGCGGCCCATAACCACGTTGTGCCCGATCTGGACCAGATTATCAATTTTCGAACCTTGTCCGATGATTGTATCCTTAAGGGCGCCTCTATCAATTGCCGAATTGGCACCAATTTCAACGTCATCCTGAATAATCACGCGCCCGATTTGCGGGACTTTGAGGTGTCCTTGCGGGCCCATCGCAAAACCAAAGCCGTCCTGACCAATACGCACACCAGCATGTAGAATGACCCGGTCTCCAATGAGAGCATGCGTTACACTTGCGTTTGGCCCGATGTAAGTCTCTCGACCGATCGAAACCCGCCGACCAATAACCGCACACGCGGCAATTCTCGCACCCCGGCCAATTTGGGCTTGGGGTCCAATAACGGCACCAGCTTCAATTTCCGCACCGTCTTCTATTTGTGCCGTTGGATGAATGGGCCCGTCATCATGTAGACCAGCCGTCAATGGTCGGGCAGCTTGGGGATAAAACATTGCCAAAGCCCGAGCAAAACCGTGATACGGCGCCTTCATAACAAGGGCGATGGTCGAAGACGGCAAGCGATCGGCTAATTCGGGAATGATCAGGCAAGCTGCTGCGTCCGTGCCTGCAACATTGGGCAAATACTTTTTGTTATCGAGAAAGGTCATCGTCGCTGGACCGGCCGTATCAAGCGGCAGGACATCAGTAATGGACGTTTTTGCATCGCCATCACCCACAATCTTTGCGCCAACAGTTTCTGCGACCTCAGCCAAAGAATACGGCCCGGCCCGATCAAAAAAACCGGGATGATCCATTTCGCACATGCCCCTTAAATTGTTCTCATAACTCGAGCTTCTAACACGCAAAAACTCCTGCGGGCGACCGCATTTTAGCAAATTGCATCGGCGTCCCCAACTTGCGCAAACACACATGGTCTCAAAGAGCCATCCAAGCCCTATCGTATCGCATACCTATGGGGTTCAACTATCGACGAAGACGCCACCCGTTCGAAAATCGTAAAAATGCACTCATGAAACCAAAAATACCAAACGTTGCGACTGTCGCACACCGAAACGAAAAAGCCAGCCATCGCAGGTGCGTGGCTGGCTCACGTATTTCTATATCGCTCAGCGCCTAGAACGCTGTTTGAGCACCAAAGCGGAAGGCTTGCTCATCATCAAATTCCTCCGAGCTGAGAACATGAGCATAATCAACGCGCAGAGGTCCTACTGGAGAATTCCAAAGCAAGCTGGCACCAACCGACGATCGCACACTATCCTCGTCGACTAGCGTCACACCGTTACCATCCCGGCTTTTGGCAAATTCACCCGCACCAAACAGCGAACCTGCATCAGCAAACACCGCACCCGATATACCAATCTCCTCAGGAATAAGTGGGATTGGGAAACGAATTTCGGTCGTCACAGACCAGAACGTGCTGCCGCCAAGTGCGTTACCGGCGCCTTGAAGATCTCGCGGACCAATACCAGAGCGATCAAATCCACGGATCGTTTCCGGCCCTTTGAAGAACAAATCAATCAAGCGAACATCATCGCCGAGCCCTTCGATGTGCCCACCCAAGGCACGTCCGACCAAAGTAATTTTATCAGCAATTGGATAGTATCCGCGCGCCTCACCCTGTACGCGGACATAGCTCACATCACCACCAAGGCCTGCAACATCAGATGTTAACTGGAAGTAATAACCCCGTGTTGGATTATTAGGATGGTTTCGTTTGTCGTAGCGTACTGCAAATCCAACAGACGATGTATAAGCTTCACCTAAAGATTCCTCGACCGCCAAAGACGCATCTGAGTTGGCATCAAACAATTCATCGCGTGACAATGTGTAGTTTGTCGTGAACCAGAGATTCTCTGCCAGTGGGAAACCTAGTCGCACTGACGCGCCTGTTTTACGACTTCTAAAGCCAGACTGATCGGTAAAGTCGACTTCCTTATGGAAGATGTCGAAACCAGCGGCCAAGTTCATGTCTAGGAAGCGTGGCTCAGTAAAGCTAAGATCTGCTTGCAGACGCTCCAATGATCCACTGAGCTTCAACCTCAGGAATTGACCTTTACCGAGCAAGTTCCGCTCGGTAATCGAGATATCGCCAATGACCCCTTCACTGGTAGAATAACCAGCACCAAACGAAAGCTCACCAGTCGACTGCTCTTCGAGAGCCACATCAAGAATGACGCGATCGGGAGCCGATCCTGGCCGACGGCGCACGTCGACTTTCTTGAACAGACCAAGGCGCTGCAAACGATTTTTGGCGCGATCAACCAGCAGTGGGTTGTAAGCATCGCCTTCTGCAAGGCGGAACTCACGACGGATCACGTAGTCCTTGGTGCGTGTGTTGCCCAAAATATTGATGCGATCGATATAAACCCTTGGACCTTCATCAATGACATATCTGAGATTGATGGTCCGTGTGTAGAGATCTGGCTCGGCACGCGGACGAACGCGAGCAAAGGCGTAGCCCTGTCCGGCAACGGCCAACGTCAGACGCTCGACAGATTTATCAATTTGAGAGCCGTCGTAAATTTCGCCGACGTCAGTCAGCAAACTGGACTGCAATTCACCAATCGAAACATCAGGCAAAGATGTCTCGATATTCACAGAACCAAATCGATAGAGCTCACCTTCTTCAACGGCAAACGTAATAAAGAAACCTGAACCATCGCGATCAAGTTCAGCATTAGCCGACGTCACACGCGCATCGGCATAACCGTTTTTGAGGTAGTACTGGCGCAACAGCTCGCGGTCGAGGTTCAAGCGGTCCGGGTCATAGATGCTGTTTCCTTTAAGGAAATCGAACCAGCCAGATTGTGTCGTAGAAATAATATCGCGCAACTGCTGATCGGTGAACGCACGGTTGCCGATAAAGTTGATGCCCTTGACCTTTGTCGCAATCCCCTCGGTGATCTCGAACACCAAATTGACCCGGTTTTGATCAAGCTCAATGACCTTCGGCTCAACGTTTGCTGCAAACAAACCTTGACGGCGATAAACATCAAGGATGCGCTGAACATCTGATTGCACGCGCGCACGGGTGTAGATCGAGCGCGGCTTTGAGCGCACTTCCGTCCTGAGCGTATCGTTTTCAACTTCGCTGTTGCCTTCGAATGCAATACGCGAAATGACAGGGTTCTCAACCACAGCGACGATAACGACGCCGCCGCCTTCAGGATAGATCTGAACGTCAGAGAAAAGTCCCGTTGCAAACAATCCCCGGATGGACCGATCGACCGCGCCCTCATCGTAGGCGTCTCCGACGGAGAACTGCAGATACGAATTCACGGTTTCCGGTTCCACGCGCCGATTGCCTGTCACCTGGATGTCGCGAACGACACCTTGCGCCTGGGCAATTGATGGGCTGGAAATTATTTCAACAGCACTCATCATTGGTACAACCAACGCCAACCATACAAGCAGGCGAAGGCTTCCAAATATATTGTAGCGGTAACGACCCATCATACCAGGATGAGACCCTTCAATTGCCGACCCCCCAAAAGAAAACCACTGTCCGTGTCGGCTACGGCCGTGGCTTATCTGCGAACTTAACTTTGACCCATACTGTGTTCATGTCGTACGAAATTGAACACCAGTTCCCATTTCTCAAGTCATAAGCTCTCGCCTTCAACTTTTAACGATTCAGTAAGATTTGGGGAAGTGGCAAGAATACGTCACACCCCTTATTTCTCAACCGATTTAAGTCAACCAAGACAACCAGCTCTTTAAAATTGAACGGTCGTTAAATGTGACGAAAATCATCATTGATAAGATCACGGCCAATCCAATTCTGAAGCTAATTTCCTGTGTCCGCTCGCTCAGTGGCTTACGGCGAATGGCTTCAATCGCGTAAAACAGCAAATGGCCACCATCCAACAACGGGATTGGGAACAAATTAATAAGACCCACGCTGACGGAAATGAGTGCGATAAACTGTACCACCACCTCTGGGCCCAACTGCGCCGCCTTGCCAGCAACGTCTGCGATGCGAATGGGGCCACCAAGCTGGCTATAATCCTGACGTCCACGGACGACGTCGTACAGGAAGGTCAGGGTCCCTGTCACAATGTTCCAAGTCTGTGTCGTGGCCGCTTGCACAGCGCCAATGGGGCCATAGGTCTGATGGCGGATCGTTGAGGTCTTGGTATCCACCTGAATGCCGATTACAGGACGCCGGTGTTTGCCGGTGAGCTTATCTTCCAGTTCCCTGAGCTCCGGGCGCACAACCAAGGTCAGTTCAGAGCCCTGCCGGTCGATACGAAATTCGAGCGACTGCTCTGGGCTGGTGGAGACAATCTGCTGCAAATCTCGGAAACTTTGAATTTCCTGGTCTTGGATCGCCAAGACCAGGTCACCCGGTTTAAAGCCAGCGGTTGCCGCTGGTGTTTCTGGGACCACCTTGCCAATACGTGGTTCAATGATGCTTTGCCCATAAAGCATGAACATCGCTGCGAAAATAACAATTGATAACAAGAAGTTAGCCGCTGGACCAGCCGCCACCACTGCGGCCCGCTTCCACACGGGTTTCAGGTGAAATGACCCGGCACGTTGCTCGGGCGTCATTTTTGCAATTGCCTCATTGGACGGCGTTGAGGCCGCCCCCTCATCGTCGATGAATTTCACATAACCACCAAGTGGCAAAGCCGCAAAACGCCACCGGGTACCGTGGCGATCTTCGTAACCAAATATCTCGGGACCAAATCCAATTGAAAAGGCCTTCACCGCGACACCACACCACCGAGCGACCAGAAAATGGCCGAGTTCATGAATAAAGACGATGACGGATAAAACAACAACAAATGCGAGTGCGAACGTGAAGAAATTGGTGATGACAGACATCCAGCAAGTGCTCCCTACTGCCAGTGTGCGCCAAGCCCCGCAGAACCCGATCGCAAAAAAAGCAAAATAAATTCTATAAGGTCTCGCAACACACGCTGAAACCTCAGAAAAGACCGTCTGGCTAATACAAGATTAAGTTGTATCTAGCGATTGATAATGGCGTTTGCCAGGCATCTTGCCTCTGCGTCAACACTCAAAACGTCGCCAAGGGCCCGACACGGCCCTATTAGCCCATTCTTGTCGGCGGATTCGCAACATAAAGCGACTGTTTCAACGATTTCCAAGAAGCCAATGCGGTTTTCAAGGAATGCGGCGACGGCAACCTCGTTAGCCGCATTTAGGACTGCAGGCGCTGAGCCACCTTTTGCCATGGCTTCTCGCGCCAAACGCAGGGCTGGAAACCGATCTTCATCGGCTGTTTCAAAAGTCAGGTTAGAGATTTCTGCAAGGTCTAATTTTTTTGTTGGCGTTGTCATCCGTCGCGGCCACGCCAAGGCCAATGAAATCGGCGTGCGCATATCTGGGGATGCCATCTGTGCCAGCACGGAACCATCGCAGTAACTGACCAAACAATGCACGATGGATTGTGGGTGTATCAAGACTTTGAGCTGGTGTGGAGAAACGGGAAACAAATGCCACGCTTCGATTAATTCAAGCCCCTTATTCATCATCGTTGCAGAATCGATCGAAATCTTCGCGCCCATCGACCATGTCGGATGCGCCAATGCCTCAGCACGCGTGACATGAGCCAACTGCTCTTTTGTGAAGGTTCGAAATGGACCACCAGATGCCGTCAGAGTGATCGTATCGATGCTATCGGGTTCAGCGGCCAAAAGGCTTTGGAATGCTGCGGAATGCTCGCTGTCAACTGGCAGCAATTCCGTCCCACACCGCGTGATTTCCTGCATGAACGCATCGCCCGCTGAGACAAGACATTCCTTATTGGCAATCGCGATACGTGTTCCTTGCCCGGCTGCTGCAAACGTCGGACTGAGACCTGCAGCTCCAACAATGGCAGCGACCACACAATCTGCCGGCTCTCGGGCGGCGTCGGTCAGCGCCTCAGCGCCAGCGCCAACTTCAATCCCCGTTCCAGCCAATGCATCGACCAATGTTTGATATTGGCTTTCATCAGCGATCACAGCCGTCTGTGCGCGATGACGTTTGGCCAGTTCGGCGAGTTTTACAGCGTTGGTATTGGCTGTCAGCGCGACAACCTCAAACTGGCCTTCGCTGCGACCGAGAAGATCGAGCGTACTCACTCCTATCGATCCCGTCGCCCCCAGCACTGACACCCGGCGGATAGAATTGGAACGCCCTGTGCGATCTGCTTTCAATTGCGACACCGCAGCCGTTTGCACACTCATAGCTCGTCACCTGTACCTACGGCTGCCAGGATACCGTAATCCAAATTAAAACCGCCCCCGGCGGAAATGACAATCAACTAAATACCGAAAAACAGCGCTCGTGCGGGTGAGGTCGGATTCAATAACAATGCCAACACGCCTGCACATGTTGCCACAAAAACGATACTATCAAGGCGGTCCATAAATCCACCGTGACCCGGGATCAAGCCGCTCACATCTTTGACGCCGAAATGGCGTTTTAGGGCAGATTCCACCAGATCTCCGGCTTGCGCCACGGCGCCAAGAACGACGCCCGTTAAGGCCAGTGACACGACCGGCCCCGCCGTGACAAAGCTTGCAAACAGAGCGGCAACCAAACCACTGCCAACAAGGGCACCAACAAAACCAGCCCAGGTCTTATTGGGCGAAACCCGTGGCCAGAGTTTCGGCCCACCAACCCCCCGCCCGGCGGCATAAGCACAGATGTCACTGATGCAAACGACAAGACAAACAAACAACACGGCCCAAAAACCAAACGGCTCGTCATTGCGCAACCAAATGAGGGCAATTGCAGGTAAGCCGACATAAAACACACCCAACGCCGATAACGGCGCGTGCTTGCCTTGTGTCAGGAGAAAAACACTGACAGCGCCAACAATTAGACCAATCAAGCCCAACGCTGGTAAGCCATACGCTGTCGTCAAAGCCGCAAATGCAACCGCTGCCCCCTGAATTATAAATCCGACATCGTGATCAACATTTCGAACCAACCGGCTCCATTCCCAAGACATGACGATCGCGGCGGCGGAAATCATCAAGGCAAACGGCCAAGATCCAAACCACATCAAACCCAGCGCCACCGCAGACATCACGAGCCCTGAAATAACGCGCGAACCTAATTCGCTTTTCACAGCTTTGGGCGACGTGGACGAGGCGTTACCAACTCCACCTTCGCCGCTGTTGTCACCTCCCCCGTCACTTGCGTCATCACTAGAGGGCGACGATGTCTTTTCCGTCATTGCCCCCCCAATCCGGTAGATTGTTGGGTCACACCACCATAACGCCGGTCTCGCGCTTGAAATTCAATGATCGCCTTCTCCAAGTACTCTCGACCAAATTCGGGCCAATAAACATCGAGAAACACAAACTCGGAATAAGCGAGTTGCCAAAGCAGAAAGTTTGACAAGCGCAGTTCGCCACTTGTGCGAACCAACAAATCGGGATCTGGAATGCCCCGCGTATCAAGCGCGTTTGTTATCTGATCGGCATCAATATCCTGTGGCGAAAGTCGACCAGCGGCGACATCTTGCGCCAATGACCGTGCCGCCTTGGCGATCTCGGTTCGCGCGCCATAATTGAACGCGATGACAAGATTGAGCCCGGTGTTGTTGCGCGTTAATTCGCGCCCATCATCAATCAAAGTCAGCAGCTCTGGATCGACACCAGTTCGTTCGCCGATAACAGATATACGAACACCCGCCTGATGGAGCTCGGCCAGATCGCGGCGAACAAACCGTTTCATCAGGCCCATCAAATCATTCACTTCCTGCTCGGGCCGTGACCAATTTTCCGATGAGAAGCTGTAGATCGTAAGATAGGAGATCCCCAATTCGATGGCAGCTTTGACGGTTCGGCGAACAGCCTCGACACCCTTTTGGTGCCCAACGCGTCGCGGCAAACCTCGCTCAGCCGCCCACCGTCCATTGCCATCCATAATGATCGCAACGTGGTTCGGAGGAGGTGGCGCGGACGCCTTGGGAACCGTTGTCTTCATATTCTCTGCCAAAAACAGTGCACCCTTATCGTCGGCTGTAACAATGCGATTAGCGAAAACAGAACAAGACCTGCTGTTTCACAAATCGCTCACTAGACAGTCGTAATTTCCGTTTCCTTCGCCGCAATCATATCATCAATCTCTTTGATGAATTTGTCGGTCAAGTCCTGCACCTTTGTAGAGTTTGTGTGTTGTTCGTCCTTGCCCATATCTCCGCCTTTTTCCAGCTTCTTCAGCACATCCATACCTTCACGCCGTACATTGCGGACCGCAACACGTGATTGCTCGGCGTATTTGTGCGCGACTTTCACCAGCTCCTTGCGCCGATCTGCCGTCAGAGCTGGAACCGGCAAGCGAATGAGCGTGCCGTCAATAACCGGGTTTAGTCCAAGGCTGGATTCGCGAATGGCTTTTTCAACCGCTGCCACGTTGCTCTTGTCCCAAACTTGAACCGAGATCGTTCTGGGTTCAGGCACTGAAACGGTGCCAACTTGGCCCAGCGGCATCTTTGAGCCATAGACCGTGACTTGGATCGGGTCGAGCATTGTCGAACTTGCCCGGCCTGTGCGCAGACCCGCCAGGTCACGCTTTAGAGCTTCGAGCGATGCCTTCATGCTCTGTTCGAGGGAATTCAAACTAAAACTGTCGGCAGACATGATGCGTTTCCTTTAAACTCAAACGATACGACAGGCACAACCGGCCAGTCTCGCTTTTTAATCTCTGCGATGCCCAAATGATTTGAGCCCTCTTTTCTGCTTCCCACACTCTACCCATGAATGAGGGTTTGACGAGCTGTCCCATGCAAAACTTTAAGTAAATTGCCGCTTTCGCCTATGGAAAACACAATTACTGGAAGTTGATTGTCTCGGGCAAGCGCGATTGCCGCACCATCCATCACTTTCAAGTCCTTTGCCAGCACCTCAGAATAACTCAATTCATCAAATCGCTCAGCTTGCGGGTTGGTTTTGGGGTCTGCGGTATAGACCCCATCCACCTGTGTTGCCTTGGCAACGGCATCACAATCCATCTCTATTGCGCGCAAAGTCGCAGCCGTATCCGTGGTGAAAAACGGGTTGCCTGTACCGGCAGCAAATATGACGACCCGTCCACGCTTGAGATGTTGCAAGGCTCTTGGGCGCACAAAGGCTTCACAAACCGTCGGCATCGGAATAGCTGACATCACTCGGGCTGCAACATCTTTTTTGGCCAGGGCATTTTCTAACGCCAAGGCATTCATAACAGTTGCCAACATACCCATGTAATCGCCTGTTGCGCGATCCATGCCACCGGCCGCTGCCGACAAGCCACGGAAAATGTTGCCACCGCCAACCACGACAGCAATTTGACACCCCGCATTGACCGCTTCTGCAATGTCAGTTGCCATGCGTTCGGCAACCGACATTTGAATACCGTAGTCCGCATCCCCCATAAGGGCTTCGCCCGACAGCTTCAGCAAAAGACGATTGTATTTCAGCTCAGCCATACTTTTTCTGCCTTCGAAATTCTCGCTTAATCCTAAGAAACGTCACCAACCGAATCATTGCCCGACGTCTGCAGTCTAAGGCAAATTCGCGCCAAACCGCTCTATGGCCTAAATCGCGCATACTTTGGCAAACGAAGCAAATCCCTCTGCCTTAATCGCACGGCCAAACTCGAAAGACGCCTGCAATCCATGAGATGATCAGCAAAAAGCCGGCCGGTCCACACGAGACCAAGGCCGGCTTTTATCACAAGTCTCCCAAAGTGGGAGACATCAAACACCGTTAGTTGCCTGCAGCAGCTGCTGCGACTTCGGATGCGAAATCTTCCTCGGCTTTCTCAATGCCCTCACCAAGAGCAAAGCGAACAAAGCCTGTGACCTTCACAGGTGCTCCAACTGATTTCTCCGCAGTTTTAATCGCATCTGCTACAGAGGCTTTACCGTCCAGAACATATGTTTGTTGTGGCAACACAACCTGCTGGAAAAACTCTTTGCGCAGGCGTCCTTCGACCATCTTCTCAATGATGTTATCGGGTTTGCCCGATTCTTTTGCTTGCTCGAGATAAATGGCGCGTTCTTTTTCAATCGCAGCCTGATCCAACTCATCTGGTGTCAAAGCCAACGGGTTTGCCGCGGCAACATGCATGGCAAGTTGGCGACCGAATTCAGCCAGCTTGGCTTTGTCGCCTTCACTTTCAAGTCCAACCAAAACACCGATTTTGCCAAGTCCGTCGACAACCTTGTTATGCGTGTATTCTGCAACGACACCGTTTTCAACCGAAACAGCACCGGCTCGACGCACGCTCATGTTTTCACCAATCGTCGCGACCATTTCCTTAACATGCTCTTCAACCGGCAGACCTTTGTCGCCAATTTTTGCCCCAAGCAATGTGGCCAGATCACCCTTTGCCTCGTCAGCAAGCTTTGCGATATCGCGAACCATACCCTGGAAAATGTCGTTGCGAGCCACAAAGTCTGTTTCAGAGTTGACCTCAACAACGGCACCACTTGTGCCGGTTGAAAACACACCCACAAGACCTTCGGCTGCAATGCGGTCAGCTTTCTTTGCTGCTTTCGAAAGGCCTTTCGTGCGCAACCAATCGATCGCGGCATCCATATCACCGTTGGATTCTGCAAGTGCCTTCTTGCAGTCCATCATGCCGACGCCAGTTGTCTCGCGCAGTTGTTTTACCATTGCCGCTGTAATTGCCATGATCTTTGCCGATCCTTGTCATCCGTTATGCGCATATCAATCGAGGCCCCATGCCTCAAATGCGCTGCATGCAGCACCTTTTCAAGGTGCCATTTTGAGAATGCCAGCAGATGCCATGACTATTCATGGCGATCTACTGGCATGAGAGTTCTTGTCATAAGCCAATTCGCGAACCGGCTTAGGTAACGACTTTAAGCAGCGCTGGATTCGACCAGCTTTTTCGCCGCTGCAATCCAGCCATCCGTTTCAATCTGGCCGCCAAGGCTCAGCTTGGCGTCAAGAGCTTTGGTTTGCTCTGCATCCAAGTCTGCAATTTGCCAATAGTGGAAGACGCCTGTGTCATTGAGGCGGCGCGCGAGTTTGATGTCGACGTTTGGCAGGTTGGTCAGTTCGTCGGCTTCACCGCGTGGCGCTTCGATGCCGGCAAATTCAGCGTCGCCTGCTGGCGTATCTGCAATCGCTTCAGCTGGTGGGGCTTCAGAAGCTCCAAGATCAACACCGGAAGCAGCTTGACTGCGCTCTAGTCCATCGAGCGCTGCGTTGGCAATGAGATCACAATATAAAGTGATCGCACGACCCGCGTCGTCGTTGCCTGGAATTGGGAAGTCGATGCCATCTGGATCGCAGTTGGTATCAACAACAGCGACAATTGGAATGCCCAATTTACGCGCCTCTTTGATGGCAATGCCTTCTTTGTTGGTGTCTATGACAAACAACAAATCAGGTGTTCCACCCATATCTTTAATGCCGCCGAGCGACTGATTGAGTTTATCGCGCTCACGCGTCAGCGTCAGAACTTCTTTCTTACTGCGCCCTTGTGGGTCGAGCAGAATGTCATCCAACTGACGCAAGCGACGGATCGACTGGGAAATCGTTTTCCAGTTGGTCAAAGTGCCGCCAAGCCAACGAAAGTTGATGAAGTACTGAGCAGAACGCTTTGCAGCGTCAGCGATTTGCTCTGATGCTTGCCGCTTAGTCGCAACAAACAACACACGACCGCCAGCAGCAACAGTGTCTGATACTTTTACCAGTGCCTGATGCAAAAGTGGTGTGGTCTGCGTGAGGTCAACAATGTGGATGTTGTTGCGCGCACCAAAGATGAATGAACTCATTTTCGGATTCCAGCGATGCGACTGGTGACCGAAGTGTACGCCAGCTTCAAGCAGCTGACGCATATTGAACGCGGGTAGCGCCATTAAAATCGTCCTTTTCCGGTTATTCCTCCGTGCACCCCTTAGAAGCTAAGTCATTGAAATTATTCATGACGTTTGCCACCGGAGCAACCTGACAGGGCTTTCAATCTGCAGGCCGCGAATAAGTGCACGTGTGTGATGAGGGCGGTCTTAGGGCCAATTGGTCAGGTTTGCAAGGGTTTTTAGGTCGCTTTTAGCCACCCTTTACGGCCAAGACACCCTCGAGTGTTTGCAGCCGCCCGACCTGGTCGGGCGACAAATCGTAGGTGCCTGGCAATGGCAAGCGCACATCACAAGCAGGCAGGGTGCCATTGACGCCTTTCATGACCAATTCGACCCGTCCCCCCAAATGCGCCGGTTTTGGCACAAGTGACGCCTTCAATTGTGCAACGAGGCTGGGGTTGTTCTCGATTAATTCCGCATCGAGCGCAATGCGTAGCTTCTCCCGGGTCCTGGCGGCGGCAACATCCAAGGCCGCGACACTTTGAACCCGCACCCTCAACGCATCATCGGCATACTCGGCTTCGACGGATAACAACACCGGTGTTCCCGGCTCCAACAAGTCTCCGGCTTGCGCCAAGGTATCGGAAAAAACAACGGCCTCAAATTGCGCGGTGGCATCAGAGAATATGGCAAAAGCAAACATATTTCCGCGCTGTGATTTACGAACGCGCGCCGAAATCACAATGCCCGCTAACTGTGCAGACGATGCACCAAGCTCCACTTGCTTTTCAAAGTCCGTAAAGCGAACGACATTGAGCTTATCCAACTCGACGGTGTACTGGTCCAGTGGATGTCCAGAAAGGTAAAAACCGACGGCATCCAGTTCCTGGCCGAGCTTTTCTAAGCCGGTCCAAGGTGTCGCTCCACGCAAATCCAGGCGCGGCGGTTCATTGTTTGTCTCGTCGTCGCCACCCAATGCAAACAAGTCGGTCGTGCCGGCTGCCGCATCAGCTTCCGTTCGCTGTGCCATCGCCATGATCGTTGCCGCACTGGCTTTGACCTTCGCCCGGTTTGCTTCCAGATCGTCAAATGCTCCTGACTGTGCCAGGGTTTCGATGCCACGCTTATTGATCGTTTTGGATGAAATCCGAGATGCAAAATCGCCCAACGACCGAAATGGTCCCTTCTCTTCACGTGTGGCAACGATTGAAGCAACCGAGGCCTCGCCGATGTTTTTCAATGCCGCGAGTGAATAGCGAATGGCACCTGGTTGACCATCAATATCACTTGGCTCAACCAGGAAATCCACGCCCGAAGCGTTGACGGACGGTGGGCGCAAAGCGATTCCTGATCTTAAAGATTCTGCCCCAAAGACGGCAAGCTTATCGGTATTGCCTTTATCGAGCGTCATCGAGGCGGCGATGAACTCTTCGCGATAATGCGCTTTCATGTAGGCGGTGTGATAGCTGACAAGTGCGTACGCGGCTGCGTGCGATTTATTGAAACCATAGCCGGCAAATTTATCGACCATCTGAAAGATATATTTGGCATCGGCTTTCTTGACTTTGTTGGCCACGGCTCCTTCGACGAATTTTGCTTGTTCGCGCGCCATCACCGCTTTGTCTTTTTTACCCATCGCACGACGCAGAACGTCAGCTTGTCCGAGCGTATAACCACCCATCACCTGGGCGATTTGAATAACCTGCTCTTGATAAATAATAACGCCGTAGGTCTCGGTTAAGATCGGCTCTAGAATGGGGTGAAAGCAATCAACCTCTTCTTTTCCGTGCTTGCGTGCAATGTACGTTGGAATGTTGTCCATCGGGCCTGGCCGATAGAGCGACACCATAGCGATAATGTCATCAAAGCGGTCGGGCATCAGCCGCTTTAAGCTTTCGCGCATACCGGTTGATTCCAACTGGAATACGCCAACCGTGTCAGCAGCGGCGAGCAACTCAAAAGTCTTAGCATCGTCCAGCGGCAATGACGGCAAATCAATATCTATACCGCGACTGAGTTTCACAAGCTCAACGGCTTTTTGTAAAACTGTAAGCGTTTTAAGTCCGAGAAAGTCAAACTTTACGAGACCTGCCGCTTCGACCATTTTCCAGTTAAACTGGGTGACAGGCATGTCAGACTTTGGATCGCGGTAAAGCGGCACAAGCTGTTCAAGGGGGCGATCACCGATCACCATCCCGGCGGCGTGCGTCGAGGCGTGGCGATAAAGCCCTTCCAGTTTTTGTCCAATCTCAAGCAGCTCTGCAACGATAGGTTCGCTATCGCGGGCTTCTTGCAATTGCGGCTCGTCTTCAATGGCCTCCGGCAATGTCACAGGATTGGTCGGATTGTTTGGCACCATCTTGCACAGTCGGTCGACTTGACCGTAAGGCATCTGCAGAACGCGCCCGACATCGCGCAATACTGCTCGCGCTTGCAGCTTGCCGTGTGTGATGATCTGGGCGACACGGTCTTCGCCGTATTTTTTCTGAACGTACCTGATCGTTTCGTCGCGCCGCTCCTGACAAAAATCGATGTCGAAGTCAGGCATCGACACACGTTCTGGGTTCAAAAACCGCTCAAACAGCAAACCAAAACGCAATGGATCGAGGTCTGTAATCGTCAACACCCAGGCCACCAACGATCCCGCACCCGACCCCCGCCCTGGCCCGACGGGAATGCCTTGCGCCTTAGACCATTTAATAAAGTCGGCAACGATCAAGAAGTAGCCTGGAAACTTCATGCCGGTGATAATGCCAAGCTCGTATTCAAGCCGCTTGTCGTAGTCTTGGCGTGTAAAGCCATCGGCGATCGGGTTTTGGCTGAGGCGCACATCTAAGCCTTCGCGGGCCTGACGGGCCAACTCGTCCGCCTCAGCTTGCATCTGCTGTTCATCGCTGGCAATGCCGTCGGATTTCACGAAACGCGGTAGAATTGGGTCTTTGCCCAAAACGCGAAAGGCGCAGCGCTTGGCAATTTCGATGGTGTTCGCCAAAGCTTCGGGCAGATCTTCAAACAGCGCTGCCATCTCTTGCGATGACTTGAAATAATGCTCCCGCGTCATCCTGCGGCGATCGTCTTCGACAACATAACGCCCCTCGGCAATACAGATCAAAGCATCGTGAGCGACATGATCATCAGGTGTTGCAAAGTAGGCTTCGTTGGTGGCAACGACCGCAATGTCTTCGTTGTAGGCCATTTGCAGAAGTTGCGGTTCAACGTCTCGCTCTGTTGCCAAGCCATGGCGCTGAAGCTCGACATACAAGCGATTGGCAAATACCGCATGCAATGCTTTGAGACGTTCTTGCGCAAGCTCGTTTTGTCCTGCTCGAACCATTGTGTCGATCGGGCCGTCTGGACCACCCGTTAAGACAATGAGACCATCATTGTGCTCGGCCAAAAACTCTAACGTAGTATGGACGGGATCGTTTTCGCCCGTGCCCAAATGTGCATGACTGACGAGCTTCATCATATTGGCGTAGCCAGTTTCATTCATCGCATAGAGCGCGATCAAGCCATCACCGATTTTGCCCGGGGTGCTCGGGCCACCTTGCTGAAGCGACTTCAAGGTGGATTGGTGATCACCTGCGCGACGCTTGGCCGACATATCCAACGTTAGCGAAACACCAATGATGGGTTGCACCCCGGCGCCAGCCAATTTGTTGGAAAACTCAAGAGCGCCGAAAAGGTTATTGGTGTCGCTCAAGCCGACGGCCGGAAATTGGTTTTCCGTCGCCAGAGCTGCGATTTTTGCAAACGGCAAAGCGCCTTCGAGCAGGGAGTAGGCCGAGTGCACCTTGAGGTGTACAAAAGCAGGTCCTGCCTTTGTACCCCCGCCAGCTGTGACGTCCAGATCTCGAATCGGCTTGTTCATAGGTCAAAAACTAGCGCCAAAACGTCCCAACTTTGCAAAAATTTGCAACGATACACACAATACCAGTGTTCAGGCTCACGATAAGGGCGCAAACCGACTGACCTTATCGAAGCGTTGCAGGGTTCAATTCATGCAGCAGGCCGTCTTCGAGGCGCAACACGCGATCCATACGGGATGCCAATTCAATATTGTGCGTGGCGATCAGAGCAGCAACGCCAGTTGTGCGGATCAAATCCATCAGCGCGGCAAATACCCGTTCGGATGTCTTTGGGTCAAGGTTTCCTGTGGGCTCATCTGCCAGCAACATCCGCGGGTTGTTGGCCAACGCCCTGCAAATCGCGGTGCGTTGTTGTTCGCCACCGGAAAGTTCTGCCGGGCGGTGCTCAACGCGCTCAGCGAGCCCCATCTGAGCTAACAAGTGTTGCGCGCGCACCGCTGCTTTACGTTTTCCAACACCGGCGATCATTTGCGGAATGATGACGTTCTCAAGAGCAGAAAACTCAGGCAACAGTTGATGAAATTGATAGATAAAGCCCATCTGTACGCGCCGTGTCGCGGTGCGCTGTTTATCTGCAAACTTTGCGCAGTCCTGGCCTGCAACCAACACGTGTCCCGCGTCGGGCTGTTCGAGCAAACCAGCGATGTGCAGCAAGGTCGATTTCCCCGCACCTGATGGACCAACCAGAGCGACGGACTGGCCTGGAAAAATATCAGTTGATGCGCCGTTGAGAACTTCAACTTTCCGCGCGCCTTGGCGATAGGTGCGGCAAACACCTTGCAAACTCAAAATAGGCAGATGCCCGCTGCCTGTTTGCTGGCCAGCCGGTGAACCGAGTGTTGGCGATGATGTTTGATCTTGCATCATGATCTCTATTCATACCTCAGCGCTTCAACAGGATCGATAGATGCCGCGCGCCAGGATGGGTAAAGGGTCGCAATCACGGCCATGGCGATCGCCATCAAAACGATGAAAAATGTTTCCCAAGCATCGATTTTAGCCGGTAGTTTCTTTAGGTAATAAACATTTGGGTCAAACACCGTCGCACCTGTTGCCCAGGATACGAATTGACGAATCTCATCGATGTGTTGGCAAAAGACGACGCCCAACACGAGACCCGCCAGAGCCCCAACAACGCCGATCGATGCGCCTGTTATAAGAAACGATCGCATCATCGCGCCGCGCGTCGCGCCCATGGTGCGCATGATGGCAATGTCTCGGCTTTTGTCGATCACCAGCATCATCATGCCGGAGACGATATTCAACGTTGCAACCAGAATGATCAGCGACAAGATGATAAACATGACATTGCGTTCGACTTCCAGGACGGCAAAGAAACTCTCGTTGCGTTGGCGCCAATCTGAGAGTTGAATGCTGTCACCACCTGCGGCCTTGATGCCTGCGAGATACTCCTCAACTCTTTCAGGATCATCGACCACGACTTCGACGACATCGGCAATGTTAGGTTTGGAAAAATATCGCTGCGCCTCCAACAATGGCATAAAGATCATCGTGCGATCATATTCCGACATGCCAAGCTCAAAAATCGTCGTCACTTGATAAGCGCGCGTACGCGGCGCTGTGCCAAATGGCGTTTGCGCCCCTCGTGGTGTGACAAGAGAAATGCGATCGCCAAGTCCAACCCGCAACGTCTCCGCCAGCCTCGTGCCAATGGCGATACCGCGTTGCTTGTCGAAGCCGTCAAAGCCACCCAACTGGACATTGTCATAAACCAGAGGCAATGACTTTATGCCCTCCTCCGTCATGCCGCGCACCAAGCCACCCGTGGCATAGCTAGGTGAGGACACCATGACTTGCCCCTCGAGCAAGGGTAAGGCGGATTTTACACCAGGTGCTTTTGCAATACGCTCAGAAACAGCTTTGTAATCGCCGAAGGGTTGTCCAATCTTGTGGACGATGACATGACCGTTCAGTCCGAGAATTTTAGCAAACAAATCGGCACGAAAACCGTTCATCACCGCCATCACGATGATCAGTGTGGCGACACCAAGCATGATGCCAAGAAATGAAAAGCCGGTGATGACCGAGATGAAGCCTTCTTTGCGTCGGGCACGCAGATACCGCCCTGCGAGCAACCATTCAAAGGGGGCGAAAAAACCCGCACCCTTCGGCGCGTCTTTCACGTGTTGTGTCGAGGTCTGCGACGCTGCCATGCTTTCGTTTCACCCTTGTTTCGTTCGACGCCTATGAGCCTAACGCCAACGTCTAACGCCAACACGTTCCGCCCGCAAAACTATATCAGCTTGCGTTCCGCCTTGACGCTGTCGATCGTATAAGCCAAGCCCGCGTCCAGGCTCATCGTCTCACGCACGTCCTGCCCCCGACGCTTCACTTCAATTTCGCCATTCTTGAGACCCTTTGGACCAACGACAAGCTGGAAGGGTAGTCCAATCACGTCCATTGTCGAGAATTTGGCGCCCGCCCGCTCGTCGCGATCATCGTACAACACTTCAATGCCTGCATTGACCAGCTTCGCGTAGAGTTCGCTGCACGCCTTGTCTGTTGCCCCGTCACCGGAGCGCAAATTGATCAGACCAACCTCAAATGGTGCCACGGGCACCGGCCATATGATGCCGTCATCGTCATGTGACGCTTCAATAATGGCGCCAACCAGACGGGACACGCCAACGCCATAAGATCCCATCTGCAAGGTCACGAGTTGCCCGTCTCGCCCCTGAACCTGCGCCCCCATCGGCTCAGAATACTTTGTCCCGAAGAAAAAGATGTGTCCCACCTCAATGCCCCGCGCTGAGACTTGTGATTGGGCTGGCACTTCAGCGTTAAATCTTTCCGGCTGGTGTTTTTCATCGGTGGCGGCATAGAGCCCAGTCCAAGCATCCACGATCGGCTGCAGGTCACCGTCGTAATCAATGTCAGCAGGTGGAACGGGCAAATCGAGAAGTTCTTTATGACAAAAGACTTCGCTCTCACCCGTTTTCGCCAACACGATGAATTCGTGACTGAGATCTCCACCGATGGGACCGGTATCTGCCGCCATTGGAATTGACTTCAAACCAAGGCGGGCAAAGGTACGCAGATAGGCTGCAAACATCTTGTAGTATGTTTTACGAGCCGCCTCGACTGACAAATCAAATGAATAGGCGTCTTTCATCAAGAACTCTCGTCCGCGCATGACACCAAAGCGTGGACGGATCTCGTCTCGGAATTTCCATTGAATGTGATAGAGCGTCTTTCCCGCATCCTTATAGGATTTCATGCTATCGCGAACAATCTGGGTGATGAGCTCTTCGTTGGTCGGGCCATAAAGCATATCGCGGTCATGGCGATCCGTAATGCGAAGCATTTCTTTGCCGTAGGCTTCATACCGACCACTCTCGCGCCAGATTTCAGCCGACTGCAAGGTTGGCATCAAAAGCTCGACAGCCCCTGCGCGATTTTGTTCTTCACGCACAATCTGCTCGATTTTGCGCAAAACCCGATGCCCAAGCGGCAGCCAACTGTAAATACCTGCTGAGGCCTGACGCACCATTCCAGCACGCAACATGAGCTGGTGTGAGATGATCTCCGCTTCTTTCGGTGTCTCGCGAAGTACGGGCAGGAAATATCGAGAAAGGTGCATTGGTCGTTGCTGCCATTCGAATGGGATTTGAAGCTATCAAAGACGTGGATTTCAGGTGCCCAGTAGCAAATGTTACTTCTGGCCCAAACTCATCAAAAACACCACACCTTAGCGCTCATAACGGGAAGCCGACCGCGAAGCAATGCCTTCGGTTAAACCTCGTCAGCGGCTCCGCGCTAGAGCGGAGCGCAAGATCTCCCACCCTCGGCCAATCGCCATCCGTTTAGCGCCACTTTTCAGACGCGAGGAATTGCCCGCGATACAAGACAAAGACCTGAAATTGCATTGATATTCCCTAATTTTGACGCTTTTGTCCGTGACAGTAGGCCGCGCCACACCTATCGTCCGTGGCCACAGGACCCAAGACACAAATCTGGTTATAAAATTCGCTTTACAAGTGTCCAAGTCTTCGGAGGAAACGCCGCGCCTAATTGACCCGACAGTGGTTGAAGGCGTGCGCATTGAAAACAGAACGGCGTTAGGTCCTGCCTACAGGATTAGCGCCGTTTTTTTTGTTTCGGCCTCTGTCTGGTTTCGCTGGACTTCGCCGGATCGTGGCAAACTTGTGGCACGTCTACCGTCGCCCGTCATCAGTTTTGCCATTCGAGAGCCAAGCTTCGCCACAGTCTCGCTTTACCTGCATGCGAAATCAGCAGTGAGTCGATGTGGCGTGAGAACAACCAAATCACCAGATGTCCCTCCAAGAGGGTCATGCTCTTGCAAACCAAATTGCGATTGCACGGGATTGGAAAAGGTCAAAGACAATTGTCGAATGGATTTCTGACAATATGAACAGCTTGACGTTGATGCTGGCCAGAAGATTTGGCGAGTTAACAAGACTTGGAAAAAAACCACTGTCCGTTCTCCTCGGATGCAGCGTTTTGCTGTCTGGCTGTGCGACTGCAGGCGTTTCACTTTCAAACGGAGGCCTGTTGAGCCAAACGGTTGGCAATGACGTTGACATCCAACCCGTTTCAACCGCTGCTTACAGGTTAGCCGAAGCGGAGATCGAATTTTCACCGAAAAATCCAAATTCGTGTCTTGATCAATGGAAGAAGGCAAACGAAGCCGGCTTCTTGGCATGGTGCGAGGGCTACGTCCTCTCGGATCTGCTTGATCGCTTTGAATATGCCAAAGACACCGCTGCGGCTCAGATGTTTCTCGATCATGAAAAACAAATCATGAAAGGCTACAACTCAAAATCGCGCGATCGCGCGCGCGGTGGGCGTCACACCCGCGGATGGGTTTCAAAAAAGTTTAGCGATGGAAAACCATCCTATTGGTTGGTCCATACCGGACAAGTGATCAGCAATTTTGCCAGATTTGCCGCGATCGTCCGACGCAACAAAATAAAGCGTTTCAAACGCGACGCCGCCCGACTGGCCAAGACGGCAGATTCATTCTTTCGAAGCTATGAGACGGACTGGGACGGGCGTCGCTATCACCTGCCTGGTCGGCGTGACAATGCCACACCTTCGAAAACGGCATTGGCTTTGAATATGCAAGCGACTTTTGGAATGACGGCAATTTATCTCTACAATTACAATGGTTCGGCATTTTATCGGACACGAGCAAAAAAAATCGCGGATTACACTTTAGATTTTTTCAAAGTCTCATTTGATCTGCGCGGCGCTGGAGTTGTTTGGCCATATAGCGAGAGCGAAAAAACAGAAGACACGTCGCACGCGTTGCTAACTCTCAGGTTCGTCCACCTTGCAATGGAAAACAACATTTCTGTCAGCGCCAAACAATATCGAACGATTGTCAAAAGCTTTATCAGTCGAACATCGCAAACCGCCGACAACTTGAGCTCCGATGTCAGCGGAAAGCGGCCGGGTACGGGACCGTCGCTGTCAAAAAACTGTTACCGCATGATGCATATTGCCCGCTACAATCAGCGTCTGTTTGCACTTTGCCAAAAGGTCGCTAAAACCCAACGTTCTCAGCGCAAAAGCTTCGCCATTGCGCGCGATTAAAAGACGTAAGACTATTGCGCCACCACCGGCACGTTGGAGTAATCAAACATATCTGGCGAGATCCAGCCGTTTGTCACGGCAAGATAGAAGACAGAAAATATTGCAGTTGCGACAACGGTATTGATGATAATCATGCGCCAAACGCGCATTTTTGCAGGCGCACTTTGTGGTGTACCAGGGACGACCTCACCGTCTTCGTCTTGTGTCTTGACGCCAAAAGGCAGCACCAGAAACAAGCTGATCCACCAAACAACGAAATAGATTGCTACGGCAAATGGGGTCGACACGGCGTATCCCTTTTTATTGAAGTTGGCTGGCAGAACCTGTCAGGCTTGCTCAAGTTCTGTCAACGTTCCTAAGAAATCTTTCGGGTGCAAAAACAATACGGGTTTACCGTGTGCCCCGATCTTAGGTTCACCGTCGCCTAGAACACGGGCACCCTCTTTGACCAACTGATCACGCGCTGCGATGATATCGTCAACTTCATAACACACGTGATGAATGCCACCGGCTGGGTTCTTTTCCAAAAATTTCGCAATCGGCGAGCCTTCGCCTAGCGGCTCAAGCAGTTCAATTTTTGTATTGGGTAAATTGATAAAAACAACAGTGACCCCATGGTCAGGCTCTGGCATTTGCTCGGTCACATCTGCGCCCAGGGTCTTTTCATAAACGGCGGTGGCCTGCGCCAGATCCGACACAGCAATCGCAACGTGGTTCAATCGTCCAATCATTTCTCAGTCGTCCTCTATGTCGTGCAGCCTCGCGTTGCACAAAGTGTCTCAGCGTAACCCAAGCTATTCAGTTTTAATTGGAAACAAAGGGCCATTCAAAGCCTTTGTTTAGCTGTGATTGATGGCGTTGGCCAAGATTGCAGTTAAACCTGAATTTCTCCTAGTTCTCTGGCGCGCATGTAAACACATGAGTGCGCCATCGCTCGAATTGTGGGTCACCCGATAGTTCTGGGCCACCCTATGCAGTGTCCACCACGTGCACCAAAACCTTGGCAATCGGTCTCTTGCCCCACTCATCACCCACAGCCGCGCGAACGGACCGGCGCACCGCCTCTCGAACACGCTCAGGATCGCGTCGTTTGGCCTTTGGAATTGATGAGATCGTGCCTTCGACAGCATCCAAAACGACATCCAACATATCGTGCTCGTCGACGGTTTCATCCGGAACGCCATCAATCATGGCTTCTGGTTCGCATACCAATTCGCCATCGCGCGACAGTACAAAAGAGACCGAGACAACGCCCACCGCCGACAGCTTACGTCGCTCACGCACAGCCCCATCAACACCTGGTACAATCAGCTTACCATCTCTAAACAAGCGCCCACACGGCACTTCATCAACTATTCCGGGCCGACCCGGGGCCAACAAAACCATGTCCCCATTCACAGCGAAGATTGCCGACTTGACACCAACTTCGCGTGCCAGTTTTGCATGTGCCCGCAGATGGCGGACCTCACCATGCATCGGCACTGCAATAGCCGGTTTGATCCATTCATACATTTGACGCAGTTCGTCGCGACGTGGGTGCCCCGTGACATGAACAAGACCATCGTTGTCTGTCAGAACATGACATCCTTGCATCGCAAGGTTGTTTTGAACCCGACTTATCGCACGTTCATTTCCTGGAATATTGCGCGAGGAGAATATCACTGTATCTCCTTTTGCAACTTTGATTGCATGGTGATCGTCGTCGGCGATGCGTGACAAAGCTGCGCGCGGCTCTCCTTGTGACCCTGTGCAAAGTAAAAGCACATCACGACGGTTGAGGTGTTGATACTCATCCTGATCCAAATACGTGAAGTCTTTTGGCAGATATCCTGTATCGATTGCGACATTGATAATGCGATGCAAGGAACGCCCGGACACAACCAAACGACGCCCGGTCACGATTGCAGCATCAGCAACGGCCTTAACGCGCGCAACATTCGATGCAAACGTCGTAATGATGACGCGGTTTGGTTGCGCCTTGATGATGTCGGTCAGAGATGCTGCAACGTCAGCTTCAGATGGCGATGCCCCTTCGCGCATGACGTTGGTTGAATCGCAAATCATCGCATGAACGCCTTCTTTACCAAGCTGCGACAATCGCTCTTCGTCAGGCGGTTCGCCGACATATGGATCGCGGTCAAGCTTCCAGTCGCCGGTGTGAAACACATTGCCAGCCGGTGTGCGAATGACAATACCGTTGGGTTCGGGAATAGAGTGTGCCATCCCGATCAATTCGATATCAAAAGCACCAATATTGAACCGACTGCCCAGCGCCACTTTTTCAATCGGCAATTTCAATTTACCGCCAAATTCACCTTGCTTGGCGCGCAGCAATCCTGCCGTAAACGGTGTCGCATAGATCGGAGCCTCAAGCTCCGGCCACAATTCAAGCACCGCGCCGAGGTGGTCTTCGTGCCCATGCGTGATCAAAATGCCTGCCAACGACTTGCGGTCTTCGATGATGAAACGCAGATCCGGCAGGATAACTTCAACGCCTGGTTCTGATGGCCCGGGGAAAGTAAGCCCTAAGTCAACCAGCAACCACTGACGCTCATCTCGCGGGCCAAACCCGTAAAGATAAGCATTCATTCCAATTTCGCCGAGCCCGCCGAGCGCTGCAAACACGAGCTCGTTTTCGTCACGCACATTGTCTGCGCTATTCTTTGCCATTACGATCCGTTTCTTGGGATTTCCCTTAGGTGCATACTCGCAGCGCTTCAAAAGTTGGCCAAAACCTGTTTTAGGTCAGGAGAGCTTCGGCATGCAAAAAGTTTGAGCGATGAAAAACTCGAGGCCAAACCTGATCGATTCAGTTGATCGAGGAATCTCAGTAGGCTTGGGGATCAAGCTCGACGTCGCCGAATGTGATCGTGTGCAAAGTGCCCTTCTCATCACGCAAGAGCAAGGCTCCTGTTGCGTCCAGCCCACAGGATTGGCCGCGAATGCATATCTCAGGTCCAAGGTGAACTGACAATGACTCTCCAATGGGGCCGGAAACGGCCGTCCATTGCGAACAAATCCTATCAAAGTCGTGACCTTGCGCCCAGGTCCTCAAGGCCTTCATTAAGGCCACATCCAAGTGATCGAGCATTTCACTTGGCGTAACCGACACCCCCAAATCCGCAAGTGAGGTCGTTGGGCGGTCAGCAATGTTTGGCGCCTCTGCCAAATTCAGCCCGAACCCGATAACAATCGCACGCTCGCGATCGTCGGTGGTCAATGCGGTGCTTTCAACCAGGATTCCGCCAAGTTTCTGGGTCTTATAATAAAGATCGTTTGGCCACTTCAGGCGAAGGTCTGGCAAAAACGTCGGTTCAACATTTGGCGCGTGTTCGCGCACGCAACGATGCACAGCATCCATAAGAGCGACGCCGGCAACCAAAGAAATCTGCGAAGCAGTGGACATTGAGCATTCAAACGTCGCAAAAAAGCTGGCGTGTAGGTTGCCCTTCCCACCCTGCCAACTTCGACCCGATCGTCCACGGCCATCCGTTTGCACATCGGCGTGTATCCAAAGTGGGCCGCCCTCGCCGACCTCCACATGCACCATCGCGTCGGCGTTGGTCGACGCGGTCTCCGTAACATGAGCAACCGGTGTGCCGCCAGGAGACGCAAGCTTGCGTTTATCAATGTCGCCGTCGTTGAGTTCAATCATCTGGTATCAAAACCGCAATGACTTTGCCGCAAAGTCAGCAGCTTCGACCAACGGCCCAGGCCATAACACGAAGCCTACGACAAAAATGGCTGCGCCATACATCACGACCTTTGTGTATGTCTCAAGGGCGAGGAACTTCTCGCGAGCCTCATCAAAGAACATCAACTTTACAATGCGCAGGTAATAAAAAGCGCCGACCACGCTTGCCAAAACGCCGATGATCGCCAACGGCCAAAGCCCCGCCTTAACGGCAGCGGCAAAAACATAAAACTTTGCAAAGAAGCCTGCCAGTGGTGGAATTCCTGCAAGAGAGAACATGAGCATCGCAAATATAACTGCCATCGGCAGATTGGTTCTGGCCAACCCCGACAACTCATTAATATCCTCAATCATCTCGTCCTTACGTCGCATCGCGATAATGCAGGCAAAAGCGCCAAGCGTCATGACAAGATAGATTACAAGGTAGATCAAAATACCGCGCGCACCCTCCTGACTGTTTGCTGCAAGTCCGACAAGAGCAAAACCAACATGGGCAATGGAGGAATAGGCCATCAGGCGTTTAATGTTGGTTTGTCCAATGGCGGCAAATGAGCCGAGCAGCATGGACGCAATGGCCACGAATACAATAATCTGCTGCCACTGATCGGCAGCATTTGGAAACGCACTTGCCAATACACGGATCAACAAGGCCATCGCTGCCATCTTTGTTGCCGCAGCAAAGAACGCTGTAACAGGTGTTGGTGCGCCTTCGTACACATCCGGCGACCACATGTGGAACGGCACGGCTGCAATTTTAAAGGCCAATCCAACAAGCAAGAAGACAAGGCCGAAAATCAAACCAATATTTAAGACACCATCTGTCGACGTTGCCACGGTTGCAATAACAGGAAAGCTGGTTGACCCGGTAAAGCCGTAGATCAGTGAACTTCCATAGAGCAGCATTCCCGACGACAGTGCACCAAGCACAAAGTACTTCAATCCAGCTTCGCTGGACCTTACAGAATCGCGACGAAAGGCTGCTAAGACATAAAGTGCCAGGCTTTGCAGTTCCAGGCCAACATATAGCGAAATAAGACCGTTGGCCGATATCATCATCATCATACCAACCGTGGAAAGCAGAACCAATACGGCATATTCAAAGCGCAATGCACCGGTTTGGCGCAGGTAAGAAAACGATAAAAGCAACGCACCGATCGAGCCGATAATGACCAGCAATTTCATAAAGCGGGCAAAGCGGTCGACCAGAAAAGCCTCATCGAACAACGAAACCGTGGCATTTGGTTGGGTATAGATTACAGCCCCTGCCAACACCAACAAACCAACGGCAAGACCACCGACAAATTCACCATTGTCAGCATCGTCCTGGCGAAACACGCCGATCATTAAGAGGACCATAGCTCCAAGCGCCAGAAGAAGTTCTGGGAAAATGGGGCTGAGTTGACTGAGTGTTGGCATAAAACCGTCGACCTTTGTTGTTACCTAATTTGCGCTGAGAGCTGCAGCTTGCGCAATCGCCGTTTCGTAGTTTGCAACCAATGTCTGAACCGATACAGCAAACACATCCAATAGCGGTGCTGGATAGATACCAAAAAGAATGACCAACACGACCAGTGGTCCCAAGACGGCAATCTCCCGGGCATTCATATCTTTCAACGCCATGAGGCTTTGCTTCTCCAACGCGCCAAATACAACCCGGCGATAGAGATAGAGGGCATAGGCTGCTGACAAAATCACACCGGTTGTCGCGATAAACGCCACCAATGTGTTGGCGCGAAATGTCCCGAGCAAAGTCAGGAACTCGCCAACAAAACCGGATGTCCCTGGCAAACCAACATTGGCCATTGTGAAGATCATAAAGACAAAGGCAAACATCGGCATGCGTTCCACTATTCCACCATAGGCCTTGATCTCGCGGGTGTGCATACGGTCGTAAATAACACCGACGCACAGGAACAATGCGGCTGAAACCAAACCGTGCGACAGCATTTGGAAGATCGCACCATCAATACCTTGGCTTGTGAACGAAAAAATTCCCATCGTCACAAAGCCCATATGGGCAACCGAAGAATAAGCAATCAGCTTTTTGATGTCTTCTTGTGCGAGGGCGACGAGCGAAGTGTAAACAATCGCAATCACAGACATGGCGAAAATCAGCCACGTAAACTCCTGGCTCGCCAATGGGAACATTGGAAGTGAGAATCTTAAGAAGCCATAGCCGCCCATTTTCAGCAGAATACCAGCCAGAATAACTGAGCCCGCCGTCGGCGCCTCGACGTGTGCATCAGGCAACCAAGTGTGGACCGGCCACATCGGCATTTTGACGGCAAACGAAGCAAAGAACGCCAACCACAACCACCATTGCATCTCGGATGAGAAGTTATGCTTCATCAACTCAACGATGTCTGTGGTACCGGCATCCCACCACATAGCGATCATTGCCAGCAGCATCAAAACCGAACCCAAAAGGGTGTAGAGGAAAAACTTGAAGCTGGCATAAACGCGGCGTTGACCGCCCCATATCCCGATGATCAAAAACATCGGAATGAGGACACCTTCAAAGAACAGGTAAAACAGCACCATGTCGAGCGCGCAGAACACGCCAATCATGAAGGTCTCCAGCACCAAGAATGCCAGCATGTATTCTTTCACACGCGTGGTAATGCTGTCCCAACTGGCAAGGATGCATAATGGCATCAAGAACGTCGTGAGAATGACGAACAGCATCGAAATACCGTCAACGCCCATCTTATATTTAATCGAGCCCAACCATTCGTATTCTTCGACAAACTGAAAACCAGGTGTTGTGGGATCGAAGTTGAACCAGATCATCAACGAGCCAAGGAAGGTCGCAATTGAGATCCAAAGGGCGGCGTATTTGACATTACGGTCGCCGGCCTCAGTGCGTGGCAACAAAAGCGTCGACAGCACACCAAAAAAGATTGGCGTGAACGTCACGACCGTCAAAAGGTTCGGTGAGTTGAATAGAAAATCCATGATTATAGGCCCCCACCCTTATAAACAAAGTAGGTCAGGAGCAGCGCCAGACCGATCAGCATGGCAAAGGCATAATGGAACACATAGCCTGATTGCAGCTTTACAACCCGACCGGTCGCCCAACTGACAGCGTTTGCCGTCCCATCAATGGTGCCATCGATTACGGCCCCATCACCCTTTTTCCAAAGAAAGCGCCCAAGTGCCATGGCTGGTTTCACGAACAGCCAGTTGTACAGTTCATCGAAATACCATTTGTTCAAGAGGAACAGATAGACCGGTTTGAACATCTTCGCCGTTGCATCCGGCAGCCAAGGGGCGCGAATATAATAGAGATAAGCCAAGGCCAAACCTGCCAACATGGCAATCGTTGGTGCCCAGCCAACCCAACCGGGAAGATGGTGCATATCCTCTAGGATTTGATTGCCGGGCGCTGTGTATAACGCCTTGCCCCAGAACACTTCTTGATTGTCGCCGATAAAGTACGCCTTGAAGGCAAAACCTGCAGCCACTGCGCCAAGGGCAAGTAGGGCGAGTGGAACAAGCATGACGTTGGGACTCTCATGGGCGTGTTTAAATGTCTCGGGCGTCGCACGTGTCTTGCCGTGGAAGGTCATGAAAATCAGACGCCAAGAGTAAAAGGACGTCATGAAGGCGGCAAGGGTTAAAGTCCAGAAGACGTAATTGTACGGCGTGTGAGCCGCATACGTCGCCTCGATAATGGCATCCTTTGAATGAAAACCGGCAAAGCCGATGAGATGGGGAATTCCGACACCTGTGAGCGCCAACGTGCCAATCAACATCATCACCCAAGTGATGCGAATTTTTGGAGCCAAGCCGCCCATATTGCGCATATCCTGTTCGTGATGCATGGCATGGATAACGGAGCCTGCACCTAAGAACAGAAGGGCTTTAAAGAAGGCATGTGTAAAGAGGTGAAAGATACCAACCCCATAAGCGCCGACACCAAGTGCTGCAAACATATAACCCAATTGAGAACAGGTTGAATAAGCAATCACGCGCTTGATATCGTTTTGCACCAGACCAACAGTGGCTGCAAAAAACGCCGTGATCGTGCCAACCGCTGTCACGACCATGAGCGCGGTCGGAGCCAATTCAAACAACGGTGACAACCGGGCTACCATGAACACGCCAGCCGTCACCATCGTCGCCGCATGAATAAGTGCAGAAACCGGCGTTGGCCCCTCCATCGCGTCCGGCAACCAGGTATGCAACAGAAATTGTGCCGACTTACCCATCGCACCCATGAATAACAACAGACATATCGTGGTCATGATATCAACGTCGTAACCTAGAAACGACATTGTCTGGCCTTGCAACGTTGGACTGGCTGCAAAAATTTCATCGAGATTGATTGAATTTGCGACAACGAACAATCCGAAGATGCCAAGCGCAAATCCAAAGTCACCAACGCGGTTGACGATAAACGCTTTAATGGCCGCTGCATTGGCTTCGGGTTTTTTGTACCAAAAGCCGATCAGCAAATACGACGCAAGCCCGACACCTTCCCAGCCAAAGAACATTTGCAACAGATTGTCACTGGTCACCAGCATCAACATGGCGAACGTGAACAAAGAAAGATAAGCAAAAAATCGTTGCCGGTGCGGGTCGTCGTGCATGTAGCCAATCGAATAAATATGCACCAGCGATGACACCGTGTTGACAACGACCAGCATCACAGCCGTCAGTGTGTCGATACGCAACCGCCAGGAAACATCCAATTCACCCGATGCAATCCACCTGAGCAACGGAACCCGCGCGGTTTCACCGTTAAAGCCAACTTGGAAAAACACAAACCACGAAAGCGCGGCGGCGATCACAAGGCACGTGGTGGTCACGTATTCTGCCGGACGTGGGCCAATCATACGGCCAAACAGACCGGCAATCAGTGCACCAAGCAGCGGCAAGAAAACAATAAGGGTATAAATCATGGCGTCGCCCGTTAGCCCTTCATCATGTTGATATCTTCAACCGCAATGGAACCGCGATTTCGGAAATAGACAACAATTATCGCCAAACCAATCGCAGCCTCCGCCGCTGCCACGGTCAAAACGAACAACGCAAATACTTGACCCGTAAGATCACCGAGAAAGTGAGAGAACGCCACGAGATTAATATTCACGGCCAACAACATCAGCTCAATCGACATCAAAATTACGATGACGTTTTTACGGTTGATGAAGATGCCGAATATTCCCAACGTGAAAAGACACGCTGCAACTGTCAGATAATGGCCGATACCGATGTCCATGTGTCTCTTCTCTCGTTTCCCACGACCAAACTTGATGGCACTCTTTTTTAACGCTTCACCGAAGCATCAACCTTGTCCCTCAGTCGATGGAATGATGGTGGCGCCCGGTGACACCTTGACCACTTCCATCGCGTCTTCAGGACGTCGATTGACTTGTTCCGAAATCGACTGCCTTTTCACACCTTCTTTGTGACGCAAGGTCAAAACGATGGCGCCAACCATCGCGACGAGCAAAATCAGGCCTGCACCTTGGAAGAAGTAAATATATTTGGTGTAGATCAGACGCCCCAAAGCTTCCGTGTTGGTCACGTCCGATCCCTCCGCTGGCATGACCGAGGCAATCTTCTGCGCCGTACCGATGTTTAAATCTTTCAGACCGAACAACAAGGCCAGCTCGGCCAACACAACGGCACCAAACATGGCACCAACAGATGCGTTCTTGATGAAGCCTGCCTTGAGCTCTGCAAAATCGACATCCAACATCATGACGACAAACAAGAACAAGACTGCCACAGCGCCGACATAGACAATGACCAACAACATGGCGAGAAACTCAGCACCCAATAAAATAAACAGGCCTGCTGCATTGAAGAAAGCCAGAATAAGAAACAACACGGCGTGCACGGGGTTACGCGCCACGATCACCATAGCGCCAGACGCAACGGCTAGAATCGAAAAGATATAAAAAAAGATGGCAGCGATTTGCATGCTTCGTGTTCCTCCAGCCTTGGTCAGATCTTAGATCTTAGACCTCAGCACTCCGCAATTTCTTCAATCACGGCCTTCCATTTGTTGCGACGACGCAGCGCCGTCTTCCAAGTCGTTTCATTCCCGTCGTGGTGTCAGTGTCATCGGTATTTTGCGTCGAGTTCAATATTTTTTGCGATTTCGCGTTCCCAACGATCGCCGTTCTCCAACAGCCGATCCTTGTCATAAAAAAGTTCTTCGCGCGTTTCCGTCGCAAATTCGAAGTTCGGCCCTTCCACAATGGCATCCACCGGGCAGGCTTCCTGGCACAGACCACAGTAGATGCATTTGGTCATATCAATGTCGTAGCGCGTGGTGCGTCGGGTTCCATCATTGCGCCGTGGACCCGCTTCAATCGTAATGGCCTGGGCTGGACAAATGGCTTCACACAGCTTGCATGCAATGCAGCGCTCTTCGCCATTGGGATAGCGACGCAATGCGTGCTCCCCACGAAACCGCGGCGAGAGAGGACCTTTTTCATGTGGGTAATTCAACGTCGCCTTCGGCTTGAAGAAATACCGCATGGTCAAAAAGAACGCCGAAACGAACTCTGTCAAAAACAGCGATTTGACGCCGCGCGCCATATTCATGATCGAAAGCCTCCAAGCTCTCTAAAGTTTTGCCCGCGCTCGCGGACTATAAGATCATCGGCCCAACGACATAGCCAACGATGGAAAACAGAACCACATCGAACCAACCGACCGCACGCAAGACGCTGGCAATTTTTCTCTTATCGCCTTTCGGCTTGCCATCCGAATCGTATTCGGTTGGTGTCGCCTCGATTTGGTTGGCCACCACGCGGATCGCCTGCAAGCTGATCAGTCCAAGAAAGAGGCCGATAAATGCGCCGATTAATTCAGGGCTCATACCAAACCTCCAAATTGTAATACGGCCGCAACAACAACGACCATCAGCAATGACAACGGCAGGAAGACCTTCCAACCCAAGCGCATCAGTTGGTCATAGCGGTAGCGCGGCACCATGGCTTTCACCATCGCAAACATGAAGAACACCAGAACGCATTTCGCGATAAACCAGAAAATCCCAGGAACCCAGTTGAAAGGTGCGACGTCAAATGGTGGCAACCACCCGCCGAGGAACAAAATGGTCGTCAAGGCGCACATCGTGGTGATCGCGACATACTCTGCCAGCATGAATAACAGATAAGGCGTTGACGCGTATTCCACCATAAATCCGGCGACAAGCTCGCTCTCAGCTTCTGGCAAATCAAACGGCGGACGGTTGGTCTCCGCCAAAGCAGAAATGAAGAATACGACGAACATTGGAAACAGCGGCAACCAATACCAATCAAACATCGAGTTTGGCAGGCCAATGGACGAGCCAAGTCCGGTTTTTTGCGCGTTGACAATATCTGTCAGATTAAGAGATCCGGCACACAACAAAACAGTAATAATGACCAAACCGATCGAGACTTCGTAACTCACCATCTGTGCCGCGGATCGCAACGACCCCATGAACGGATACTTCGAATTCGACGCCCATCCCCCCATGATAACGCCGTAAACACCCAAAGACGACACCGCCAACAAATAAAGCACCCCGACGTTGAGGTCAGAAATCACCCACCGACCCCAACTGTTTTCGTCAACTGGGATCGCGACCCACCCCGCCATCGCAAATACCGCCGCGGCGACCGGGGCCAATAAAAACACACTCTTATCCACGGCTGCCGGAATAAGCGGCTCTTTCAAAGCGAATTTCAACAAGTCAGCAAACGATTGCAAAAGCCCAAACGGGCCTACAACGTTCGGCCCTCGGCGCAATTGCACGGCAGCCCAAACCTTGCGGTCCATCAGCAGCAAGAAGGCGATGATCACAAGCAATGCAACCAGCAGAGCGAGCGACAAGCCAACTGTTGTGGCAAACCAAATAAGGTTGTCCCAAAACGGCTGAGTTTGCCAAAAGGCGATGTTTGTCTCTTGTTCCATTAGCCCTGCTTATTCCGCTGCGTGCAACGCCTGTTGTGTCTTGGCATTCTTCAGCGCGCTCATCTCTGCCATGATGACCGAGGCGCGCGCAATTGCATTGGTAAGGTAGAAATCTGTAACCGCTTGTCCAAATGTCGTTTCACTCACGTTCGCTGATGCGTCTGCCAACTTAGACAGTTCGCTCGCGTCGACGTCTGGCACAACATCAAGTTGCATCAACTTTGGCACAGCCTTGAAGAGTTTCTGGCGCAGTGCATCTAAGGTATCAAACGGCAAAACGCGCCCTGTATAAGCCGATAAAGCTCTGAGGATCGTCCAATCCTCTTTCCCCTGCCCTGGCGGGAACGCAGCCCGGGCCGTCATCTGCGCGCGGCCTTCCGTATTGACATATATCGCGCTTTTTTCGGTGTAAGCAGCCCCCGGCAAAATCACATCAGCACGATGGGCACCGGCATCTCCGTGATGGCCCTGATAGACGACAAAAGTCTCGGCTGGAACCTCGCCAATCGCGCAATCATCAGCCCCTAACAGATAAAGAACATCCATTGGCTTCGACAGCATCTCGTGTGTTGCCATGCCGCCTTCTCCTGGAACAAACCCAACATCGAGGCCGCCGACCCGTGATGCTGCTGTGTGCAAAACATTAAACGTCTGCCATCCTTCAGCCGTGTTTGAACTTGCCGCCTCGCCAATCGCGACGGCTTTGGCCAAAACACCCGCGCCATCTTTGCCAGTTAGCGCGCCCATGCCGACGATCACCAACGGCGCTTTCGCATTACGCAATGTTTTAGCAAAAGGGTGCTTGCCTGATGCAACGTCGCCAAGCGCGCTCGCCCCCTCGCCCAGATGATCATAGTCGTAGGCAACATCAACAGGCGCCCCGATCAAACCAACATCAATATCTCGATCGCGCCAACCCCGACGGATGCGCATATTCATCACCGGTGCTTCAAGCCGCGGATTGGTGCCAATCAACAAAATGGCATCAGCTTCATCAATGCTGGCGAGCGAATTTGCAAATGTGTATCCCGCGCGCCCGGCGTCTAAAGTCAACGCCACACCATCTTGGCGACAGTCCATATTTTTTGAACCCAGCTCATCCAACAGGGTCTTTAGCGCAAACATTTCTTCCACGCCTGCAAGATCACCTGCAATCGCACCAATGCGAGCTGGATTAGCGTCTTTCATTTTCTCGCCAACCAGCATCAAGGCGTCATCCCAGGAGGCAGGTTCGAGCTTGCCAGCGCGGCGCACGTACGGCTGGTCGAGACGCTGCGTGCGCAGACCGTCAGCGACATGACGCGTTTTATCTGAAATCCACTCTTCATTGATGGCGTCGTTATTGCGCGGCAGAATGCGCATAACTTCTCGGCCCCGCGTATCGACACGAATGGCCGACCCCATGGCATCCATCACATCAATTGACTGTGTTTTCTTAAGTTCCCAGGGGCGAACATTGTGCGCCCAAGGTCGATGCGTTAGTGCCCCAACGGGGCAAAGATCGTTTACGTTTGCCGACATCTCCGACAACATGCCGTTCTCAAGATACGTCGTGATCTCTGCATCTTCGCCGCGACCAATCAAACCTAACTCTTCAACGCCTGCAACTTCCGTCATGAAGCGCACACAACGCGTACAGTGAATGCAACGCGTCATTGATGTCTTAATGAGTGGCCCGAGATATTTGTCTTCAACGGCACGCTTGTTTTCATCAAAGCGCGTACCACCGACACCATAGGCCATCGCTTGGTCTTGCAGATCACACTCACCACCCTGATCGCAAATCGGACAATCCAGAGGATGGTTGATGAGGAGAAACTCCATCACACCTTCACGGGCCTTTTTCACAGGCGGTGTTTTGGTGTTGATTTGTTTTGGTGTGCCGTCACGATTTGGTGGCAGATCCTTCACGGTCATGGCACACGACGCCACTGGCTTTGGGCCGCCGACAACTTCAACAAGACACATGCGGCAATTGCCTGCAATCGACAGTCGTTCGTGATAGCAAAAGCGCGGAATCTCTGCGCCAGCTTCTTCGCACGCCTGCAGAAGTGTGAGGTTTTCGTCGACCTCAATTTCCTGACCATCAATGATGAGTGTTTTTGTCATGTTCCGCTCAGACGTTTTTCTTTGTTTTACTCAGCTGCTTCAGCACGCGCTGAATAAGCATCGATGCGCGCTTCGATCTCTGGCCGGAAATTTCGAATAAGCCCTTGCACCGGCCAAGCCGCCGCATCCCCCAGCGCACAAATCGTGTGTCCTTCAACTTGCTTCGTTACGTCAAACAACAAATCAATTTCGCGTTTTTCGGCGCGACCTTCTGCCATGCGTTCCAACACACGCCACATCCAACCCGTGCCCTCGCGACATGGCGTGCACTGGCCACAACTTTCGTGCTTGTAAAAGTAAGAGATCCGGGCGATCGCCTTGATGATGTCCGTCGACTTATCCATCACGATAACGGCAGCCGTTCCCAGACCCGACTTAGCCTCCTGTAGGGCATCGAAATCCATCGTCAGGTCGTCGCAAACATCACCTTTGATGCACGGCACCGACGAGCCCCCAGGGATAACGGCCAGCAAGTTGTCCCACCCCCCACGCACGCCGCCTGCATGTTCTTCAAGAAGCTCACGCAGAGGAATACCCATCTCTTCCTCAACAACGCATGGCTGTTCCACATGACCTGAAATTTGAAACAGCTTCGTGCCGGCGTTGTTGGCCTTGCCAAGACCAGCAAACCAAGTTGCACCGCGGCGAAGGATATCGGGAACAACCGCGATGCTTTCCACGTTGTTGACAGTCGTTGGCGCACCATAAAGGCCACAACCAGCCGGGAACGGCGGTTTCAAACGTGGTTGGCCCTTTTTGCCTTCCAAGCTTTCCAGCAGCGCTGTCTCTTCACCGCAAATATAAGCACCGGCTCCATGGTGAACATAAAGATCAAAATCCCAGCCATGACTATTGTTTTTGCCGATCAACTTCGCGTCATAGGCTTCTTGGACGGCGGCTTCAAACCGTTCACGCTCGCGAATATATTCGCCACGAAAATAAACGTAACAGGTATGAGCGCGCATCGCGAAAGACGCCAACAACGCGCCTTCGATCAAAAGGTGAGGGTCATGGCGGGCAATCTCTCGATCCTTACAAGACCCCGGCTCACTTTCGTCTGCATTGATCACCAGGTAGGAAGGGCGTGGATCGTCTTTGGGCATAAACGACCATTTCAGGCCCGTTGGAAAGCCAGCACCGCCGCGCCCTCTCAGACCAGATGCTTTAACTTCATTAATGATCCAATCATGACCTTTGTCGATGAATGCCTTGGTCCCATCCCAAGCGCCACGTGCCCGCGCACCTTGAAGCCCCCAGTCGTGAAACCCATAAAGGTTTTGAAAGATCCGATCTTTATCGCTCAGCATTTCGTCTCACCAAAGTGTAGATAATTCCGTCCAAAATCGAATTCGACTTTCTGACCTGAATGGATCACCAAATTATTCTTCAACTTTCAAACCAACACGAACGTGTCACGAATCTTTCGAACCCGTATCCGTCTCATCAGACATCGACTTCGCCAACACATATCCAGCCAACTCACCAACTGCGATTGCTGTAAAACCACCAACGATCAAGTGCGACGTGTAGGCGCCCAAAGTCTCCTTAAACGCAAATATTCCAACCAATCCAACCGTGCTGGCAATTGAACCTGCCAGGCTTACAATCTTAAAGATAAACAACAACCAAATTTGGCTCACGTTTGCGCCTTAATCCTTACTGCTGTCGACTTCGCCGTCATCAACACGCTTTGCAAACTCTGTTTCACCACCGGCGGCCAAAGTTTTGGCTTGGCCGATCCAATCGTCTCGTTCAATGCGGCCCTTAAATTTCAAATTATCATCAACCCAGGCAATCGCCTCAGCTGACCAACCGGCAATCTGGTCATAGTGGAAAACACCCAACTGATTGAGTGTTTGCTCAAGCTTTGGACCAACGCCGCTTATGCGCTTTAGATCATCAGGCTTGCCATCGCGTGCGGCCTCCAGCAGCTCAGGCTTTTGCATGGCTTCGCCCGATTGGGGGCCGCTTTTCTTGGTGCCGGTTATGTTATCATTGGCCAATGCTGTCGGAGCGTCTTGCCAATCCATGCGGCTAATGCCTGTCGCGATCGGTGGCGAAGTCAATGATGTTGCACCAGCAGAAGGGCAAGATGCAGTGCGCCCCGTTTGCGAACCGGGCTTTGGCGGATCACCAGCGTCAAATCCATCCAAAACTTTTTCGAAGGTTTCAGGCGTCAGGTCTTCGTAGGTGTCTTTCCATATTTGCACCATTGGGGCATTCGCACATGAGCCAAGGCATTCGACCTCTTCCCACGAGAAATTTCCATCGTCCGACAACGTGTGCGGTGTTTGAGCAATGCGCGTCTTGCACGCAGCTATCAAGTCACCAGAGCCGCGTAACATGCATGGCGTCGTGCCACAAACTTGGATGTGAGCTTTTTTGCCGACAGGCGCGAGTTGAAACATCGTGTAGAACGTCGCGACTTCGTAAACGCGGATGATCGGCATATTGAGCATCTCGGCGACCGTGCGAATGGCCGGTTCGGGCAACCAGCCGCCGTGTTGTTCTTGTGCACGCCATAATAATGGGATGACCGCAGAAGCTTGCTTGCCCTCCGGGTAATCTTTGATTTTCGCCTCAGCCCATTTGCGGTTTTCTGGCGAAAATTCAAACGTCGTTGGCTGCTCTGGATTGAGACGGCGAACGGCCATGTTGGGCTCCTCGGTCGTAGCTTCCAAACGTGCCTGAAAACGAATGGCACGCTGCGCTCCATACGAGGTATGTCTTCGATTTCCCCGCCTGCAACGCTTGCGTCACGGTGCCCGGCTGAATGCCAGCACGTTGGTGCACCACACTACGGTGTCACTACGTGCATAAGGCCCGTAAAGCAAGAGGATAAAGGGTCTATTCTAGGAAGAGACAGGCGGACTGTGCATATCCGCGCAGGCCATATTCGCCGACTTATTGGGTCGATTCTTCTCGAAGGTCTTCGATCTTGTTGCCAATCCCCTGCTTCACGCGTGTCTTGGCGCGGCTGTAAGATTCTTTAGGGGTCTCAGCCGCCCACTTTGGCGCGTTGTAGCCAAAGAATGGTTCAGCCAACCAACCAAACAACAACATGGCTGTAACGAATGGTGCCAGCAACAGCGAAACCTGCGATCCAACACGCAAAAAACCTGTCCAGGAAAACGCCAGCAGCGCTCCGCAGCCGATAATCACCCAACCGCCGTTGTCCTCGCCACGAAATGCGGCAAACAGAATTCCGGCCAAAAGCGAGAAGATCCCAATGAGAATCGGAACAGCAGGAAGATCTGCATGCAGAGCACCCATCGGCCAGCCGTTATGGCGCGCAAACATACGGTAGGTTGCGAGGCTTAATCCCCATCCGAATGCGGCAATGGCCAGCAATACCAGGTTATCGATCATGCCTATCGTACTCCTTCACGCGTGGGCACCTCTAGCCGCACCCACAATCTAATGTCCCAGCATTTCAGCGAAAACATCCTATCATCCAGGCAATTTTGTGCCAGGACACGGTCGCAGACGCCAGAATGGTTGAAGGATGAGGTTAAGACGCCGATTGGCAAAATACATTATTGGCTGGATTGGGTGAAATTCTTGCCAATAATCCATGCGCCGCGGAACAAAAGGAGGCAAAGAACGCCTGATACCAGGTGAAAGGCGATCGCATAAGAATTTCCTGTCGATTGCGAGACAATCCAAGCATCTGTCAGACACGTCACACCCGCACCCAGCATCCAGAAGGCGAGCGCACGCCATTCGCGAAATGCGACAAATGCCACCGCCAATGCTCCAAGCCAGATATCGCGCACCCCGATTACGTGATGCAATGCATCCCCAACAGGAGGATGAGCGACGCCGAATGTGAAACTTGCAGCCCCTGGTACCCAGAAAAAGCGAACACCAATTATGATCAAAATGAACCCGACACCCAGCCCCAACCAGCGCACGCGTGTTGTTTGTGCCCCCTGTTCATCAACGCTCGGTGTAACGGGTGGGGTCATTTTCAACACTCCGCTGCCGCTCTGATCACATTCTAGCGATCAATTTCACCAAACACGATATCGAGTGAGCCCAAAATCGCCGACACATCCGCCAACATGTGTCCTTTGTTCATGAAATCCATCGCGGCAAGATGGGGAAAACCTGGCGCGCGAATTTTGCAGCGATATGGTTTGTTGGAACCGTCGGCGACGAGATAAACACCAAACTCTCCCTTTGGCGCCTCAACACATGCGTAAACTTCACCGGCTGGGATATGCACGCCTTCGGTGTAGAGTTTGAAATGATGGATCAATGCTTCCATGGAACGCTTCATCTCACCGCGCTTAGGTGGCACGACTTTTTGATCGTTGGCCACGAATGGTCCGGCACCATCAGACGTCAACAACTTCTCACAAGCCTGACGCATAATTTTGACCGACTCGCGCATCTCCTGCATGCGTATCAAGTAACGGTCATAACAGTCGCCGTTCTTACCAATCGGGATGTCAAAATCAAATTCGCTATAGCACTCGTAGGGTTGCGACTTGCGCAAATCCCATGCTGCCCCCGAACCACGCACCATGACACCAGAAAAGCCACGGTCAAAACAATCGTCCAACGTCACAACACCAATATCAACATTGCGTTGTTTAAAAATACGATTTTCTGTCAGCAAAGCATCAATGTCATCGAGAGCTTTTAAGAACGGATCGCACCATGCCGCGATGTCTTCGATCAATTGGGTTGGCAGATCTTGATGCACGCCACCAATGCGGAAATATTTTGCATGCATGCGGCTGCCCGATGCCCGCTCATAAAAAATCATCAGCTTTTCGCGCTCTTCAAAGCCCCAGACAGGCGGGGTCAGCGCACCGACATCAAGGGCTTGTGTCGTAACATTGAGAAGGTGCGAAAGAATACGTCCGATTTCAGAATAAAGAACACGGATCAACTGCCCCCGGCGCGGCACCTGTAATCCCAGCAAGCGTTCTGCTGCCAGACAAAAAGCGTGCTCCTGATTCATCGGCGCGACATAATCAAGGCGGTCAAAGTAGCCGATGGCCTGCAGGTAGGTTTTGTTCTCGATCAGCTTTTCCGTTCCGCGATGGAGAAGCCCGATATGCGGATCAACGCGCTCGACAACTTCCCCATCCAATTCAAGAACCAAGCGCAAAACACCGTGCGCTGCAGGATGTTGTGGCCCGAAATTGATATTGAAATTACGGATTTCCGTTTCGGCCATGGGCCTCTACCTCTAAAGTGTTCGCACCAACTTTCAGGTCGCGCGGGGTGTCAATCATTCACTCAACGACTTTTTACGAACCACTGGCGCCAACCGCGCCAACTTGGCTTTTTTGTTTACAACACGTTCAAACCAATCCCAATGAACAACCGATCGTTGATGGCGACCTTCACCAATGAGATCAATGCCGTCATGCGCTTTCACTAGGAATGTGGCTTTACGTCCGTCAATCGCCTCACATTCCACGTCCACGGTTACTGTCTGGCCTGGCACGGTCGCTGAGACATGGGAGACATCAATATGAGTTCCCAAACTCCCCTCACCGTCTTCCAAATGTGGCTCCAACTGTTTTAGGCAGGCCCATTCCATAAGCCCGACCATGAAACCGGTTGCAAACACTGTTGGCATAACAGCAAATTCGGGGGCTTCAGGATAAAGATGCGGGACGGTCTTATTGGCAGGCACAACAAACTCAAAGGTCGTCTTTTCACCAACAAACAACGTATCCTTCACAACCCAATCCTCAGCCAATTCAACTCATGACGCCTTCGGCGGCTCACCACTTGCTTTTTCATCACCTGGCAAAACGTAGTCAACACCTTCCCAAGGGCTTTCGAAATCGAAGGATCGAAATTCCTGGGTCAGCTTTAGTGGCTCATAGACAACCCGCTTTTCTTCGTCGTCGTAGCGAACTTCCACATAGCCAGTTAGCGGAAAATCTTTGCGTAGCGGGTAGCCTTGGAAACCATAGTCGGTCAACAGGCGCCGCATGTCTGGATGCCCGGAGAACAAAATCCCAAACATATCGTAGGCTTCACGTTCATACCATTCCGCAGCCGAATAAACCTCGACAATACTTGGCACAGGCTTGCGCTCATCGGTTTTCAGTTTCACGCGGATGCGTTGATTGTTGCGTGGGGAAAGAAGGTGATAAACGAGATCAAAGCGCGCTTGACGCCCAGGATAGTCGACACCGCAAAGATCAATTAAGACTTCAAATCGACACCGTGCGTCATCACGAAGGAATTTCATAACCTGGACGATAGCATCACGATCAACATGCAGGGTCAGCTCGCCAAAGGCCACATCTACACCGCGGCAGGCCGTCGCCATTTTGACGGAAATATATTCGCCTAACTCGCTGACACTGTCGTCCATGTCTTCGGTCCCGTTTCTTTTGTCTTGCATCTGGCCAACGCACAAAGCGATTGCCCGACGATCACTTAAGCCGACCACCACCAGTTTGCTGATCGTTCATCAACGCTCAATTGTACCCGTGCGGCGGATCTTACGCTGAAGCAGCAAAACGCCGTAGAGCAACGCTTCAGCAGTTGGTGGACAACCCGGCACATAGACATCAACGGGCACGATCCGGTCACACCCACGTACAACTGCATAGGAATAATGATAATAGCCACCGCCATTGGCGCACGAGCCCATCGAAATCACATAGCGTGGTTCTGGCATCTGGTCGTAGACCTTGCGCAACGCAGGCGCCATCTTATTGGTCAAAGTGCCAGCAACAATCATCACATCTGACTGACGTGGTGATGCGCGCGGGGCAAAACCGAACCGCTCCAGATCATAACGCGGCATCGCAGCCTGCATCATTTCAACCGCGCAGCATGCCAAACCAAACGTCATCCACATCAGTGAGCCTGTACGCGCCCAATTAATCAGATCGTCGGTCGACGTGACGATGAAGCCTTTGTCAGCGAGTTCATCCGACAAGTTATCAAAATAGGGATCATCCGGGCGGATAATTTTATCGCCACCACCGCCACCTTCATTCGGACTGTCGTGGGTAAATGGCGTGTGAGGGACAATTAATCCCATTCCAGCGCTCCCTTTTTCCATTCGTAGACAAACCCAATCGTCAACACGCCTAAGAATATCATCATGGACCAGAACCCAACCAGGCCAACGTCTTTAAACGCCACAGCCCACGGGAACAAAAAAGCGATCTCAAGATCGAAGATGATGAATAAAATTGCGACGAGGTAAAAACGCACATCAAACTTCATGCGCGCATCATCGAAGGCATTAAAGCCACATTCATAAGCAGAGACTTTTTCAGGGTCTGGATTGTTCACCGCAATCAAAAACGGTGCGATCATCAGAGCTGAGACAATTACGAGCGCAACTCCGAGAAAAATAACAATCGGGAGATAATCCAAGAAAAGCTGGGTCATGGGTGCCCTTCAGTCATCTGACAGGCGCCGCGGTGAAACCACGCGCCACCAGAGCACCATGTTGTGTTGCGCCATCAAAGGCTAGCAACCCTTTAAATATATGGCGCGAGAGACGGGACTTGAACCCGCGACCTCCGGCGTGACAGGCCGGCACTCTAACCAACTGAGCTACTCCCGCGTGCGAGCTTTGATGACACAAAAAGCAACATCAACACTCGAAGCATCGGATTACGGTGTTGCACCGCGTTAGTCAATCGGAATTGGTGAGATATTCTAGAAAGTTTCAAGCGGTGTGAGCTTAATGGCCATCTGGCGCCAAAACCACTGACAATCCTTGCTAATGCGCGTATCGAGGAAAGATCTGCGCGCGGGCAACCGGGTAGACACATCCCGATTTAAAGCCAAACCCGATGAAACTGTGCGTGAGGAGGGAATGGTGGGCGATGAGAGGGTCGAACTCCCGACATCCTCGGTGTAAACGAGGCGCTCTACCACTGAGCTAATCGCCCGGTCTTGACAAGACCGCTGTCAACGCAACCCGTCGACAACCGCTATCTAACCGGTCAGAACGCGCTGTGCAACTGCTGTTCGCACCCCGCGCGCATCTGCGCACGAAAAACAACCAAAAACGCCCCGCATGAACAGCGGGGCGCTTTCGTAATTCAAGCTAAAACAGCTTTAAATTTAGTTCAGCAACTCTTTAAGGCCTTTGGCCGGAGTGAACTTAGCAACCCGAGACGCTGGAATTTTAATTGTCGCACCGGTCGCAGGGTTACGGCCATCACGAGCCTTACGATCTGCAACCTTGAATGTCCCAAAATCAGGGATACGGACCTCATTGCCCGCCTTTAGTGAACCTTTGATGTGGTCAAGTGCAGCATCCACCGCAGCGGTGGCTTTTTCTTTGGTCATTTCGCACGAATTTGCGACCGCATCGATCAAATCTTTTTTGCTCATAGCTTTTGCCATCCTTCTATGTTGGCGGAACACCAGCGCGCTGTATCGATAAAGAGCCGAGTTTTGTCCAACTTGAAGTCGGGAGGCAGCAAAACAGCGCGCGTGCCGCGTTTGGGGCGGTGGAACCGGCACAAAAGCGCCCAAAACGAAGCCTCGTCAAGTGGTAAAAGGTCTCTTTTGCCCCGAAAACACTGGGAAAAACGGTTAAATGACGGGTTCGGACGGAAAAACCCGCCCTGATCTCGAAAATCCGACCATTTTTTTCTGTGCACTTACTTTTTTTAGCTGTCCCGAAGCTGCATCAAAAGTACGAAAAAGCCCGCCGAACCGAGCAGGTTCAGCGGGCCATAAAAGATCAGATTGAACGACTTTCCAGCTCTTAGTGTGCCGTCAAGCCGGGTTCTGTCTTGTCGCTCTCGCCACCTTTAACGGGGGCTGGCTCATCGTCCAGAGTTATCGGCTCAAGTTTTGACACCAACGCAGCTTTCAGAACTTCATCAACACCGGAAACTGGAACAATCTCCAACTGTGATTTCACTTCGTCTGCGATGTCTGCCAGATCCTTGACGTTTTCCTCTGGGATCAACACCGTCTTGATGCCACCACGCAGTGCGGCCAGCATTTTTTCTTTCAATCCACCGATCGGCAGAACACGCCCTCTCAGCGTGATCTCACCTGTCATGGCAACATCCTTGCGAACCGGCACACCGGTCAACACTGAAACGATCGCAGTGACCATTCCAACACCTGCCGAGGGCCCATCTTTTGGCGTCGCACCTTCTGGCACGTGGACGTGGATATCATTGGTCTCAAACATCTTTGGATGAATACCGAAATCAATCGAACGGGCGCGAACATAAGCACCGGCCGCTTGAATGGATTCCTTCATGACATCGCGAAGATTGCCCGTGACCGTGGTCTTTCCCTTACCAGGCATTTTCAGACCCTCGATTGTGAGCAGCTCACCACCAGCTTCCGTCCATGCCAATCCAGTAACAACGCCAACCTGATCATTCGTCTCGGCTTCACCGTAACGATATTTCGGCACACCAAGATAATCTTCGACGTTGTCAACTGTGACTGTGACTGTCGCCTTTGACGTTGTCAGGATTTCCTTCACCGCTTTGCGAGACAGCTTGGCGATTTCGCGTTCAAGGTTGCGAACACCGGCTTCACGCGTATAGCGGCGAATAAGATGTAACAAAGCATCATCGGTTATCGACCACTCATCATCTTCCAAACCATGAGACTTTGTTTGCTCTGGAATGAGGTGACGTTTGGCAATTTCTTTCTTCTCCTCTTCGGTGTATCCGGCAAGGCGAATAATCTCCATGCGGTCCATCAAAGGCGGTGGAATATTCAACGTGTTGGCCGTTGTGACAAACATGACGTTGGACAAATCGTAATCAACTTCCAGATAGTGGTCGTTGAACGTTCCATTCTGTTCAGGATCCAAGACTTCAAGCAAAGCCGAAGACGGGTCACCACGAAAGTCCGCTCCCATCTTGTCGATCTCATCCAGCAAGAACAACGGATTTGTCCGCTTGGTCTTGCGCATGGATTGAATGACTTTACCTGGCATGGAACCAATGTAGGTCCGCCGGTGGCCGCGAATCTCGGCTTCATCACGAACACCACCAAGGCTCATGCGCACGAATTCGCGACCCGTTGCGTTTGCAATGGATTTGCCAAGCGACGTCTTACCAACACCTGGAGGCCCAACCAGACAAAGGATCGGACCTTTGAGCTTGTTGGTGCGATTTTGCACAGCGAGATATTCGACAATGCGTTCTTTGACCTTTTCCAGGCCATAGTGCTCCTTGTCGAGAATGACTTCGGCTTCTGACAGGTCTTTCTTGACCTTGCCTTTCACACCCCACGGAATCGACAAAATCCAGTCGAGGTAGTTTCGAACAACCGTTGCTTCAGCCGACATCGGGCTCATTTGCTTGAGCTTCTTCAGCTCAGCTGTCGCCTTCTCGCGCGCTTCTTTTGATAATTTGGTGTTTTCGATCTTTTCTTCGAGCTCACCAATATCGTCACGCTCATCAGAGTCGCCGAGTTCTTTTTGAATGGCTTTCATCTGCTCATTCAAATAATACTCGCGCTGCGTTTTCTCCATTTGACGCTTGACGCGGCTGCGGATTTTCTTTTCCACCTGCAGCACAGAAATTTCGCTTTCCATCAACGTGTAAACACGTTCCAGACGGTCAGATATTGTTTGCAGCTCAAGCACCTCTTGCTTGTCGCCAATCTTGACAGCCAGATGCGAAGCAATTGTATCCGCGAGCTTGGAGTAGTCCTCGATCTGGGCAATCGTGCTCAGAACTTCCGGAGAAATCTTCTTGTTCAGTTTGACGTATTGCTCGAACTGCGTAACCGCAGAGCGCGCCAATGCTTCGACTTCATCCTCAGCGCCGACTTCTTCCTCAACACGTTCAATCTCAGCTTCGAAATACTCTTCATTGTCCGTGTAAGATTTGATGCGCGCACGCGACGTGCCCTCAACCAAAACTTTCACCGTGCCGTCAGGCAACTTCAAAAGCTGTAAGACGGACGCGAGTGTGCCGACCTCATAGATGCCATCGACGGCAGGATCATCGTCACCGGCATTCTTTTGCGCCGCAAGCAGTATGTGCTTGTCAGTCCGCATTACTTCTTCAAGAGCCTGGATTGATTTTTCGCGCCCGACAAAAAGAGGCACAATCATGTATGGGAAAACCACGATATCGCGCAACGGCAATACCGGATACAGATGTTTGTCATCCGCTGTGGTCTTCATATTCGTTGTCTCACTCATAGAATGATCCATCCACTCTAAGCCACGTCCTTAAATCAGGTCCGCAGCGATGTTTTATGCGCTCAATACCCTTTTGAGACTGGCCGCAACATGCCCCCAATTCCTGATCGGGCGGCGGCGAAGAGGCCATCTGGGCGTCAAAACACGACGATTGACCCGTAGTATAGAAGAAACGTCACGCTTTTTATGGAATCTATCTGATAGTTACCACGAGGCTAAATTCAAAATGGGGCCTAATGCTTTCTGATCAAGACTTTCCACACCTAAGGCAACCGAACCATCACCAATCATAACGTATCTCGCAGACATTTACGTTGGTATATCGGTGACACATGCCCAATAGATTGGCCAAACAGCCATCATACTATGGTCGTTTTTAGCCACCGTCACAAAGAGAACACGAATTTTCAAAGACAGTTTCGGCGATTATGCCGAACTTAAGATGCATTCGACTCTTCTTGATCATCGGACATTTCTGAGTAGATACGCAACGGACGCGCGCCACCCTCGACCACTTCCGGACCAATCACCACCTCTTCCACGCCTTTCAGCGTTGGCAGATCAAACATGGTTTCCAGAAGAATGCCCTCCATGATCGACCGCAGGCCACGGGCACCTGTCTTGCGTTCGATTGCTTTGCGAGCAATCGCTTTCAACGCATCGATCGTGATCGTCAGCTTGACATCTTCCATCTCAAACAAGCGTTGGTATTGCTTCACCAAAGCGTTCTTTGGTTCCGACAGAATTTCCACCAGAGCCGCTTCATCGAGATCTTCTAATGTTGCAATCACAGGCAAACGACCGATGAATTCCGGAATCAAGCCAAAGCTCAACATGTCTTCTGGCTCAACACCACGCAGGATTTCACCCATGCGTTTTTCTTCGACATCATTGAGCGTGGCACCAAAGCCCATGGATGAGCCCTTACCACGTCGGCCGATAATTTTTTCCAGACCGGCAAACGCACCACCGCAGATGAACAAGATGTTGGTGGTGTCAACTTGTAGGAACTCTTGTTGGGGATGCTTGCGACCGCCTTGTGGTGGAACCGATGCAACCGTGCCTTCCATAATTTTCAACAACGCCTGTTGAACACCCTCACCCGATACATCGCGCGTGATCGATGGGTTGTCCGACTTGCGCGAAATCTTATCGACTTCGTCAATGTAAACGATGCCACGTTGCGCACGTTCGACATTGTAATCAGCCGACTGCAGCAATTTCAAAATAATATTCTCGACATCTTCGCCGACGTAACCAGCTTCCGTCAGTGTGGTCGCATCTGCCATTGTAAACGGCACATCAAGAATGCGTGCCAGCGTTTGAGCGAGAAGCGTTTTACCACACCCAGTTGGACCAACCAGAAGGATGTTGGACTTGGCCAACTCGACGTCATTATTTTTTGAAGCATGGTTGAGGCGCTTATAGTGGTTGTGAACTGCAACCGACAACACACGCTTGGCATGCGCCTGGCCAATGACATAGGAATCGAGAACCGAGCAAATTTCCTGCGGTGATGGGACACCGTCCCGTGACTTCACCAGGGTGTTTTTATTTTCTTCCCGGATGATATCCATGCACAGTTCAACGCATTCATCACAGATGAAAACGGTCGGACCTGCAATTAACTTGCGCACCTCATGCTGGCTCTTGCCACAGAACGAGCAGTACAGGGTGTTTTTCTCTTGTGCCATCTTGTCTTGTCACCCTTCCCGCGAAATAGCCGGACTTAAACTTTTGTTGTTTGATCAAATCAGCTTGGCGGCGATTTGATCGCATCTTCGACCTTTATGCCAGCACATGAGTGATAAAGTACACATGGTCCGGTAAATACTTAGAATCTGATCTGAACACGCTAGTGTCCTGGAGATCAAGATTGGATTAACGAGCTAGCCTTTCGGTCAATTTTTGAGGGCTCGAATACAACATGACTGCTATTTTCGCCATTATCAGGCAGCTCTACGTTGTATATCGTCCATTTTCACCTCACCACAAGACCTAGAATGGCCTGTTAAATTGTCCTCAATTGGACCCAAACTCCCTGGCCTGACCACTAGAGGTTGCCAAATCCGCTGAATGTTGGCCGGGTTTGCACCACCTCTTTTGCGCGTCAGCATCGCCAATTCTAAGCAATTGTTCTGCCAACACGATGATTTCAACCCGATCAGCAGCGTTCTGGCGGCAAACGCTGGCAAAGCGCAGAGCGATCACCACCCACCCATCACCGCCAAAATACTGCGCCCTCCTGAGCAAAACATACCAGGTAAGGTATGAAAACGGTGCAAGATTTAGACACCTGATCTGGCCTGCATCAAACTCGGTTCTTCACAGCAAATCGCACCCATGGCGAGAATTCGAGACCGAACGCCATGCGATGAGCCACCGTTCGCCTCTCTATCGGACGCTCAACGTTTATGACGACTTGGCGTCATCGCTGGGGCCTGAAACCTCGTCGCGACTGGTTAACACCTTGTCGATCAAGCCAAATTCTTTCGATTCTTCAGCAGACATAAAATGGTCGCGATCAAGTGTGTTTTCGACTTTTTCGTATGGTTGACCGGTGTGCTTGACGTAAACTTCATTCAAGCGGCGCTTCATCTTGATGATATCTTGGGCGTGACGCTCGATATCTGACGCTTGACCAGAAAAGCCACCAGATGGCTGGTGCACCATGATCCGCGCATTTGGCAACGCATAGCGCATGCCCTTTGCACCTGCACACAACAGCAACGACCCCATCGACGCCGCCTGACCAATGCACAGCGTTGCAATTGGCGGTTTGATGAACTGCATTGTGTCGTAAATCGCCATCCCAGCAGTCACGACGCCACCTGGAGAATTGATGTACATCGAGACTTCTTTGGTCGGGTTTTCAGATTCGCAGTACAACAACTGCATGCAAATCGACGCCGCCATTTGATCTTCCACCACACCAGTGACGAAGATGATGCGATCTTTCAGCAGACGCGATGGCAAATCATAACCACGCTCACCACGGTTGGTTTGCTCAATAATCGTTGGCCAGAACGAACTAGTCATCGGAGTAGAGTTAGCTACCGGATCGCGCATGAGACTTCGTTTCTCCCGTTCTGAAACCAAAAGTCCAGCAAAACATCTGCAAGACCTGGAGTGCTTGTTTTCGACCGATGTCATATCGGATCTGCATACTTTTTTTGATCCACCTAGAAGAGTGGACTCGCGGTGTACTGTCTAGCCCCAAAAAGGCGCAAACCGTACCAACATGTGCAAACAGTTTCGCGTTTGCGCCCGTTTTACGCCTTAAGCTTCGCTGGCTTCCTCGAGCAACTTGAAAAGTTCATCCTTCGTTACGCTTTTCTCAGACGGTTTGGCTTGCTCAAGAATGTGGTCAACAACCTTGTCTTCAAAAATCGGTGCACGAAGTTCGGCAATCGCGTTCGGGTTCTTTTCGTAGAACTCATAGACCATTTTTTCTTGGCCCGGATAAGAACGCGCCTGTTGCATGAGTGCGCCGCGCAATTCTTCCTGTGTCACTTCGATTTTTCCAGCATCGCCAATTTCACCGATGATCAAACCAAGGCGAACGCGACGTGCTGCGATATTTTGATACTCTTCGCGCGCTTCTTCTTCCGTCTTACCTTCATCTTCGAACGTCTTACCAGACTGCTTAAGGCCTTGGTTCAGTTGCTCCCAAATGCCTTCAAATTCGCGTTCAATAAGTGATGGTGGCAATTCAAAGTCGTGCGCTTTTTCCAACGCATCGAGCAGCTCTCGTTTCAGCTTCTGGCGGGCGGCATCAGCATATTCTTGACCGATTTGCGATTTCAAAACTTCCGTCAGTTTTTCGAGGCTCTCAACGCCCATGCCCTTTGCAAACTCTTCGTCGAGTTCTGGCACCTTCGGCGCACCAACGGAATTCACCAACACTTCAAATTGCGCGGTTTTTCCGGCCAGGTTTGCGGCTTGATAGTCATCGGGGAAATCTGCTTCAATGGTTGGCTCGTCGCCTTGTTTGGCGCCGACAAGACCGTCTTCAAAGCCAGGAATAAAACTGCCTGCTCCAAGCACAACTTTTTGACCCGATGCTGTGCCACCCTCGAACGCTTCACCATCGATTTTACCAACGAAATCGATCTCGACTTCATCGCCGGATTGAGCGACCCGACCTTCCTCAACTTCATAAGTTGTGGCACGTTCACGAAGTTGACCAAGCGCTTCTTCGACCGCTTCATCTTCAACGTTAACGACGAGACGTTCCAATTCCAGCTTACTGAAATCTGTTAATTCTATCTTAGGCAACACTTCAAAAGTCATCGAATAGCTGAGGTCTGCCTCGCCGTTCAAAACCTTTTCGATCTCGCTTTGGTCTTCGGTCAGCTTGATTTCCGGTTGCGCCGCTGCACGCTCTTCACGGTCCTGAATGGCCTTCGAACTCGTTTCCTTGACCGTTTGTTCCAGGATCTCGGCCATGACCTGTTTGCCATAAACCTTCTTCAGGTGCGTGACAGGAACTTTGCCCTTGCGGAAACCCTTCAGTTGGACCGTGTTGCGCAACTCGCCAAGGCGGGTATCGAAGCGTTCGTTCAATTCCCCAGCGCCAACCACAACCTCAAGCGTCCGCGAGAGCCCATCTGTATTTATTTCTTTAATTTCCATCACTCAATCCTGAACCACACGGGCCTAACGCCGCTTAATCTTCGCCTACTTCAAGGCTTTAAAAGTCTCGCCGACCTGCAAACGCCAGCCATAAATCTCAATCTGTGAAAAGGCCGGTGGAGATGCGGTATCGCCCGTCCCCAATCCGTTTCCCGTCCGTTTTCACTTTTGCTGTGGTGCGGGCGGAGGGACTTGAACCCCCACGGCCGAAGCCACCAGAACCTAAATCTGGCGTGTCTACCAATTCCACCACGCCCGCCCATGACCTGTGGCCAAAGGGTTCGTCGCACACAGCGAACGTCTTACCAAAAGGTGATTGCACGCTTCCCAAAGCATTTTTCAGACACAGCCTGCGACGGCCGAAACGCCCAAGTCTTAGGATGATCGAAAGTCAACGGGAGACAGCAACCGGTAAAACGGTTCGACGCTCATATATCTGCGCCATAGCTCGAAGATCAACAGCGAATATTGTCTTCCAACCCGGAAAACAGCAGAAAAGACCGAACTTTGTCCAACAAGCCCGTAAAATCGACCAAGAACGGCAATCGCCAACCGCAAAGTTGGCCCTCCAACACCAGTCAGTTAACGGTCGAAATGTCTTTTAGTGCCAAGCATTGGGTCAGCGAAAGTCATTGATCCGTATCGCGATGACCCGAATCATGACCGAGAAAATGATCGTGGTTCATGCCCGTGGCGACGCCATTCAATATGCGATTTACAAAAAGAAACCGGGCACAAATGCGCCCGGTTGCAAAAATCTTGGGAGTTTTGTCGTGTTGTTACAAACAAACTTACTTCAGTGAAATCGTGTCACAGCAATTGCCGCGTGAGCCAAAGTGGTAGCGCAGACCAACTTTGATTTCGTGTGAGCGCAGATCGTCAAATCTCACTTCAGGGTTGATGTTGTAACCACCATCAATCTGGCCGGAATCAGCAGAACCGAGGTCAAGATAACGATAACCTAAATCCAAGATCATGTTTTCACGGATCTGGTAGCCAACGCCAGTTGAGACCTGCCATGCAAAGGAAAGCTTCTTGTCACCTTCGATTGGGCCTGGCAGCCACAGCGCCGTGACGTCGTCAACGATGTTGTAAGATACACCGATACCAGCACCAACGTAGGGCACAAAACCGCGGAAGTTGCCAAGGTCATAGTAACCGTTAAACAGCAAGGAGTATGACTTGACGTTGGTGTGGAATGCATCTGTCATCGAGCTTGATTCAGAGCTCAGTCCTGGCGCAACAATGGTCGGACCGAAATCTTCGTAGTTGTGCGTCACTGTGCGCGTCAGAGGCGTACCCCAGAAATCGCGGCTTTGACGGAAACCAAATGTTACGTCACCACGAAGTCCGCGCGAACCGGAACCACAACCAACACCGACTTCACCGAACCAAAAGTCGTCCATACCGCCATCAACGAAGTTGTTGCCGATAAAGATGTCTTGTGTGTTGATGATTGCGTCTGAGTAAAGGTTGCCGCCGGCATCAAAGTTTCTGACATGATCGTTGATCTGGTCGAAAACGTCGAATTTTGCGTTACCATCCTGCGACCAACCATAACCGACGTCGCCGCGAACATAACACGGGCCAGCCGCACGGCTGACTTGTGGAAGTGGCGCCATATAGCCGCCGTCCTTGACCGAACCACCATACATGTCGGCAGACATGGCTGGTGTTGAGAAGCTTGCAGCGACGAGTGCAGTGGAGGCACACGCAGCTTTAATTGCGAATTTCATAATGTAACCCTCGTTGATAACAGGCATACAGATAAGCTGCCTGCAGGCCTCAAGTTTGCATTCTTGAGACTAAGTCGACGGGGTTAACTGACGGTTAAATGCTGAACCATTGTGAGACACTTGAATTGCAGCGCACATTCCGATCGCACACAAAAACTACGAAAAACGCTAAAAAATAAGGCCTTGCGGGCCAAACGCTGCATCGCTAATTTGCCTAAAATTAATCGAGCAGCCAAACTCGCCAAAACCCTGATTGGCGTTGATTGGTTCAGGCGAAGTAAAAATTCCGGACGAGAGAGGTTGAAAAGCGGCATGACCATTGCGCCTGATGTCGTTGCGGCTGTTGGAAATACACCTTTAATAAAACTCAAGCGCGCCTCCGAGCTCAGCGGTTGCACAATTCTTGGCAAAGCAGAGTTCATGAATCCGGGCCAATCCGTGAAAGACCGCGCGGCGCTGTACATCATTCGCGACGCCCAAAGGCGCGGCACACTCAAACCCGGTGGCACAATCGTAGAAGGTACGGCTGGCAACACTGGGATAGGCTTGACGGTGCTGGCAAACGCCCTTGGATTTCGCTGCGTGATTGTCATTCCTGAAACGCAAGCGTCTGAAAAAAAAGACATGCTGCGATTGCTCGGCGCAACGTTGGTCGAGGTGCCAGCCAAACCCTATTCAAACCCGAATAACTTCGTCAGGTATTCCCAACGCCTGGCGGCAGAACTGAACAAGACAGAACCAGGTGGAGCCATTTGGGCCAATCAATTTGATAATGTCGCCAACCGCCAGGCACATATCGAAACAACCGCCGAGGAAATCTGGACTGCGACAGGTGGTGTCGATGGATTTGCTTGCGCCGTTGGTTCCGGCGGCACGCTTGCAGGCATCTCAATGGGCCTCAAAGCGAAGCGAGGCGACATTCAAATCGGTTTGGCCGACCCATTTGGCGCCGCGCTTTATAGTTATTACACAACCGGTAAACTTGCCTCTGAAGGATCTTCGATTGCCGAGGGGATAGGCCAAGGACGGATTACAGCCAATCTGGAAGGCGCTGTCGTCGACCACGCTTATCAGATTACAGACCGAGAGGGCGTGGAGTTGGTCTTTGACGCCCTTCAGAATGAAGGGCTATGCCTTGGCCTCAGCTCCGGCATCAACATCGCTGGAGCCGTTCGTTTGGGTAAAGAAATGGGTCCTGGCCATACCATTGTGACTGTGCTTTGCGACTTTGGAACGCGCTATCAATCGAAGCTTTATAATTCCGAATTCCTGCGCTCTAAGGGTCTTCCCGTTCCTGATTGGATAGCAGCCTCGGCAAAAACCAACTTACCCATTGTCTTTGAGGAGGAGGCAAAGGCATAATTCTGTTCTGGAACCACTTTGAGTGGTTTACCCACGATCAACACTACACGTTTGTAATAAAGACCCTAAGGAGACTCCCGTGCCGCATTCCGCAAAGGATTGGATCGTTGAGACGGATTGGCTTGCCAATCACCTACAGGCCCCAGATATCGTGATTTTTGATGGGTCCTGGTATATGCCCGGCTCCGAACGTGATCCCAAAGCTGAATATCTCGAGAACCACATTCCAGGCGCACTCTTCTTCGACATCGACGACCTCGTCGACGATCAATCTGACTTGCCCCATATGCTGCCTTCAACGGTGAAATTTGCCAGCCGCATGAAGAAATTAGGCGTTGGCGATGGCGCACGCATCGTCGTTTACGACACCGACGGCCTATTTTCAGCGGCTCGGGTCTGGTGGACATTTCGCGCAATGGGCCATGACGAAGTCGCCGTTCTAAACGGCGGTCTAAAGAAATGGATTGCAGAAGACCGCCAAGTTGATGACGGTCCCGCTCCACCCCGCACCGAACGCCATTACACGCCGCGCCTAAACGCCGAACTGATCCGCGATATCGACGATATCCGCGGTATGATTGGTCGAGAAAACACCCATCAAATTGTCGATGCCCGCCCTGCCGGCCGCTTTGCAGGACGCGACCCAGAGCCGCGACCAGGACTGCGCCAAGGCCACATTCCGGGCTCGAAAAACCTACCGCACAATCTCGTCCTTAACGACGACGGAACGATGAAGTCCCAACTTGAATTATCAGCGATTTTTCGCCAGGCCGGAATTGATCCCAGAGCACCCGTTGTCACAACGTGTGGATCCGGAGTGACAGCCTCAATCATCGCTCTGGCACTTGCTGTGACAGGGCAGACGAATGCGCCGGTTTATGATGGCAGCTGGGCAGAATGGGGCATGGATAACGGGCTCCCCATTGCCCAGGACCTTGAAACATCTACCGACTAGGCAGAAGCCTCCGATTGTCATCCTGGCAATTGACCGAGAACGGCGCCCAATAGTCTGGGCTTGCCCCGAGGCTGGCTTTCAACGCACGCCATTTTCCGTGACACATTGATCAATCAGGGATCAATCGGGACTCAAGTGCCAAATGGCAAGATCCGTTGACCCGACCTCAGGTCGCCCAAACATTGAATACAGATTGACTAAGGGGTGATGGTAGACCGGGCGGGGCTCGAACCCGCGACAACTCGATTAAAAGTCGAGTGCTCTAGCCAACTGAGCTACCGGTCCATCTGGGGGTGGGGATACAGGGGAATTCGGAGGGGTGCAAGACCCTGTGTTCGCTTTTCCTTGGCAACGTGCAAACGTTTGGCCAATTCAGGCTTTTGGGCCGCACATACTGTAGATTTCCGTTGAAAAAATACCAATGCCCAGCGCTAGGTCGCTCATCAAGCTTGGTTTCACGCTCTGCCAGAGCGCGCCATTGGCAACAAATCTGTATTCTGGCTTCCAATTGGTCGCACCCACACGAAGCAAGCTCGCCAAACTTACTGTGAGAATTCGCGACAAAGTCGGTTAATATCCGCCAACACCGTGCCTTATGCATGGGGCCAAAAAACAAAAACCGACCTCTCCACCGGGTCAGAGAAAATTTCGCGATCATGTCTGACCCAAACTTTGTGCCACCTCAGATCAGCACCAGCCGAAAAGCCAATTCAGCCGACCAAGCGCCCGATCAACGAAGCAAAGCAGATCAACATGGCGATCGCCTAAAATCGATCGGCCTGTTGCTTATTGCCCTTGTCTGTTTTTCATTGCTCGACACCATTGCCAAATACGTCACGACCATGAGCAACGTCCCCATTGAACAAACAATTTGGCTTCGCTTCCTTGGTCAGTTCGTTTTCGTGATGGCACTTGTGCCAGCTTTTGGCATCATGTCACTTGGTGCATTGTTTCAGACCGTACAACTGCGCGCACAAATAGTGCGATCGGTGCTGATGGCGGTGACGACGGCGTTCAACTTTCTCGCTCTGAAATATTTGCGACTGGATCAAACGATCACGATCTTTTTCCTATCGTCGCTTCTGGTGCCACTTGTTGCCGGGCCGGTTCTTGGTGAATGGATCGGTTGGCGACGCTTGGTAGCGATCATTATCGGTTTTGTTGGCATTTTGGTTGTTGTTCGTCCCGGCTTTGGCGATGTGCATCCCGCGGTCATATACAGTTTTGCAGCGGTTGCTGCCTATGTCGCATTCATTCTCCTGACACGCCAAATCGCTGGCAATGATCCACCATTTGTGACGCTCCACTACTCGCTGATTGTTGGAACGCTTGTCGGCGCACCGATTGCCCTGTCTGTCTGGCAACCTCCAGGAGATATGTTCACCTGGTTCTTACTGGGCATGATGGGCGTGTTTGGAGGTGTTGGGCATTACCTCTTGATCGTTGCACATCGCCTAGCGCCCGCATCAATCCTGGCGCCATTTATTTATTTCCAGATTATCACGATGGTTATTCTGGGTTACCTGGTGTTTGAAGACCTTCCCGATGTCTGGACGGCGATCGGCGCCAGCATTGTGGTCAGCTCAGGACTTTATTTGATTCACCGAGAACGCGTCACCAAAGAATGATGGCCTGAGAAGGATGTTTGCCGCGAGCTATTGCGGTTCTTTGGCATCAAGCCTGTCAATATGAGCATCCGCCCAGTCTGCAAAATTTCCCTCTGCGATCGCCTGACGCATGGTGGCCATCAACTGTTGGAAGAATGCCGTATTGGCCCAGGAGACCAACATTGCTCCCAGATGCTCGCCTGACTTAACGAGATGATGCAGATAAGCGCGGGAATAATCATTGGCCGCTGGACAGCTACTCAGTGGATCGAGTGGAGATAAATCTTCTGCGTGTTTGGCATTGCGCAAATTGACTTTGCCATTCCACGTATACGCCAATCCGTGGCGGCCATTGCGCGTTGGCAAAACGCAATCGAACATATCTACGCCATGAGACACAGCCGCTATCAAATCACGCGGTGTCCCGACCCCCATCAAATACCGAGGCTTATCAGTTGGCAGATGAGGTGTCGTTGATTGCAGCGTGGCCACCATCGCGTCATGACCTTCGCCAACGGCCAAGCCGCCGATCGCGTAACCTGGAAAATCCAAATCCACCAACGCCTCGGCTGATTGTCGGCGCAAAGCCACATCAACGCCACCTTGCACGATCGCAAACAATGCCTGCCCGGGATTGGCTAGGCCATCGTCTTGCGCCTTTGCAAAGGCATTGCGTGCTCGCTCGGCCCAGCGCAACGACAAATTCATTGCCCGCTCGACATCCCCACGCTCGGCTGGCAATCCAATGCACTCATCAAGTTGCATCTGAATATCGGAGCCGAGCAAACATTGAATCTCAACAGCGCGTTCCGGACTTAGCTCATGGCGTGAGCCATCAATATGCGATTGGAACGTCACACCGTCTTCTGTCAGCCGACGAAGTTGCGAAAGGCTCATGACCTGAAAGCCACCGGAATCCGTCAGAATCGGTCCGTCCCAGCCAATAAATTTGTGCAAGCCTCCAAGTCTTGCGACCCGTTCTGCGCCAGGCCTCAACATCAAATGGTAGGTATTGCCAAGAATGATATCAGCACCGGCCTCACGCACCTGGTTCATATACAGTGCTTTGACTGTGCCCGCGGTTCCTACAGGCATGAAGGCTGGCGTGGCGATGACACCATGCGGTGTGGTCACACGACCGGCACGGGCCAACTTGTCCTGGGCCAACAGGTCAAATGCGAATTTGTCTTGAGCATCTTGCATTGGCGCTATTTGGCAGACTTAGGCGCGGCAGGGAAGAGCAAGGTGGCGTCACCATAGGAATAAAAGCGATATCGCTTTTTAATGGCATGATCATAGGCTGACTGCATCTGTTCCAGCCCCGAGAATGCCGACACCAACATAAAGAGCGTCGACTTGGGCAGGTGAAAATTGGTTAAGAGGCCATCAGCCGCCTTAAATCGATATCCTGGTGTCATGAAAATATCGGTGTCACCGGAAAATGGCAAAATGCGACCATCGCGATCCGCAGCGGATTCCAACAATCGCAACGATGTCGTGCCGACGGCAATAATGCGTCCGCCGTGCGCGCGAACCGCATTCAATTCTGCAGCCGTTGCAGCACTCACTTCGCCCCATTCTGAATGCATCACGTGATCATCGGTCGTCTCGGTTTTCACTGGCAGAAACGTTCCCGCCCCAACATGCAATGTCAGATCATGGCGCGTGACGCCCTTTTTTTCGATCGACGCCAACAACCGCTCGGTAAAATGCAAGCCAGCGGTGGGCGCCGCAACGGCGCCATCGTGTTTGGCAAAAATGGTTTGGTAGGTGGTGTTATCAGTTTCATCGGCCGAACGGTGGGCGGCAATGTAAGGCGGCAATGGCATCCGCCCAACTTGCAACAGTGCTCCATCAAGGTCGGCACCAGAGCGGTTAAACGTCAAGGCAACCAAGCCATCGTCCTGCTTGCTGGTTACGTCAGCGGTCAAAACCAAATCGGATTGGTGGGCTGCAAACGTAACGCGGTCGCCAACGCCAAGGCGACGCCCAGGTTTGGCAAACGTCTGCCAAGAATCAGAGCCTGTGCGATGCACGAGGTTGAAGGAAACATTCACCTCACTTTGTGCACGTCGACGCAGCCCTTGCAACGCGGCCGGTAAAACGCGGGTGTTGTTGAACACCAACGCATCGCCTGGTTCCAGCAAAGACGCCAAGTCCACAATTTGGCAATCAGACAAAGCCTGAGTGTGACCTGGACGGACAACAAGAAGACGCGCGCCATCACGCTCTGGCGCAGGCCTTAACGCGATCAAGTCTTCCGGCAAGTCGAAATCAAAAAGCTCGGTACGCACGTTACGTCTCGCCTTCAAAATTCATTGCTGTTTGCCTCAAGTTGCGAGACTGGCAACTGGAAATTTCTGCAGGCTTATCGCGCAAAACCTGCCCACGGCCAACCCTAAAGACCAACCTCCAATGCCAATCCTAAAGGTCACCCCCCAAAGGCCGCCCTGTTCTGGTTCTTTATAAGGTCTGGCTGGTCACAAAAGAAAAGGCCACGCGGCACAAAACCTGCGTGGCCAATTTCTATTTTTTCGTCCCAGTCTTTAACCGACGTCAGCTGCCACTTTAACCGATATCATCTTGTCTGGATTTTGAGGGGGCTCGCCGCGTTGCAGCTTATCGACGTTTTCCATCCCAGACACGACTTGGCCCCAGGCGGTGTATTGGTTGTCAAGGAATGTCGCATCGTCAAAACAGATAAAAAACTGGCTGTTGGCTGAGTTCGGTGCTGCCGCGCGCGCCATGGAACACACACCGCGCACATGTGGTTCAGCGTTGAATTCCGCTTCCAGGTTTGGATGACTTGAACTGCCCGTACCGCGCCCATCGGGGCAACCCGTCTGTGCCATAAAGCCGTCGATCACGCGGTGGAAAACAATCCCGTCATAAAAGCCATCACGCACCAACATTTTGATCCGCTCGACGTGTTTGGGCGCGAGATCGGGGCGCAGCTCAATCACGACGGAGCCTTGTGAAGTTTCCATCATGAGTGTGTTTTCGGGATCTTTGATGTCAGTCATCGCTTCCTCATTATTCCTAAATGTGTGACGGCCAGTGCCGACAATTTGGCACCGGCCACAATGCCGGATGTACCGGGATTATTTGTTGAATGGGTCGGCCTAGCGTTCTACTTCTTATCAGCCAGGACGTAAGCCTTAACAATTTTATCTGGTTGGGCGGGCGGCTGACCACGTGCCACTTTATCAACACTGGTCATGCCTTTGACCACTTCACCCCAAACGGTGTATTGGCCGTTGAGAGCGGGCGTGTGTTTGAAAGTAATAAAAAACTGACTGTTCGCCGAATCTGGACTCGCTGAACGCGCAGCCCCAACGGTGCCACGTTCGTAGGCCGCTGGTGTAAATTCTGCACGAAGATCAGGATACTTCGAACCACCTGTGCCCGTTCCAGTCGGGTCGCCGGTTTGCGCCATGAAACCATCGATCACGCGGTGGAAAATAATCCCGTCATAAAAACCTTCGCGTGCCAGTCTTTTAGCCCGCGCGACGTGGTTGGGGGCAAGGTCGGGACGCAACTTAATCACCACAGTTCCTGTGCTGAGTTCCAACACCAAAGTGTTTTCAGGATCAAGCTCGCTCGCACTTAACTGGGCAGGAGCCAGCAAGAGAGCGAACGCAAAAAAGAGTTTTGCAAGATGGCGCATTGAATTTTCCTTTACGGCGGAATTTTTGCGGAATTTTTAAGGTATCACAGCGTTTGCTGTCGCGACGCCGGACTTTCCGCACGTCTTATGGCGATTTGACGGCCTTTGGGCAAGCGCCCAACTACCAATGGTCGCGGCTGAAGCCCTGTTGTCCCTTGAAGGAATAAAACGTACGGGGAGTTTCAACGCCTTATCCGCGCGCCCGACGGACTTTTTCAACTAAGCTTTCTGCCACAGCCGGGGAAACAAACTGGGACGCATCTCCCCCCATAAAGGCAACCTGGCGGACCAATCCGGACGCGATATGGCGGACATTTGGAGAAGACGGCACAAATATGGTTTGTAGATCGGCGGCCATCGCGCCATTCATCCCGGCCATTTGCATTTCATAATCAAAATCCGTTCCGTCCCTTAAGCCCCGAAAGATGACGGTCGCATTCACCTTGCGGGCGGCTTCAATCGCGAGGTTGTCAAATGTGTCAATGACGATTTCACAGCCTGTTTTCGCGGCGATGGGAGCCGTTTCAGCTTCCAACAGCGCCGCGCGTTCGGCGGCAGCAAACATTGGCGATTTCGATGGATGCACGCCAATGCCGATCACCAAGCGGTCGACTATGGCAGCAGCGCGCTCAATCACATCCGTATGGCCCAACGTGACAGGGTCAAAGGAGCCTGAATAAAATCCAATCCGTTTCATAATCAAAACTTATGCCGAGTTTTCTGGCGTCTGTCACGTTCTTGGGGGAAAGGATTCACCATTGCGGTGAACTGGGTTAAAACCATTGGCGTATTCACATGTTACAATGTTGAAAACGGCTGCCAAAGACACGGGCTACGACCGCCATTGCGTCGAAACAGGCAAAAACTTAGACGACCGGGAAACACGAAAAATGCGAATTTTTAAACCAAAACCAGTTAAATTTTCGACCTTTGCCATGTTGGGCTTAAGTGCCCTTGCCGCATTTTCTCCGGCTTTCGGCGTCGGTGGTGCCAAAAAGGCAGAAAGCGCACCCAGCGCAAAACCCGTGCCACAAATTAGTGCTGAAACGCGCGCCGAGATCAAGAAACTGAGCCGCGAGTCCGTTGAAATATTGCGCGGGGGCAAACCCAAAGAGGCCCTACAGCCAGCACTTGCGGCACTTAGCAAATCCGAACAGGCTTTTGGCAAAGACCACTTCGAAGTTTCCAAAGTCCTCACACCACTTGCCCAGATTTATGGCGAACTTGGCCAACATGAAAAAGCAAGTAAAGTCCACTTGCGCCTCATCCCAATTCTGTCACGCGTTTATGGTGCACGCACCACGCAGGTCGCGCGCGTGCGCGAACAACTTTCCGATACCTACTTGAAGCTGGGACAACGCGCGCTTGCCCAAAAAGAACTTGAGTCTTCACTTGATATCAAACGCCAAGTCTTTGGCCCAAACAACGTCAACCTGGCGATGACGTTAAATAAAGTTGCCGACTTTTATGTCGCAAACAAATCAACGAAAAAAGCGATCCCACTTTGGGAACAGTCAACGGGAATTTTCAGACGTGTTTTCAATGAACGCAATCCCAACCTGCGGATCACATCCAAGAAACTCGAAGCCGCTTATCGCGCAACCGGTCAAGACGCAAAAGCTGACGCCTTAATCGCAGACCAATAATTCAAAGTCGAAGTGACGCAAGTTCGCACGTAAACGGGTCGAATTTGTTCCAAATCGGAGCTCTAGGCATCGCCGGTTGGCTCATCTCCAGATGATGGGTTCGATGTCGATGGTGTGTCGCCAACATTGGTTGTCTCATCCGCCGCCCCCGCATCAGTACCTTCGACAACGTCCTCGTCGTCATTGCCGTCATCAGGGATGCGTTCAACAGACACCACAAGCTCATCTTTTCCAGTCTTGAAAATCCGCACGCCTTGCGTGTTGCGACCTGCAATACGCACATCATGAACCGGACAACGGATAAGCTGACCGGCGTCCGTCACCAGCATAATCTGATCACTATTTTCAATCGGGAATGAGGCACCAAGGCGCCCGTTACGATCGTTGACCACCATAGCGACTAAGCCTTTGCCACCACGCCCTGTTACACGATACTCATAGGACGACGAGCGCTTGCCATAGCCTTTGTCAGACACTGTCAAAACAAATTGCTCGCGTTCAGCAAGCTCGGCGATGCGTTCCGGTGTGAGGTTTTCATCACCGCCCTCACCGTTTTCCTCAATCTCAACGCCAGCAGATGCAGCCTCATCTTCACCGCCGCCTTGCGCACGACGTTGAGCGGTTGCGTATTTCAGATAGGCCGTGCGTTCGGCTGGCGTCGCCTCAACGCCATCCAAAATAGCCATCGAGATCACTTTGTCGTCGCCATCCAATCGGATGCCTCTTACACCAGTTGAATCGCGCCCCTTAAAGACGCGAACGTCCGTCGCCTGGAAGCGAATACATTGCCCGCGTGCAGTCGTCAGCAAGACGTTGTCTGCAGGTTTTGAAATCGCAACTCCAACGATACGATCGCCCTCATCCAGTTTCATTGCGATTTTGCCGTTGCGATTGATATTTTCGAAATCGGCAAGCGAGTTTCTACGCACGTTGCCAGATTGCGTTGCAAACATCAGCTCCAGGTCAGACCATGTTTCCTGATCCTCCGGCAGCGGAAGTATGGAGGTAATCCATTCATCCTGTGCCAGCGGCAACAAGTTGATCAGCGCTTTGCCGACAGATTGCGGTGTGCCGGCTGGCAAACGCCAGACCTTCATGCGATAGACCATGCCGCGCGATGAGAAAAACAACACAGGCGCATGCGTCGAGGTGACGAAGATTTGCGTGACAAAATCTTCCTCTTTGGTGGAAACGCCCGAGCGTCCCTTGCCGCCACGACGTTGCGCACGATAAGTCCCAAGCGGCACGCGCTTGATATAACCTTTGTGGGAAACGGTAACGACGACATCTTCGCGTTGGATGAGATCTTCATCATCCACGTCACCGTCCATCTCGATAATTTCCGTACGCCGCGGCACGGCAAAGTTATCGCGTATGTCGGTCAATTCACCTTTGATGATGTCAACGATACGCGCACGTGACGACAGAATCGCCAAGAACTCTTTGATCTCCTCGCCAAGCTTGCGCAATTCATCGCCAATTTCATCGCGGCCAAGCGCGGTGAGGCGTTGCAATCTCAAATCAAGAATTGCCCGCGCCTGCTCCTCAGAAAGCTTGTAGGTGCCATCGGCTTGAACGCTATGGCGAGGGTCAGCAATCAGCTCAACCAATGGTGCGATGTCTTTGGCTGGCCAATCCCGCGCCATCAGTTCTTCTCGAGCAATCGCCGGAGAGGCTGCGTGGCGAATAAGCTTGATCACTTCATCGATGTTGGCAACAGCGATCGCAAGGCCGACCAAGACGTGCGCGCGGTCACGTGCTTTGGTAAGCAAGTGCTTTGTGCGCCGTGTGACAACCTCCTGGCGGAACGCCGTGAACGCCGTCACCATATCGCGCAGGTTCATCTGCTCAGGACGGCCACCGTTGATAGCCAACATGTTGGCGCCAAACGAGGTTTGTAGGTCTGAATAGCGCCACAGTTGATTGAGCACCACATCAGCAACCGCATCGCGTTTTAACTGTATAACAATGCGCATGCCATCACGGTTGCTCTCGTCCCAGATGTCAGAGATGCCTTCGATGCGCTTATCACGCACGAGGTCGGCGATTTTTTCGATCAGAGTCCGTTTGTTGACCTGATACGGGATGGCACTCACAACAAGCGCCTGGCGATCTTTGCGAACTTCTTCGACTTCAACCCGCGAGCGCATGATGATCGATCCGCGGCCTTCAAAGTAAGCTTTGCGGATTCCACCGCGACCAAGAATGTAAGCACCCGTTGGAAAATCCGGTCCCGGTACGATGGCACACAACTCTTCCAGTGTAATTTCCGGATTTTCGAGATGCGCCAAACACGCGTTGATCACTTCGCCCAAGTTGTGTGGCGGAATATTGGTTGCCATACCGACGGCGATGCCGCCGGCGCCATTGACCAACAGGTTAGGATACTTCGCTGGCAACACGACCGGTTCGGTATCTTTGTCGTCGTAGTTTGGCTGGTAGTCGACGGTCGACTTATCGAGGTCGTCAAGGAGGTATTGAGCGACCTTTTCCAAGCGACATTCGGTATAGCGCATCGCGGCTGGCGGATCGCCATCAACAGAGCCGAAATTTCCCTGACCCTCAATCAGCGGCAAGCTCATTGAGAAGTCCTGCGCCAGACGCACCAAGGCGTCATAGATCGCGCCGTCGCCATGCGGGTGGTAGTTACCCATCACTTCGCCAACGACCTTCGCCGATTTGCGATAGCCCTTATTGTGCTCCAGGCCCATGCGATGCATGCCATAGAGAATGCGGCGATGCACAGGCTTGAGACCGTCGCGAACGTCCGGCAAAGCGCGCGACACGATCACGCTCATGGCGTACTCAAGGTACGACCGTTTCATTTCTTCGGTAATGGAGACCGGGCGAATCTCGCCATGTCCTTTGCCGCCTGGAGGCGTGCCGTCACTATTCTCTGCCACGGAGATCTTTCCGATTTTGCGCGCTCAAACTGGCTCTTTTTCCCATCGGGTCAGATCCAGGCCAGCGGCGAAATGATGATGATTTGGACAAACGTTAGCGATGCGGAGGCAGAACTGCAATGCAGCCCCAACATTTGGACGCCCATACCCTGCCCTTCTCCCCATATTTATTGGGTTTTTGAGACAATTTGCACGTGTCGCTTTGCCCCACCAACAATATCTCCAAAAACTTGATCACGCCATACAGAGTCGCTAAATCGCAATTAACTCAGTTGACGCCATGTCAATTGCGGACTGCCCTCGGCCCCAATTAAGGGCTTTACGAGAAGGAAACGATCAAATGAAAAAGCTTGCTCTCAGTCTCGCCACAGTGGCCGCACTCGCCATTGCCACTCCAGCACAGGTTTATGCGCAAGACGTCTTCATTGCTGCACAAGGCGCTCATCAGTACCTGGCGAAAGATTCTCTTATCGGCGCAAAGATTTACAACGACGAAGGTAAAATTTTCGGGGATATCGAAGACGTCATCCTTAATGATTCAAACATCGTCGAAGGTGTGATTATCGGCACTGGCGGTTTCTTAGGCATTGGCGAAAAGAAAATTGGTGTTCGCCTCGATGCCTTGGTCGACAAAGACGTCAATGGCAAGATGGTGGTTGCATTGCCAGGCGTAAGCAAAGACGTGTTGGACGCAACCCCTGAGTTCAAACGCGCGAAACCGAAAAAATCTCTTCTCGAACGTGCCAAAGAAAAAGCAAAAGAGTTGACGGACAAAACGACAGAAACAAGCAAAGAAGCTTACGAAAAAGCAGCTCCGACGATTGAAAAGGCCAAAGAAGCAACCAAAGAGGCTTATGATAAAGCCAAGGAAGCTGCAGGCACAGCTTACGAAAAAGCCAAAGAAGCAGCCCAGCCTGCTCCCACCGAAACCACACCAGCGGAAACAGCTCCTGCTGAAACGCCGCCAGCAGACACAGCCCCTGCTGATCCAGCGACAACGCAATAAACCGAATCAGTTTCCCGTCGCTCGCGCGATTCTCACTGACACGACGGGCATTGATTTTAAGGAACACAGGCCTCAGGGAAAATGCGCCCTGGGGCTTTTTCTTTTTTTGTCAGTCGCGCTATACAATGGCAAAGTCTCGTTTGATCGTTTTCGAGCATAATCACCGCGTTTGGCGTCAACACGCGGACCGGTGTTTGCCAGCCGGTCCTTGCGAATTGATTAAGAGCGAATTGAATAAGGAGCGGACCTTTGGCTGCAAGTGGATCTAAGACGGTTGTTCTCTTTGCCCTGGGTGCCAACTTTGGCATCGCCATCGCTAAGTTTTCCGCGGCGGCATGGACAGGCTCATCTGCAATGTTGTCGGAGGGCGTTCACTCGCTTGTCGATACGGCAAATCAGGGGCTCATCCTGTTGGGTCTGAAACGCGCAAGCCGTCCCGCAGATGCAAAACACCCATTTGGATATTCAAAAGAGCTTTATTTTTGGTGCTTTGTTGTTGCCGTCATCTTATTCGCGCTTGGAGCTGGTGTCTCGATTTACGAAGGCATTCACAAAGTTCAACACCCCACCACGATGACCAATGCCAACATCAATTATATTGTTTTGGGCGTGGCGATCTTGCTGGAAGGTTTTGCGATGTTTAAGGCGTTACAGGAATTCAACTCGCGCTATCCAAACCTTCCGCCGTTGCGTGCTATTCGCAGATCGAAAGATCCTGCACTTTTTGCTGTCGTCCTTGAAGACTTCGCCGCCTGCTTAGGCTTGATTGTCGCGATGATCGGCGTATTCCTGGCAGATAAATTTGGCATTCTTCAAGCCGATGGCGTCGCCTCAATTGTAATCGGTCTCATCCTGGCGATGACAGCGATTGTGATGAGCATCGAGATCAAAGCGTTGATCATTGGTGAAGCGGCAACGGCCGATGTGCAGGACGGCATCAGTCAGATTATCGCTCAAGAAGTTAGTTCTAACGGGCCCATTAAAGCCATCAATGAAATCCGCACGATGCATTTGGGTCCTGACGACCTCCTCGTTGCCGCAAGCGTGGATTTCAAAGACAACGAAACGTCTCAGGCGGTCGAAGCTGTGACGGCAAAATTGGAGATTGAGATCAAGAACACTTATCCGGAAGTTCGCCGGTTGTTCTTGGAAGTGCAATCTGTTGAAGCGCACAAAGCCGCACTTGCATCAGAAATCGAAAAACACGGCCCACCATTGGCAACCACAACGATCGCTTCGCCTCAAGCACTGGAGAAAAAACCTGTTTGAGGCACCACACCGGCAAATATTCAGGCCAGCCTTACCAACCGACCGCTATCAACGAAAGCGCGAAGTCCAAGACTTATGACTGGGCAAGCGTGCGATCGGCATGCATCGCGCACCTGCCAGAAAAACTAGTTTTACAAGCCCATCGCAAGATGTGGTTGGTCGTAATTTAATGGCCGCAGTTTAGGCTCTCGTCGTCTCGATTTCAGGAAACCAAAGTTTCATTCCACGATCGCGATACGCAACCAAGTTGTCATGCTTTGCCCCAATTTCGAGCGTTGGCACGTCGAAATGAGGGCATAAAATTCCAGCAACGCAGGCCCAAATACTGGCATCTGCACCACACGGCTTAGACCCCATTATGAAGTCTTTGTCACCCAGCGCATCCGCTAAAGCCGTTAGAGTTTTGTCGGCAAGTACAATGCGTTCTGCATCTGTGTGACGGCCCACCCCTTGGCCCCAAAGGTCTCTTTTGACCGACTTGCGAACCTTCCAAATAACCAATGGCCGTAAAAGCGCGGGGACGAAATCAAAAAACTTGCGCGGGCCGCGATCGAAAACATCATCGTTCATCCAGCGATCATGCACGATGAGCCAATAGAGATGGTCTTCACACATTTTCTCCAGCGCCCAGGCATTGGCTTTTTGCTTGTCACTTAGGCCTGGGTCAAAATCAACGCCGTATTTCTTTTCCAAGTGGAGGCGAATAAACGTCGTGTCGGCAATGACCGTTCCGTCATCGTTGATGTAGGGCAATTTCCCCTTTGGGGCATTGTTGAAACCCGTTGTATCGGTGACATAATCAAGCCCCGACATCTTCAACAGAACTTCTGCTTTCGCGACAAACGAACTCGGATCTGGCAAACCAAACGCTGGGCCAAAACTATAAAGTGTAATCATTGCACGATCTCCTCAGTGGCGGAGTATCGAACCTCTGAGAGGAGAGGCCAACATTGTTTGCAACCTTACGCGAATTTTGCGGCCACCAGGAATAATTTTGCCAATATCAACCTTCAATCAATCTTCGTGGTTGGTCAGAGCAACAAAGGATTTGTCTTCCTGAGCATCACGCTCGAAGCGCAGAAATTCGTAATAACCGCACTTGTTGCCGCCTGGAAAACTCCGGCAAACGGAAGGGCGCCCTTTATAGATCGTACAGCGGCGTTTTTTGGTGTCGAAGAAACGGCATATCTTGCCGTAGACCTTATCTTTTTTACGGCGCATTGCGTATTTGACGCCATGGTCAGATTTGGTGAAAGCCTTTTTGGCCTCCTGGAACTCAATCTCGTGGAAATCAGCCAGGCGTTGAACATCTTTTTTCGTCAATTCAATGAGAGGATAAGAACAGCAATACCCTGGACACTTCTTGCAATCGTACACTTGGCTGTTCTCCCGCTATTGATTTTGCCTTGGCGCTCGCGAAATTCGTTTCGCGAGTCAAAATTAACCGTTCCACCTCATCGATCCGAAAAAGACGCCTCCGGGTCAAGCTCTGAAGCAAAGTGTTCGACAGATTCCGACAGAAAAGATCAAAGTTTTCAATTGAAAGGCCGAAGTTTATCGCATCGCAAAACCGGTCTGGCCGCGCGCGATGCAATCTGAGGCATCGCCGCCACACCTGCCAGCCCGTCATCGCCGGGCGCGACTGCGTGGTACTCATGCCACACAATCTACGTTATGGTTCCCTCTTACTGCGGGTTCGAAGCCGTTATTGTTGTTTGGAGTATTGGGGCACCCTGCATGGCAGAATTTCCAGATATTAGTGCTGAAGGCGAAACACCAGTTAATCCGTACAGTTTGCTTGAGGCTGTCAATCGCTCAAGTGACACCGCGCATACCGCTTGGCTGATTTTTCTCGGGCTCATGACCTATCTGATGGTCGCTGTTGCCGGTGTCACGCACGAAGATTTTCTCGTTCAAAAGCCTGTCTCTTTGCCGATCCTGCAAGTTGATATTCCGCAAACGCAATTCTTCCAATTCGCTCCAGTGATTTTGGTGTTGTTGCATTTGGGCGTTGTTGCGCAGCTTGTTTTGGTGGCGCGAAAAACCTTAGAGTTCGACAAGTCAATCCGGTTGCTCGAAACAAGCCACCACAGAACGCATCCACTCCGCCTTGAACTGCACAACTTCTTTTTTGTACAGGGCATTGCAGGTCCCCAACGCAGCGCCGTGATGAGCACGTTTCTGCATGCTATGAGTTGGTTGACGCTTGTCATCCTGCCGGTTGTGCTCATTCTCTATATCCAAGTCGTCTTTTTGCCCTATCACGATGTCGCCATCACCTGGACGCATCGCATTGCCCTTATTGTCGACGTCGCAATGTTGGTTTTAATTGGCGTGTTTCTATCTCGCGCTGAAACTTCTTTCTTTAAAGCTTTCTGGCGCACGGTTGCATCCCATCCCATTGGTGTCTTCTTCACCGCCGCAGTCTTAAGCGTCGTCACCATCTTCTCATTGTTCGTGGCAACCATCCCAGATGAAACCATGGACAAAATCGCCCGTAGCCTGATGGGACGCGATAGCAACGCCACACAATCGGTTCGCGATCGACGCTACCGCAGCGGTTTTTTGCTGCCATTCTGGAGTTCAGAAGATAACGCCAACGGACCTCTGTTTGGAATGTTCCACCGCAACCTCGTTGTCACCGACACAGACCTTGTCGTCGACAAAGACGTCAGCAAAGGCGAACCAAGCCTCAATTTGCGCGGTCGCGATCTGCGGTATGCAATGCTTGACCGGTCTGACCTGCACCAAGCCGACCTGACAGGCGCAAAGCTCAATAATGCCAGCTTCGACGGCACAGATTTGCGCGATGCCTGGATGCACTGTGCCGATCTCAATGAACTGCTGCTGACAGAAGACCGCGAGCGCGCTGTATGCACCACAGCGACCCACGCCGACTTTTCCCGCGCAAACCTCGCTGGCGCCCGCATGACCGGAATTGATGCGCGTCACGCAAGCTTTGAAGCCGCCAACCTTAACGAAGCACAATTGACGTATGCAATTTTGATTGGCACCGGCTTTTCCAGCGCGTCTTTGCAAAAAACCGACCTAACCGGCGGTGTTCAAGCCCATGGTGCGAATTTCCTTGTTGCCAATGTCCAAGGTGCTGATTTCACCGGAGCCCAGTTACAGTATGCCGACTTCTCATCGGCGTCCATGCAAGCAGCGATGTTCAATTACACACATTTACAAGGTGGCATCCTCCGTGGCGCCAATCTCGATGCGGCAAGTTTTCTTCGCTCAAAGCTGCAAGGTGCCGACTTAAGTGACGCAACAATTATCGGCACAGATTTGCGATGGGCAAGCGTGTGGGAAAGCAAAGCACCAAATGGTGACCCGAAAGGTCTTGCCGATCTCTCCTCGTTGAATTTTGAACCGATAGCCGACGGCGATCGTGAAACACTACAAAAAAGTGTTGATGGTATCAAAGCCGTTCGCCTCAGACGCCAAGTTGGTGACGCCATCAAGCCGTTGATGAGCCCGAATGCTGATGCCGGTGGCTGGGCCGACAGCCAAGGCGGGCTAAAGTGGCGCGACGTTGCCGAAGACGCATTTAATGGCCGCAACGTCACGCCGCAATATCGCAACCAGTTGACCAATTATTTGTCCGACATCATGTGCCGCGTGAGCGCGCGCGACGGAGCCGTGGCAACAGGAATCGTGCGCCGTGCAAAATCGCCGTTGTTTCGTGGCAATGTCCGCCAAGTCTACACCGCACTGAGTTCACAAAACTGTGCCGCCTTAAAAGCGATGCCAGAAAGCTTGATGACGGAATTCTCTGCAACCGCCGATCAAGCAAAACCGATTGAGCTGGCTCAACCACCGTCCAGTCCTCCGGAACCAACCGTGGCAAACCCAAGCGCAACACCCTAATTGACGTTATTGCGAGGCGAATGAGCCACCTTTTGGCGAAAATGATTGATTTTCGCCAAAAGAACATATATAGAACATTGTGAGTAAGCGATTGAATTCTCATTTGAGATTACGTCGCACCTGGCCAACACGGCTGAACTGAAACAACCGTGGACAAAGCCATCAAGCTTTGTTCAGGCACCGCGTCTGGCGGTTAGTGTTGTGCATACGAATCATGTGCCGCTCTTTGGTCCGAAGTCCAACAGACAACGGTCCAGTTATCGAGCGCCAATAAACATCGAATAGGAGTGAGACCCATGGCAGGTTCCATCAACAAGGTGATCCTCGTTGGCAATCTTGGCAATGACCCGGAAATCCGTCGCACGCAGGACGGCCGCCCGATCGCCAACCTGTCAATTGCGACGAGCGAAAGCTGGCGCGACAAGAACACAGGCGAAAAACGTGAAAAAACAGAATGGCATCGCGTCGTCATTTTCAACGAAGGCTTGTGCAAAATCGCAGAACAGTATCTGCGCAAAGGCTCCAAAGTTTATCTTGAAGGCCAACTACAAACGCGCAAATGGCAAGATCAATCCGGTCAAGATAAGTACTCAACCGAAGTTGTACTGCAGGGCTTTAACGGCAACCTTACGATGCTTGACGGCCGCAGCGGTGGCGCTGGTGCAGGCGCTGGCGACAACTACAGCAGCGGCGACAACGATTATGGCGCAGTGCGCGGCAACGTCGGTGGAAATGGCGGCGGCGGCAACAACAACGGTGGCAACGGGTCGTCTGGTGGCGGCTTCGACAAGAGCCTCGACGATGAAATCCCGTTCTAAATGTTGCAGGCAGATTACGGATTGGTTTGGAGTTGAGGCCACTTAAGGCCCTCATCAGCCTTCCAGGCAACCACGAAGACAACAAAAAACACCTGAAAAGGCTGGGCATTGCTCCAGCCTTTCTTGTATTTTGAGCCCATCTTTGCAGGCTTATTGGGCGTCAAATTCACAGACTGGTCTTGGTGCTAAATTAATGGTGTTATCGCCACCGCTGGCACCGCGCCACGTCGGTATCGCAATCTGCAGCGCGCTGTCGCATGCAACGTCCACAATCGTAGAACAAGACCAATTCTGAGATTACAGCCAATCAATCTCAGAAATTGCCAATCACCTTCATTCCTCTTCAGGCTTACGAAAGCTCCATGGCCAAAACTTCCAGATCATCAAAGACCAGCAAATCCCAAACAGCGACCAAAGTGGTCGCTCAAAAAGCTGCAGCACATGTCATTCATGTTGCCGGCGCCCGCGAACACAACTTAAAAGACGTGGACCTCACGATCCCGCGCGATGCACTCGTTGTCTTCACGGGACTGTCTGGTTCTGGCAAATCATCGCTCGCCTTCGACACGATCTATGCAGAAGGCCAGCGTCGTTATGTGGAGAGCTTGTCAGCTTACGCCCGCCAATTCCTGCAAATGATGCAAAAGCCTGATGTTGACCACATTGATGGTTTGTCACCAGCAATTTCGATTGAACAAAAAACAACATCCAAAAACCCGCGCTCGACTGTGGGCACAGTTACAGAAATTTACGACTACCTGCGTTTGCTGTTTGCGCGCGTTGGCGTCCCCTATTCACCGGCAACGGGTCTGCCGATCGAAAGTCAGACCGTGACACAAATGGTCGATCGCGTCTTGGAGTTGGAGGAAGGGACACGGCTCTATTTGCTGGCCCCACTTGTGCGCGGGCGTAAAGGCGAATTTAAAAAAGACCTCGCCGCTTTAATGAAGAAGGGATTCCAGCGCGTCAAAATTAACGGAACATTTCACGAAATCCCAGACGCGCCGGCCCTCAACAAAAAGTACAAACACGACATCGACGTTGTCATCGATCGTGTGGTCGTCAACAAGGATGCAAAATCACGACTGGCAGACAGCTTTGAAACCGCGCTTGAAGTTTCAGAAGGCCTCGCCATCGCCGAATTTGCCGACAAACCGTTGACCGCAACCAAAACGTCTGGTGCCAATAAGTCCAAGAATGACACCCACGAACGCATCGTGTTTTCTGCAAATTTCGCTTGCCCCGTATCAGGTTTTACAATTGACGAAGTCGAACCGCGCCTGTTTTCGTTTAATGCGCCGGCGGGAGCGTGTCCGGAGTGCGATGGACTTGGCACAGAAATGCAGTTTGATCCCGAACTGGTGGTCGGCGACAGCGCGCTTAGTTTGTCCGAAGGGGTGATTATTCCCTGGGCCAAGACCGGCACCACCTCACCTTATTACGAGCAAACTCTAAAGGCGCTTGCTAAACACTACGCGGTGTCGATGAAAACGCCGTGGCACGATCTGCCAAAGCACGTCCAGCTTGCCCTCCTCTATGGCAGCGACGATGAGGACGTCACCTTTACCTACGATGACGGTGTTCGCAAATACCGCACAAAAAAACCGTTCGAAGGCATCATTGGAAATATTGATCGGCGTTGGCACGAAACAGACAGCGAATGGGTGCGCGAAGAACTCGCGCGCTACATGATCGAACAACCCTGCGAAGCCTGTGACGGATATCGGCTTAAGCCGCAAGCCCTCGCGGTTAAAGTCGGCGATTGCCACATTGGTGAAGTCTGCGACATGTCCATTCGCGATGCCAATCAATGGTTTGGTGATGTGCCAGCAAGCTTTACTCCCAAACAATCCGAAATCGCCACGCGCATCCTCAAGGAAATTCGCGAACGCCTGAAATTCCTCAATGATGTCGGGCTGGAATATCTCACCCTTTCTCGTTCTTCTGGAACGTTGTCGGGTGGTGAAAGCCAACGCATTCGCCTGGCGTCGCAAATCGGCTCCGGTTTGACAGGCGTTCTTTATGTCCTCGACGAACCGTCTATCGGGTTGCATCAGCGCGACAACGCCCGACTGTTGGAAACACTCAAACACCTTCGAGACCTCGGCAACACCGTTATTGTCGTTGAACATGACGAGGATGCGATCCTAACGGCCGATCACGTCGTCGATATTGGACCAGGCGCTGGTGTGCACGGCGGGCAAATCGTGGCGCAAGGCCCCCCAGATGACGTGATGGCAAGTCCGGAAAGTCTGACCGGGCAATACCTCACCGGTGTGCGCCAGGTTCCAATTCCCAAAGAACGTCGCAAACCTGTAAAATCGAAAAAGCTCAAAGTCACCGGTGCGACATCCAACAACCTGCAAAACGTCACGGCCGAAATCCCGCTTGGCCTGATGACGTGCATCACCGGTGTGTCGGGTGGCGGCAAATCCACGTTGTTGATCGACACGATCTACAAAGGTGTGGCGCGAAAACTCAACAACGCGCGTGACAACCCCGGCCAACACAGAACCTTGTCGGGGCTTGAACACATCGACAAGATCATTGACATCGACCAATCGCCAATCGGGCGCACACCACGCTCCAACCCAGCCACGTACACAGGCGCCTTTACGCCCATTCGCGAGTGGTTTGCTGGCCTGCCCGATTCCAAGGCGCGCGGCTATGCGCCTGGACGCTTCTCGTTCAACGTCAAGGGTGGGCGGTGTGAAGCCTGTCAGGGCGACGGCGTCATCAAAATCGAGATGCACTTTTTGCCGGATGTTTACGTCACCTGCGATCAATGCAAAGGCAAACGCTATAATCGCGAAACCTTAGAGGTTCGCTTTAAGGACAAATCCATCGCCGACATTCTCGATATGACGGTTGAGGAAGGCGCGCAATTTTTCCAAGCCGTCCCAAGCATCCGTGACAAGCTGGAAACGCTGCGCCGTGTCGGCCTTGGCTACATTAAAGTCGGCCAGCAAGCCACCACATTGTCCGGCGGTGAAGCCCAACGCATTAAACTTGCCAAAGAATTATCGCGCCGCGCCACCGGCCGCACACTTTACATTCTCGATGAGCCAACCACGGGGTTGCATTTCCACGATGTCGCCAAGCTTCTCGAAGTGCTGCATGAGTTAGTCAACGCCGGCAACACGGTGGCCGTGATCGAGCACAACTTGGAGGTTATCAAAACGGCCGATTGGGTCATCGATCTTGGTCCTGAAGGCGGTGACGGCGGCGGCGAGATCGTCGCCGTTGGCACACCGGAAGATGTCGCTAAGGTCAAGGGCTCTCATACAGGGCATTACCTCGCCCAGTTGTTGAAACGCCGCGCCCAGGCGAAGACAAAACCAACACGCAAAGCCGCAAGAAAGCGCGCGGCGGCGGAGTGATGGTGGCGGGGTTTGATGTGCGCGGTGTGCGTTATCTCAGACACGTCGTAACATTGACACGCTGCGCGAATGACATCACGAGTTTCAAGGCATCCCCGTTCGTCCCAAACGCGCTCGGTCTGCATTGGGTTCGCAAACCCAAACACAAATCTCCCCATTGAGAAAAAGGGTTGCCACGGGTTGCGGCAGCCGCATGTAAAGTTCTCAACAGCCAACTGTTTCCTCCCCATCAATCACCGTTTCCCGTGTGCCGTGTAAGTCCTAACCTCAACTCACCATGGCTGATTCTCTTTCGATACATCCCCGCTCCGCTTCACCGCAGCGTGCAACCCAAACGCACGCAGCAAAGCCGAATGCTTACGTGGGCGACGCGGATCAGCTTTCCGCCATTCGTGCGCGCTATCTCAATGATTGGACACGCTTAAAACGCGCCCGATTTAATGCTGCGCGGCGCTACGAGGACAAACTGCACGCCAGCCTAATTGCCTTCGCCATTGCGGGTGTCGTCGGCTTTGCCGTGCCTTTTTTCTCGCTGCTGTTTGCAAACGAATTAAACCCCTTCACCGTCAAAGTCTTCGACTTCGTATCGTATGTGACGGGCGGTCTTTCACTGACGCTTGGCTTTATGGACCAAATGAAAGACCACGGTGGCCTGGCAAAGCGCATGCATACGTGCGGACTTGGCGTAAACCAAGCTCTGCGCAAACTTCGCAACACCCCTGTTGTGACAACCGAGCGTCTCAATCAGCTCGTTGCTGACTATGAAGCAGCCCTTGCTATCTGCGATGTGAATCATGAGTCCATAGACGAAGATTTGTCTGACGCCGAAGTCCGGCTGGCACAGGCTCGCAAGAAAGAACGCAGCTATATCGAAACCGGTGGCATCGAAAACATTCCTGAAGCCGTCGCACGCGAAGTTGCAGCCGCCCGTCGCGATCTCAAGCACACAGAACTGCGGCTAACATTTAAGATCTATCGTGTTTATGGCTGCGTTTGGCTGTTACCGCCGTTGATCGGCCTCATTTCCTGGGTGACGCTAAGCCCGGCCACATCTGCGTGAACAAAAAACGACGCGACCCATTAAAGAGCCGCGTCGCGGTGTTCTTGAAGGCGTGTTTCACACCCATTATTTCGCCGGGCAAATCCGCGCTCGAGCCGTGCACTCGGAACCAAATCCGCCCGGTGCACATTCATATCTAACTTTTTTGATGCTGTAGCCCGGCGTTTTACCGCTTGCGACCCAAACTGGCCAAATGCCCCAGTCAACTTGCTGAACAATGGTTTCCATCGCAAACCATTTGGCTTGGCTTTCAGAAAAGGCCGATGCCTTCGCAGCCTTGTTCATACATGCAGCGTGCGCTGATGCCGACCACATACCAGGTGCAAGAGCGATGGCAGTAACAATTAAAAGTTTTGCAGAAAGACGCATGTTAGCCCCCTAACGTTAGCGCTTTTAATCCGGAGCTCAATACGAGCTCACGAAAAATATGCAGGAACTTTGCGCAGGGGGCAACTGGCATCGAAAAATATGCCAATTTTCATTTGTTTGAGCACGATCTAAATCGCACCAAATACGCGCAAAGTGCGTTATTGGCAGATCTGAGTTAAAGTCCAACCTTTGACCTTGCAAACACGTTTGCCGTTCTTGCGCACCTTGCAGACCCGTTTTGGGACTTTTCGGTAAGAACAGTACCCACCCGTATTATCAAAGCCTTCAAAACCCTCGTGCGGCTCTTTAAAGTCGTAGGATTGTTCTTGAACGTCACGACCCTTCTTCGCCTCAGCCACCGGTGTCACGGCCATAAGTCCACCAGCGACTGACATGCTCAAAAACACCGCGAGACACTTTGTTGTTGTGCGCACTGCCATAGTCGTCTCCATTCGATTGGATTCGTTGGGCTTGGCAAAACTGCCAAACCTCAAAAAGCTGAGGAATCCTAGACCTTCGCGATCCAGTTTTCATCAACTATCACAAAACAATCTTAGGTTTTCTCCTATTCAATTTCTAACGGTTTGTTTTTTGTGAGTTTTTTTCAACCGCCCGTTGTTTTGCAAAGCACCCCCTTGTGCTTGCAACAAAAAAAGGCCCGACACAAAAGTGTCGGGCTGAGGCTCGGAGTATAGGAGGAAAGGTATTGGGGAAAACTTGTCAGGGATTACTGACAGATTTGTACAAGGCGCCAGCCTTTAACTTTGCATTTGCGCTTGCCGCTGCTCGTGTAGAAACAAATCCGCTTTGGTTCTTTGCGATAAGAGCAATAACCGCCCGTGTTATCGAAGCCTTCAAAGCCTTCATGCGGCGTTGCAAAATCGTAAGTTTGCACGATAACATCACGCTTACCTTTGCCAGCTTCGGCATCGGACGTAATCAGCATTGAACCACCTGCAACGGCACCAACGAGCGCCAAGGCAAAAACATTTGAGAAAATTTTTAACGTCATTGTCGTCTCCATCATTCAATTTGGTGGGCTTGGAACCCCTTGGTCACTGCGACCGTCGATTTGATGAAAACGATAATGGCGAAGATCATGCCCTGGCGCTGTTCCCACTGGAACACGCGAAAATATTATTGAAAAACGCCCAAAAGCCTCATGTTTTAAGGAGCTTGGCGACCACTGGCGCAATCGATACATGTCGGCACCGCTGGATCAAATGACAACCGTTTTGCAACGATTTCCGCGTCACAAACCAGACAAAAGCCATAACTGCCGTCTTCGATACGCTCTAAGGCAGCATCAATTCTTATGAGATCTTGCTGGCGCTGACGACCGGCCGCCAACGCCATCTGCTGTGCCTGCATTGCATCCATGCGCGACAACCGACCAACACTTGTCTGGTCAAGCTCCACAGTATTGCGGCTATCTTGGCTACTTTGCAGCAATGCTTCGATTTCTGCTTTGCGCGCTAACAACTTCAGGCGAATCTTTTGAAGTTCTGTTTCATCAAGCATCGTGTGGAGCTCTCTCGCCTATTCGCGACCCGACCGGGACCAACGTGGCGGTCTGCAACCGAGAGTCAACACTGTTTGCAAAACTGATTGCAGAAATTTTATCCCAACACCACGCCCACGAACAGATTTCACGCCATAGACATGCCCAAGCACATGACCAATGTCGGGTGGGGAAATAACGCCCACCCTGCGACAAATAGCAAAGACACGTGTATTAGTTTCGGCGCAAACATTAATTCTTTTACACTGGCGTCCGACAGTTGGATGGTTGCGCCTTCATAAACTCAATTTTCAAATAACCCCAAACCTGCAATTGCGTACCAACTTCCTCATTCCTCAGGTATTGTGTCCTAAAGTGATGCCACGAGAAAACTCAAACATGAAAATTCAGCACCAAATACGAGAGCCCATGTCATTATTGAAATCTCGCTCAGGACGGAAATTTGTGGCGGTCAACCGCTTTGTTTTAACCGTTGGACTTATACTGGGGCTAACGACAACAACGGGCTGGACTGCAACCTGTTCAGAAGCTGAATTCAGCGCAACCATCGATAAAGCTGGATCCGACATGCGTCGGTTCAATCAAACAGCGTCGCCAAAGCTCAAAGCAAAGTTGAACCAACTGAAGAAACAAAAGGGATGGGCTTCGGGCCGCGCCAACCAGAAGGCTGATGCCTATTTGCAAGATTCCCGCATTTCTGATTTCGACGCCAAAGCAAACAGGCTTCTGGCAACAATTGACACCTTAAGCGAACTGCAGGACGGACAACAACCAGATTGCACAAAGTTGTCTCAGTTAAAAACCACAACGGCTGAACTGCAAGCTGTGATGAAGGCCAAATCGGCTTACCTCATAAGAAAGATTGATGCAGAGCTGACACCACAAAAAACATCAAACACCGCCAACACGACTAGCAAAGATAAAAAAACATCCAGTCCTTCGGCTGATCGCAAGAGTGCTACCAGCGAAGCTTGGGAAGCCAACACAACCCGCCCGCCTGAAACGGCGCCTGCACGCGTCGATTCTGCATCAGCACCACGCGATGATTACGTTGCCCTTCAAAAAAATGAAGCCGGAGATTTGTCAAAGACCATCGCCAATACGACAGTTCAGCTTGAAGATTTTTCCCCCGATCGCGACAACGGCTTTACAATCGAAGAAATCCGTAACGCTTCAAAAGGATTTTTTGGCACCGTCTCTGCAAACCTTGCGAGCGTCATCGAATACACATTCAAAAACTGGGGTCGACCTTCAGCTTACATCCTTGGCAAAGAAGGCGGCGGCGCGTTCTTAGCTGGCCTGAGATATGGATCTGGCAACATCTATCCCAAGAGTGGAACCATCGAAAAAATATATTGGCATGGCCCCTCGCTTGGATACGATTTTGGCGCTGAAGGCTCACGCACGATGTTCCTCGTTTACCGCCTCGAAGATACCAACGGAATGTATCGCCGCTTCACCGGAATTGACGGCTCCGCCTATCTCGTTGGTGGCGTTGGACTGACATTCTTAAAAGGCGGAAAGGTCATCATGGCGCCAATTCGATCTGGCCTTGGATTGAGGCTTGGGGCAAACATTGGATATCTGCGTTTTACACCGCGACCGACCTGGAACCCGTTTTAAAAATAAAAAAAACGCCGCTGGGTTTAACCAGCGGCGCTTTCATGATTCCATTCAGCATTCAACCTGGTCGACGATTGTTGACACTGACGGAATATCTCTAAGACTTAATAGCCACGATTGCGGTGGTGGCGGCGCTTTCTTACACGCGGACGGTCGCCAGGCCAGACATAGGACGTTTGGTTATATTTTTTCGGAGCAAACGACCACTTATAATTGAAAGTCGATTTATTATAAGAACTGTACTTTTTGGCTTTGTAAATTTTCTTCTTTTTCTTTGCATAGCTTCGCTTGGTATCTTTGGCCACACCATGCAATTTCACCCGCGTTCCCGCCATCTTGTGTTTCTGCACAAGCTTGAAGAACTTACGAGCGTTTTTCGGTGCCAAGCGAATGCAGCCATGAGACGCAGGCGCGCCTAAGCGACTAATGGCGTATGTCGCGTGGATTGCATAACCGCCGTGAAAAAATACGGAATGCGGCATCGGCGCGTTATCGTACTTTCTCGAATAGTGCATTTTCGACATCCACTTTGGACGGTACGTTCCCGTGGGTGTGCGATATCCAGAACGTCCTGATGAGATCGCCCAAGTGTATTTGACTTTGCCATACTCTTTGACGGTCAAAGTCTGATTGCTCAAATTGATGGCCGCCACCAATGTGGTCGCAACAGGCTTTGGCTTTACGGCTTTTACTTTTTTCGGCTTCGTTTCAACAACACCATCATCATTGCTGACGACATCTTCTTTCTTTACGTCAACATCTGATGCCTTTGTCGTGTCGACAGCCGCAATTTTTGTCAATTTAATCGGCGGGAGTTTGGCGGAGATATCATATGCAGATACGGTCCCGCTCAACATCAGTGAAGCAACAGCCACACTGAGATATATCGGAAATTTCATTAATCGGCTCCAACGCATTACAAGAACACAAACAACGAGCTCTTGTATAAGTTGCGAACCATTCTTTTTGCTTAACGCAAAACTGAAAGACGAAATTTTTCGGAAATTTTTTTGCCCAAAACGCCTCGAAATTACTTGAAATCTGGGCAGTTATTAAGAGCACGTTGGGCATTGTTTCATGCTGAAACAAATCGCAGCGCCTGCTGGTCAACGCAAACAATTTCCCGCGTAACCATAATGTGGTCAACCGACTGAGAACAAACTCCGACTTTATGAGGGTGCACCTGGCGTTAGACCAACGCCAGGTGCCCTGAGAATTCAACATTCAAAACCGACGACCATGAACAAGACCTACTATCGGATTGTGATCCGTGTGTTGCGCGACCCATACTGTTTTACGAGGCGAAAAAGCCGTGCTGCGTTACTTGGTGCGAGACGAATGCATCCATGTGAGGCACGCCGTCCAAGTCGGCTGATGTAATTGGTTCCATGTATCGCATAACCTCCTCGAAAAAAGATCGAGTAAGGCATCGGTGAATTGTCGTACTTGCGCGAATACCACATACGGTGGAGACGCTTTGGACTGTAGGTGCCAGATGGCGTGCGATAACCCCGGCGCCCCGTCGACACCCGCCATTGATGGCGCAATCGGCCGCCAACATAAACTCTCATGGTCTGTGCGCCTTTGCTTATTTTTACGCGCACCTTTGCAGCCTCAGCTGTTTGTGTCGTTGTAATCAGAAGGCCACCGCCGAATACCGCGACGCAAAATACGACACATAAACTACGAATACTCACTCCCATTACCCCCACTCCTATGACCCGAACATTTTTTGATTTCACATTTGTTTGTCGATCGCCTCTCGTTCACGCGTCTGAAAAGGCTTTGATGTTTCCAACAAGCAAATATCGACTTCGACAATATGGGATGTCGTGGAACACAAAACAAACAACAAGAAACTTTTTCTGAAAAATTCAAATCAGTGTGTTGTATGCGCAGCAGACAAATGCCATGGTTCGATTGAATAAATTGCAGGAGACAAATGGCTGTATTGATTGCGCGTCAATGAAGCGGTTCGATCGTATCGGTACTTTAGATACCCTTGCGCCACGAAACACCATCGTGACGCGCAGACCAAAGTGTATGCGAACTCGCAAAGATCACTACACCTTGACTTTGCAAGGTCGCTACGCCTTGACCTTTTTGTAGCCTTCTAATGCGGTTTGTCGTGCAATGCTGTGATCGACAATTGGATTGGGATAGTTGATATCCAATTCAATATTTGCCGCTGTCAAAACATCGTCTGGCGCAGTCCACGGTGCGTGAATAAACTTGTCTGGCAAATTGGCAAGTTCAGGGACCCATTTGCGTACATAGGCACCATCGGGATCAAACTTTCGCCCTTGGGTTACGGGATTGAAAATTCGAAAAAACGGTGCAGCGTCCGCACCAGAGCCTGCAACCCACTGCCAACTGGCAGCATTGCTGGCCAAATCAGCGTCAACCAATGTGTCCCAGAACCATTTTTCCCCTTCCTGCCACGGCAGAAATAAGTCCTTGATCAAGAATGACGCCGCGATCATGCGCACGCGATTGTGCATCCAGCCCGTTGCCCACAACTCGCGCATTCCCGCATCAACAATCGGATAACCGGTTTGACCGTGTTGCCAAGCGCTGAGTGATTGGTTGTCTGTGCGCCACGGGAATTTACCGTATTCAGGGCGAAAGGGTGCGGTGGGTAAATCTTGGAAATGAAACAGCAGATGGGCCGAGAACTCGCGCCACACAAGTTCTTTTAGAAATGTTTCATAATCTCCGTCTTGGCAACCGGCATCACGGGCGGCATTGGTCGCCTTCCAAACCGTAGCTGGACTGATTTCGCCAAAATGCAAGTGTGGCGACAGCCGCGACGTTGCCATCTTGTCGGGCCGATTGCGTTGGTCATGATACCCAGTGATGTTGGCGCTTAAAAAGTCTTTCAGTTGTTTGCGCGCACTTGCCTCACCTGGCCTCCACACCTCTTGCAGACCATGAGACCAGTTTGGTTTTGTTGGCAGCAACTGCAAATCATCCAACGTATCAATCTTTAATTTGTCAGACGCTGGCACAAGCCGTTTTGGCTTGGCCACAGGTGTACGGTGTTGCTGGCTCGAAGATAACGCCCGCCAAAAAGGTGTGTAGACTTTAAATGGCGTTCCAGACTGTGTGGCAAGCTCTTCGGGTTCTTTCAGCAGCGTTCCAGAAAACCTATGAAGCGCTATGCCTTCTCTCTGCAAAATGTCATAGAGATCTTTTTCAAGCGTTACCGCCCAAGGCTCATACATCCGTGATGTGAAAACCGACGACACCCCTAACTTGCAAGCTATCTCTGCCAGAACAACTCTGGAATTGCCACGCGCTATCAACAAAGGACTGCCAAGATTTTCTAAGTCTTTGGCGAGTGCCGTTAAGGAATAATGCAACCACCATCGGCTCGCACCACCGGCCACCCACTGACCGGCAGATGTTTCGTCGAATATATAAAGCGGGATAACAGCCGAGCCCACTTTGGCGGCCTTGGCAAGGGCTGGGTGATCGTGGACGCGTAGATCCTGGCGAAACCAAACCAAAATCTTTCGCTCTTCACCAACTGTGTTCACCATGCCAAATCACAGCCCCCCCTTTTTGTGTATTACGACCACCAATGCGCTCATTTGAAAAAAATACGCAATCATTGATCAACGTAAGACCAGGCAAACTGGTTCATACGCACCGGGTGTTTTCATGTGAATTGCTGCGATATGTACGGGCAACGCCCTGTGTTCTATTGATTAAACAGCAATTGGAAAAAGCTCTTCTTTTTCTTACGCCGCGCACGTCGGCGCGTTTTTTTCTTTTTCCCATAGCGTCTTTCCGCCTGTGAGGGTTGGCCCCAGGCATTCCCCCAATAACCAAACGGGTCATTCACACGCTGGCGCGGGCGACTGCGGCGCGTGCCAGCAACCGAGAGACCAGACCGACCGGCAGCACGAACTGGAAATTCATCTGTCACACCATCAACACTTGCAACAATGATGGTCCCATTCGCCCAGGTCCATTTTGCTTTTGCATTGCCAGCACGCGTCGGTTGGATAGCCACGACACCTGGCTGCCAAGTGTCAATTATTGCAGTCGCCTCAGTTGCAATAGCTTTCCCGTCCGTCGCCTTGACGATGCCGGTTGAAAACCGGAGGGTGCCAATGCCCTTGAACGGTTTATCTTGAACAGTCCATGCAAGTATTTTCGGTTTGCCCTTGCCCATCATTTCTAACGGAACACGAACCCGGCGATACTTGTTCGATGTCGCAAAAAACCGACCACCACGGGTCACGACACGCCAATCACCGTTGCCCAAACCTTTAACGACAACATCTCCAATCGGTGTCGCATCAGAAACGCCGAGTTTTTGCAGCGCCAGTGTTGCGCGACGAAAATTCGCGTCGAGAGAATTTGCGTGGCGAAAATCTTCGATCGCATCTTGTCGATTGCCACCAATGAGTTCAACTTCACCTTTGGCCCACATCACGGGCGCTGATTTGTCATCGAGCTTTAGCGCAGTCTCTATATCGCGTTTGCCAACTTCAAACTGATCGCCGCGCGCAAATGCCAAACCGCGATAAGCGAAGGCAACGGCTGAGCGTGGATTAAATTCCACGGCGCGATTGAGATCGAAAAGGCTTGCTTCAAGGTTTTGCTGCAATGCATAGGTCAGCCCACGGGCTTGCAGCGCCGCCCCAGACCGAGGGGAAAGCTCAACGGCAGTGGTAAAGTCCTTTTGTGCCAAGTCGGTTTTATCAATTGCAAGAAACGCATGCCCGCGCAACAAATAGAGTTCTGTGTTTTTCGGATCAAACGCAATCGCCCGCGACAAGTCTTCGATAGCTTCAGGGTAATGCGCAACACCAAACTTTGCCTCGGCGCGATTGCGATATCCATCCGCAAAACGAGCATCAACTTTAACGGCACGGGAAAAATCCCGAATGGCTGCGTGCGGGCGACCCAGCGCCAAATGAGCCCGGCCGCGTCCTGATAAAGGTGCTGGAGTTGACGGCAAAAGCTTTATCGCCGTCGTGTAATCAACAACCGCAGCTGCACCGTTGCCAATTCTGATCTGCGCGCCAGCACGGTTGTTATAAGCTTCGGCATATCCCGGCGCCAGAACGATGGCCCGGTTAAAGTCCTTGATGGCCTCGCGCGGTAGATTGAGGCTCAACAGCAGATTGCCCCGGTTGTTGTAAACGGCGGCATATTCTGGGAACAATTGTACGGCCTGGTTGTAATCCTGGATGGCAAGTTCGGGACGATTAAGACGGACGAGCGCAACAGCCCGGTCATTTAAAATTGTCGCACGCCGGTCGTTATCCAAACTCAGATCACCGAGGGCTTCAGTGTAAGCGTCAACGGCAACTTGAAAGTCACCCCGCAACAAAGCCGCTGCCGCCTTCACACGCGCAGATTTCGAATCCGCCATGGCAACGCCTGAACCAACAGTGGCCAAACAAATTGCAACACTGAGCACAACAAGGACGACAGCGCGCGCGCGCATGCGGCCTGTTGTTTTCGAATTTAACAATGCTGGCAACGTCATGACAGTTCAGGCCCTTAAAGTCCGCATCAGACCGCAATGGTCTGAGGTGCTGCTTAGCATCAAATTGTTCGATCTGGAACTCGCCTAAGCCAAAGATTGGCACGAACCCCACACGCAAATGTTACCTCGAAATCTTTCGTTGCAATAGATCAGATGCAATACATCAAACGTTCACACCACGAAACGACCGTGAGAGCTTAACACAGTCTCAAACAACCTGCGGGTGTGACCAAGCCACACCTTTCATCATTTGCCATCAGGCCTATTGTGAATTGAGCACGAAACCATCTGCGGAGCACCTGATGAACCTGTGGATTCGCATTATTATCTACTTCATGACCCTGCCATGGCGCCCACGACTTGAGTTACCCATAGAAACCTCAAGACTTCGATTTCGTGTTTTGCCAACCGATCTCGACATCAGTTTACACATGAACAACGGTCGCTATTTGACGCTGATGGATCTTGGCCGCCTCGACATCCTATTTTCCAGCGGCCTATGGCGGATCATGTTGCGCAACAGGTTGACGCCAATTGCCAGCGCCGTAGCCATACGCTACCGCCGGGAATTACGCTTGGCAGACCGCATCATGTTGCGCTCAAAAATCGTCGCCTGGGACGACAAAACCGTCGTCATCGAACAAATTTTCGCTGTGGAAGGTGGACCCAAGAATGGACAAGTTGCAGCGCAAGCCTTGTTCAAGGGCGGTTTATATGACCGACGAAAGCGCGCTTTTTCACCAATCTCAACGTTGATGGAGTCCATTGGTGTTGAGGCCACAAGCCCAGAACCGACACCGGAAATTGCAGCCTTCCTGGCAACCGACACCGCACTCAAACAAACAGAGCGAAAGCGGACATAACAAATTGTGACCGGCACAACCGAAGATCGCCAAGACGAATTTACTTCGCAAGCAAAGCGCTGTTCGCACTTAAAACTTGCGGTAAGATCTCTGGCAAATCTTCTGCGATCAACCCCACGCCAAACGCATTTGCTGCCGCGCCGTGCAGCCAAACACCGGCCGCGCCAGCTTTCCACGCCGGCATACCTTGCGCCAACAATCCGGTTATAAAACCGGCCAGCACATCGCCTGAACCTGCTGTCGCCAGCCAAGCCGGTGCGTTGGAATTTATTGCAGCCTTTCCATCTGGCGCGGCGATCACTGTATCTGCGCCTTTCAAAACAATGACAGCCCCACTCTTTTGCGCAGCGCCCCGCGCCTGTTGCAATTTGCTTGATGCATCAATGTCATCAACTTGTGTTGTAGGAAACAACCGAGAAAACTCGCCTGCGTGTGGTGTCAAAACCGTTTGACGTTTGCGCGCTTTGATCATTGCAAACAAAACGTCTGGCTCCTGCTCAAAAGAGGTCAAGGCATCAGCATCCAAAACAACATTGGCAACGGGACTGGCGAGCACATGTTTCACCATCGCACGGGTTTTGGCCCCAACGCCGGCGCCCGGGCCAATCAAAATGGCGTTGCATCGAGGATCTGACAACACATCTGCCAAACCATCAGGGGGCTCGAAACCCTCGACCATGATGGCTGTCAGAGACGCTGCGTTAACAAGAACGGCTGATCGTGGACTGGCAACGGTCACCAAGCCGGAACCGACGCGCAATGCACCGCGCGCCGCCAAACGCGCGGCACCTGTGTTGGCGGCGCCACCAGAAACGACAACGCTATGTCCACGATGATACTTGTGTGCGGGGCGACCAAGAACGGGAAATTCATCCGCCCAAAGTTGCGGCGCATTTACAAACGCCGCAACCGGAATGTCTTCCAGCACTCTGGCGGGAATACCAATATTGCGGACGACAGTTTGCCCGCAAAGATCGCGACCGGGCAGCAACAGATGTCCTGGCTTTAAGCGAAAAAACGTCACTGTCTTGGTTGCCACAATGGCATTGGGCAACGCGTAACCGGTGCTGCCATTGACACCGCTTGGAACGTCAATGCTCAACACCGGTGCGCGATGTTGATTAACGCCCGCCACGATGGCATCAGTGGCTTGATCAAAAGCACGCCCAAGCCCGGCACCAAACAAGCCATCGATGAGCAGATCGCTGGCTTGGAAGGCGTCGCTTTGCAGAAAGCTCGTATCACAACGATGCGTTTTTCCACGCCAACGGGGCGCCATTGCCGCCGCATCGCTGGTCAAATTTTCACGATCACCCAGCAGAGCCAACTGCACGTGGTAGCCTCGATCCAGGAGCAATCGGGCGGCCACAAAACCGTCACCACCATTGTTGCCTGGACCACATAAGACACAAATGCGATCTGCCGGAGCAATCAATGTTTCAGCGCAATCGGCAACCACGCATCCAGCGTTTTCCATCAGGAACTGACCGCAAACGTCGAACTTCGTGGCCGCTAACTGATCAGCCCGACCCATCTCAACATTGGTCATCAACTCCAAACCTGTTGACGGCAATTTATGACTTTCGCTCATCGGTCCTCTGCAACACTTAGGCTTATGACCTTCTCAAGTTAGCCCAATCCGGCAACGTGGGACGTGATGCAAAGCAAAGTCATTTGCCGAAAATTGAGGCTCCCTGTGACCAACAATTAATCTTCATGCCTAATTTTTAGGCACAACCTTCGCGCAAGAGGCCGCAATTTTCTCCCAACTTTAACACATCTTGTTGATTTTATTGAATTAAATGATTTGTTCACCAATTGGCATAGGCTGTGCTAGTAGCTGGGCTCGGGAAATGCTGGCTGGTCCAAGCTAAGGCCAAAACCAATCACCAATGTCGGAGGCACAACGGCGACATGAAGAAAATCGAAGCGATCATAAAACCTTTCAAACTCGATGAAGTTAAGGAGGCGCTTCAAGATATCGGTCTTCAAGGCATCACTGTCATTGAGGCCAAAGGGTTCGGCCGCCAAAAAGGCCATACGGAACTTTACCGAGGCGCTGAATATGTCGTGGACTTTTTACCGAAAGTGAAAGTGGAGATTGTTCTGTCCGACGATATGGCGGACAAGGCTCTCGAAGCAATTCAGAAAGCTGCCCAAACCGGGCGTATTGGTGATGGAAAGATTTTCATCACCTCTGTAGAAGACGTGATCCGGATCCGCACGGGGGAAACGGGCGCGGAAGCTGTGTAATTCATCGAGTGGGCAACGCGCCCACTTGATTGATAATTCACAACAACAAAATTGTCGTACGTAATACAAGGGAACTCTTATGAAAACTCCTAGTGATGTCGTCCAAATGCTCAAAGACAAGGACGTCAAGTTTGTCGATCTGCGTTTCACAGACACCAGAGGCAAAATGCAACACGTCACCGCGGACGTGAGTTGTGTTGACGAGTCTCTGTTTACAGACGGATACGCATTTGATGGTTCTTCCATCGCTGGCTGGAAAAGCATTGAAGCATCGGACATGATGCTGATGGCCGACCCATCCTCGGCACACATTGACCCATTCTTCGCGCAAACAACATTGGCGTTGTTCTGCGACGTGCTCGAGCCATCAACAGGTGCCGCTTACGAACGCGACCCTCGTTCGATCGCGAAAAAAGCTGAAGCTTACATGAGTTCATTGGGCGTCGGCGACCAGGTGTTCTTTGGGCCAGAGGCCGAGTTTTTCATTTTTGATGATGTAAAATTCGAAGCCGACCCTTACAGCACAGGCTTCCAAGTCGACTCCTCCGAGTTACCCGTAAACTCAAGCACAGAATATGAGATGGGCAACCTTGGCCACCGGCCACGCATGAAAGGTGGCTACTTCCCAGTTCCGCCAATCGACAGCGCACAAGATATCCGCTCTGAGATGCTGTCTGTCATGGCCGAGATGGGTGTGACGGTTGAAAAGCATCACCACGAAGTTGCCGCAGCCCAGCACGAACTTGGCATCAAATTCGCCCCATTGATCCAAAGCGCCGACCAACTACAAATCTACAAGTACGTTGTTCACTCCGTCGCCCAGGCTTACGGCAAGTCGGCGACCTTCATGCCAAAACCTGTATTTGGCGACAACGGCTCTGGTATGCACGTTCACCAGTCGATTTGGAACGGCTCAACCCCTGTATTTGCGGGTGACAAATATGCCGGCCTTTCCGACACTGCCCTGCATTACATTGCAGGCATCTTGAAGCACGCGAAGGCTCTGAACGCCTTCACAAACCCATCAACCAACTCCTACAAGCGTTTGGTTCCAGGCTACGAAGCGCCAGTGCTTTTGGCTTACTCTTCAAGAAACCGTTCCGCTTCTTGCCGCATTCCGCATGTGACAAGTCCAAAAGCAAAACGTTTCGAAGTTCGCTTCCCAGATCCATCTGCCAACCCATACCTCGCATTCACAGCGATGTTGATGGCTGGTCTCGATGGCATCACCAACAAGCTGGATCCAGGCGAAGCCATGGACAAGAACTTGTACGATCTGCCAGCCGAAGAGCTGTCTCAGATCCCAACCGTTGCTGGCTCTTTACGCGAAGCTCTCGAAAGCCTCGACAAGGATCGCGAATTCTTGAAAGCCGGTGGCGTGATGACTGACGAGATGATCTCGGCTTACATCGAATTGCGTATGGAAGAAAACATGCGCTACGAAATCACACCACACCCAGTGGAATTCGATATGTACTACTCCGTCTAGTCGACGGACAAAGCACAATTGAAAGAAAGCCTGGAGCTGGCAAGCTCCGGGCTTTTTTGCATTAATACATGATGATGACGGCGGCACAGATGACACCGCAAGCAAAGACAACGAAATTAAGCGAATTTGCAACCAGCCAATTGGCAATCCGCCACGGCAGATCGGCCCAGCCAATGCGCGCCAGTGTTGCCATCAGTGACCCAAGCACCAGCCCCAGCACCAACGATGGATAATCGAGCTTAAAGGCCGCATCGACACTCCCGCCAACGGCCTGTTGCAAGGCAGGGCTCGACACACTTGTTGCAACGACGATCGCCGCAATCAAGCCAAGCGCCAGAACTGAAAAGAATTCTAAAACCGCCCGCACAATCAACCCCGCTCGAGACCCGCTTGCCAACCGCACAGCGCAGTACGTTCAAGAGTTTGAAAACAATAGAAATGCGAGATTTGCATTTGGTTAACCAAACACAAAAAATCGACTGCGGATATCGCGCTGCACGCAAGCTGTCGACGCCAGCTTAAAAAAAATTGCGCCAAAAGAGCATTGACAGTTTGAAAGTCCAGGCGCACACTACAAGTACAAATGCAAAGGAGGTCTAAAAAAATGGGTCCGCCAGCAGATGTATCGCTGTCATAAACTTGCTGAATACAGTTCAACAAGACTGTGGCAGAAATAGAAAATTTGAAATTGCAACGCGTGTCTTATCGGAAACTTTCCGATTCTGATTTTTCGGGTTTTGAAAGGACCTGAATACTTTCTCTTACTTATAATTTACCTGATACCAAGGTGAAGAAAAAAGTAAAGGTTGGGCGTCAGATTTGTAAGTCTCGGTTCGGATCCGCGTCATCACTGACAGTGTCAGCGCACGTCATCACCAAGGGAGAAACAAGCAGCCGCGATCATAACCTGTCACCCCCGGTCTTTGCAGGGAGCTGCGATTACGCGCCCCAGACGTCAAAGCTCCTATGATGGTGACCCCAATGGTCCAACAGCCATCTCCGACAAACAAAAAGATGACGTTTCCTGCACAAAGCCCGGTTGGCCTAAAGAGCTAACCGGGTTTTATCATGTGTGGGTATGGCTAGGTGGACCGACGCTACATCGATTTAGGGAGTCGCCAGCGGAACGCTTCGCAGAATTCGAATTTCAATAAGAACGCTACACTGAAGCCTCGACCGGGCAAAAAGCCACGCAATCGACTGAACCATCAGGCAGCAAAACAGAAATTACTATTTAAATATGAGAGAGCCTAACTTACTGGAGGTCCTTCTGGTTTCGGTCTCGAAGCCGGAGTTGTGCCGCTATCGCGCGGAAACACGACATTGAACTCTTTTGGATACTCGTTCATTGCCCCGGATGCGGCATCAACGGCACCACCAATCACGCCACCAATGAGTAAATTACCACCAACCATCGGATTGATTGATGACCGCAAGACAGCCGTAGTCTCACCAATGCCATCCTTGTTGCACGTGACATGTATGTCGTTTTTACTTTTGCTAACCGTTACGTGCTCAGGAGTTTTTTCAACAGTTGCCAGTGCCTGACCATCGCGACGCAAATCACATTTTGCGCCGTCCGGATTCGATTTTATTGCAACCACTTGATCCGTTCCCTCGACGATTGTTGCGCAACCGCTGCACAACAACACCAATGGCAAACACCAAACCATCAACCGCAGTGACATTTGATTCCCCTTCCTACTCCCGACCCGTATCCCTTAAATTACAGGGCCTCAAGACAATTCATCCGCTCACCCACATACCATTCGTCCAAATCACATCAAAAATTCGCCGAAAGTCGCTGTTTTTATGCCCAATCTTTCAACACCGACGAGATCACATGCACTTTCTCTCAGCCTTCGAAACCTCGCACCGCAGCGAACGAAAATTGCGGCCCGCACCCGTGAGCCGCTTGCCAGCGCTCGTTATGCTCACGCACCTCACAATCTTAATTGTCGTTGGACTTATTGGCGCATCAAATGCAGTCGCTGGACAGACACGTTATCCATGGCGGGCAGCACAAACAACGTCGTCACCACAATCGTCGTTCGAGGCCTTGTCCCAACAAATTCCCCCACCAATCGGGTTTCAACGACTGCCGGTTGGTGAGGACAGCTTTGCTGCCTGGTTGCGCGGCCTTCCAATGAAGCCGGCCGGCGCTCCCGTCATGCTCCACACCGGAGCAAAAAAATGGCGCCAGGATGCCCATGTTGGTGTTGTCGATATTGATGTTGGCAAACGAGATCTTCAACAATGCGCCGACGCGGTGATGCGGCTAAGAGCGGAATATCTTTGGAGTAAGAAACGCAAATCTGACATTGGCTTTAATTACACCGGTGGCGGTCATGTTGCTTTTTCGCGTTGGGCACGCGGAGACCGACCTTCTGAATCTGGCAAAAGGTGGCGACGGCGCGCCAGACCTGATGCCAGTTACAAATCGTTTCGCCGCTACATGATTCAAATTTTTGCTTATGCAGGCACATACTCACTCGCCAAGGAATTAAAACCAGTTGCGTTGGCCAAGCTTCGCTCCGGCGATGTTTTCATCAAAGGTGGCTTTCCCGGACATGCGGTGCTGGTTGGCGATGTTGTTTACAATCCACAAACGGGCGAAAGACGTTTTCTTTTGCTGCAAAGTTTTATGCCAGCACAAGATATCCACGTTTTAAAGAACCCATCCAACGCGAACGGCTCGCCTTGGTATAACGCGGCATTCGATGGCGACCTCATCACACCGGAATGGCGTTTTAAACCCAGCAGTTTGAAAACCTGGCCCAAGACTTAAGCTCTCGACCTATCCGACGGCACCGATCGCATCACGCAGCGCCTGGGCAAACATCTCCAAGTCTTCATCTGGCCCAACACTGACGCGAATACAGCGATCAATCCCAGCACCAGAGGGTTTGCGAATAAAGACATCACGCGACAGCACCTCTTGCATAATCGCCATTGCATAAGCCCCATCACGCCCACAATCGATCGCAACAAAGTTTGTCGCCGAGGCAAGTGCCACAAAATTGTTGTCTTTTGCAATTGCGCTTAAGCGCTGGCGAGCGCTGGCAATCCTGGCTGTGACGTCATGCAAATAGTCTTGATCTTGCAAAGCCGCCAGCGCTCCAATCTGTCCGACCCGGTTAATGCCGAAATCATTGCGAACGCGATTGAGCAAACTGACAACGTCGGACACTCCGACGCCATAGCCAACCCGCGCGCCCGCCATACCGTAAGCTTTGGAAAATGTGCGAAAGCGTATGACATTGGCTGGTGGATTAGCAACCATCGGCGCTATGACGCCGGCGTCGGCTGTATCAGCATAGGCTTCATCCCATAACACCAACGTTGTCTGTGGAACTTGAGAGAGAAAATCGTCGACTGCTTTCTGGTCCCAAACCGTACCCATCGGATTGTCGGGATTGGCAACATAAATAACACCGGCTTTTTCACGCCTTGCTGCCTCTAACAAAGCCTCTAAGTCTTCTTTGTCATCACGATAGGCGACCTTGACCAAACGCCCACCATTGGCAAGTACATGAAAATTGAATGTCGGATATCCGCCGTCCGACGTCACAACAACCGTTCCAGGCTCTATGGCAATCTTGGCGGCCAAACCTAACAAACCGTCGATCCCCTCACCGACGACAACCTGATCGATGGCGAGCCCATGATGGCGTGCAATGGCCGCGCGCAAGTCATAGTTTTCAGGATCGCCATACATCCAGGTTTGCCCAACAGCTTGACGCATCGCGTCCAACACGCGCGGTGATGGACCAAAACCGGATTCGTTGGCGCCAAGTCGGGCTTGAAACGCATGACCTTGCTCGCGTTCAATGGCCTCTGGCCCGATGAACGCAACCATATGAGGCATCTTGGCCATGACCTCAGTGATCGTGAATCCTAAGTGATTGTCGGTTTTGCGCGATGACGTCACAGTTACAACAGTCCCAGTTCTGCAAGTTCCCGGCGCATTTTAAGCGGCATGTCCTTCGTCCCCTTTGCCCGAAGGCCCGTGATATCTTCTGGGGCATCTTCATCCGCCAAATACCGCCAACCTTGAAAAGCCCGCCTTGGCACAGGACGCACCAACACCAGTTCAGGGTCCAGCACCAACAGACAACACTTTGCACCGTTGTCTTTTTGCCCTTGCTCTAAGGCTAATAGTTTTTGGCGCACAGTGATGACGCCTTTGATCACCCAATAAAGCGACCCACCGGCGAGCAACTCAACCTCTCGTTTGGGTGTCTGGTGGGTGGTGTGGAAGAGTTTGGATTTTTGACCCTTTCGCTTGCGCTCCGCAAGCCGTGATTCTTGCCACGCCTCAAGATCCTCAACGGATTGGGCACCGACACACAATTTTACGAGATGAATTGTCATTCAATAAGTCGACCGAAGTTGCTGCTTAGAGGTTTTTACATGTTCCGGCATATTGCGCGAACAAGGGCTGGCCGAGAACACCAAAATGGCGAGAATGCACAGCTGGGTGCGCCTTTGTTTTTGGATCAACATCGTAAATGGTCGTGATATTCAAAAAACCTTCATTGACGACTTCAAGAAAGTGATTGGCATTAATCGCTCGGACAATCCGAACCTGCCTGCCTTTGGCGCCAGTTTTCTTGACCAAAGTTGCAGTTTGCTTTTTTACGTCAATATCGTGCACCTGGAATGAAAGAGCTGCAGCGGTTTCAGAGGCAAACGCGCCATCATCATAACTGCCAGATATTCCCGTGGTAAATGTGCATTCGAGATTAGCGTTTTCAGCCGCCCTTGCTGTTGATGTCAAAGCCATGCCAACAACGAACCAACCAATGGCACCGACAAAAAATGCAAACCGTTTACCAATCTGAATATTCAAACGTATCATCTCCTCATTGACCGGTTACAAGTGATGGCAACGTTTCATCTGCCATCGACGTGAACTTTAATGCCCATTACAAGTGTTTGTCCTCTGCGTCACCTTTAAGGCACCAAGTATGCTGAAAGATGCCCCAATTGAAGATACCCCAGCCATGATACAAACAGCCGATCCCCAACTATTGCAAGCCTAACACGGGACTTAGCTCTCACACTTTGATACTATTGCCCAAATTTGTGCACGAATATGAACACAAAATTCGATGCAAGAAAATTACTCCCCCAGCCATAAACGACGGCCAGGCAAACTGGTCGCCTCACTACGGCCAGTTTTCAGCGGTCCAACACACTTGATATGACGCAACCCATTAAATTTTTCAGCTTCATTGCAATTGTTCTGGCCTTGCCCCTTTCAGGTTGCGCGTCATCGACCACTTCGATTGAAACACCAGCGGCAAATGTGACAGGCACGCCAACAGACGACGACCTGAGCTGTCGTCAACTCACCGGGCGCATGCAGGTGCGATTGCTTGAATATCGCGACCGTGCCAACCAATCAAAAACAACCTCGATGTCGCGTGGCTTACAGTCGGCGGTCACATCCATTTTCGGTGGGACAAAGAAAGAAACCGACCCTACCGGTGAATATTCAATCGCGCGTCAACAACTGGAAGCTTACAACGCCCGATTGGCTGCAAAAAACTGCAAAACTTTTGATCTCGAACGCGAGTTGCAGACCAGTGCAACAGGCCCAACACCGACACCATCAAAAAATTAGGTATTTGCCTTCACCCACGCCTTGGCGCAATACCTCACCTTTTTTGCAACGGCCGTTTTTTGCAATATTAGGGCCCTGGCAACATGTCAGCGGTTCGCCCCATCAGCCAATATCCCAAAAGACCTAACCACTCACGTACCGCAACATCTGTTCGCGCCAATCCAGCCGGAATGCTCTTAAACGTCCGCGTTAAATCACCTTGACCACGCGTGCGAAAATCAACCGGCACCGCGATCACATCAAACCCTGCACGTCGAAATATTCCAATGGAGCGGGGCATGTGATAGGCCGACGTAATCAAAAGCCATTTTTGCCCCCTGGCAGGCTGAACGAGATCGCGTGTTTTCATTGCGTTTTCATACGTATTGCGTGCGGATGGTTCCAACAAAATGCGATCTGAAGCGATGTTCATATCCGTCAGATACTGCCCGACAGGGCCAGCTGCACCATTGTGACTTGCGATAAATTCTGCAACGCCCCCTGTGAATACAACTTTCGCATTGGGGAATTTTTTAGCCCAGCGCACGCCTTCCGTTAGACGTTCAGCGGCTTCATTTAATGCCAACCCCGGGCGCCCCGCCGTCACCCAGCCATCCTCAAACCCACCCAATAATATAAGTCCGCGAACAGAACCTGTCAGGTCTGCAGGTTTAGGCTCAGAAAAACGGTTTTCCAACGGCAGCATCAATGCATTTCCAATTGGCAAAATTCCACACGCCAGCACCATGATGGCAGCCGTCAATGCCAGACGCCGTGGCCAATTTGCCTTTGGTCGCCAAAACGTAAAGATCAACCCGATGATCAACGCCAACATCAAAAGCGCAGATGGGCGGGCAACCAGTCCAAAAATCGCACTCAGATAAAATAACATGTAATGTTCGGCCCAATGTTGCGTTTGCCAGCGATCGTCACCATTCCTAACGTTTCAATCAGGTCAAAACAAAGCACACAAAATGAGCCCGACACAAACTCCGACACCGAAAGAGCGCCCAACAGGTATTCCTTGGCCACCTATACTACTGGTTGTTTTATGCGCCGCCGCGATTGGTCTTGGTCGTCATGCGCCGCTGCCTTGGCCAGGATTGGATGATACGGCGGCCCGGATCGTAGGTTGGTTGCTGGCACTTGCAGGGCTTGGGCTTGTTATTTGGTCTGGCATCACCCTGCATCGCCATAACACGACGGTCCGACCCGATGACGGGGCAAGCAATCTTGTGACAAGCGGTCCCTATGCCTTACGCCGAAACCCAATTTATCTCGGTGACACACTGATACTCTTTGGCGTGAGCGTTCTGACGACAAATTTGTGGTTCTCGTTGGCATCGGCCGCCTTCATTCCATTGATCATTTGGCTTGCAATTTTACCCGAAGAACGCCATCTCGAGAGGCGGTTTGGGGACGAATGGCGAAGCTATCGCGACTCGACGCGACGTTTGTTCTAAAACATTGTCTAACACTGTGATGGATCGTGCCTTAGCCAACCAGTGATCGAATGGAGAAAAAACTGCGGGGTTCGTTCGGTTCATGTCCAACGACGACATAGCCAAAGAACGTGAATTCATTGCCAACCTGTCGGGCGATACCGGACGGGACCTGGCGGCGTGGATGGCTGCAATCGACACCAGTCAGCACAGCGAACGCAACGACATCATCGATTGGTTGCGAAGTCAGGGCTTTACGTTTTCCAAAGCCTCTTGGCTGGAACGTATTCATCACAACGACGGACGGCCGATTTACATCGAAGATGATGACCTCGTTGCACCACCGCCCGGCAAACCAAATCAAACACGCCAATCAACAAAAGTGCCAGCAAACCGCGGGGCATTAACCCCAACTAACGCGGGCGCACAGACAACAACGGGCGCTGAAAACACCACGACACAGGAAACTGAGCACCGCCACCAACATGACACTCTCACTCCATCTCAGCTTGCTCCACCAGATCAAGGTGCGTTGGAGACCACGCTCAACCAAGCCAAAGCTTACCGTCCCTTGGCCCAATACCTCGTCCAAGAAATCAAAAGTGCCTTACCCTCAGTCACCTTCCACCCGACAAATTTCGCGATTACATTCGCCAACCCCAACCCGTTCGCGGTCTTAGACATTACGGCAAAGGGCCTGCGTTTTGCCTTAGCGCTTGATACCGTTGAGGACGACAGCCCCCTTAAAATGGCCAAATTTCCCAATCCCGCCATTCGCGTTTCGGCACAAATTTCGCAAGAGTTGACCCATTTGACCCGTCTGACGGACGCGCGCCAGATTAACGATCCGCTAATTTCGCTGATTATCCGTTCCAGCGAGAAAGTGAACGACGTTTGATGGCGAACACTGACCATTGATTTGCCCGATTTTAAGGCTTTGTGATCGCTTATGAGAAAGTTGGCACCGAACAGACGAAACACGCCGCGTTCAGCAGTTGACACTGCTGTTTCGAGCACGCCTTCAATTGTCACCACCCTCACATTGACAATTTGTGTGGCAGCACTCGTGTGGGAGTCAATAACACCAGCCATTGCACAAACACGCTTTCGCGACGGCATTGCTGAGCTCATTGCACAAGCCGATACGTCGAACGGGAAACAAACACCCGACACCACACTTGAAGCCGCGGCTGGTGATCCGACGAAAGATCCACGTGCCGACGACAAATCGTTCAAACAGGCCCGCGAGCTCATGCAGGCCATCGATGCGGTTTTAAAAGATACCGCTAACAACCGCACAGACGCCAAGAAACTACCGCGCCGCGATGACTTCCTCGTCCCACCGGTTTGGACAGAAACCCGCGAGGACCGCGAAGCAAAAGTCAAGACCTTGCTCAATGCCGCGTTAGCCATCGTGACCGACGTCCCCGTCGTTGATGTTCAAAAACGCGTCGAAGGTCTCAGGCGCAATATTCGCGATCTTGAAGATCGCATCGTCGAATTAAAGGAAAAACAGCTCACGGCGCCGGAAGAGGGAGTGCTGCCAGGCGTTTGGTCAGACACGACAGAAAGCCTCGCCAACGATATCGAAGAGGCCAAAAAACGCATTGAAACAAACCGTCAGGAAATCGCATCTGCAAAGATTGAAATTAGCGAGGCGTTACGAAAGGCTGGAATTGACTTGGAACCCGATCAAGTCGATCTGCTTCTCGACAGCGTATTGTCAGGTGATCTCGTACGCCTAGTTGCCGTTTTCAATGCCGCAAAAGTAATTGATTCCCAGCTTGGAAAGCTGATGGCTGCAACGGGCGACAACATGAAAGCCGCGCGTAAATACTTTGCAATGCACGCCGCGTTGTTTGCATTGTTGGTACACGCGCAAGATGCCACCATTGCGAAAATCGATACCGTTTACTTACCCAAACTTCAGGCCATTCTGGGCGATATCAAAGCCGCCAGTCGGCGAACCTCAAAACTTTTGCGCGCAACCAACCGGCCAGACCAGCGCCGGGCGCTCAAGTCAAACGCCGAAAGCCAAAAGATTGCCGCCAAAGCGGCTTCCGCCTATCGCAAATATCTACGCCAACAACGCGAACAAATCGCTCGCGCCCGACGTCGGGCCACTCATGACCTGAATATCGCCGACAATACCTTTGAGACCGTTGAAGCGAGTTTTCAACTGCGCAACCTCATGCGAGACAGTGCCGCCTCTTTCGAAGCCATACAAAAGCTTGAAGCACCGACATTCGATCAAATCTTCAAAAACGAAGAACTGCGTCGAGAGTTCGAAAACCTCACCCGCCGCCTGGATGTTCCAACGAGCTAATTGGCTCGGCCTCTTGCGAGGGTCCAGAGAAATGCAGCGAAAAGGCCCAAAGATCCACTCTGCCGGGGCCGCCGCCAACAATCCTATATTATCTTTTTTCTTAGCAAGATAAAATTAAGCGGCACGCTGCTGCGTTAGACCTATGATGGTGTCGAACAACTGCACCATGGTTGGGTAAACTTGTAAAATCGTACTCAACTCATCGCAAAGGACGCGGATGCGTTCTTGCCCTTCTGGATTTGGCGTGCCCGACCGCATCAAAACTTCCATCTCTGACAAACGCTCTTCAATATGTTTCGTGTCAGGAGTTTTGGCATAGAACCGATTGAGATCCGTAACCTGGATCAACACAGACGAGTAATCGACGTGATGTCCTGTTACTGCTGTCGGCTTAACGGAGACCGGCACCTCGTCGCGAGTATCCACGGGCTGGGGTCCCGTGACGGTGTGAAGCAAGCCGCCACCAGACGGTGTTCTGTTGGCAGGCTGAGGTGGTGGTGTAGCAACGGACGCAGGCTCTGTTGCTGGCAGAGCAGAACTTTTGCCGCCCTGGTTCATCTCAAATTGCATTGATGGCGGCTGTTGCTGCGCTGGTGTTTGGATCGGTGGCGGGCCCGCGTTTGGCGCAGCTCCGGCCGACGGGCCCACGACGGGGGGATGCTCGGTTATCGGCGGCGGTTCGCTTCGGGCAGGATTCACCATTGGTCTTTGAGCTTGTGCAACAGGCGCCGTCATAGGTTCAAAGCCTGAAGCCACAACGCCGCCACCGTTCTCTACCGGTTGGTCATTAGGTGGTTCAGTCGCGACAGCTTGGGATTTGACGAGTGGAGCAAAATCGAAGCTTTCGGTCTCGACAACGTCACCGGCATTGATCTTTTCCGACAAGTAGGCGTGCGCCTCATCAAGCAAATCTCGATGCGGACTTGTGAAAAATGTTTTCGTACCGTCGCTTGTCACAATCACGAGAGATTGGGTTGAGCGAACAAAAACGGCCGAAACAATGAGAACAAGAGAAAGGATGGCAAGCAGCGGATACACAAACGCGCCAAGACCGACCAATACACCTGAGGCCAAAAGGATCATTTTGGTTGGCCAATGATCATCGACACCAACAGACAGGCTTGCGATTTCATCGATAGGAATTGTCCGCGGACCGGTTGAAACAACACGCTCATGGATGTCCAGCCGCTCAAAACTGCGCCGACCCGATACGGTTTCCCCGATACCCTTATACGGCTCGATCATCCCCAAAATGCCCCGTCTCAAAATAAAGATAAATTGCCGAAATGCCCCCAAGACAAAGCTTTTGCAGGTCGGCAAATAACACGCGTCTGAAAGAATCTTTGCCTACAGTCGCTGGAGAGAGGGAAAAGGACAAGTGACGATTCGGCATGTCGTCCGGTAAAGTCGAAGTGTTCCACAGCTTGAAGCGAACGCTCAGCTCACTTCTGAAATTTAAGACTGTTTGCGGCGGTATTGAACAAACGGAGACCGCTCGGCCAAGCGATCATAAAGAGCGCGGGCTTCGACGTTATCTTCTTTGGTGACCCAGTAGGTCCGCGTACAGTTTCGTTTGTCAGCTTCGGCGAATATCGCCTCGATCAGTGCTTGCCCAATACCAGCTCTGCGGACCTGTTTGTCAACGTACAAATCTTCGAGATAACAATAAGACTGTTTCGTCCACGTTGAGGCATGGATCACGGCATGAACAATACCGACAATATCAAAGCCGCCGTCAATTGAACGTGACGGCATCTCTCCAACCAATCCGATCATATTGTCCGTGTTGGCCAATAAGCGTTGCCAGGTTTCCTCAACAACATCATTTGTGACGGTCGCACCGTAAAAGGCAACGTAGGCTTTGAACAACGCCTGCCAACGCGCTTTGTCATCAGCTTGCAGTGTGCGAATAACCAATCCTTCTGCCTGACCTGAAACACTCACGGTCTTTTCGCCGCCACACGCTTCACTCATTGCTGCTATCCAATCCACAAAGCTGCAAGTCCAAGGAATGCGAAAAAGCCGACGACATCCGTCACTGTTGTCACCAACACACCCGACGCAGGAGCTGGATCTTTATCAAGCCAATCCATCAACAGCGGAATGAGGATGCCCGCCAGTGCGGCGCAAAACAAATTGAACACCATCGCAACAGCAATCACCAGGCCGAGCATTTGAGATCCGAACCAAACATACGTCACCAGTGCCATAATGATGGACAACAAAACACCATTCACAATACCAACAATCGTTTCACGCATAATCACACGTGGTGCGTTTAAGCGACCAAGCTTATTCGTTGCCAAGGCACGCACTGTCACTGTCATTGTTTGCGTTCCAGCGTTCCCACCCATTGACGCAACAATCGGCATCAACACTGCCAACGCCACCATTTGTTCGATAGATGCATCAAACGCCTTAATGACCAGCGAGGCCAAAATCGCCGTTGCCAGGTTCACAACCAACCATGGCAACCGGCTGCCAACCGTGGACGCGACCCTATCGGCGAGGCTTTCGTCACCAACGCCGGCCAAGGCGCGCATATCTTCTTCTGCCTCCTCCTGGATGACGTCGACCACGTCATCAACCGTAATGACGCCGACCAGTCGCCCATTTTCATCAACAACAGGCGCAGAGATCAAATCGTAGCGTTCAAATTCGCGTGCCACTTCTTCCTGGTCCTGTGTTGCAACGACGGTGTGCAACTCGGCACTCATAATGTCCTGCATGACAACATCACGCTGCGTTCGAACCAGCTGCGACAACCCCAGCGCTCCCAACACACGATAGGTCGGATCAACAATAAGAATTTCTGAAAACATCTCGGGAAGGTTTTCAGCCGTGCGCAAGTGGTCAATCACTTGCCCAACCGTCCAAAAGGGGGCAACAGCGACAAACTCCGATTGCATCAACCGGCCAGCGGTATCCTCGTCGTATTCAAAGTTGCGCTCAACGGCAGCCCGGTCTTCACTTGGCAGCTGCTCGATGATTTCCTGTCGATCGCTCTCCTGCAAATTTTCGAGCAGATAGACAGCGTCGTCTGTGTCAAGTTCGGCCGCCGCGACGGCGAGGAATTCGTTTGGCAGTGCCTCAGAAAGTTGGTCGCGCACGCCCTCGTCAAGTTCAGATAACACCTCGATATCGAATTTGGGCCCCAGGGCTTCGACCAATGCAACACATTGAGACGTGTCCAGAATTTCCAACACATCGGCAAGGTCTGGTGTTGCCAGGGTCTCAGTCAATTCAACAACAGACTTGTTGTTGTCATGTTCGAGTGCGGCTGCGATGGCGCGAACAAGCTCGACATTTCCGCCCGGCGTCGCGCCACTGCCAACAATCGCTTGGGTTTCTCTCAGTTGAGGGTTTTCCGTCATCTCAGCCCCTACCGGTTCACATATATTTGATCCGGTTATCGCGTTTTTCCATTGCGAGCACACTCATCAGCCGCACCGCTCGAATTTTTACGCCACTTCCCACCGCCTTGGCTTTATTCTGTTATATCGACAAGCAATATTCCCGCTAGAACACGTCCGAGATACAGCTACCTGAAATACCCCGATCAACCGAGATCCCGCCTGATTTCTGATGCCTCCCGGCCACAGACGAATGGCACACACACGTTGCGCCGATTTGCAGTGATTGGATAGAACGAAAATACGTTAGATATATATATCCGCGGACAGGCCACAATAAAGGCGGCAAAGGCCGCCGCGACGATTAGTATAAGTTTTAGTCAGAGAATGCCCGGACAAATTGTATGTCACATCTTGTATGAAAGATGGATGACAGGAGACCTCTATGATCACAGCAGTGTTACGCCGTGCGGTTTTGGCGTTATTCGTATCCATTTGGGGCATGACAGCTTGGGTTGCACATCCTGCTCTCGCGCAGAAAGCAGCCTGTGAAAGCCGCAAGAATGTTCTGGGTGTTTCGCGAACCATTGAAGTCGATACACGCAATGGAATTCTACTTGGCAACCAACAATACAAAGCCATTGACTTTCTGAAACCCGGTGAAGTCGTCCTGACATTTGACGATGGTCCATTGCGCCGTAAAACCCTCAAAGTTCTCAATGCGCTGGAAGCCCATTGCACCAAGGCGACCTTTTTTATGGTTGGACGCATGGCGGTTTCCGACCCAGCCATGGTGCGCGAAATTGACCGGCGCGGACATACCGTTGGCACGCATACGTGGTCGCACAAAAATCTCGGACGCCTGAGCACCGCCAGAGCCAAGAAAGAAATTGAACTTGGCATCAGTGCCGTGTCGGCAGCACTTGGGCGCCCTGTCGCCCCCTTCTTCCGCTTCCCTTATCTCAACGATCCCAAAAGCATGATCGACCATCTGGGCCGCCGTAACATTGCGACGTTTTCTATTGATGGTGACGCCTTCGACTATAGAACGCGAAGTGGTGCGGTTGTTGAACGCCAAATCTTGAGAGCATTGAGAGCGCGCGGAAAAGGCATCCTACTGTTCCATGACATCCAAACCTCAACAGCCAACGGGATCGCACGCCTACTCGATAAGCTACACGCCAAGGGGTATAAGGTTGTACACTTGGTGGCCAAGGGAAAGACGACGACACTGACTGCCTACGACAAAATTGCAAAACGAAGCTTGGCAAAAATCGCGAAAGCGATCAAAGAGCGCCCCCTCTCAACACGGTCTATTGTCTGGCCCATCTCACAGCAGACAAATTTCGTCGCCGAGCCGCTCATCAACCAAGGACCTTATGTTCCGCGGCGCAAAAAACGAAAAGAAAACCCCGACCTGCCTTGGCATGATGAAGATGAGCGGCGTTTGGACAATGCACGCAATTCAGACCAGCAAGCTGGAACAAAGAAAAAACGTGCTCTAAAAAAACGTAACAGAAAAAAAACACGTAAACAGGCCCCGACAACTGAGCCGGCGACCCGTAATTCCTTGGCCAACAATCCCTTCTGGCAAAACTAAAAGTAAGCCGGTGAATTGGGGACGGGAACCCGTTGCCAACAGGCTGACCAACACCAACAATTAAACGCTGCGGCGAAGCAACCGTTGCCCCAAACAACGATTTGCAAGACAATCGCACCAAATTCGACCCAAACCGCAGAGAAAGCTGATGTTGAACATGGTTCACCGTCTCCGGCTGCTGATCTTGATGTGTCTACTTGGCGCTCTGGCGACCAAAGCGGCTGCGGCTGGGGCTGGGGGGGCTTGTGCCAATCCTCAAACCGATCTCGGCGTTGAAAGAATAGTCGAAATCGACACCAAGTCCGGTCCACTTTATGGCGCGATCAGTTTGCTTGAAAAGGAAGACAGCTTTCTGGGGCCCAAAGAAGTCGTATTGACGTTTGACGATGGCCCGCTGCCAGAGGTGACCAATTCAATTCTCGACACGCTCGATCAGTTTTGCACCAAAGCTACATTCTTTTCCGTCGGACGCATGGCGTTGGCTTACCCCAGAACCCTTAAAGATATTCTTCGGCGCGGGCACACGCTTGGTGGGCATAGCTGGTCACATCCACTCAACTTGAAACGGATGAAATTTGAAAAAGCGGTCGAGCAAATCGAAAATGGTTTTGCCGCCATCTCTGTCTCCACCGGCGGGGCTGTGGCCCCGTTCTTTCGCTTTCCGGGTTTGAGTGATTCAAATAAGCTTCTGCACCATCTGCAAGAACGCGGCATTGCAACGTTCACCGTGGATGTGGTTTCCGATGACAGCTTCATTAGAAACTGGCGTCATCTCGTCAGCCTCACCGTCAATCGCATTGAACAGCGACAAGGTGGTATTGTGCTGTTTCACGACATCAAGTCGGTTACAAAAAAAGCTTTGCCCCACATTCTCAAAACCCTAAAAAAGCGTGGCTACAAAGTTGTCCACCTGCGCGCCAAACGCGGTTTGCAACCCAAACCAGAAGCTCAGGCGCTCATGCAAAAGCGGTTTGACAACAAACATAATAAGAAAAAGAAGATTGCGGCCCTAAACATGCCGTTTGTTGGCATGCCTGCCCCGCAACGTTTCACGGCAGTTATCGGTGCTGGGCCACCAGTTGAAACACTCAGTCCTGCGCCAAAAGCCCGAGGCGTAATGCGAGCTGAAACAATACCTATACCCGATCGCAAACCAGAAACTGAAAAGGAGTATAAATAATTCTATCAGAATGCTTTTATATACCTAAAGTCATGGTAGTAAGTTTGGTTCAGAAACATTAATTAGCTTCTGGACGTAACGGAACGTCTCAGTTCCAACGAGCACATTTAAATAGTGCGCGATTTTATTGTACGTCATATTTTTTAATTCTTTATAACAGCGAGACAGCAGTGTCACAGGAACCTGAATTCGCAGAATTACTGCTCGATAGCCAACTTTGCTTTGCATTGTATGCCGCCTCGCGCGCTGTTACAAAATCCTTTCGAGATTTCCTCGGTCCTATGGGAATAACTTATCCTCAGTATCTTGTACTGGTCGTGCTGTGGGAAAATGATGGTTCGACGATTTCTGAAGTTGGCCGACGCCTGCATCTAGATTCTGGAACACTGACGCCCTTGATGAAGCGCTTAGAATCTGACGGCATTGTCGAACGTCGTCGAGGAACCCGAGATGAACGTGAAGTCGAAGTTTGGCTGACACAGTCTGGGATCGACCTGAAACCAAAAGCAGCACATGCACAAGCCAGTGTGGTATCGCGTTTGAGGATGACAAATGAAGAGCTTGCAGATTTGCGCAGTCAGGTGATGCTCCTCATGGATCGACTGAACAACGTCACTGAAGATTCTTTGAACGAAGAAAAGACAGACCGTTCTGTTAATTCAGCCAGTTGTCAGAATCGATAGGCCCTAATCGGTAGACTTGTGCCGATCAATACGGTTCAACTGAAAATTATCGACCAAGACCGTGACCTGGCCATCCGCTAATAGCGGGCCGATATCAAAGGCTCATTCTCTCACCATCTAAGCGGCTCCAGGTCTGACTTAATCCAACCGCTTGGTCTTTGACGACGCGCTTGAACACAGTTGTGTGAACAAGGTGTTGTCATCTGTGAACAACTTATCATCATTGCGAGAGAGAGAAACTGCTAGAATGGGCGGTGAATTGCGCGTTATTGTGCCAATCAGTTATGCTCGCGCGCCCACTATGAAGGTCTAAAACAGTTTACCTTATGCCAGCAACTTTATCGTCGAACGACCAATCCATCCCTTATCTGCACGCGCACCAGGTCATCGGTTACTTGGTTCGATTGACGATAATTTTAGCGTCGACACTTGTGTTGCTGCCATCAGCCAAGGCGGCAACTGGAGCATGGCAGGTTGGCAAAGGCGGTTACATCGAAGGTCGGCTGATTTCCTCCGTCAATAGCTCAGGCGATCTTGTGACTATTCCTGCAGGGCTTGAACTTAAAATCAAACCCGGATGGAAAACATACTGGCGTTCTCCTGGAGATGCAGGCCTGCCACCAAGACTAAATTGGTCTGCATCCAAGAACCTTTCAAAAGCGACACTGTCCTACCCAACGCCACTCAGATTCAAATTGTTTGGCATTCAAACGTTTGGGTATAGCGAGCAAGTGGTGCTGCCCATTGAGGTTGGCGTCGCCAAGCCTGGCGACGGTATTGTGCTAAACGCAACGGTTGAAGTGCTCGTTTGTGAAAAAATCTGTATTCCGCAAACTTTGAATTTAACCTTGAACCTTCCAACAGGCACGGCTTCGCCAGATACTGAAGCAGCTCAACTCATCAACCGCTTTCACAACGCCGTCCCGAAATCAGGTCCGACGCCGGCGCTTGAAATTTCACGCGCTATCGCCACGACACATGCAGACTTGCCTGCAATCGAAGTTCATGTGACGGCCAACGCCGCCATGAACAAACCTGACGTATATGCTGAATTCGACCCTTACGTTTCATTCGAAGCACCGGTCGTTCAGTTCAGCCCCGACAAACGCAAAGCAACACTCATTCTAGCGGTCAGCGAAGCGTTGCCAGATGGCCATCGTCTTGGCGGCTCAACAGCGACCTTAACAATGACCGATGGAACACATGCCGTCGTTCAAACAAAAATTGTCGAAGAGGGCGCACCCGTCAGCTACTTCGACAGCATCACGACCCAGCTCAAGATTATCGCATTCGCGATTCTAGGCGGAATGATCCTCAATATGATGCCCTGCGTTTTGCCGGTCCTATCCATCAAGCTTGTGTCTTTTGCCAAGCACCGCGATGCACCTGAAAAACGCGTACGATTGAGTTTTCTTGCGACCGCTGCCGGTATTATCATATCGATGCTCGGCTTGGCCGTTATACTCATTGCTTTAAAAAGCACGGGACAAACAATCGGCTGGGGCATTCAATTCCAACAACCCATCTTTATTGTTGCAATGGCCATAGTTGTGACCTTGTTTGCCTGCAATCTTTGGGGGTTTTTTGAAATTGCCTTGCCAGCCCGCCTGTCGAATTGGGCTGGTCAGGCCAGCAACGCCGGGCAAGGTGTTGTGGGGGAATTCATGGCCGGCGCTTTAGCGACGCTGTTGGCAACCCCCTGCTCGGCGCCTTTCATTGGTACCGCTGTTGGCTTTGCGTTGGCTGGTGGAACCGCCCAAATCCTCACCGTCTTTGCAAGCCTCGGCATCGGTCTAGCCATGCCCTACATTGCAATCGCAATACGTCCGAGCCTCGTCGCGATCATGCCCAAGCCTGGTTCTTGGATGGCAACATTACGCGTTGTCTTAGGTTTTGCACTTGCTGCAACCGCCGTTTGGTTGTTGTGGGTGCTTGCCGGACAAGTCAACCAAATTTCGTTGGCTGTCATTTCGGTCTTACTCCTCGCCCTTGTTACAGCCCTGGCATTACGAGGGACCATTGCACGTGCGACCTCACCTGCCGCACTACTCGCTCTCGTCGTCTCCACCGTTCTTGCGACACTTGGTGCCTCATACGCTTTACAGCCTCACAAACCACTGACATCAACGTCTGAATTTGCCAATAATGTCACGTGGCATGCATTCGATCGAGACAAAATAAAAAGCCTCGTCGCACAGGGTAAAACAGTATTCGTTGATGTAACGGCAGATTGGTGCATCACCTGCAAAGCCAACAAATCCCTGGCGATTGATACCAAGACTATTTCCGATCGGCTAAATAAAGATGTCATCGCAATGCGCGCTGACTGGACTTCGCCAGACGAACAAATCACGAAATTTCTAGCCAGCTACGGTCGCTTTGGCATCCCATTCAACATCGTCTATGGGCCCAACAAGCCACGAGGCGTTGTCATGCCGGAACTCCTAACGCCAGACATTGTTTTGCGTGCGATTAACAGTGCTACAAACCGCCCCACATCAGGCAACCGCAAAACAACAAGTGATGGCGACCCACGTGGCTAACTCTTCTTCAAACGCACACCCCAAACCACGCAAGCAATTGGTTCTGGTCGGTGGCGGGCACGCGCAAGTCTTTGTCCTACGAGCGTTTGCGATCACGCCACACCCTGATGTTGACGTGACGTTGATTACAAAAGATGTGCAAGCACCCTATTCGGGCATGCTCCCTGGCTTTGTCGCAGGTCATTACACATTCGACGACTGCCACATCGATCTCAACCGATTGGCCAAACTTGCCGGTGCAAATCTCATTCATGCGCCAGCAACTGCAATCGATACCGAACAACAATGTGTCCATGTCGATGGGCATGCCCCGGTCGCCTATGATATTTTATCGATCAATGTCGGCATTACGCCGTCGGTTGCAAACATTGACGGGGCCACGGAACACGCCTTGATCGTGAAACCTGTTTCGACTTTTGCGCAAAAATGGAAATCCCTTGAAAACAAGTTCAAAACCCTTTCGACCGCACCAAACATCGTCATAATAGGTGGCGGTGCTGCTGGATTTGAGTTGAGCTTGGCAGCCAAACGCCGGTTTGAGACGCTTGGTGCAAAAACCAGAAGATCAAAAAAACCACCCACCGTGACATTGGTCGCAGGCAAAACACTAATTGCACAACACAACCGGCGCGCCCGGCGATTGGCTTATGGTGCACTGACCAAGGCCGGAATCAAACTCATTGAAAATGACGTCGCGACCTCAGTTAAAAGCGAAACCGTTCACCTTGCCAGTGGTTCGATTCTGTCGACCGACGCAACACTCATTGCCACGGGTGCCACCGCAGCACCCTGGTTTGCCAAAAGCCAGTTGCCGGTGACGCAAGATGGTTTCGTGAAATCAACCGCGACCCTGCAAGTCTGTGACCATCCAAACATTTTTGCGGTTGGCGACTGTGCCACCAACATCGACCATCCTCGCCCGAAGTCAGGTGTCTTTGCGGTACGCCAAGGTCCACCCTTGGTTGAGAACTTGCTGCGTTTAATCGATGGTGAAAATCCGAAACCGTTTGCGCCACAAACGGATTTCCTAACCCTACTTTCACTTGGTCGAACGTCTGCGATCGCCTCGCGAGGTGTATTCGCCGCTCAAGGTCATTGGGCATGGATTTGGAAGGATTGGATCGACCGGCGGTTCATGTCCAAATTTAACAATCTCGAAATCTAAGTCTAAGCCTCAAAAAACAAACCAAACCCGTGAAGCGAGTGTAACACCAAGCAATCACTTCGCATTTAACGTGATGTTTCAGGTTAGTTGGCTGTCGATCACCAAAAAAAGCGGCCAAACCTTTACAGTCCGGCCGCTTAATTTCTGTGACGCGCTGGTTTTACGACTTAGGCATCACGACGGTATCGATCACATGGATAACACCGTTGCTTGCGCCAATATCGGCGATGGTTACTGTTGCGTTATCCACTTTGACGCCATTTGTTGCATCAACGGAAATTTCAGTTCCTTGCACAGTCTTGGCTTTGGTCGTTTTACCGGCCACATCTTTCGACATCACCTTACCCGGCACCACGTGGTAGGTAAGGATCGCGACAAGTTTATCTTTGTTTTCCGGCTTTAGCAGGCTTTCAACTGTACCCTTTGGCAACTTTGCGAACGCTGCATCAGTCGGTGCAAAAACTGTAAATGGACCTTTACCTTTCAATGTGTCGACCAGTCCCGCGGCTTTAACTGCAGCAACCAATGTTTTAAAAGTTCCGGCTCCGACGGCGGTATCAACGATGTCTTTTTGTGCTGCAATTGCTGGCGTTGCTGCGACGGACAAGGCAAGACCAACTGAAATAAGTGCGGTTTTGATAAAGCTCATGGGGAGACATCCTCTTCCTAAAATGATCAAACAGTTCAAATGATGATGCGCTCTGTCGCTTGTTTCATCATTGGTATTGAGAACGCCTTCCCTCACAAATTGGTTCAGATCTATTTGATTAATTAGCAGTAATGCTCACGACCCGCGTTTAAATCCGCAGCGTCTCGATATGCTTGTCAATCCGCTCTGTCACCCGTTTAGACTGCGGTAACTGCGTCTTCTCTCTTTGCCAAACCTCGTGAAAAAGCTGCACCGTCTGCTTAGCGGTATCAAGAACCGGCTTTTCCGGTAAGTCCGCTTTGCTGGCAAGATACGACAGCTCATCAAGCGTGTAGCCGTCAAACCGTTTTGTCCGTGCAAATTTGAGAGCGGCTTCCTCGTCATCCATAAAAGCAATCGTCGAGACCAGATCATAAGCCGGTGAGAGTGCAGGGGTCCGACCATCCGGATAAATCAAGGACCAATTCTTCAGATGCATGTCAGCGTTGCCAATAAGCGTGCAGAAGGTTAGGCGGCGAATAAACTCTTCAACGCCGATCTCACCCGTCTCAACACCAAGAACTTGCGCGATGTTTCGGGAACTTGCGCTTTTGTATTTAGCTTCCGGATAGACGCCAAACACCTGGGCAAAATCTTCTATGTGCACAGGACCACCAGGTGTGCGATCAAAACGTTTTATAACTAGCGCCTGTCCTCTGAGATCACCAATGCCCTCAGGCAAACCCTGAATGCTATCAACATCGATCAGATTGATATCTGGAACATCAATGCCAACAAGACGCGCAAGCGTTAGCATCGCATATTCATTTTCCGGAACACCATCAAAACGCGGCGACGGCAGTTTAATGATCCAAGATCCACCCACGCCCGATACCGGTATCGTCAACCCCTTGTTTGCGTTACCGTCATAAATCGCTGAAAACTTAAGCTGCACACCAGCCAAAGAAAAACGAAGCGCGTTCTCACGCCTTTTGTTGCTTGCCTCAGGGTCTTCATGTTCAGCCCCGACCGGCCAGGATTCGCCGTCAGCGGGCTCAACTGTAATCGCGCCCGGCAAGTCACGGCCTAACGCCCAAAGCAAAAAAAACTCACGCTCAGTATTCACACCAGCACGCTCGGCGAGATAACTGCGCAGATGCCCCTCTGGTAACAAATTAGAAAAGAAGGGCAACAACCGCTTTTGTTTAACGGGCCATTCACTAATCAGCTGGCCCAAATCATCCTTGAAGCCAAGGCTAAGCGTCTGTCTGTTTTCATTTGCGATATAGTCATCGCTAAAATTGAAAATCGTCCTGTCGCCCTCTACATGCGTCAGCGTTGCGATTGTTTCGCCATGTAGTTTTAGATTGAGAACAGAAACATCAGCCATACTGCCCTCTTATTCCTCATCAAGACGGTAAACTGGGCGGGGAAGGGACCGTGTCCTCGGAACGTTATGCACCAGCTGATTGCGAATCCTCTCAGCAAGCTTCGCTGCGTCCTCCAAAGCTGTCAGTTTTTTGCTTGGCAACTCCGCTACTTCCGAGGCAAAGCTCTTCGCTGCAGCGATGTCGTCTAAAACACGGACCGCTTTTAACATCCCACGCCATTCATCCGCCGCACTAACAGAGCTGTTTAGATTCTTGATTGTTTGCAGACTGCTTTGCAGCTTAGTCAGTGTCTCAAGTCCTGGATAAACAGGACGCAGGTCTTTGACCGTATCCAGCGCCCGATTGATCTCCGCTAATCCGGTCGGCACAACCTTGTTCTCACGCACCGCACGAACAACATTGTCGACAGCCGCAACAGATTTGCGCGGGACAAGCTTCACTTCCAATTCAAGCGCGCGTGCAATCTCAATCAAGCTCGATAACCTGATATCCGCACCGCCGCTTTCGATCTTTGAGATATGACTTTGCGGCACACCCGTGCGATCGCTCAAAGCCCGTTGGCTAAGACCGGCCGCCTCACGCGCACTCTTCAGCGCCTCTATGATGTCTTGTATTGCATAGGTCATGATCTGTTTTTCTATATCAATTTAGATTTATGATATAGTAAAGCATATCATGTTTTCCAGTCACTTGTCCAGAAATGATATGTTTTGATAGATCAATTTCTTTTTTTGATCTATTATAGCGTATATTTCGAGAGTCTTCGGCTCACCAGCATCAAGCCGCGCGCTGGCTGAACTTACCCCATCAATACAGCTTCCGAGCCACGCAAATATCTCCCCATCCGTTGTGGAGTTTTACAAAATCTATGGCTCAGTTTTAAGGGGCAAGGACATTCCATACTGCCGATTTGAGGGACCTAGAACTACCAAAATATCTTTGCCGTTTAAGGCTTTAGATGCGATTTGTATGGGTGATTTTTAAAATGGTGCGGTCAAGAGGACTCGAACCTCCACGGGTTGCCCCGCCACCCCCTCAAGGTGGTGCGTCTACCAATTCCGCCATGACCGCATTTGCCTTAGCGCCAGCACTCTATATCGAAGTCCAGCCCAGCAAACAACCCATCTGAGGCTTCTATATCGGGTCAAAACCTAAGCCATCCAACGCCTTCAGACGGTATCACCTGCGACATTGTCGTCCGCTGTCAGAACTTCGGCAAATTACGTGCCCTATGCCACAGATCTCTTTTCCTCCACCCATGGAGACAATCAGCTTTCGCTTGGCCGACGAGCTGATAAGCTCGCCTGCACGAAACCGGCGAATTAAGTGATAGAGCGATGAACCAAAATTCGGTCGAATGGGCGATCAGCCAAGGGCACGTCCCTTACCTTGACGCCGTGGCGACGATGGAAGCGCGCGCTGAGGCAATCCGAGCGGGTACGGCGGCGGAGTTGATCTGGTTGTTGGAACATCCTCCACTTTATACCGCTGGCACAAGTGCCCAGAAACAAGACCTTCTCACGCCAGATCGCTTCCCTGTCTATCAAACCGGTCGAGGCGGACAATATACCTACCACGGGCCTGGCCAACGCGTCGCCTACGTCATGATGGACATCACCAAACGCGGCCGCGATGTGCGTCGGTTTGTTGTAGACTTGGAAAATTGGCTGATTACAGCATTGGCAGCATGGAACATCGACGGTGGCGTCCGCGATGATCGGGTCGGCGTTTGGGTCAACCGCCCCGACAAAGGACCCAGCGTTGAAGACAAAATCGCAGCCATCGGCATCCGCATGCGCCGCTGGGTCAGCTTCCATGGCATCAGCTTGAATGTCGCGCCAGACCTCAGTCACTTTGATGGCATTGTGCCTTGTGGCATTTCACAACACGGGGTGACAAGCCTTCAAAATCTTGGCCACATGCATGCGATGCCAGACATCGATGATGTTTTATGTCGGGCATTTGAGACAACGTTCCAACGCCAGACGATACCAGCCGTTGCGCCATTACAGCCAGCACGCCATCTGGCAACCGGACGCCTGACCGCGTAAATTTTCTGCCCTATTTCTGAGATGGCGCATCCGTTTTCGGCGCGACCTTCGGCTTGACGTCTTTAAGCGTGGCGTTGCTGCCTTCTTTGCTGACAAAGGCATCTGCGTAATAGACAAGAGCCCCATCAATCTTCACCGTTTCATTGCCTTCGAGAGTGTAGACACCATCTGCAACGTCAACAAGCTTCAGCTTGCAGGCCTTGTTGGAACATAAGCGCTCGAGTGTCGCGCCCGGTGCAATTCGAAGCATTTTGCTTTTGCCGTCCACGTCAATGCTCACGTCATAAGAGCGTTTGTCCATGTTCGTTAATTTCACGGCCGAAGCCGACGTTGAAAAGACGAAGATTGCCCCAACGGCTAAACTTATAATCCGGTAATCACGCATGCGACGCCAACTCCCATTGTTATGACGTTGTCTCAAGGCCCGAATTTCATCCGTTGGCCTTTGCTCGAGCAAAAGGGGCCCGAATCTGAGCCCCTGTCACGTTAATTTCCTGCAATTTCTTTCTTTAGGCGGCCGGACGGCCCGTGTGAAACCAGATTATCTGCGTTTCTTGGCTGCAGTCTTGCGTTTTCCGGCAGGCTTACGCTTTTTGGCCGCTTTGCGCTTTTTCGCCGCCGGTTTGCGCTTTGCGGCGGTTTTGCGCACTGCCTTCTTCTTAACAGCTTTACGTTTCGTGGCAGCTTTGCGCTTTACAGCAGCTTTCTTCTTTGCCGCCTTACGCACGGTTTTCTTTTTTGCTGCTGTTTTGCGAACGGCTTTTTTCTTCGCAGCCGTCTTGCGTTTTGCTGCTGGAGCGCGACGTGCAACTTTCTTCTTCGCTTTCTTTTTCGCTACAGGCTTCTTCTTCTTAGCCTTGGCCTTCATGATACAGGGTCCTTCTCGTACAAATTCAAACTCTCAAGGGCAGAACACACATTACGATGCGTGTCGCTGACAACTTGCGACAAACGACTGCAATTTCACAAACGCAATTTTCCGGTGACGTGTATCGAAGTTTTCGATAGATAAGATAGACATAGTTTTTGCGACTGGTTTGAGCTCATGGATATCAACCTCGCACGTACGTTTTTAACAGTTGCTGAGACGGGCAGTTTCATTGACGCGGCGCGACGTATGCACGTGACGCAGTCAACGGTTTCATCGCGCATTCGAAGTCTGGAAGATTTACTTGGCCGGGCTTTGTTTGAACGTTCCAAATCAGGTGCAGAACTCACCTCAGCAGGTGAACAATTTCGCAAACATGCCATGGCATTGGTGCGGGTTTGGCAGCATGCGCGCCTGGAAGTTGGGCTAACAACAGCCCACAGTGACCATTTAGCGGTCGGTGCAGCCCCCAACTTCTGGGATGGATTTATGCTGAAGTGGGTGGCGTGGATGCGCGAAAACATCCCCGAAATTGCCGTTTCTACCAACTCCGCACTTACCGAGCAGCTTACCCAACAGCTGATTGAAGGGACGTTGGATCTTGCCGTGATGTATCGCCCAAATCAGCCTGCCGGATTTGTCATCGAGCACCTATTTGATGAACAATTCGTATTGGTCACGAATGCCCGCGCGCCATTACGGCGCGACGCCAGCGACTATGTGTTCACCGATTGGGGACCAGATTTTCAACAAGATCATGCCGCAGCCTATCCAGATATGGCCAACTCTGGGCTCAATCTGGATATCGGCTCAGCGGGTCTTGCTTACATTCTCACCAACAAAGCATCTGGATATTTCCCAATGCGATTGGTGAAAACCCACATCTCACGTGGCCGATTGCGGCTGGCCAAACGTGCGCGCAAGTTCACCTATCCGGTTTTCATGGTCTATCCTGAAGATTATGATGAGGAGGCCTATGAGCCGATTTTAGACGGTTTGCGAAGAACGGCTCGGCGACTGGCCAGATGAATTTGGTTCGATTTGGCCAAATCTGCTCAATGTGTTTGCCCGAGTTTGTTTGCCCTGCATCATCGACCCATCATCCAGGCGAACGACAAACTTCGTTGCAGGAAATCGCGCGAACGTCACCGAAAACAGAAGGTGAATATGCAGGTCGACCTTAGTCAATGAACCGAAAGATGCTGGAAACCATTTTCAAGTTTCCACCCCCCTTCACCTTGGGCAACGTGTTCTAATTGGCGCACTGCAACACACGTCTCCATCCGCTGGCATGCAAAAGCAGGCTCGGTTGGAATACGTCAGGTCGGCTCTATTCAAACTCCAATATAACCTCATCAACGGCAAGGCTGTCGCCAGAACCGGCATTGACCTTTGAAACTGTGCCATCGCGCTCGGCGCGCAAGATGTTCTCCATCTTCATCGCCTCGACGACCGCAAGCGCATCGCCCGCGCTGACCTTCTGGCCCTCTTCCACATACACGACCTTGACCAAGCCCGGCATTGGACACAACAAGAATTTCGACATATCAGCGACGATCTTCTCCGGCATCAATGCCTGAAGTTCTGCTTCCCGTTCGGTGTAAACGACGACCGGAACCGAAACGCCGCGATAAGAGAGCTGGTTGCCATTGAACATTGAGCGAACTTCAACTGAAACGGCTTTTGCGCCCACGGTTCCTTGCCAAACTGGCTCACCTGGCCACCAATCCGACACCACCTCAATCGTCTCTGCCTTGCCCGTCCCTTCACTCGGCAACGTCACTGTGACAGGCCCACCCATGCTTCCAGCAACCGTTGCCTCTCGGTTGAGGTCGCCTAACGCCACGACACGCTTCAATGAGAATGTCACCGGCGCACCATCCATTTGATCAGTGATCTGGCGACGACGGACATTATTCAGGTGATCGATAACAGTCGCAACGCAGGTCAAGACCTTTAACGCCTCACCTTCTGGCTCGATGGGGCCAAAACCATCTGGATACTCTTCGGCGATAAATCCGGTCGCCAATTGCCCGGAACACCAACGCGGATGCTGCATCAACGCCGCCAAAAACGGAATGTTGTGCTGAATGCCATCAATGTGGAATGCATCCAATGCGTCGGCCTGAAGATCAATGGCTGCTTCACGTGTTTTTGCATGCGTGACAAGTTTGGCGATCATCGGGTCGTAATACATCGAGATCTCGCCGCCCTCAAACACGCCTGTATCGTTGCGCACTGTTCCACCTGCCATCTGGCCTTCTTCTGGCGGGCGATAGCGCACGAGACGGCCAATCGATGGCAAAAAGTTGCGGTATGGGTCTTCGGCATAAATGCGGCTTTCAACCGCCCAGCCGTTCAACTTGATATCTTTCTGTTGGAGTGAAAGTTTTTCACCCGCAGCAACCCGGATCATTTGCTCTACGAGATCTATTCCCGTGATGGCTTCTGTCACGGGGTGCTCAACTTGCAAGCGTGTGTTCATTTCCAAGAAGAAAAAGCTCTTGTCCTGTCCCGCGACAAACTCAACTGTGCCGGCAGAATCGTAGTTCACAGCGGCTGCCAAAGCGATCGCTTGCGCACCCATTTTCTGCCGCGTTTCTTCGTCGAGCAACGGCGATGGGGCTTCTTCAATAACTTTTTGGTTGCGGCGTTGAATCGAACATTCACGCTCACCGAGATGGATGATATTACCGTGCTTATCACCCAAAACCTGAATTTCAATGTGGCGAGGGTTTTCGATGAACTTCTCAATGAAGATACGATCATCGCCAAAACTTGATTTGGCCTCTGAACGCGCAGAATCAAACCCTTCCGCCGCTTCCTTTGAATCGTGGGCGATGCGCATACCTTTACCGCCACCTCCGGCTGAGGCCTTGATCATCACCGGATAGCCGATTTCTTCCGATATCTTTACCGCATGCTTGGCGTCGGAAATCTCACCGACATAGCCCGGTACGGTTGAGACTTTCGCTTTGGCTGCAAACCTCTTGGATTCAATCTTGTCTCCCATCGACGTAATGGCGAAAGGGTTGGGACCGATAAAGACAATGCCGTTCTTTTCCAGGTCCGTTGGAAATGATGGTCGTTCGGACAGGAAGCCATAACCTGGATGCACCGCTTCGGCGCCGGTTTGTTTGCACGCTTCAATAATTTTTTCAGCAACGAGATAGGATTCAGTTGCCGCGGCCGGACCGATATGGACAGCTTCATCGGCCATTTCGACATGCAGCGCATCACGGTCTGCATCTGAATAAACGGCAACGGTGGCAATGCCCATTCGTTTTGCTGTTTTTATGACCCGGCAGGCAATTTCCCCACGGTTCGCGATCAGGATCTTTTTGAACATGAAGCAGTGCACGTCCTGTAATGAAATTGGAAGACTGAGATGGTCGGATCAGATCGAGGCGGCCTGACCAGACCGAAGTGTTGCATCGTTCTTGCAAATGACGACTTGCAAATGAAGAAACGAGGCAGGGTTTTAAAGCTCACGCAATTGCTCCGATTGAAAACCGCGCTCCAGCTCTTGGCCCGGCCCGAGTTCTAGACGGTGGCGCGCCTGCCGTAAACCAGCCAAAAGCGCCGCTTGAGCCAGGTTGCTGGTGCGTTGGATCACAGGCCGCCGTGACAACGTTCACTTCGCTAAGAATTAACATCATATGGTGTTGTTTCTACTCATTTTTCTAATTTTCCCGCGCCATTGTCGCGGCGCGATTTAATCCGCTGACGCACCAGGTCGACAGCAGCGCGAAGCTCATAAAACCTGTCGGAATAGTGCAGCGGCATCGGAATCGCACTAACCGCCTCGTCAATTTCGTCGATATCGGTGAGAAAGGCCGTTAGCTTTTCTCTCGTCATGTCGCTCTGGAGCTGTTTCTCAATACCCTTGAGTTGCGCATACCAATACATGATCCGGCTCTTCAAACGCCACTCGTAAACAAACGGGACGATCTTTATCAAAGGGATCAAGATCGTAGCAATCGGCACGATCATGATGAACATGCGATCGAGGAAAATGGCTAACCAGAACGGTAGAAATCTCTGCAACCAAGATTCACCACGTTCGTAATAGCGTGTGGCATCAGGCGACATGACAAATTCCGGATCAATGGGTTCGGGAAACTCTCCGATGCCATGAAACATCCCGCCCTCGCTGTGGACGTCTTTGGCAGCATCAACAAGCAGATCCACAACGGCCGGATGTAGGCCTTCGCGTGAAATCAATGCGGCTTTGGGCGCCACCAATGTCTTATCTTGAGCTGGTACGTTGTTTACAAGATCGATCACTCCGGCTGGCAACGTGACGTGCACCAAATATGGAAACAAGCGGGTGTAGGCCAACGCTTGCGAAAAATTCATCAATTTACTTCGCGGGTCAGACAACAACATTTGGATCAAAGGCGCTTCAGGTGATGTTGTTAGAAATATCGCATCGACTTTGCCCGCCAACAAGGCATCGGCTGCAGCCATACCATCCAGGTCCAGTAACGTGGCTGTTTGTGCTGTGATCGCGTTTCGGGCCAAAAGTGCAAGCGCGAGTTGCCTTGTGCCACTGCCTTCACCGCCGATTGCAATGCGCTTGGCGTCCAATGCCGCCAATCGATCAATGGCAACATCTCCGGTGTAAAACACCCACAATGGCTCTGGGAAAACACGGCCCAAAGAAACCAAACCCTCAGCAGAGTCCTTACTGGCGATGCCGCCCTGCAATAGAGCAACATCAACAGGCGATTTGGGATCTTTTAAGCGCGCGAGGTTTTGCAATGAACCACTGGAGTCTAACACCTCAACTTTAATCCCCGCCTCGGCAAGACGCGTGGCATACTTTTTCCCAAAAGCGTAGTAAGCGCCCTCTTTATTGCCAGTTGAGATGGTGATGGTTTTGGGCGGAGCAGGCTCAACAAATTGGAACGCAAACCAAAAAGCAAACAGCGTCAACAACAAGGCTGGACCAGCAATCAATACGATTTCACGCAGTTGCACGGTTTCATATGTATTGCGTTGCTTCGCCATGCGACCTTCCTGGATGATTGTTGAAAAAGACAATCTTACACAAGCCGACCGGCGACCGCGATACTGATCTGCAACAAAAAGGCACCACCCGTGGGTGGTGCCTCAGAACCAGGCTAGTGGCGAATTTCTGTTATGGCAAACAGATCTGGGAAGGCCTATGCCGCACGGCGAAACTTCGCGACGAAATCAACCAGCTTTGGATGCACTTTGTGGCTTTCATTCGTAATATAATCAACCAACGCTTCCTCATTGATTGTCAACACGCCGTCACGATCGAGACGCTTAATCAGCCAATCGGCTTCCGTCTCGGTAATTTCTTCGTGCGTGATGATTTCAATACGTTGACGTTCCAATCGCGCCATCGCACGTTCTTCTGACGACTGCTCGCGATATGCGGTCATTACACCATTCAGGCCTTTGGTTACGGCAGCCTTCATGATCCCGCCAAGTGACAACTCACCGCGCGATTCTAACCACGCTTCAGAACGAAGTGCCGCTTCACGTGATGGGACCGCATAGCCTGAGTGTGCCATGAGCGAATTGAGAATGGCTTTGCAGAAGAGTTCCGTCCAAGCAGGGTTTGGTACTTCTCTAGCCGTTGCATCATTGATCTCGAAAAGCACTTCAGCTTCGGCCTGGGTGATTGCAATATTTGCATCACCACCAAAGGCATAAAGAATGCGACGTAGCAGCTCAACTTCAGCCGTTGTAATCGTGCCCGGCTCCAAGGCGTTTGCACCACGTAATGGGCCATCGCCGAATACGACGGCATGTTTGACTTGTTCTAGAGCAAATTCCGAGAGATTTTGGGGGGACCACCGAGCATGATCGAGCACATTGACGAGCAACTCCAACTCTGTCCGGCTGTCGACTTTGCCATCCGCGGAAATTTTCTGGATGAGCCACTGTGCAGATTCTGCCGTAATGTAACCTTCCGGCTCTTGCTGATTGACCGTATAATCGGTCATGGCTTCGACGAAAAAGTCAGCCCATGCCGGATCGGTCTGTTTGCAGGAATTGTTGGCTTTGAAAATCAGCTCAGCTTCACCGTCGCTGACAATCCCGTCTGCGTATGTCGCGGCTCGAAACTTTTGCACATCATCGGCTGTTACAACGCCATGTTGGACCACCTCACCAACCAATGAAGAAATGTTCGCGCGCATACCAGGCTCCATGCAAAATTGTGCCGTTTTGGGAGCTTTGACGCTAAAAACTTAACCTTACGAAACTCCTAACGCGGCCTATGTTCAGCCTCTGATCTTGGGGCGGGCGTGCATCTGGCGTGCGGCCTGCGGCTCAAACGCCACACAAGCGGTTCCCTTCGGCAAAAGTTGCATGACCTCTTCTCCTGTTAGAGCCAGACCTGACCACCAACGAAAAGATATGGCCGCTCCAGGGGAAAGAGCGGCCATAGTCTCGTTTCTTGTAAACAACGAGAGGGTTGTTTTTCGACGTATTAGAACCAGCGGTCCAAGGCCTTCAAGATTTGACGCTGCAACTTCGCTTTAGAGTTGCGCTTGCGGCCATCGCCATATCGGCCACCGCGGTATTTCTTACTGCCTCGGATATCGTCGAAAGATCTAAGACGTCCATTGCCACGTCTTATTTTCGCGTTGCGTTTGCTCTTAATCTTTTTGTTGATCTTCTTTGTAACAGACGGCTTGGACCGAATAATCCGCTCTTTTGTCACGATGACTCTTTGCGACGTTGACGGGCGGGCATAATATTTCGGACCGCTGACATAATTTCCGTACAACCGTTTCATGAAGACGGACGTGTCAGGATAGTTGCGAAGGACCTTCCTTGTCACGACGACCTTTTTCTTTGCGACCTTGCGCTTCTTAGCAACCTTTTTGGTTTTTGTTTTCCCAGGTTTCTTTGCAACTTTCTTTTTGGCCTTCGTTTTGTTGGCCTTTTTTGCAGCCGCCCTCTTGGCCTTACGAGCTGCGCGTTGGGCAGGTGTCAGCTTGCCACCATCACGCTTGCCAGCTTTCTTGCCTTTATTGCCCTTCTTTGCCTGCTGAGCTTCAGCAACCACTGGCGCAATGGCGACGCTTGCTGCGGCCATAAAGATACCAAGTGTAAGGGCCAGAGATTTGGTAAGCTTGGAAGATGTCATTTTCATAATCTTCACTCCTCTAAAGCGTGCCATGCCATGATGGGATGTGTTTGCCACAACTGAACTGAGTAAATATTGAGTTGGAGTCTTAGGTTGGAAACTTGGGGGTTGGAATCTTGGGTTGGCTTGCTCTTCGTCCTTTGAGGTGATCTGGGGGGCGATCAGATCGTCGCCCCCGCAGATCATCAACTCAGAGAGTAACTAGGAAACACAGACCCACTTAGAGCCTAGAACCACTTGCCAATCTTGATCCAAATTCCACCACTGCGGTCTTTGCGAACACCGTGACCGACTGATTTGTATCCACCACGACGACCTTTACCAAGGTACTGCGTCTTGTGGTTATGCTTCTTGCGATAGATACGTTCGCTGGCATTGCCAAGAGCTGACTTAATCCTAGAGCGCTCAAATCGGTCGATCCGGCCATCGTCATGTTTGGCCGAACGGACCATCCGGCGAATGCGATTGTTCTGACGCTTGAGCTTGCGGAACTCAAAGCGTGTTAATTCACCAGAGCGAACGCCTTGTTCAATCCGCGATGCCTGGCGGTCTACTCTGTCCATAAACTTGCTGTAGCCACCACCAAATGGGCCGGCTGCAGCCGGAGCCGCTGCAATCATCGCTGTTGTTGCGAGAACTGTACCTGCTGTCAGGAGAGCTTTGATGTCCATAATCCGATCCTCATCCGTTGTATAATGCCGGTTGTTCCGGCCGTTGTTGATGAAACGAATATGGGGGATCGGCTTTGAACCCGTTCTGAACACGCCCTTCATCGCGCATTCATCTTGTTTTTACTTATTTTTCAATAGGTTAAGCGCGCCACACGCATTCTTGAGGCGCGCTTTGAAATGAAAATGAACGACTTGGCCGAGTTAAAATGTCGGCGTCTTTGGCCCTTAAAGTGGAATATTGTCGTGCTTCTTCCACGGATTTTCGAGTGTTTTATTGCGCAACATATTGAGCGCGCGGGCGATGCGAAGACGCGTATTGCGAGGCAAAATAACTTCGTCGATGTAGCCACGCTCGGCGGCAACAAACGGATTGGCAAAGCGCTTCTTATATTCTTCGATGCGTGCTTCGATCTTTTCAGGTTCGCCCAATTCAGATCGGTACAGAATTTCGACAGCGCCCTTTGCTCCCATCACCGCGATCTCAGCCGTGGGCCATGCATAGTTTACATCGCCACGAATATGCTTTGAGCTCATCACGTCATAGGCACCACCATAGGCCTTACGCGTGATCACGGTTACTTTCGGTACAGTTGCTTCAGCGTAGGCAAACAGGAGCTTCGCGCCATGCTTGATCAAACCGCCATATTCTTGCGATGTGCCTGGCAAAAATCCTGGAACATCGACCAACGTCACGATTGGAATTTCAAAACAATCACAAAAACGCACGAAGCGGGCGCCTTTGCGTGAGGCATCGCTGTCCAACACGCCAGCCAACACCAAAGGCTGGTTGGCGACAATCCCAACAGTGCGCCCTTCCATACGGGCAAACCCCGTTACGATATTTCCAGCAAATGCTTCTTGAATTTCGAAAAAGTCACCTTCATCAACCAATTTGGTGATGAGTTCCTTCATGTCGTAAGGTTGGTTTGGATTGTCGGGAATGAGGGTGTCGAGAGAATTCTCAACACGACTTGCAGCATCCTTTGTCGGAAGCTCTGGAACACCGTCAATGTTGTTTGACGGCAGAAAATCCATCAAACGACGCATTTGCAACAATGCTTCCACGTCATTTTCATAAGCACGGTCAGCAATCGACGATTTTGATGTGTGAACTTTTGCACCACCCAACTCTTCAGCAGTGACCGTTTCATTCGTCACAGTCTTCACAACATCTGGACCGGTTACAAACATGTAGCTGGTGTCTTTGACCATGAAAATATAGTCGGTCATGGCGGGAGAATAAACATCCCCACCGGCACACGGTCCCATGATCAATGAGATCTGAGGAATCACACCCGACGCCAATACGTTGCGTTGAAACACCTCACCATAGCCGCCCAGCGCATCGACACCTTCTTGAATGCGCGCGCCGCCAGCATCAAACAAACCAATAATTGGCGCGCGGTTTTTCAGCGCCATATCCTGTATCTTTGTAATCTTGCGGGCATGCGTTTCTGAAAGCGATCCACCAAACACCGTGAAATCTTTGGCAAAGACATAAACGACGCGGCCATTGATCGTGCCCCATCCCGTCACAACACCGTCGCCAGGCACTTTCTGGTCTTGCATGCCAAATTCGGAGCAACGGTGCTCAACGAACATGTCGTACTCTTCGAACGAAGCATCATCCATCAACAAGTCAATGCGTTCGCGTGCGGTTAGCTTGCCGCGCTTGTGTTGAGACTCAATCCGCTTCAGCCCCCCACCCAAACGGGCTTCTGCACGACGTTTTTCGAGTTCTTCAATAACGGATTTCATGACAGACTTACCCTGCTTAAGGAGATTTCAAATCGCCGGGTCTGATAGCAAGGCACGGGCTTTGGCGCAAATAGCACATACCAAGATCGTTCTTGCACGCTTTCCAGCCATGGTTAAAAGGCCGTCTACGGGGCAATTTCGAGCTTGATTGGGTGTATCTTAGGCGTGACCATCCGTCTGGAACATGCTCGACACCAGAGCCTCACGGCTCGGCTTGCCAGCCCAGACCACAAACTGGAACGCTTGATAATAGCGCTCGCAAGCATCCAGAGCGGCACGCATCATGGCATCACACTGGCCTGTAGTGGCGACGGCGTCATTCAAGAGCAGGGCATGACGATACATTACGAGACCATCTTCGGTCCAAAGGTCAAAATGGCCAAGCCACAGCTGTTCGTTGATCTGGGCAATAAGACGGTACATCTCAGACAAGCGATTGTCGGGAACTTTAAAGTCAAATGCGCATGCGATGTGCAAGACTTCCAAGTCATCACGCCAATTCAGTGAAATTTGGTAATCCGCCCAACTGCCAGCCACAACCAAAGTCAATTCATCGTCACTCGTGCGATCACAAGACCAATCGTTCTTGCCTGCCATCTCTTCGATCAGATCAATCGGGTTGGTCATACGTTGATGCCTAAGTTGGGCTACAGCCATTTTCGCGTCCTTGGATCGACACATCTTGCGTGTCATTGAATTCGAGTTGGTTGCGTTCGAATTGGTCTAGAACCAATCGTCGTCAAGCTGCGCGAAAAGCAATTCGCACAACGTGGCGACGCGCAGACAAAACCATTGAGATTGGTCGAGTCGCAACCGCCTCTTCCCCTTGTCCACCAGCAAAGTGGCGAGGCGTCGACAATCGCCCCCAAAATGAACATCTTGGGGAGAACTCTGTCGATAACTTGGGACAAAGCTGTGGAATGGGCCGTTCGGCACCAGACAAATCGCCAGATGTTGTCGAAGTGATTCCGTTGTAGAGGCACATCTTGTTGGAGGGTTTGTACAACTGACCAACAACGCCTCAGACGCCGCTAGAATTTACACGCCCTTTGAATTCGATCACCACCGGCCAACAGCTTGTGACAATGCCAACGCGCACAGCCAAGCGCGCACAAAGATTAAGCGCTTAAGACGCTAAATTCTTACTGCTTCGCCTCAAGTTCACTGATGCGTGCTGCCAGAGCTTCGTTTTCGACGCGCGCTTTCTCCGCCATGGCCTTGACCGCTTCAAATTCTTCGCGGCTGACAATGTCCATGCCTTGAAGCATCCGCTCACATTGCGCACGCATAAAATTTTCAGCCTCTTTTCGCGCGCCATCAGCAACACCTGCGGCATCGGTCATCATCTTTGCAAACTGATCTGCAAACGGGTTGTTGGTCTGGGTCATTCATCTTCTCCGTGGCTGCGACCTTTCAGGTCAGGTCGTCATATCTTTTGTGGCAACTATATCAGACCGCCTTTCATCGACCTATAGCCCCGACACGTGCAATTGCAGACAGGATTGTCGCGCCACTCGTTGCCGCAGGCTGGCCGACGTCGCTTGGATGCGCATTGAAACAACGCCGCGTCTGCAATTGAAGCAACGCTTGGCGAGAAAACTTGACTCTCATCGTCCATTGCCGAAAACGTGTGCCGACAGTTCGGACACCGTTTGGCCATAGCGTAAAGACTTAGACCAAATGGCGATCTATGCCACACAAACATTTTTGAGAAGGCGACAGGCAATATGGACCTCATGACTGGCTTTCTGGCCATTCCGTTTCCCGATATTGACCCCATCGCTCTATCGCTCGGGCCGATCAAAATTCGTTGGTATGGCCTCGCCTACATGGCTGGCCTATTGATCGGCTGGTATTATGTCCGCCAACTTTTGTCCAACGGCGCACTTTGGCCAAATAACAAAGCTCCGTTTAGCGTGGCAAAGGTCGATGACCTCCTGATCTTCGTCGCGATTGGCGTTATTCTTGGAGGGCGGCTTGGCTATGTCTTGTTCTATAAACCAGCAACCTACCTGCAAAACCCAATTGAAATTTTTCATATCTGGAAGGGAGGTATGGCGTTTCATGGGGCGCTTGTTGGGTCTGGCTTAGCGATCTGGCTGTTTGCCAAACGCAATGCCCTAAACCCTTTGAGCGTCATGGACCTGGCTGCAGCGGCAGTTCCCATCGGACTTATTTTTGGCCGCGTTGCCAACTTCATCAACGGAGAGCTTTTTGGCCGTCCAACAGGCGTGTCTTGGGGCATGGTTTTCCCCAGCGCCCGTTTTCAATATCCGCAAATAGAACCCACGCCGCGCCACCCAAGCCAGCTCTATGAAGCAGCGCTTGAGGGGCTTTTGCTGTTCATCGTTCTGCGCGTTCTGACCCATCAACGCCTCTCTCTCAAACGTCCCGGCGTTGTCATCGGAAGTTTTTTGATCGGCTATGCACTGGCGCGATCGTTTTGCGAACTGTTTCGCCAATATGACGTGCAACATGCGTTGTCGACATACGGCGTGACGCCCGGCATTGTTTATTCAATTCCAATGCTGCTTCTTGGTGTCTGGTTTGTCGTCAAAGCCAAATCGAACTCCGGTGGCGTTAACGCACATGAGTGAAACTCCAATTGAAACAGCACTTGCGTCACTGCTGAAGAAACAACTGGCACAAGAGCCAATTTCTGTAGCAGCCTTTATTGATGCGTGTTTGCATCATCCCGAACACGGCTACTACCGCAATCAAACCGCGATCGGTGCGAAGGCCGATTTCATTACTGCACCGGAAATCAGCCAAGTCTTTGGCGAATTGATCGGTCTGTGGGCCGCGATTACTTGGAAGGCAATGGGGTCGCCGGATACGGTCAACCTTGTTGAAATCGGCCCAGGTCGCGGCACAATGATGAAGGATGCCTTACGCGCACTCAAAGTGGTGCCAGCGTTTCGCTCATCCGTCCAGGTCCACTTGATCGAAGCCAACCCAATTTTGTGCGACCTGCAAGCACAGACCCTAGACGATGAAACCGTCCCCTTGACATGGCACCGCGATTTAAAAACGGCTTTGGGACCGGGTGGTGCAATCCCGGCTGGTGCCACGATCCTTATCGCCAACGAGTTTCTTGATACATTTCCAGTTGAACAATATGTCTATCAAGACAGCAAATGGTGGACCCGCTTCGTCGCACTTGAAGACACCGCGCTTTCATTTCAACCGTCCACGAAAGCGGCATCACTTAAATTGCCAGCGGCCCTCGCCGGACAACAACACGACAATGACGTCTTTGAAATTTCTCCTGGAATAGCAACTTTTGCCAGCGAAACACTCGCCCCACGCGCTGTTGCCGCTCCCTTAGCAGCCCTCTTCATTGACTACGGTCACATCAAGTCCGGCTTTGGAGAAACGCTCCAAGCTGTCAAAGATCACAAGCCCGTATCCCCCTTCCATGCTCCTGGAGAAAGCGATCTGACGGCTCAGGTCGATTTCGAAGCGTTTGGACAACACTGTCTTGGTGCAGAGGCGGACGGCATTCGTCCCCTAGAAGTTGATGGTCCTGTCACCCAGGCGGAATTCCTTAATGCGCTTGGCATCAACGAACGCGCGTTTCGGCTGATGGCTGCAAATCCGGAGTTGGCTGGGCGCCTGGAAACGGGCGTGTCGCGGCTGATGGCCCCAATTGGCATGGGGGGGCGGTTTAAAGTCTGTGCCGTTCGCAGTAAAAAACTGCCACCACTCATTGGTATTGCGTAAACGTAACGCCAACGCCAACAAATTCGACCTGAGGCAAGATGCTAGAGCCCATTGAAGCAACAAATTTATCCCAATTCGCAAACATCCGGCATGGATTTTTCACAATCCGGGGCGGCGTCTCTTCTGGGATCTACGCGTCGTTGAATTGTGGACGTGGCTCAAACGACGCAATCGATGCCGTCAATGAAAACCGCCGACGCGTCGCCCACCACCTTGGCGCAACAGGCGATGACGTCGTGACGCCCTACCAAATTCACAGCGCTGACGTCGTGGTGGCAACCGCCATTTTCGACCTCGATGCTCTGCCAAAAGCCGATGCGGTCGTAACATCGACCCCGGGGCTGGCGATTGGTGTTCTAACCGCCGATTGCACGCCAGTTCTTTTTGCCGACGCTGAAGCCGGGGTTGTCGGCGCGGCGCATGCTGGATGGCGCGGCGCAGTTGGTGGGGTTTTGGACCAAACAATTGCGAAAATGATTGAGCTTGGTGCCGAAAAGTCGCGTATTCAGGCTGCCGTTGGCCCCTGTATCCATCAGCCAGCATATGAAGTCGGCCATGACTTTGCAGAGGACTTTATTCAGAAAGATCTGACGAACACGGTCTTTTTCAACACTGCGCGACCAGGCACGCGGCCACATTTCGATTTACCAGGCTACGTCTCACATAGGTTGCAATGGCTTGGCGTCACAGCCTATGATGGCACAACTCAGTGTACGCACATGAACGAATCGCTTTTCTTTAGCTACCGTCGTGCGCAATCTGCCGGAGCTGGCGACTACGGCCGTCAAATCTCTGCCATTCTCGTGACATAAGTGCAATATCCACAACTGAGTGTCTGGCCGAGTGCGTGACTCCGGGCCAGTATAAGAATTTCTCGCAACCGCCTCTAGACCTTGAATTTACCGATAGGGTACACCGGTATGAACAGAGTAACCGGGTTGTGTAGAGAATATTAAAGCCGCCAAGTTCGTACGTCGGCTACCGGAAAGTCAGCGGGTCACAATGAGGGGGACGTCAAAGTGGCGACCAACATTACTGCTGCGGTGTGTTACGTACGAAAATCGTTCGCACTCGCAACACTGTCAGTTTTCATGGGCGTGACGCTCACGGGCTGCGGAACGAGCACATCGTTATTCGATACATCTGGCCCGAATGCACTGAATTTGCCATCGGTAACGCCTGCTGGCACGCCGGCGGCTTCAGCACAGGCGGCCACATCGAAGGTTGCGATTGCCCCGGTCATCGGTGCTCCAGATAACATTGCCAAACAAATTCAATCGCAGCTCAACGCCGCGTTAGCCCAACGCAATATTGCGGTGAGCCCATCGTCCAGCACTGGTGCGGATTACACATTGCGCGGTTACGTTGTGTCATCAAGCGAAGCAAACGGCACGAAGATCTCTTACATTTGGGATGTCACAGACCCGACTGGCAAACGTGTTAACCGGATTACCGGCGAAGAAATGGCGCCTGTAAGTGCCAGCCGTGATCCTTGGCAATCTGTGTCGCCGCAAGTTACTCAGACAATCGCCAGCAAAACGGCAGGGTCACTTTCGGCTTGGCTGCCAACCCAGGCCCCAAGCACGCCAGCGGTTGCACAAAACACAACGCCACCGCCTACAACAGCGACAAACACGCCACCAACAACAGCGCCAGTGCAAAACGTTGCACTTGCGCCAGGCGCAAACGCCGGTGTTACAGCCCTCGTGCCAACCGTTATTGGCGCACCGGGTGATGGCAGCGTGTCGTTGACCAACGCTATTCAACGCGAATTGCAACGCAATGGTGTCGGGCTGGCAAACGCTCCAAGCGGCCAGAACTATACAATTGAGGGTAAGGTAAAGGTTAGTGCTGCCAACTCTGGCAAACAAAACATTCAAATCGATTGGGATGTTAAAGACCCGGCTGGTAAAAAGCTCGGCACGGTGAGCCAGAAAAACGACATCCCAGAAGGATCGCTCAACGGCCCCTGGGGACCAACGGCAAACGCCGCCGCCGCAGCCGCAGCCCAGGGTATTTTGAAATTGTTACCCAAGACCCGGGCTCAAGCGACCACTTCGTCAGGCACATTCTGATATAATTTTTACAACGGCTGCCCACCCCAGGCAGCCGTTTTTCTTGTTCTAGTTCCACCAACTGTCTCTCTTTTGCTGATACGACTGCGTGATTGTGCGTGTCGGCGAAAAGGTCCATCGCGTAGCTTGTGCTTGGCGTGATCGACACGGCCGCGGAATTAACCAAATGATCTTGGTTGATACGGCTCTTAGTTGAAACGGGCGCCAATCGAACGCGTGCGTAAGCAGGATCGCCCGGCCTGTCGCAGTCGACCGGCACAGATCGAGCTGCCAATTAAGATACGATCGTAACAAATAAGTCCAAAATACAGATTTTCTAGCCGTTCTAGCGTTTACACAGCCAACATCAGTTGCTAGACCGCCGGAAAATAATAGTGTCATCAAACTGTCGTGGAGTTCGCAAATATGTCTTTTGACGGCCGTGATGATGGCGGGCGCGCAGGTCTCAGAATGAAGCTGGTCGCTGGCAACTCAAACAAGCCCCTGTCTGATGCAATCAGCTCCTATCTCAAGGTGCCGCTGACCAAAGGGCATGTAAAACGCTTCGCCGACATGGAAGTGTTTGTCGAAATTCAAGAAAACGTGCGGGGTCAGGACTGCTTTGTCCTGCAGTCAACATCGTATCCGGCGAACGACAACCTGATGGAACTTCTAATCCTGATCGATGCTCTCAAAAGAGCTTCTGCCAAACGTGTGACGGCGGTGATCCCCTACTTTGGCTATGCGCGTCAGGATCGCAAACCAGGCCCAAGAACGCCGATTTCCGCGAAGTTGGTCTCCAACTTGATCGAGCGTGCTGGTGCAGACCGGGTGTTAACGCTCGACCTCCACGCCGGCCAGATCCAAGGTTTTTTTGACATTCCGACAGATAACTTGTTTGCAGCGCCCGTCATGGTCCGCCACATCAAAGAAAACTTCAACACCGAAAACATGATGGTCGTTTCACCTGACGTGGGCGGTGTCGTTCGCGCCCGCGCCTTGGCGAAACGGATCAATGCCCCGATTGCGATCTGTGACAAGCGTCGTGAGCGCGCGGGCGAAAGCGAAGTGATGAATGTCGTTGGTGATGTCGATGGCATGAGTTGCATCCTAATCGACGACATTGTCGATTCAGGTGGCACATTGGTTAATGCCGCTGAGGCGTTGCTGAAGAACGGTGCCAAAGAAGTCATGGCCTATATTACCCACGGCGTCCTTTCAGGCGGTGCTGTTAAACGTATTCAGAATTCAAGGCTAAAATCACTTGTTGTCAGCGATTCCATCTTGCCGACCGAAGCCGTAAGAGCGGCACCAAACATTCAGCTCATGCCGATTGCGCCCCTGATCGGAGAGGCAATCCTGCGCACCTCGCGTGAAGAGAGTGTCTCAAGCTTGTTTTATTGATCGACGCCCTCGTAACAACGTGATCCTTGTAACAACGCGATCGCAGCAACGTCACGGCCTTTGTAACGACACGTCGCCCACTGCTCCTGCGCCGGCCGGTCCAACCAAAGACCGGCCTAGTGTTCTTGAAGGTATCTGGGTGAGATCTCGACGGACCGCCGACCGGCTCCTCATACGCTTTCTGTGTAATACGCCTTCTGGCCTATTCCTCTTTGAAGAAAGCGTCGGCGCGCATGCCTGGAAGCAGCGGCGTGTCTCCATCAAGCTCAATCATAACTTCCAGCACTTCAACATCTGTTGCGCGGCGTGGTCCACGTTGACCTAGTGCCGGAGCTGCAAGAGATGGCGACATAGACAAAACCTTACCGCGAAACCGCTTGCCGGGATAACTGATGCTCTTGATGTAGGCACGTTGACCAAGTTTGATATTGGCAACGTCGGCTTCGTCGACTTCGGCTTTAACACGCATCACCGACATGTCACCGAGGATCATCAACGGACGCAATGGATTTGGCGCTACCATCTCACCGATCTTCGCATTGACCTGCAAAACTGTGCCATCAATCGACGCCCGCAAGCGCGTTTTGTCTAACAGGGCTTCGGCAATGGCCACCTGGGCGCGCGCTTCGCTCACAGCAGATTCAAGGCGGTTTGGTGCCGGGATATTGGACTTTGCTGACGCACGCGCCAACCGCAACCGCTCGCGTGCGACCCGGTCTTTGGCGTCCGAATAACGACGGCGTGCATCCTGCAATCGGCGCTTGCTGCCACCATCTTCTCGTTTGGCCAACAATGCGGCATCAAGTTCAAACCGCGCACCGGTTCGCGCACGCTCGGCGTCATAGACGGCATCTTCGGCATTGCGGATGCTATCGCGACTGCTGGAAAGGTTTCCGTCATCGCGAATTTTCTTTCGCACTTGCACTTCGGTTTCTGCTGACGCCAACCGCGCACGCGCTTCTGCATCATCCAACCGCACCATCAACTCGCCCTCTTCGACCTTGTCGTTGACCTTTACCAACATGTGGGTCACACGGCCAACAACCGGCGTACCAATTTTTATCTCACCAGATTTTGGCTCGACACGACCAGGTGCCGCAGCAATCCAATCAACATCCGGCTGACTATCGTTGTCTTCAGCTAATGCCGGTGGTATCGCGACGTTTCCGGTTTCCAACGGCATCACAAATAAGACACCCATTGCAGCAAATGCTAAGCCCGCCATGGCTGCGAATGACGCCTTCGCTTTTCTCGTTTTACGCATGTTCACCAACCCCTGTTTGAGTGCCGTCGGTTGCACCATCTGCGGTGCTTTGGGATTGACTTCCATCGTTTTCATTTCCTTCAGTTGATTTCTTATCTGGGCGCTCATCGCCGTGAATGCGTCCGTCTTCGATACGTACAATGCGGTCGGCATATTTCAGAATTCGGTGATCGTGTGTCACGGCCAAAACAGCGCGCGAGGAATCTTGTGCAACTTCCGACATCAATTTCATCACCGACTGGCCATTTTCACTGTCCAAAGCCGCTGTCGGTTCGTCGGCTAAAATAACCGCAGGCGATCCCGCCAGTGCACGCGCAATTGCGACACGTTGTTTCTCACCGCCACTTAACTTGCTTGGGTAGGTGCTAACGCGATGCCCCAACCCAACAGCTTCCAATGCCCGAACCGCATCCCCTTCAGGGTCAGACCCTGCATCACTGCGGACATCTAATGCCAGCATGACGTTTTCCGTCGCTGTCAAAGTTGGGAAAAGGTTATAGCCCTGAAAAATAAATCCAATTCGTTCGCGGCGCAAAATTGCAAGCTTTTCCGCTGACATGCCTTTCGTGACCGTCCCGGCAATTTCCAGATCACCGCCCGTTGCCGACAAAATGCAGCCAAGGATCGATAACAGCGTTGTTTTACCGCTTCCTGACGGTCCCATCATCAAGGTCAATTCCCCCGGGCGCAGATCGAGATCTACCCCTTTGAGAACTGTGACGACAGTATCGCCGCTTCCGAACTGCTTGGTGATGCCACGCGCTTTTAAAAGCGGCTCACCGGTGTTCGTCGTCATGAAATTGCCTTCCATCAAATATTTTCAACACTGCGAATCCCACCACGGCTTAACGATCGGCAATCGAATTCGCTATCATTTCAACTCAACCTTAAGAGACGGACGTCTCAACTTTAACAATCATAATCTTTGTCCAAAAACTCACTCAAACAATTGCTCTGAGCTATCGGCTGAACACGCTTGCCGGATCGATACGTACGACTTTCAAAATCGCTGAAATCGCCGCAAACGTACACATACCCAGTGTGACCAAGAACAAAGCGCCTGCAAGGCCCGGCGTCATAACAACATTCAATGTTGTCCCATCAGCGGCCCAAACGATCAGCAGCGCTAAGCACATACCAAGCGCATAGCCAACAATTGCACTGAGAATGGCTTGCATCAAAATGACCTGTACAATGTATCCTGCCGAAGCGCCCAGCGCCCGCAACGTTGCAAACTCATTGATATGATCTTTGGTACTGGCATAAAGCGTTTGAGCAACAATAACGATGCCAACAATGAGCCCAAGCATGGCGCCTGCGATCAATGCGGCACCAGCGCCGGTCTGAAACAGCCAATATTTCAAACTGCGGTCGCGAAACTCTGCCGTCGAGAGCACCTCAGCATCCGGCAATCGCTTTGACAGCGAATTGCGCACATTTTCAGCGTCAACGCCGTCTTTCAATGTTGCAACCGTATATGACGATTGCTTGTATGACGCCCCCATCATGCTTTGGGCACGACCAAGTGTGGTGAATACATAAGGTATCGTCGTAAATGAGCGAATGCCGCGTGTGACGGTTTCAACCCGCACGGTTTGTCCATTGATCTCGGCAGTTGATCCTAAACCCTTGATGCCGAGGTCTTTGAAATACGACTTGTCAACGGACACACCCGCCGGCGCCTGCATTGCAGCAACGCTGCCTTCAATAACATTCCACGGTTTAAGACCACCATTTTTACCATCAGAGCCAACCAGCAGGATTGCTGTCTTGCCGCCTTCGGGTTTGCGCCATCGCGCAAAACTCACTGCCAACTCTTCAACACGCTCGACACCTGAAGTGGCATGCACGGCATAGCGCTCACGGCCTTTCAGCAAAGAAGGGTCATCAAAGCTCTTGGTGCCAAGCGGCACGATCCAGACATCACCACCTGTGCGATCCAATATCCGCGCGATGGTTCGCTCAGAGCCCAGATACAAACCGCACTGTACCGAGATCAACACAACTGAAAACACGATACCGATCAGCGTAACAAACAGGCTCATCTTGTCATGAAACAGATTTCGATACGCGAGCTTTGTCGCCATCTTGGGCTTTTTACCCTTTTTGCCAGTCTTGCCCGGTGGGCGGCCCAAAGACGGGTCTGAAGTTGTGCTTCCGGCAAGTGGTGTATCCAGCGTCGTGGCCGACATGTGTTTGCGCCCCTATTAACTTATGTGTTCAAGCACCAGGCCTGATTGGTCTTTGCCAAGCCTAAGAATAAAACCTGAGACTCAAAAGACCGAATTTTTTCTATTCTGACGCTAACGCCGGCTCTTTGAAAGAGCCAGCGTCCATCGTTTCTCAGATTGGTTAGTCTTGGCAAGGCACTGTGATCGTCATGCCAGCACTTGGAACGAATTTCTTGCAGGTAATATCGCGATTTTCCGCTTCATCTTGCTTGGATGGGGCTACTGAACTTGCGTCAGCAACATTGGTGCCCTCTCCATCGCCTTCAACGATAATTTCCGGCAATTCAGCTTCAACGGTCTCCTGTGAACCATCGACCTGCTCTTCTTGCTGCTTGGTGGCAGGGGTCGTCTCTTCCACACCGGCAACTTCAGCGTCTTGAATGATAACTTCATTTTCGTCTTGCTCACGTGCTTGTTGCTCACGCGCTGCTTGTGCTTTTGCCCGGCGCTTGGCTGCGCGGTTAAGAGCTGCGATACGACGCTTCTTGGCAATGGCTGCTTTTTTCTTCATTGCAGCGATGCGCGCGCGTTTGCCAGCAGCGATCTTTGCTTTACGAGCAGCTGCGATTTTGGCTTTACGAATCTCTGCGATCTTCGCCTTACGGGCTGCTGCAATTTTCGCTTTGCGAATGCGTGCAATCTTTGCACGTCGGATCGCAGCGATTTTTGCAGCACGGTGTGAACGTTTTGAAACATGGCCATTTGTCGGACGGGCAACAAACGAACCAAGGTGACCGCCAAACTGCAGACGCTTGCCTTTTCCACCAGCTTCGGCTGGTGAACCAAATATCGTCATTGCGGATGTTAGGGCGGCGGCTATCGCTAGAATTGTTGTTTTCATTTTATGTCTCCATCAAATTTTGATTGGCGCGGTCGAGCCCGTCACCTGTGTGTGTTGACAATGAAAATGCCCGAACACGCATGGCGGCGCTGTTCCCGCTGAGACATCGGCGAAAAAATTCAATTTTTCTTTTTAACTGACTGTTTTTAGGGCTTTTTGACCATAAACAAAAAACGCCGGCTCTCGTGAGAGCCGGCGTTTCACCCAACGTTGTTTGTTGTAATGCGTTAGTCTTTGCAAGGCACCGAGATTGTCATGCCAGCACTTGGGATGAACTTCTTGCAATCAAGGGCCGCGTCCGTATCAGCTTCTGCAACAACGATTTTGTCTTCGAATTTGTCTTCATCAACAATGTCTACTGCAGTCGTTTCTGCTTCAGCGACCACCATCTCTTTTGCTGCTGCACGACGTTTTTGAGCCGCAATACGTTTCATCTTGGCAATCTTAGCTTTCTTGATGGCTGCAATCTTTGCGCGCTTGGCTGCAGCAATCTTTGCCTTACGGATCTTTGCTGCTTTTGCTCTTTTGGCCGCTGCGATACGTGCTTTGCGAGCTTTGGCATATTTTGCGCGGCGTGCTTCAGCGAGTTCAGCGCGGCGCAGAACTGCGAAATGGTTTTGACCTTTAAAGTTGTGGCGACGAATACCGCCAGCATCAGCAGCTGAAACAAAAGATGTGATTGAGAGAAGTGCTGCAGTTGCGATTGTGAGGATCAAGGCTTTCATTGGAAGTCTCCGTTGGGTTTGAGTTTGGACGATCACTGCCGTCCGTTGTTCGTTGATTGAGACAATGCCCTGGGAGAGAATTGATCGCTGTTCCATGTGAGACAACACCAAAAAAAGATCATAAGATATTGTTATTGTTGTTTTTTTATTTTCCCCTCGAGCCACGCCGACAACTTCCAAACACCCCCGAAACGAAAAACCGACCTGAAATGAAATTCAGGTCGGTGTGAGAATTTCAGTCGCTCTTGTGTTGCTAGCCTACTGCTCCTCACAAGGAACTGTGACCGTTAAACCCGCGCTTGGAATGAATTTCTTACATGAAATCAATTCGTTAGCATCTCCAGCCTGATCAGAATCTTCACCCTCGTCGAGCCGAGCTGCAGTAAGCGTTTTCTCGTCGATCGATTCAGAGATTTCAGGATCATCGCTATTTACAGCCGTGTCGGTGTCGTCATCGCCATTATTTTCTAGCTTTGCCCGCTCTTTGGCATTCTCGCGCCGAATTCGGGCGCGTTCTTCGCGTGCGCGCAATCTTTCCTCACGCGCAGCTTCGGCTTCACTCTCGCGCACGGCTGCAATATTGGCAGCCTTTGCCTTGGCCCGAGCTTTGGCCTTACGCGCTGCAATGGCTTTTTTCTTCTTGTAGGCCGCAGCTTTCTTAAGTTTTGCACGTTTTATCGCAGCTTTGCGACGCGCAATTGCTTTGCGTTTCGCAGCCGCTTTGCTCTTGTTGTATTTACGTTTTTTATAACTGCTGCTGCTCTTCTTCTTGGAGGACGTGCCGCGGGTTGGGGTTGCCGTAAAGGTCCCTAAATTACCACCAAAATTAAGCTTTTTGCCTTTTGGACCAGCCTGAACAGGGGCACCCAACAGCATTACTGTCGTGACCACTGCAACAACCATCGTTAGGAGTTTCATTTTCACGACTGTTCTCCGGCAAATTTTCAATGACCGCTCAAGTGAGCTGCGTTTGGTCTTGCGACTTGGTCAACAACATTACCAATCGAACGATTTGGCCTCGTATACCAAACCACTATGGCTATCTCAGCAATGCCAACTTTATGAATGCCAGTTTTATGCCAACGAAAAGGGCTCACACGGCATCATAAACAGCCCAACCTAAAAGCTATCATACCTCGCTCAAGCGTCAACCAAAGGCCTCTGACCAAAACCCAAAAGCCCTTAATTTCAATTGCTTAAGCAGCGCTTGCAACGCTTTGCTCTGTTGCGCTGCTGGCGCGAAGATTGGCTGTTTTGGCACCCTTGTTTGCCGATAGCTGTTTAACCAAGCGATCAACAAATGCGACAGTCCGGTCAACCACGAGGTGGCGTTGGCGATCGACGGTCACAATGTGATAGCTGTCGTCCAGCACCGTCAATTCGACGATACCGCGCAGGTTACGCTGCAAATAAAGCGCATTGTTTAAGTCAGCGTAGTCATCTTCGCGAGGGTGCAAAATCAGCGTCGGCTGGGTAATTTTTTGCACTTGGCGCTTCAAGGCTTTGACCAACCAACGATGTTCGAGCACAGCACCACCAGGTGTGTTCGGCGTGCCAGCGACACTGCTGTCACCGCTAGAGAGTGCGTTTGCAATGAATTCACGAATGCGTGGATCCTTGATGCCATGTGGGTGCATGTCAGGAAAGTTAATCATATTGGCAACGCGTTTGTGAAAGACCGTCTTAAACAAGCGGGCATACCAAGGAATAAGCCAACCATTGAGCCAAAGCGTTGGGGCAAACAAGGCTGTCGCTTGCACATCATCAGGGTATTTCGCTGCCAACATTAGGCTGAGAATAGCGCCCGTTGACAATCCACCGACGATGACTGTGTCACAGTCTTTGCGCAATTCCATCAATGCGTCTTCAGCGCTCTGCATCCAGTCTTGCCAAGTGCTGACCTTGATATCGTCTTCGGTGCCACCATGGCCGGCAAGCATTGGGCAATGCACGGTATAACCTTGGCGCGCGAGGCCGTGAGCCACAAAACGCATTTCCGTTGGCGTGCCACACAGACCGTGAATCAGCAAAACACCAACCCGGCCACCTTTAATCTTGTATGTCTGATCTTGTACTTGCATGGCTTTTCGCCCCTTCATCAATATCCTGATGATGAAGTTAGAGGCCATGCACCGGGCCCGCTGTTCCCCACGGTACGAAGTCAAATTAATATTGCGCCAGAAAAAAGCGAATAAAGTCAGTGACTAAGCGGTAGCGGCACGCCCGCCTTGATGAAATACTGCTCTTGGCGTTTGGCTACGGTAGCGGCGTCGAAACCCGCAATTGTTTCGTTGAACAGTTGAAACCAATTCAATTTCGCATCGAGATGCAGGAAAACACCGCCAAGACCGATCGCAGCCCGGTCCATAAAGACAAACTCACGCGGAATGGTCACCGGGCCCTTCTCACGCAAGATGCGGTGAACTTGAAACGCTTCCGCGCGACCATATTCCCCAGGCTCCGTTTCATCTGCGATGGTACGCACGCGATCATCCAACAACGGGCCGTAAATAAAACGTGCCCAAATTGACATGGCGTCAATCAGATCATTCGTCAGCCCTTCAAAACCCCAAGTATCGTAGGCGTGCACGACTTGTTCACGATCGTTGTTCAACAAGCCAAAGTAAAGGTCTGTCACGCCCTGCACGAAATCAATTGGGAATGTCCGGATGCAGCCGTAGTCTAACAGGTTGATGCCTTTTGGTGTGGCGTCCTCATCCTCAAACACTGTGTAGTTGCCAAGATGCGGGTCACCATGAATGACACCAAAATGGCTGAATGGATACCACCACGCCTGAAACATCGCGCGGGCAATATCGTTTCGTTGTCCGATTGGGTAATTTTTGTACGTCAGCAGCTTTTTTCCATCCAACCATGTCATCGTGAGCAACCGCTTCGTCGTTAGCTCATCTTCCACGGTTGGCACCTTGACAACATCTTCGTTGGCAAAGATGTCGGCATATAATTTCGTATGTCGTGCCTCCAAGTCATAATCCAGTTCCTCACGCAGGCGGTCTGAAATTTCTTGAAAAATCTTCTTGGTATCAACGCCGCCACTCACACGGGCATGCACTTGGAACACAACTTTCAACTGCGCCAAATCCGCTTCAATGGCCGACTGCATGTCTGGATACTGAAGCTTAGAAGCAAGTGCGCGCCCATCCAGTGCGCTCGCACGATGCACTTGTCCTAAGGAGGCGGCAGCAACTGCGGTGTCGGTAAAGTTGGCAAAGCGTCGGCGCCAATCGGCACCCAATTCAGCCTTCATGCGCCGTCGCACAAACGCTGGACCCATTGATGGCGCTTCGTTTTGCAGTTGCGCCAATTCGCGTGCATATTCCTTTGGCAAGGCTTCTGGAATCGTCGACATAAGCTGGGCAACCTTCATCAACGGACCTTTTAAGCCGCCGAGCGCTGCTGCAAGATCTGCCGCTGATTGTGCGTTGTCGTATTTGACGCCGAGGTATCGCTTGCCTGCCATACGGGCCGCCACGGCCCCAACATTTGTGCCAACCCGGACATAGCGTGACGCCCGTGCCGAAAACCTGTTGCGCTCGTCGTCTTGGCTGTCGTCTGTCATGAAACTCGCTTTATTGGTCAAGTCGGCTGTTTCGTGAAAATCACGCGCCGGTTCGTCCACTGTCACTGGCAAACGGCATCAAACCACCAGGACCTAAAGGCGGTCATCAAAAGCCAACATACGACTACTGGAGCGAAAGTTGCCAACACACCGCGTTAGCTCAGTTGTGCATCTAATTCTTCCAGCTCATCGATCATGCCCTCAATGACACGCAAGCCTTTGTTCCAAAAATCAGGATCGCGCGCATCAAGGCCAAATGGTGCCAGCAATTCTGAATGGTGCTTCGATCCACCGGCTTTCAACAGGTCAAAGTACTTGGCAACGAATTGCGGATGCGCTTCCTGATAAAGACCATACAGTGAATTCACCAAGCAATCGCCGAAGGCGTAGGCGTAAACATAAAAAGGTGAATGGATAAAGTGTGGGACGTAAGTCCAAAACACTTCATAGCCGTCACCAAGCTCAATGGCTGGGCCCAAGCTTTCGGCTTGAACAGACATCCAGGCTTCATTGATCTGGTCTGATGTCAGCTCACCTTGTGCGCGTGCTTCATGCACCTTGCGCTCAAAGGTATAAAAAGCAATTTGGCGTACGACGGTGTTGATCATGTCTTCAACTTTACCGGCAATCATCGCTTTCTTTTCACGAGGATCTGTTGTCTCCGCCAACAACGCTTTAAAGGTCAGCATTTCACCAAACACCGATGCGGTCTCTGCCAGAGTCAGAGGTGTCGGCGCAAGTAACGCGCCCTGCTCGCGCGCCAGACACTGGTGGACGCCATGGCCCAGCTCATGTGCCAATGTCATGACATCGCGAGGTTTGCCAAGGTAGTTCAACAAAACATATGGGTGGGCCGACGGCACGGTGGATGCAGAAAAAGCACCCGGAGATTTGCCCGGACGGGTCGGCGCGTCGATCCAATTTTTGTCAAAAAACTGCGCTGCGATGTCAGCCATCTCGGGCGCAAATCCGCGATACGCACCAAGCACCATCTCGCGCGCATCTTCCCAAACAATGGTCCGCTCTGGCTTTTCGGGAAGTGGGGCATTGCGATCCCAGTGCTTGAGTTTGTCTTGCCCCATCCACTTTGCCTTCATTGCATAATAGCGATGAGAGATCCGTGGATAAGCGGCCTGCACTGAGGTCATTAACGCGTCGACAACTGGCGCCTCAACACGGTTGGCCAAGTGTCGGCCATCGGCGACATCTTTAAAGCCCCGCCAGCGATCAGAAATCTCTTTGTCTTTCGCCAGCGTGTTTGTGACGAGCGTGAACAGGCGGATATTGTCTTTGAAAACTTTCGACAATGCCTCAGCGCCAGCTTTGCGCTTTGCGCCGTCTTGATGCGACATCAAGTCAAGAGTTGGCGCGATCGTCAAAGGTTCGCTCTCGCCGACCACGTCAAAGCGAAGGTCAGCCATCGTCTCATCGAACAAGCGGTTCCATGCCGAGGCGCCTGTTTGTGCCTTTTCCTGGAACAACTGCTCAATTTTTTCTTCAAGCTGATAGGGCTTTTCTTTTAAAAGGTCTGCGAACCAGGGTTTGTAGTGTTTGAGGTCATCACGTTCCAGAGCCTTATCTAAAATTGCCTCATCAATTTGATTGAGCTCAAGTTCGAAAAAGATCAATTCCGTGGAGATCTTGGTCAATTGCTCGGAGATATCACCGTAGAATTTTGCGTAAGCCGGGTTTGACTGATCGCTTGCATAAAGTAAGCCCGCGTAAGATCCGAGCTTACCCATCTTGTCCGACAAGGCTTCATAGGCTTTGATCGCGGTCGCCAATTCGCCGCCATCTTCGGCCGCCGCCGTCAGCTTGTCTTGAAAGCGCTGTTTGATATCGCTTGCCGCCTTGGCACCAGCCTTGAGGTCTTGTTGGACCTCAGGCGCTTCAGGACTGGAATATAAGTCGGCGAGATTCCACAAAGGCAGATCGCCAAGGTCTGCCCCTCTAGCCGCAGGAGATGAATTGTCTTCGCCCGACATCACGGTCGCTGAGAAATTAGAAAATAATCCGAATGGCATCGGCGCGGCTGTAGATCGTGTCATAAAGTCTCTCCGGACTGGAAGGGCGTGTTGCCTGCCAAGCGACATAGACGCCATCGCTACAGCGCAACATTAAGATGTTCGACCCACGACATAGCCGCTATTGGCGAAATTTCAAACGTTGCGATTTCATGAACGTCTGTTTCTTGGATTTTTGTTCACCACGCAAAGACCCGGAAACAACTGGTTTCACACGCCGACCCGTGCTGCTTTGCGCACATTTTGAACGAAAAAGAGACAATCGGAGCAAAGTGCAACTTTGTGTTTACCGTTTTCCGTCAGTCTGGAGGGCGAGTTAACGAGTTGCCGGTCAACGGATGTCCAATTCTGGTGCATCTCGGGCCATTTGCCCCGACCGGTGTCAGTTCTAGTTGCGTGAGTATTTAGACACATGTCGAAACGTGTCCTTATCGTCGATGACGATCCGGCCCAGCGCCGAATTCTTGAAGAGACCATCAAGCGCCTTGGCTTTGAGACCAAAACGGTCGGCTCTGGCGAGCAGGCCGTCAGCCTTCTTGAATCAGACAGCCACTCTGGAATTTCCCTGGTCCTACTTGACCTTGTGATGCCAGACATGGACGGCATGGCCGTACTTGAACGGATACAATCAAAGCCCGGCATGCCACCAATTATCGTGCAAACGGCCCATGGTTCTATCGACGCGGCAATCAATGCCATGCGCGCCGGAGCGGTCGATTTCGTTATGAAACCGGCCTCGCCTGAGCGGTTGGAAGTTTCAATTCGCAGTGCATTGAAAATCGAAGCTCTGGCCGATGAAATTACGCGCATCAAAAAGAAAGCCAGCGGCAAACTAACGTTTGATGACTTAATCATTCATGGTGACGCCATGAACCGCGTGGTCAGCCTTGGCAAACGCGTTGCAGATTCTTCGATCCCGGTTCTCATCGAAGGTGAATCGGGCGTCGGCAAAGAGATCATCGCTCGCGCCATCCAAGGTGAAAGCGAACTTGCCGGCCAGCCTTTTGTTACAGTCAACTGCGGTGCTATTCCTGAAAACCTTGTTGAAAGCACACTGTTTGGCCACGAAAAAGGGGCCTTTACCGGGGCATCGGACAAACGCATCGGCAAATTCCAAGAAGCCGACGGTGGCACCTTATTCCTTGACGAAGTTGGTGAACTGCCACTCGATGCGCAGGTGAAGTTATTGCGTGCTTTGCAAGAGGGTGAAATTGACCCGGTTGGTTCGAAGAAATCCGTGAAGGTCAACTTCCGCCTGATTTCTGCAACCAACCGCGACATGATCCAAATGGTCAAAGACGGAAAATTCCGCGAAGACCTCTACTACCGCCTCAACGTATTTCCAGTCTGGATCCCACCACTTAAAGAGCGCCTGGAAGATGTTCCAGAATTGGTCCAACACTTTACCGCGCGCTTTGCTGCCGAAGAAGGAAAACGCATTTCCGGCGTCACAGATGACGCGTTGCGCATGCTGCAATCATATGCCTGGCCGGGCAATGTCCGCCAACTTGAAAACGCCGTGTTTCGTGCCGTTGTTCTTGCCGATACCAACATGCTGACGGTCAGCGAATTCCCACAAATTGCAACCCATGTGCAAGGTTATGATGCCGATGTTCCAGCGGCACCGACCACCGACACAGCCAAAGGCCAATTTGATGGCCCTGCCCTTCTTGGCGCAGAAGCAACCATCCCACAGACGATGGAAATTCAGCCAGGCTCGCTTGGAATTTCAGCCGTATCAACGGACGGCAATATCCGCTCATTGAACGAAATCGAAGCCGACATGATCCGCTTGGCGCTTGGTCGCTACCGTGGGCACATGACGGAAGTTGCAAAGCGACTGAAAATTGGCCGTTCGACATTGTATCGCAAGATGCAGGACTACGGCTTGGAGCAACGCAACGCCAGTTAAAGAATGAAAAGTTTCAAACGGGTGGCCTTGTTCATGCTCGAATGGGCGTCGCTAAGAAACATGACATCACACGTCGGTCTTCAAGTTTGCAGTTAAAGGCCTCGTGGAAGGCTCGGCAATCGCCGGGCCTTTTTCATTTCCATACCCAGGATTGGTCGGTTGAAATTATCCGACGGCCTACATATCTTGTTCAGTTTCAAGTCATGTTGCATGGGGCAGACTGCGTGGCTGATTGTGAATAACGTGGGTTTTCACCATGTTGTGAGCAAAACAATGCAATGATTGATGATCTTTTTGTGCCGTCTGCGTGTATCAATATGTAAATCAGCAACACTTTTCGTTCACCTTCGACTTAATGGCAATGTTTCGGGGCTTTGGCACTTGCCCCAGACAAAGCAATCGGTAGCCTCGTGCCCGAGATTTGAGGAGTTGTACTTATGCGCCCCTATGCGTTTCTGGCCATCGCAGCTGGACTAATATTTGCCCCACATCAATCGGCAATCGCAGCAGAACCTGATGGACCTCAACGTTTGATCCCAGCTTCCGAAGCCTTTGGAATTGCGATCCGTCAAAACCTCCTCAGATCGATCCGTGATATTTCTGATGCCGATGACGGGGATCGGGTCGCACTTGCCGAATTTTATATCAATCGCGACCACAAACCGTTGTGGATCGACAGCGACGGAACCCTGATCGACAAATCCGAAAGTGTTATGGCGATCATTCGCCAGGCAGACGACTGGGGACTGGTGACGTCGGACTACCAGCTACCAGCGCCGTTAACGTCGACTTCAAGTCAAAAACAACAAATCAAAGCTGAAATAATGCTGTCGTTGGCGGTGTTGAAATATGCACGCCATGCAAAAAGTGGACGCGTTGCAAACCCGACAAAATATTTGTCTTCCTATATTGACCGTCGTGGCCAGGCGGAAAAACCAAGCGTCGTGCTCGACGCTGTCCTCTCGCAAGCCAATCCCGGTCAATTTCTCGAAAGCCTGCATCCAAAACACCCCCAGTTTGTAAAACTGCGTAAGATGCTACTGGACATGCGCAATGGCGAACTGGAAAAAGACGAAGATGCACCGGTTCTATTACCCGCGCGTGGGCCTATGCTGCGCCTGGATATCGTCCACCCAGACGTGAGCTTACTGCGCCAACGTTTGAAGGTGACGGACGAAACTGACGATCCGAATTTGTTTGATGAATTTGTCTTGGCCGCTGTGAAACAATTCCAGCAAGACAACGGACTGCGTACAGATGGGCTCGTCGGTCGCGGTACGCGCCGAAAACTAAACGGTGGCAAAAAAGCACGTCCAGAGCCCACGGAAGATTTGCTGTTGGCCAATATGGAAGCTTGGCGATGGATGCCCGAAAACCTCGGTGAGCGCTATATTTTTGTAAACATTCCGGAATACAAAGTCCGTGTTGTTGCCAACGACGAAGTGGTCCACGAAGAACGTGTGATTGTTGGCAAGACCCACCAACAAACTCCTGTCTTCTCTGACAAGATGAAAACTGTCGTGTTGCATCCTCAATGGGGGGTGCCCAATTCCATCAAGGTCAACGAGATTTTGCCAAGGCTTGCGCGGGGTCATTCTCTTGCTCGCCAGGGTTTGCGCATTCAACGCAATGGTCGCGACATCAATCCACAATCTATTGATTGGAGCCGGGCAGACATTCGCAACTACCATGTCTATCAGCCGTCGGGGCGCTCAAACGCGCTTGGCGTCGTCAAGTTCATGTTCCCAAACAAGCATAGCGTCTATTTGCACGACACACCCAAGAAGAGCTTGTTCAATACGTCGAGAAGAACATACAGCCACGGTTGCATTCGCGTACGAAACCCCCTCCGGCTCGCTGAGGTGCTCTTGGAAGCAGACAAAGGTTGGCAGGCCACACAAGTTCGCTCACTCCTCAAAAGCGGACCTCAGAATAATAACATCGCAATCAAGTCGGACATCCGCGTACATGTCAATTATTTCACCGCTTGGGTGGACGACAATGGCAAACTCAAAACCTGGTCAGATATTTATGGCCACGAAAAGCGCATCAAGCTGGCACTCGCTGGCCGCTACGATCGGATCAATCGTGGGCGCGATCACCTCGCGCCAGTCAAGTACGATCGCCAAAGGATTGCCCGAATTCGAGAACAGAACGGGTACTTTGGCGGTGGCTACGGCGGCAACTACGGCGGCAACTACGGCCCTCCAAAGACGCTACTGGAAGCAATATTCGGCGGCTTCTAAGGGCGCCGTTTCAGCAAAAACACCTAATATTCGAGGGTGGTGCGTTCATTTGCGCCGCCCTCAATTTATTTCCAGACCAATGTCGACACCAAAGCCCGTCAGGAAATCTGACCGCTCAAAAGTGCCCCGATATCGCCCTTGTCTTTACTTATGGTCAGGAAATGGGCTGCCAAGGTTTCCCGGATTTTAACTTCAATCTGATATCCATGGAGCCAGTTTTGATCGGTGTTATTGCGCCGATAGTTACGAACCTTGCCAACTGTTGATACGTGCGGTCGACACTTTGCAGATATGGAATTTGGGACTTTGTTTTCGCGCAACGGGGAATTTGAGGGACGTCGATGTTGGGTTTGACTAAGCGCTCCGGGCAACCAGAGCGACTCAGTCAACTCGTCATTTTCAAGGGAACATCGACAGAGATAGACGGGTTTACGGGTGGGATTTTTTACCAAAACACTTGCCTTGGCATGTGCCGCGTTCATGTTGGTTGCAGGCTTTACCGCCTCGCAATTGATTGCCGACGCCAAGAGCGCCCGCACAATTTCAATTTACAACATTCACACCAAAGACACCGTCACCGTCGTTTACAAAAAACGCGGTCGCTACATTCCCGCAGCCATGAAAAAAATCAACTGGGTGATGCGGGATTGGCGCCGCGACGAGCCGACCAAGATGGATCCGAATCTGATCGATATCTTGTGGGAAGTTCACACGGAACTTGGCTCGCAAAAACCCATTCACCTCATCTCCGGATTCCGCTCCCGCAAAACCAACAATATGTTGCGGAGAACACGCGGCGGCCAGGCTAAGAAAAGCAGACATATTCTGGGCAAGGCCGCAGATGTTTATTTCCCTGATATCCCGCTCAAGAAACTTCGCTATTCCAGCCTCATTCGCCAACGTGGGGGTGTGGGATATTACCCGACTTCTGCCATTCCCTTCGTCCACCTCGACACCAGCCGTGTTCGCCATTGGCCGCGCATGGGGCGCACGGAATTGGCATTACTATTTCCAAATGGACGCACCAAGCACCGGCCAAGAGGCGGCGGGCGTATTACCTCTTCTGATTATTGGAAAGCCCGTCGAACAAATAAAAAGCTGGCCCAGCGTGTCGCAGCGTTTCACGCATTTCGTAAGCAGCCCAAGACTACAGCAATTGCAGCCGCTAACCCCTCTTCCAGCGCGCCACGTATCGCGCTTAGCAAACAGCCCACATTGGCACGTCGCCCAACCCGGCCAACGACGCCACAGCCCAACCGCCGCGTCGCAGCACTTAGAGCCCCCCAACAGGCCCCCGTGCCAACCGCCAAGCCGCGCCTCGCAAACGGTCCATCGTCACAAGATCGCACACGTCTATCAGATTTGTTCAAATTGGCAGCCTACACGCCGACGCCGAAACTCATTGCAAAACCGCGCCTCGCCCAGCGCCCAACCCCGCGTATTCGCCAAGCCAACCTTGGCAGCTCGTTTGCAATTCCGGAAATTCTACCGTGGTCTAAAAAAGCGCGGGCGAAAGCTGAACCCAACCCACAGCTCGCAGCCATCGACGATAGCGAATTTGAAGCTTCAGTTACGCCACAAGGGCAAGACTACGACGATGTTGATCGCATGGGCTATGCCGGGGAATGGATTCCAGCCCCTGCCTATGATGACGAACACCCCGATGAGTTATCCTACAGACCTTTCCCACTGGCACCGTTGCTGACAGCATCAGCTTCACCTGATGATCCAATCCTTGCCCAAGACCTAGTCGCACCCGATCCCGAAGCGACACTCGACCTTTTAACAGCCGACGGTGTTGGCGGTTATAAGATGCATTTCGTGCAAGGTCATAAGGCCGCGGCACTGTTGTGGGCCACGCAATTTTCTGGCAAGGCGGTCAACCTGAAAGCCCTGCAACCAAGCGACGAACCAGAAGGTCGAATTCGCGCCGATGCTCCGGGTTTGAAAAAACGGCGTATTAAAACCTCAATGCGCTAGATGGCATTGTGATTATCGTCCTTTGCGTTTCTTTGTCTTGGCCTTGCGCACCGTCTTTGGTGATTGGCGTCCCACTTTGGCTGGGTCATCTGTAATGTCTTTAAACTTTTCCGACATGCTGTTTCGCGCCTTCAACAACAGTCGCCCAAGCTCGATAAAATCGCCACGACGAGGTGACGTTTTGCGCCATGCTAATCCCAACTTTCGAGATGGTTCAGGCGGAGCAAAGCGCAACAATTGAATATCGCGCGAGCGTTGCTCGACACCCTGACACATTTCTGGCAACAGCGTAATTCCAAGCCCGGCAGAAACCATTTCGACAATGGTCGTCAGCGACGATGCGCCAAAGGTTCGGATCGCCTCAACTTCCCTCAAGCCACAGTAGCGAAGCGCTTGGTCACGCAAACAATGACCTTCTTCCAACAACAACAAGCGCTCATCTTGAATCAACTCCGGTGTCGCCTTCACCCTGGCACTGAGCTTGCGACCTTTGGGTATTGCGAGCAGAAAATGGTCATCAAATAAGTCGAGTGTTTCGACATCGGGGTGTTCGATCGGCATCGCCAACAACATCACGTCAAGCTGTCCTTTGATCAGCTCCTCGGTTAGTGGCGCCGTTTGCGTTTCACGGATCTGAAGTTCGAGCTCGGGGTAGGTCTCTTTCAAGATCGGCAACATCGGTGGCAACATGTACGGCGCAATCGAAGGAATAACACCGAGGCTGAGCGGGCCGGTTAAAAGCTGTTCACTGTGCTGAGCAACATCGATCAAATCTTGCGCGTCCGACAATATGCGGGCGGCACGCGCGGCAATCTTGGCTCCGATCTGTGTCAACCGAAGGCCGCCGCGGGTACGCTCGACGAGCGCGACCCTAAGGGTTGCTTCAAGATCCTGTATCTGCATGGACAACGCTGGCTGCGAAACAGAGCATGTTGCTGCCGCGCGCCCGAAATGCTTCTCACGAGCCAAGGCATCGAAATATCTCAGTTGTTTCAATGTAACGCTTGACATAATTTTTTCTTATCCTGTGAAGAAATAAATACAATTAGACCTTATGGGATGGATTGTCTAGAAATCAAAAAGCGTTTTGCGATTACGACGTTTCGATGGGGAAGGCGTGTTGGCGTTTGCGCCGTGCGTCCGATCACCATCCACAAAACAATCGCAAAGCTTTAGATGCCCGTCGGCCTTCAGCCGAATAACCGTTGGGTGTCGCCATTAGCGCCAGCCCTTCTCTACACATGCAGGCGTTCGCGATAGCGACGAAATAAAGCGTCTGGCTTTATTGAGTTGTCTGGGGTGTTCTAGGTCAGCGCCGAATGGTCTGGGACACCCAATTTAGCCTTCCGGGGCAGCGACGCAAAAAAGACCGCATCGAACGTTGTGCGATGCGGCCTGAGTAAGCTCGAAATTTCGGTAATCTCGAAATATCGCGTTACGCTTATTCAGCAGCCATCAATTTATCAGCGCTGGCGTTATGCTCTGGCTCATCCAGCATGCCAAGCGCATGCATATAGACTTCCAAAATGGTTTCTTCTTCCTGGCGTTCGGTATCGCTCTTTTTGCGCAGTTGCACAATTTTGCGTAGCGCTTTGACGTCGAATCCCACCGCCTTGGCTTCGAGATATTTGTCACGAATATCGCCAGCCAATGCCTTCTTTTCTTCTTCCAGACGTTCGATCTGTTCAATGTATTGACGCAACTGCTTTTGCGCCGAGTCTTGAAGCGTTGTCATATGACACCTCTCGTTGCGCGACTGTGCAGGTCGCTAATTACGCCGAAACGCGAGCCCTCTCATTTCGAGAGGTTGGACAATTTTTTACATTGACCAAAACAAATCATCGACCAAAACAGATCATGCCAACTGAATAAAGCGGCGTCGGCGAACTTCTAGCCCCCGCTATCGCCGACGCCACGCGCCGTGAGATTTGCCCTCTCTGACGCGAGTAAACGGAAGCTAACGTTGCAGAGCCGACCCTGCAAGATGTGCGAAAAAGTCATCCAGAGGTTTCTGTGTCACAGGCTGCGGCGAAACAGCAGGCACGAGCGCAGCGTGACGCAAAGCCGGTGTTTTTTTTAACGCTCAGGCCACCCCGTCAGCCCGAAATCTCTGGGAAAAACACAGATAAAATACACACAAAATTTGAAGGCGAACATTGCCTGACAATGTCTGGCAAATCGACGCTAAAAAATGGATACGAACTGATCACCTCAAATTAAATATCACATCATTCTTATTCGGGCTTATTCGGACCTATTCGGGGCTCGAAGGAGAAACCATGTTGTTGCGTGGGTTTGCCCAACACACTCCGGCGCCATTCGCATCGGTTTCATCAATAAAACAAATTCCTGCACGCTCAAGCGTCACCTTGAGTTTGTTCATGCTTGATTTGCGGGGATCACTGAGACTGCGTTCAAAGTTTTTGATCATCATGACCGCGACACTTGCTTCATTTGCCAAGTCATCTTGTGACCAGTTTAGAAGCGCCCTCGCAGCCCTTAATTGATCGGGTGAAAACTTATGATGGTCGTAAGACCGTTCGCCGCTGCGATCGACTGGAAAAGTACTAATAATACGCCTTTCTGGCATCCACCCCTCCAAATCGGGCATTTCGCTTCAACCGCACAAAGCATACTTTTAATACGTAAAAAGGTCTGCATTATAGGCTAGCGACACTAATCCGCCGTCTGCATTTTTTGCCGTATTCGAACATTTATTTCTAGGAGTAAAAAATAAAAATACGTGGACAGAATTTTCCATACCCTATCGTTTCCCATGCCGACGTAGGCGTATGGAATGGAGACATTTCGTGAAACATTTATGTGAGAATGACGATGACGACTGGGCGCGAACTGCATCACGAAAACGCAAAACAGGCACCAAACACCCGCTGACCCTATAACCGTCAGGTCACGCGCGAACGTTGGCGCCCTGTTGGCGTCAATCAATACAATCTATTGAGACCGCTCATCGGCAATAAGATCCAAGACGCTGGCCGCAGTCTCAATTGATCTCGGTGTCTCATGCGATATCAACCGTTGACCACGGGGCCTTGATGGCAATCAATCGTGCTTGGGTCTTGCCAATTCGAAAGCGGCGTTTTGCTCCGCCGTCGCTTCTTTTTGATACTTCGCCTGCCACTCGGCATACGGCATGCCATAAATGATCTCGCGAGCCTGGGCTTTGTCCAAATGCAAATCGTGCTCTTTCGCTGCATCCATATACCAGTTGGACAGGCAATTTCGACAAAAACCCGACAGGTTCATCAAATCGATATTTTGCACGTCCGTGCGATTGCGCAGATGTGAAACAAGACGTCGAAAGGCTGCTGCTTCAAGTTCAGTTTGTGTCTTCTTGTCAATTTCGCTCATGACAATCGTCTCCTATATGTAATTCTCTCTATCCCGGTTGGCTGCAACACAGTCGGCTCATTCTGGTGCAACCAATTGCGGAAACTTGATTTGCAGGTCCGGCGAATTCTTCAATTGACGCAACGCTTGCGCCAATCTTGTCGCCCAATGGTTCTGACCATCAATCGAACCAATCAAGTCCTGGCGTAATTCAACAATCGCATGAGGCAAATTTCGGCACGTCCCATGTTGCCACATACAGTCACCGTGCATTTCTCCACTGTAAGGCTCGTTATCACCAACCACCAAGTCCGTTTGAGCAGCCAAAACGTCGAGCAACGGCTTGGCCAAACGCGCGTCTTGATCCCACAATATACCGACGTGCCATGGACGTGAGTAGCCGCGCCAATTCTCGGTAAAGCTATGTATCGAAAATAAGGTCGGTGTCACACCCGTGGCCTGACATTGATCAATCAGCGCGTCGATTGCCTGGTGATACGGCCGGTAATACGTGTTAAGCCGCTTATCGCGCTCAACCGAACAGATATGGCGGTTGCCCGGAACAACGGCGCCGTCGGAAATGCGCATGATCAGGGTGGGATCGTCTTCGCCGCGATTAGGATCAATAAGAAGACGCGAATATCGGGTCAGGATGGCCGGGGCATTCAGCATCTTAGCCAGAGTCCGTGAGACCCCCTCGCAGCCGATATCATATGCGATATGACGTTCCAGCTGCTTTGGATCGAGGCCCAAAGTGCCATATTCATCAGGTAAGGTATTCGACGCATGATCGCACAAAATAATCAGGCCTGCGTCGGCACGACCCGGCACGATCTCATAGGCCTCGGCAAGAGCGCCCGGGATTTGCGCACCGTCAAGTTGCTTAATGTTATTGTCCATGTTGGCCTATATAGGCGGTTCGCAGCAGGGTTGCCACCTCCAGCCAGACCGCAACGACGCCGCAGTCAAAGGTGCATCAACGAAGCCGCTTGACGGACAGGGCTCAATTCCGCAAACCAGAAAGAAAAAGAAGCAGCCGTATTAAGGAGCCGTAGCGGAATGTCGACACCTGACGCCAAGCGCGAATTTCTTCTCTCCCTCTTTCAAAAGGCTGTCGCCACGGCCCACCCAGACACTTGTATTGCGCGCCACCTTCCAGACATTCCAGAGCCTGGGCCAGATGCCGCATCAGATTCCGGGCAATTTATGGTGGTCGGCGCCGGCAAAGCTTCTGCAGCCATGGCTGAAGCTGCAGTCAAACATTACAAAAAGCAAGGCGTCATTGACCGTGTGGTCGGCGTCATCACAACACGCTATGGCTATGAACTCCCCATTGCTCCACTCGAAATGACGCTTGCTGGCCACCCGGTTCCAGATATGGGAAGTATCGAGGGCGCGCGTCGCGCGCTGGAAATCGCAAAGTCTGCCGGTCCAAATGATTTTGTCTTATGTTTGTTGTCGGGCGGTGCATCGGCTTTATGGAGTGCGCCGGTTGACGGCGTCACGTTGGAGCAAAAGCAAGAACTGACGAAACTTCTGCTCCATTCCGGCGCGCGTATCTCTGAAATGAATTGCGTGCGCAAACATCTCTCGCAAATTAAAGGTGGACGGCTGGCGGCAGCAACATTCCCCGCCAAACTTTTAACGCTCGCTATTTCAGATGTCCCCGGCGATGATCCCGACGCCATCGGCTCTGGTCCAACTGTTGGTGATCCGACCACGTGCGATGACGCCAAAGACATTATTGCGCGCTATGGAATAACACCGCCACAATCAATAATTGACGCACTCAACAATCCAGCCAACGAGACATTAAAGCCAAATGATGGTGCACTTGGCTCAGCGAGCTACCAACTCATTGCGACGCCAAAAATGTCTCTTGACGCAGGCGCCGCCATGGCGCGCCAGGCGGGTTACGAGATCGAGATGCTCGGCGACAGTCTCGAAGGGGAAGCGCGCGATGTCGCACGTCGCCACGCCGAGATAGCCAAAAAAGCACACAAGGACGGTCGACGCGTCGCGATCCTGTCTGGTGGCGAATTTACGGTGACCGTGAAAGGCAACGGCGCTGGCGGGCCGAACCAGGAATACGCACTCGGCCTGGCCCTTGGCCTCGATGGCAATCCTGGCATATCAGCTCTGGCGGGGGATACAGACGGCACCGATGGCGGCAAGGGAGCCGCCGATGACCCTGCCGGCGCTTTGGTTTTTCCCGATACATTAGCTCGGGCGGCAGCAAACAATCTCAATGCCGCCAATTTCCTAGAGAACAACGATACGACGAATTTCTTTCAATCCATTGGAGACCTGATCGTATGTGGACCCACTCAGACCAACGTCAATGATTTTCGCGTCATTCTCGTTGATCCATAGTCTCATACTAAAAAGGCCTTCAAGGTTTGAATCTAGAGTGAAGCCATGTCGTTATTGCTGTATGGGGTAATACGAATGTGGGACAAGTTAGAGGGACGGAGAAATATTAAGGTGAGTATCAAGCGAGCAGATCCGGGGGGACGGTTCGCAGGCATGAAACTGCGCAAGAACAACAAGAACAACAATGTCCGTGCATTAGCACTGATAGGTGCTGTGTTGGTGATGACACCTGCGAGCGCACAGGCAGACCTTAAGCTTTGCAACTCAACTGCAAGCCGGGTTGGTGTGGCAATTGGCTACCAAGACGACAAGGGGTGGGCAACCGAGGGCTGGTGGAATATAGCCTCCCAGACATGTGAGACATTGTTGCGCGGCGCGCTACCCAGTCGTTTTGTTTATGTGCACGCCATTGATTACGACCGCGGCGGAGAATGGGTCGGCAAAAACATGATGTGCACCCATTCCAAATCTTTTGCGATCCGGGATGTGAAGGAATGCTCAAAACGGGGTTATAAGCAAACTGGATTCTTTGAAGTTGATACCGGCGAAGCGAAGGAATGGACCATTCGCCTGACCGATCCTGAAGATGGTGGAGCAAAAACACGATGAGACGAAATAGACGGATAAAGTTAATTGCAACGCTTGGTCCGGCATCAGCTGCTCCTGAAGTGATGGAGCAGCTTTTTCTTGCAGGTGTTGATCTCTTCCGTATCAACATGAGCCATTCCACACACGACGGCGCGCGGGAGCTTCATTATAACGTTCGCGAACTTTCCAAACGCCACCGCCATCCCATCGGCGTGTTGGCCGACTTGCAGGGGCCAAAGTTTCGTCTTGGCGAATTCGATGGTGGCAAAACTGAAGTCAAGACCGGTGATGTTTTTCGCCTGGACGGCGAAGAAACCAACGGAGATGGCAACCGTGTCTTTCTCCCACATCCGCAAATCTTTGAGGCCATCAAAGATGGCGACACATTGCTACTTGACGATGGCAAGCTTGAAATGCGCGTTATCGAACACAAACCAAGCGCAATCATAACTGAAGTCGTTGTCGGCGGTTTGCTCGCAAGCCGAAAAGGCATCAGCTTACCCGACACCCTGCTCCCAATCGGTCCTTTGACCGAAAAGGATGAAGCCGACCTGGCATTGGCCCTTGATATCAGTGTCGACTGGATCGCTTTGTCATTCGTGCAACGCGGCGAAGATGTATTGGAGGCTGCCAAAAAAGTCGGCGGAGCAGCAGCGATTATTTCCAAGATTGAAAAGCCATCTGCTGTTGAAGATATCGATGCGGTGATCGCAGCGTCAGATGCGTTGATGGTCGCGCGTGGAGACCTGGGCGTTGAGATGCCGCTTGAGACCGTGCCAGGCCTGCAAAAAAAGATCACGCGCAAATCACGAGCCGCGGGCAAACCGGTCGTCGTCGCGACACAAATGCTGGAAAGCATGATCAATTCTCCTGTGCCAACGCGCGCGGAAGTCTCAGACGTAGCAACTGCCGTGTTTGATGGCGCCGACGCCGTCATGCTGTCTGCTGAATCAGCGGTTGGTAAATATCCAATTGAAGCCATTGCAACGATGGACCGCGTCGCGGTCGAGGCCGAACGCGATAAAGGCTACAAAGCTCTGCTTCACGCTGTCCAAAACCAGCCTCAACCAACTCCGGCTGATGCGATTGCCAACGCCGCCCGGGCCATCGCTGAAACTGTCGAGCTTTCGGCAATCGTGTGCTACACCGCCACCGGCTCAACGGCACTTCGCGTTGCGCGTGAACGTCCTGGCCTGCCTGTTATTGGGCTAACGCCCGTGGCTTCAACGGCAAACCGTTTGGCGCTTGTGTGGGGCATACAAGCGGTATTGACGAATGATCCTGACGACCTTGGGGATATGGTTCAAAAAGCCTGTCGCATTGCCTTTGAAGAAGGCGCGGTAAAAGCTGGCCAAGGGATCTTAATCACGGCCGGTGTGCCGCTTGGAACGCCCGGTGCAACCAATATGATCCGGTTGGCATTTGTCGATGAAAAAGGCGAACCCATTGGCGGCGGTTAAAACCAATCACATGGCACTGCGACTCTGCCCGGCAATGTCTCCATCAAATTAATAGTGGCAAATTAGATGCCTTGGCCCTCGACCTCACGAGCAAGGTCTGCGATCGAGCGGTCGATGTCGGGCCAAAACGGGTGGACTTCGCGCAGCTGACGCAAGGCCTTGAGTGCACCTTTTTTCTTGCCAGCTGACAACAAAACCTTCGAGATCCCATCCAAGGCTTTGAAATGGTTCGGGTCAATTGTTAGCGCGCGTTGTAAGTCGCGCATCGCAGCGGCTGGGTTTTTCTGCATATGATATATGAAAGCGCGCCGGTTCCAAGCCTCTGCGTAATCCGGCATAAGTTTCACAACCGTATTCATCAGCTTTAATGCCAGATCTGTCTTACCTGCACTTGCCGACTTAATCGCCCGCTCCATCAAAACCGAAATCGTTGCACTGCTTGGATCTAGCCAAATACGTTCAATGGCGGTTGCGATCTTTTCTGCAGATGCCGCGTCATCCGCCGTCGCCAGGTATGCATACAAGTTGCCCAAGGCGCGATCACGCGCTTTGCGATCGCCGGGATCATATGTTGGGGCTGAGCGACCAGATTTCAGATTGCCCGGATCACCGGGTGCATCTTCTGGAGGCGGGCCCTTTGGATCTATCGAAAACGTGCCTTGTTCAGCCATGACCGTCGAAGCAGCAAAGATGTTGGCACCACTGGCCAGAACCAATGCCGCAAAAACAGCGATGAGGGCGTTCCCAGTCTTGAGTTTTGCAAGCTTCATCATCAGCAGATTTAGACACGGATTTCGGGTTGAGGAAAGTGACAACACCGTAATGGCAACCAAATCATGAAAGACCGCACCCAATTTGGTGCCAGCAGGACAAATTCATACCCAACAGAATGCAAAACGCCCCGCAACCGGTTTATCTCCGGGCGAGGCTCATTGCTATGATCGAGAATTTTTATGCACCAATGGTCAACTTTTCACCCTGCCGGAGATACAACCGGGCGACGTTACCAACCAGAAGACTTAGCCTTGGCGGGCTTTGAAGCGCTTTTGGGTTTTGTTGATTACAAACAAGCGACCCTTGCGGCGAACCAGGCGGTTATCGCGATGGCGTGCGCGTAATGATTTAAGTGAGTTTTTGACTTTCATGGCTCTTTACCGAATCCGTCAGTTTGCAAGCTGTGCGATCAATGTTCCAACCTGCGGTGATGCCCCACCGCGGCGTCCAACTCACCGCTTCACTTAATGGAATTTGGCCGGAAAATAGGCATACCGGCATGTTCTGTCAACCAGGCGACCCTGACGACCCCAAGCAATCGAAAAGTAGAGATCACAGAATTCTCGCCCCATCCAGAAAAACGGGTCTGGAACTGGCCATGGTGGGCACTACTGGGATCGAACCAGTGACCCCTTCGATGTCAACGAAGTGCTCTACCGCTGAGCTAAGCGCCCCTATGGCCGTGAGGACGGTTAAGTCCTTAGAGCGCGTGCTATATCGGTAAAAATTGACCGATGCAAGCGCATCCCGAATTGGCTGCATTTATGCCTCAGGCTTCCAGCAACTGCTCAACCTCAGCGACCAGATCTTTGAGGTGGAAGGGCTTGGATAAGACCCGTGCCCCACTTGGGGCCTCGGCACCTGATTCAAGCGTTACGGCGGCAAAACCGGTGATGAACATGATCTTGAGTTCAGGGTCCAATTCGCTGGCATGGCGCGCCAACTCGATGCCGTCCATCTTTGGCATCACAATATCGGTCAGCAATAATGTAAACGGCTCTTCCTTGAGACGCTGGAATGCGTCTTGGCCGTTTTCAAAAGCGGCAACATCGTAACCAGCCTTAGTCAAAGCTCGTTCGAGGAAACCCCGCATAGAGTCATCGTCTTCAGCAAGAAGAATTCGGCGCAAGGGTAGGCTTGAAGGTTTGGCGGTCATGAATGTCTCACGCAACTAATTGGAATAATGCACTACGTTGTTTTAAGTGATCAGTTAAATCTGACGCTAGTTTGGTAAACGTAGCGTTGAGATCAGTAATAGTTCTTCGCATAAATCACATCTTTTTGTCACGATATCACTGCACAACTGCGTTAAATCATTTTGTAAGCAGCGAGAAAATCCCATTATGTACGGGGATTTGGACGCGAGTGTTGTAATTTTGAATAAATCGTACTTTGCTTCACTTCACCACAGTGTTCGCGACCCAATAAGAAGCTCGTGTGTGGAAAGATGAGCGATTTGGTGGACAGATTGGTGTGTGGCGCGCAAACTTCGCAGGAATATTATAGTTTCGCGCGCATTCGTTGAGTTCGCCCCAAAACGACAAGGTTGTAAATGCCCGCTAGTGAACGCGCATCCATTCTGGCAGAGTTAACACCCGGCCATACCGTTTCATATCCGCGCCGAACAGTTGCGCCCGTCGTATTGTGCTCACCCCACTCCGGACGCAGCTATACCAAACACTTTCTTAGCCAATCTAAGCTTGACCCCCTTTCGCTGCGGCGCTCGGAAGACTGCTTTGTTGATGAGCTGTTTGGACCGGCAAGTGAAATTGGCGTACCAATGATCGCTGCACGGTTCCCGCGCGCCTATCTGGATGTAAACCGCGAACCCTTTGAACTCGACCCCGTTTTGTTCGGTGACGACCCGCTACCAGACTACGCCAACACGCAATCTGTGCGCGTTACCGGTGGGCTCGGCACGATCGCTCGGGTGGTTGCTGATGGTGAAAACATTTATAAGGCGCCAATTTCGGTTGCCGCTGCTCAAGAACGCATTCAATTGCTGTATCAACCATTCCACGCAGCTTTAAGTTCACTTTTGTCAGACACGCTCGCCAAATATGGCACGGCCTTATTGCTGGACTGCCATTCAATGCCATCGACCTCGACCGCCACGACCTCTGGAAATGGCGTTCGACCTGATATCGTCATTGGTGATCGCTTTGGTGCTGCGTGCGCCTCGCCGATCAGCGGATTTCTCAAACAGCAACTCACCGAACTTGGCTACAATGTCCACATGAACCGCCCCTATGCCGGTGGTTACATCACCGAACATTACGGGCGTCCGTCACGCGGCGTTCATGCCGTACAACTTGAAATTAATCGCGGCCTTTACTTGGATGAAAGCCGTCTGCGCACGACCGATGGTTTTGCCAGTCTCCAAACCGATTTACGCACAATGGCAGAGCGGCTGTTTACAGCCCTGCCAGATTTGTTGGACCGCCATTGCGCCGCCGCAGAATAACTTAACGCTTCAACACCACCATCCATGATGCAGCGCAACATTTGCGCTTATTTAAAAAGGCTGTTTGCTCAATTTTTCATGTGAGAATGATCTCACTGTGCATGCCGCCAGCATATTCGACGAAGATCAGTTTTTCTCAGACTGGCAACGTGTGGCCAACGTCAAATGCCGACCCTTTAAATTATCCCATTGTTTTTTCGTGATTTTCTATAACACGCCAGACAAAAAAAGAGGCCGTCCGAATGAACGAACGGCCCAAGTCTAGGGAGGAAACGCCCAAATAAGGGCTGCAGACCAACGGTCTAACCGCTAAATCTGATGGGCTTAACTTGCCTGTGCGGTGCACAAATTTCAACTGCAATTTATGCAAAGCTGCCGAGCGTTAAACGGGATGCTGAGATGTAGCGTCATCTATGATGTAGACCGACGGCACAGACCTTAATAAATTATCATTTGTTTTCAATGAGGTAGGTGAGTTTTGCCGAAGGTGCCTGCGAGAAAGTCGAAACTTTGAGATCTCGCTTATGCCAGAAACTCTAGGGTTCATACAAATTTATGATGTGTTGAAAAAGTCCAGACACACCCCAATCAGATAGACGTCTCCACGGTCTTGCGCAGCAGCGACAAACCCAAATTTCCAGAAATTTCTCGAAAAAAGTGGCCGTTCGGAAGACGAACGGCCCAAGTCTAGGGAGGAAACGCCCAAAATGGGCACATGAACATGCATAATAGTTATGCTGCCCATATAAGGTGCCTACGCCTGTTCGTCGTCAATGACAAACCAAACCTCGGCTTGTTGCTCTTGGAGTCAAACACCGGGACCATCCAGCAACACTATAACAGGTTGCTGTCAATAAATATTGTACTTAACATTGAAAATTAGATCAAATACATGAAGTTGTTGTATATCCTGATTTTCTACAACAATTGAAAGCCATTCAACTGTGACACTAAAGTCTCAACGACCGGTGGCCGAGTTTATCAAGACTTGTCACGAACTGGCTGATGCGACAGCAAAAGTCGTCATTCCACACTTTCGCCAACCGATGGTTGTGGAAAACAAAGCCGACGACGCTGCTTTTGACCCTGTCACGGTTGCAGACAGATCCGCCGAACAAGAATTACGGCGTCTGATTGCCAAGGCATGGCCCGACCATGGGGTCGCTGGCGAGGAACACCCCGATACTGGAGCAGATGCAGACTATCAGTGGGTATTGGACCCTATTGACGGCACGCGTTCATTTATCATGGGACTGCCAACATGGGGGACGCTCATTGGTTTGACGCACAAAGGCACGCCGGTGGTTGGCATGATGGCCCAACCGTTCACGCAGGAACGCTTTTGGGCAGACGATGAAGCAGCTTACATGGTCGATGCGACTGCAAACCCTGAAACCCGATTAAAAACCCGTTCCTGTCCAACACTCAGCGACGCCATTCTCACAACCACGCACCCGGACATGTTTGCAACCGCACACGACCGCAACATGTTTGATCAGGTCTCCTCCAAGGTGCGTATGACCCGCTTCGGTGGCGACTGTTATCAGTATTGCATGTTGGCGGCGGGGTTCGTCGATATCGTCATTGAGTCAGACTTGCAGCCTTATGATGTCATGGCGCTCATTCCAATTGTTGAACGCGCGGGCGGACGGATCACAACGTGGACTGGAGAACCAGCAACAACTGGAGGGCAGATCGTTGCGGTTGGTGACGCCAAAAGACACGATGAGGTTTTGCGCTTACTCAACGAATAAACCTTGCAATTGACTTTGGACAATTAACTTAAGCTGCAGCGGAAGCGGCATTGATGTAGGCGTCGAATACAGACCAGAAGTACTGACGAACATCATCGGCCTCTTGCAAAATTTCGTGTCGCGAGTTTGGAATCAACAAGTGACTGCCAACTTTCAAGCGCACACCAAACTCTTCGATCGCCTGTGTCGAAACCAACTGGTCGCGGCCAGCAGCAAACATCAACGTTGGAATTTTGACTTGGTTTGCAAAATTCGGCGATGAGATTACAGCGCACGACCGATAGGCCGCGCGCAACCATCCAATCGTCGGCGATCCCAAACTCCAATCCGGTACAGCGCGCAGAATGGCAACATTTCGTTCCCATCGATTGATGTCACTGGTAAGAACGTTGCCTTCAAATTCCAACTGGCCATCGAAAGGATCATCCGATCCTCCAACAACATACCTTGATGAAAACCCAACAAGACTGGCAACGCGGGCATAATTGCGAACGAAACTTTGCGGATAGCCAATGCGCTGGTCGGAAAATGCAATCAAGGGGGCCGTTAAGACCAAACGTTCAAACCAACCTGAAGCCTCCTGCTTCGAACGCGACGCATGGCGCAGCAGAACATTTCCCCCCATCGAATGGCCAAGGGCATAAAAAGGCGGCAGGCATTCAGGCTGCACAACATCTTTCATAAATCGCTCAAGATCGCGCACATATTCGCTAAAGTCATTGATGTGCCCCTTGTGCGGATTCTTCAATGCCCGATAAGACCCTCCCTGTCCGCGCCAATCGAAGATCGCGACGGCAAAGCCGCGTCGACGCAAGTCGGCAATCGTCTCAAAATACTTTTCAATGAATTCGCCACGCCCTGGACAAATGCAAACCGTGCCACGACGGGGGCCACGGGTCGGCTCCCAGCGCGCGTAACGCAATTGTGCCCCATCATAACCGGCAAACATGTCTAGGATTGCCCCGCTCGGCACGGGATTTCTAGCTAATGAAATGAAGTCCATCGGGGTCCTGATCGAAACTGTACCGCGGTGAAGATAAGACCGGCAGCAAACCTCCTTGGAGGCGGCCACATTGCAAATCACCCAAGCGCCATCTTAACAGTCTCGCAGCCTAACTGACAGACACAAAAATCAGTGGTCATCGCCCGTGCCGTCGTCGGGCTTTGCGTCCCGAGTTATCCGCCCGCCAGCATTGGCAAACTAAGTATGAATCGTCTGTGACAAACTGCGGCCTACCAACGATCACGGATCCAACGGTTGCTACGATATCCGCGGCGACGGACAGGTTTCGCGCTGACGATTAATCCGGAGCACTTATCGAGTTCAAGCCGGTAAACACGATCACTATCGCGTCGGCAGCCACGCAGAAAAATCAAACCGTCGTCTTCTCCATAATGAGTGAGATCGACCCAACCATCGGCTCTAAGCCCATGACGAATATCACGTGGATGCACACACTGGCGATAATTGTAGCGCCGCTCGACCCTTTTGCGGCGATAGCGCGGTGGAGGATCATACGTGTCATAGCCATCTTTGATGGAGCCACCGTAATCATAATATTCGGCCCCATTGTATTCACTGCTTTGGTAGCCCTGATACCGTTTGTCGTGTTTCGTTTCAGGAACAAGATCGATGTCTGCATCTGGCGGGTCACCTAATGGTGTGCCATGTGACGGCCCATAATATTCCTCTTTAATTTGACCTGCCGCGCCAGCCTCATCTGCCCCGAAAATGGCAGGCAACGCTGACGTTGCGACGATTGCGAAAGCCAACGCTTTGAAACGACCCTGCATCATCACATCCTCCTTCATACACCGAATTGGCACATTCCAATTGGACCAAACACGAAACGGCCCCAACTGTGACAACGCCAACATGAACCTGGGATGAAGGGTTGCAATTTATCTCAGCATATTAAGGGATTAAATGGGATCGCCAGCCGACCAATATCGACCCAAATTGTGGCGAATAGGGAATAATTTTCTCTTCCAGTCCCCTTGAAAACCGCCGCATTGCAACCGATTTTCAATGTATCGCACACCACCGCCAGTGGGTGTGATTGACGCTTGTTCGTCGTCGCACAACAGCGTCCGTCTGGGGCTCATTGAAGAGACCAGACTGAAGGAAACATGTTGCTCACTGAGAGGATATGAGATGAGACATTTTGATTTTGCCCCCCTTTACCGGTCGACAGTTGGCTTTGATCGCTTCGCGCAATTGCTCGATCAAGTCACCAATTCGGAAGAAACCGGCTACCCCCCTTACAACATCGAACGGCTGTCTGATAACGATTATCGCATTACGATGGCGGTTGCAGGATTCACCAACGACGATATTTCGGTCGAAGTCAAAGAATCCAACCTGACGGTCAAAGCGGCAAAAACCGCAACAGAGTCAGATGATGGCGAACAGGCTGAATTTCTCCATCGTGGCATCGCCACCCGCAGCTTTGAACGACGTTTCCAGTTGGCGGACTATGTCGAAGTCGTTGGTGCAGACCTAAAAGATGGCCTGTTGCACATCGAGCTGGAGCGCAACCTGCCTGAGCGCATGAAACCACGCACAATCGCGGTTGGCCAAGGACGTGGCGACACTGTCACCAAACCGCAGATTGAAGAGGTCCGAGCCTAACTTGATCCGTCTGATAGACACCGCCTCCACCTCGATAGGTGTCGTCGACGGAGCCTAGGCTCTCAGATCAACACATAACCTTTAGGCGCAGCGATTGCTCCCAATCGCTGCGCTTTTCGCCTTTATATCAATAGCTTATTTCAGAACTACAGCCCCGCAATCGTCGTGATTTGCACGCCTTCTTTATCTTGCGCCAACAAATCTTTGCACGGAAGACAAAACCGTTTTGAAGTTTCACAATTGGAACGGCGTGACCAAGGCCTCAGAAAATGTAGGCGCGACAGTTGGAATTCAGCCCCGGCAATACACTTTCTGACCGCTTTCCGGCTTGTTTCAAGTTGGAAAATCTGGCACAAGAGCCGCTGAAAAGGGTCAGCAACACTGTCCTTTTTTGTTCTGCAGGCGACTTGGTGTCGGAAGAGCTGTTGCAAAATCTTGATTGGCAGCACTCGTTCACTCAGCCACCATAGTTGCCCAATAGTGCATATTTGGGGTGAGAGGTTGCTTTGAAGACGCGGCGGCTGACGATATCGGCTACACCTTTTGAACTGGCGGGAGTTAACTCCTTGCGAGCAGAAGGCCGCACGACCTCCTCAAGCATTTTTTATGCAGCCTTGTTTGCGCGACGCACTAAACGAAAACCGAACTAACAGTCTCTCAAATCGCCGCCGCCAAAAGTGGCCCGAGGGACGAAAACGGCGAGCCTGCCCATACTCTGGCAGGCTGATCGGCGAAGCATGATGCAACAGAGCATTTTGCAAAAGGAAATTGATGGTCTGCAAGAGCGATTGGGACCGAACGAGTTATTGAATGCATTAAAGGGCAGAAGATGAACAACCGCGACAGCCTCCGACCTACCGCATCAAGCTTGGCTGCTTATGACAAGCCAGACGCCAATGGGTTGTTTGATCCTGCCAAAGAAATTGATGCTTGTGGTGTTGGCTTCATTGCCGACATGAAAGGGCGTAAGTCGCATCGCATCGTCGAAGATGCCTTAGAAATTTTAGAGAATCTCGAACACCGCGGCGCCGTTGGAGCAGACCCACTTGCAGGCGATGGCGCAGGCATTCTCGTGCAAATCCCGCACGCGTTCCTGGCGCAAGAATGTCAGATCGCAGGTTTTGCTCTACCCCAACCTGGCAACTATGCCGTCGGCCATATATTTATGCCACGTGACGCGCGCCTTGCCGCGCACTGTCGCAAAGTTTGGGAACGTATCGTTCGTGATGAAAACCTCAACTTATTGGGTTGGCGCGATGTACCTGTCGACAATTCAGCCCTTTCCGAACTGACGATCTCAACTGAGCCGGTCCATTGTCAGATCTTTATTGGTCGCGGAACGGAATGCGTTGATCAAGACGATTTCGAACGCAGACTTTATTTGGCCCGCAAAGGCGTTTCGAGCTCCTTGCGTGACAGCTATCATGATCGCGACATCGGTCACTATACGGTGTCATTGTCGAGCCGGACCTTGGTCTACAAGGGCATGTTCATGTCCGATCAGGTCAAGAAGTACTACAAAGATCTTTCAGATCCCCGCTTCACATCGGCACTTGGTGTTGTGCACCAACGCTTTTCAACCAACACGTTCCCATCCTGGAAATTGGCTCACCCCTACCGGATGGTCGCACACAATGGGGAAATCAACACCCTGCGCGGCAACGTCAACTGGATGGCAGCGCGACAATCATCTGTTTCAAGCCCACTGTTTGGCGATAAAATAAATAGCCTCTGGCCAATTTCCTATGATGGCCAATCCGATACAGCCTGCTTCGACAACGCGCTCGAGTTTTTGACAATGGGTGGTTATCCGCTCGCGCATGCCGCGATGATCCTCGTACCGGAAGCCTGGGCTGGCAATCCGACGATGAACCCTGACCGGCGTGCGTTTTACGAATACCACGCCGCGATGATGGAACCTTGGGACGGCCCTGCCGCTGTTGCATTTACCGACGGTCGCCAGATCGGGGCGACGCTGGATCGAAACGGTCTTCGCCCGGCCCGCTACCTTGTCACGAATGACGACGTCGTCATCATGTCGTCTGAGTCTGGCGTCCTACCTGTCGATGAAAAAGACATCAAGACGAAGTGGCGCTTGCAACCGGGTAAAATGCTCCTGATCGACATTGAAAAAGGTTGCATCATTTCCGACGACGAATTGAAAGCTGAAATCGCAGCCAGCCACCCATATGATTCATGGGTCAAGCGTTCGCAGATTATGGTGTCTGATCTGCCATTGGCAGGCGGCACTGCAAAACAAACAACAAATGCGTCCCTACTCGATCTTCAACAATCCTTCGGTTACACGCAGGAAAGCTTGAAATTTTTGATGGCCCCGATGGCGGCAACAGGTCAAGAAGGCATCGGTTCGATGGGTACCGATACGCCAATTTCCGCGCTGTCTGACAAGTCGAAACTGCTGCACACCTACTTCAAACAAAACTTCGCCCAGGTGACAAACCCACCAATCGATTCCATTCGTGAAGAGTTGGTGATGAGCTTGGTGTCATTTATCGGTCCAAGACCAAACATCCTTGATCTTGAGGGCACCTCAAAAAACAAGCGCCTTGAAGTCTATCAGCCTATTTTGACAAACGAAGACTTGGAGCGCGTGCGCCAAATCGGTGAGGTCAAAGACAACAACTTCTCGTCAATCACAATTGACATCACGTTTGGTGCTGAACTCGGGGTCGACGGCATGAAGCCTGCGATCGACGGTATCTGTGCAGAAGCTGTTGAGGCTGTACGTTCTGGCGATTACAACATCATCATTCTTTCCGACAGAGCCGTTGGAGCAAGCCGTGTCGCCATTCCTTCGCTACTTGCAACAAGTGCTGTTCATCATCACCTGATCCGTCAGGGTTTGCGAACGCGTGTTGGTCTTGTTGTTGAAACCGGTGAGGCACACGAGGTCAACCAGTTCTGCACGTTGGCAGGCTACGGCGCAGAAGCCATCAACCCTTATCTCGCATTCGAAACTCTGGAAGCCATGCTGCCAGATCTCGACGAGAGCCTGAGTGCTGCAGACGTCAAAAAGCGCTACATCAAAGCACTTGGCAAAGCCCTGCTCAAAGTCATGGCGAAGATGGGAATTTCGACCTATCAATCTTACTGTGGTGCGCAGATCTTTGACGCCGTTGGGCTTAAGACGTCCTTTATCAAAGACTACTTCACCGGAACCCACACCCAGATCGAAGGCATTGGCCTGGAAGAAGTGGCGCGCGAATCGGTCGAGCGGCATCAATTGGCATTCGGCGATGCGCCGACACTCAAAAACGCCCTCGAAGTTGGCGGCGAATATGCATTCCGCATTCGTGGCGAAGCCCATACCTGGCAGCCAGAGACCGTTGCTGATTTGCAGCACGCTGTGCGCGGAAACATTCCTGAAAAATACAAAGCTTTTGCCGACAACGTAAACAACCAATCCGAACGTCTGATGACGATGCGCGGCTTGTTCCGCATTAAAAGCGCGCAAGAAATGGGCCGTGCGCCTGTTGCCCTCGACGACGTCGAACCAGCATCAGAAATCGTCCGACGCTTTGCAACCGGTGCAATGAGTTACGGCTCCATCAGCCGCGAAGCCCACACCACGCTTGCAATTGCCATGAACCGCATTGGCGGCAAATCAAACACTGGCGAAGGTGGCGAAGAAGTCGATCGTTTCAAACCGATGGACAATGGCGACAGCATGCGCTCTGCGATCAAACAAGTCGCGTCGGGCCGCTTTGGCGTGACGACGGAATACCTCGTCAATTCCGACATGATTCAAATTAAAATGGCGCAAGGCGCCAAGCCTGGTGAAGGCGGTCAATTGCCCGGCCACAAGGTTGATACGGTCATTGCCAAAGTCCGTCATTCGACCCCAGGTGTGGCATTGATCTCACCACCGCCCCACCATGATATTTATTCCATTGAGGATTTAGCCCAGCTCATTTTCGATCTGAAGAACACCAATCCTAAAGCCGATATATCGGTAAAGCTGGTCTCGGAAGTCGGCGTCGGCACTGTCGCCGCTGGTGTTGCAAAAGCCCGGGCCGACCACGTGACAATCTCAGGCTTTGAAGGTGGAACGGGCGCTTCACCACTCACATCTATTAAACACGCCGGCAGCCCGTGGGAAATTGGCCTTGCCGAAACGCACCAGACGCTCGTTTATAACCGCCTGCGCAGTCGTATTGCCGTGCAGGTCGATGGCGGTCTGCGGACCGGTCGTGATGTGGTCATCGGCGCGCTTCTTGGCGCTGATGAGTTTGGCTTTTCAACCGCACCATTGATTGCGGCTGGTTGCATCATGATGCGCAAGTGTCACCTCAATACCTGCCCTGTCGGCATTGCAACCCAGGACGCAAGACTACGCGCCAAATTCCGCGGCACACCAGAACACGTCGTCAACTACTTCTTCTACGTCGCAGAAGAGGTTCGCGCCTTGATGGCCGAAATGGGCTTTAAGACATTCGATGAAATGATCGGCCACTCCGATGTACTCGACAAGGATCGCGCGATCAAACACTGGAAAGCCAACGGTCTCGACTTTTCAAAACTGTTTGCGCGACCAGACGTTGGTTATGATGTCGGCATCTATCACACCGAGCTGCAAAACCACGGCCTGGAAAAGGTTCTCGACAACAAGTTGATCGAGATGTGTCAGCCAGCGATCAAAGACGGCAAAGCTGTCAAAGGTGAGGTCACGATTAAGAACATCGACCGAACGGCCGGCACGATGCTGGGTGGTGAAGTTGCCAAACATTACGGCCACAAAGGGCTCCCAGAAGATACAATCTGGCTGACCTTAAAAGGAACAGCCGGGCAAAGCTTTGGCGCCTGGGTCACGGCTGGTATCTCGCTGGAGTTGATCGGCGAAGGCAACGACTATGTTGGCAAAGGTTTGTCAGGTGGAAAGTTGATTGTCCGCCCGGCACCTGATGCAGGTATCGTCCCGGAAGAAAGCATCATTGTCGGCAACACCGTGTTGTATGGCGCGATCTGTGGAGAGTGCTATTTCCGCGGCATTGCTGGTGAACGATTTGCTGTGCGCAACTCTGGTGCGGTCGCTGTTGTTGAAGGCACAGGCGATCATGGCTGTGAATACATGACAGGCGGCGTTGTGGTTGTTCTGGGAGAGACCGGACGCAACTTCGCAGCAGGCATGTCGGGTGGCATCGCTTATGTCTACGACAAAGCCGGTGACTTTGAGAAAAAATGCAACATGGCAATGGTCGACCTAGAACCGGTCATCGCTGAAGATGCAATGCTGGACGCCATGATGGGCGAAGGTGCCGGTCTTGAGACCAGTGGCCTGGTTGATGTCATGCGCGACATGACAGGCCAAGACGCTGAGCGCCTGCACCAGATCATCTCGCGCCACGCCCATTACACAGACTCCAAAAAAGCTCAGGCTATTTTGGCCAACTGGAAAAATGAGGTTGGCAATTTCCGCAAAGTCATGCCGGTTGAATACCGTCGCGCGCTGATCGAGATGTCGAAGGCTGCCGACGCCGACACAACCGGTTTTGACGTTCTGGAAATTGAAGGTGTGCAACCGGGCAACGCACCAACTTCGGATAAAATCAATTAATACGCCGCTCTCAAACCCATAATTTTTTGAGCGCACGGCTTTATGAAACTTCGAATGTGACGGACTGAAATGATGAACAAAATTACTGGTTTCCTGGAACTTGATCGACAGGACCGAACCTATAAACCAGTTGAAGAACGTCTGCGTCACTTCAAAGAGTTTGTCATTCCGCTCGATGACAGTGAGGTCAAGAAGCAAGCAACCCGTTGCATGGACTGCGGCATTCCCTTCTGTCACACCGGGTGCCCCGTCAACAACCAAATTCCAGATTGGAACAACTTGGTTCATGACGGCGATTGGAAGGAAGCGATCGAGAACCTTCATTCCACCAACAACTTTCCGGAAATGACAGGCCGGGTTTGCCCAGCGCCGTGTGAAGCCGCTTGCACACTCAACATCGACGACAACCCGGTCACGATTAAATCAATCGAATGCGCAATCGCCGACCGTGGTTTCAAAGAAGGCTGGATCGCCTCTGAAAAGCCCGAGCATAAAACCGGCAAGTCGATAGCAATCATCGGAGCCGGACCTGCTGGCATGGCCGCAGCACAACAGCTTGGCCGCGCCGGTCACGATGTGCATGTCTATGAAAAACACAAGGAACCCGGCGGCCTGCTACGTTACGGCATTCCAGACTTTAAAATGGGCAAAAATGTCGTCGCACGCCGCGTCAAGCAAATGGAAGGCGAAGGTGTCACGTTTCATTGCAACACAACAGTTGGAAAAGACATCACCGGCCAAGAGCTCGATGCCAAACACGACGCTGTGTTGTTGACGATTGGCTCTGAAACGCCATTTGACTTTTTCAAGGACGCTCCTGGTCGAGACCTGGATGGCATCCACTACGCCATGGATTTTCTGCCACAACAAAACCGTCGCGTATCGCACGAACCTCTTGGTGATGTGCAAGAACTAACAGCCAAAGATAAGCACGTTATCGTCATCGGTGGTGGCGACACGGGATCGGATTGCATTGGTACATCTTTCCGACAAGGAGCAAAATCTGTCACGCAGTTAGAGATCATGCCGCAGCCACCAGAAAAAGAGAACAAAGCAATGAGCTGGCCACACTGGCCAATGAAGCTTCGCATCTCGACCAGCCAAGCTGAGGGTGCCAATGTCGAATACTCTATTTCAACAACCGGTTTTTCTGGCAGTGATGGCAAAATCGAAAAGCTAAATTACGTTCGTGTGGACGAAAAACTGCAACCGGTTGCTGGCACCGAAGGATCGTTCGACGCGGACTTGGTTTTGTTAGCGATGGGCTTTTCTGGTCCAGCATCGCCTGAACTTATGGCGCAGTTTTCCCTCGACACAGTTGCGCGTGGCCGCTTCAAAGGCGTCGATGCCAATGAGCAAGACTACAAACTGCCGGGCTCAGACAAGCTCTATGCCGCCGGCGATGTGCGTCGCGGCCAATCACTGGTTGTTTGGGCCATACGTGAAGGTCGCCAAGCCGCACACGCAATCGACAAAGCGCTGATGGGGGCGACCACTCTGCCGCGCTAAGACGCGTCACGAACATTGCAGTTGAATTGAATTGCAATTGGTTGTTTTTCTCAATTCTTCGCAAAACACTGCAGTGTAGAAGAGTGTAGAAGACGGCTCAGTCGTCTTTGCGCTTAGCCACGTGGCTCTTGACGCGGACGAACTGTTGCATCTGCTGCGGGCTGGATGGCGGCACTTGGATCTGGGCGCGGCCACGACATATCATCTGCCCGCCCCTCTTTCGGTTGTATGCGTTCACCACGAACCAGGACGCGAAAGAACGGTGTTTGAGCTGGCGAAAGTTTACCCTGACGCGCACCACCTGCGATCGTCGCGTTGACCGGGCTAACCGTCGACATGACATTCAGACCACCGGGAATCTGCCCTATCAAACGCTCTCCTAAGCGCGCTGCGCGGTTGGTGCTTTGTTTGCGCGTGACCAATGCCACCACCGAGGAAGGAATGGCAGGACGCAGAATTTCAAATGTGAGATTGCGCATCTGTCCACGCGCATCGCGCCGTTTCACTTCAACTTTGCTGTTGTCGGCTTTTTGCTCTCCACCATTGCCACCGAAATAGCCACCTTGTGTCTGAGCCGAAGCTTGTGAGGGGGCACGGTTCGCCCCGCTATTATTGTTGGCGTCGGTATCGGGTTGAGAAACTTCTGTATTCCACGTCGGGTCGGCCGCCACGGAACGGGTTGCACTGCGAGACAAAGCCTGGCGAATACGTGCTTGCTCTTGTTCATTGCCGGCCAATGGAACGGAACGCTCTTCGCGCGCCATCTTAACATCGCGTCTCAAGTCTCGCTCGATGAAGTGGGCTAGTTTTCGGCTTCCCACATTTGTCAAATGAACGCCATCTGCGCCTCGCAACTTGCGAATTTTACCACTTAAGTCCGGCCCCCAGGAATTATAGCCACCTTGCTCGTCTAGAAAGCGCATATAGGAATCGATGTATTTTAAGCCGTTGATGTAGGCGCGTTCCCGAATAACTTCATTCATCAACTGGGCATGCTCGTTGGCGCCCGGCTTGCGCAAAACCGGTATTCCAACCCAGTAAACAGCAATGTTTCTCTGCTTCAAGCGTTTCATCACGGTATCGATACGGCGGCTGTACTCTCGCCGCCACAACTCATCGCCCGGCCAACGCTTCTTACCGCGCACACGAATGGAACGACGATCACCCGGGCCAAACATGACGACCACAATGTTGGTCTCTTCACTCACCAGCGTTTGCACAAGCTCATTGAGCTTGGCGTCGAAGCTTTGGCGAATAACTCGGTCGAACCAGTAAGCTTTTCTATGAAATTGCAGTCGTCCGTCGCGAACCATTTGCCCGGCCAACGCCGGCAGTAGTCCTTGCGCAAGTAAATCACCAACGACACGCACCCGGTACACATCGCCTTTCGGAAAGGGCGTAATGTAGCTATCGCCGCCTTGGGCGTCCTGCTGTGCAAGGGCCGGGGCCGTGCCCCCCAATGCCATAACGCCAATCACTGTCGCACAAGACAACAAGATCATTCTTATGGCGAAAGATAACCGTAGCACTTCAGATTTGATCTTTGTCAGATGCTGCATGGTTCTTCGATACAATGTTTCGATGTTACAGCTTCCGCCAACAAGACTTGGCGAGGCCCGCATAGTCAGCACTGTAAGCGTTAGAAGTTGGCGCAAAGCTTGGCCGAGTTTGTGTCCGGGCGCAAGTCTAACAGGTACCACACTCACAATATTTTCTAGCAGGTTGTGCTGTTAAAACAATGCCTTATTGATTATCGGGCGGCTGTTCGCAAACGCTGCAACAGCTCTTTTGACGGGTGACCATCGGCTGGCACACCTTGTTGGGCTTGAAATCTTCGAATGGCTTTGCGGGTATTGCGTCCAATGACCCCATCAACTGGACCAATCGCGTGTCCTTTTTCAGAAAGCAATCTCTGCAACTCCTTGCGTTCTGGGCGCCGCAAAACCGTCGTGGCATCCGGCCAGGCTTGGGAAATTTTGGGGGCACCAGCTATGCGGTCCGACAAGTGCGCAACGGCAAGCGCATATCGGGTGGAAGGGTTGTAGCGCATCAGGACTTTAAAATTCCGCGTCACCAAAAACGCCGGACCATTGATACCCGACGGCAAGATGAGCTGAAGGGGGCCGCGAACATCTGGCCAACCAATACCCGATGCTGGTGTGACCCTACGACTTTGCCAAGTCGACAGGGGTTGTTTTTCGCTTGGCGTTATTGCTGCCAGGTCAAAATCTTGAGGCAACCGCACTTCAAACCCCCAAGCCTCATCACGTTGCCAACCTTTGGCTTTCAAAAACTTCGCCGCCGATGCAAGGGCATCTGCTTTTGACGTCCAAATATCTCGTCGGCCATCACGATCGAAATCAACGGCATAATTCTGATAGGTCGTCGGCATGAATTGGATGTGCCCCATTGCACCTGCCCACGAGCCTTTGACGGTGGACGCTGTTACGTGTCGATTTTGTATGATTTCCAATGCAGCCAGCAATTCGGCGCGCCAATATTTCTCTCGGCGTTTGTGGGTCGCAGCAAGCGTTGCCAAAGACTGGATAATGTTGTGCTTGCCAGAGAGACGACCATAAAATGTCTCAACACCCCATAGCGCGACGATAATCTGAGCGTCGACACCGTATTTGGTCTCAATGGCGGTCAACAACGCCTGATGCCCGTCGAGTTTCTCACGTCCGAGATTTATTCGCCCTTGTGAGACCAGGCTTGAGATGTAGTCCCCGCTCGTGCGCACCACTTCCGGTTGGCTGCTAACCGACTTTACGATCGATTTCTTCGGGGCTTTGACAGTTGCAAAGGCATTGTCGAACGTTTGTGCAGTGATACCGTTGGAAAGCGCTTCACGGCGAAAATTTGCCACCCAGGTGCGAAACTCAGAGACTGTCAGGTTCGTTGTGGCAGCATAGCTGTGTCGGCCTAAGACAACTACAGTTGCCGCACACAAAACCAAAACACAGAATAATTTTGCAAGGCTGCTACTGGAGCTGGAAATTGTGCGACTGGTCACAATTTGCGACACGTGGCGTGTAACAAAACCTAAGTTCAAAGCGAACCTCCGTTACCCCAGCACGAACGTCACCTCAACAAACTAGTTACGGCGCATGTGCGCCAAGACGCCGGGCGTTGGCCAACAGTCCACTTTTATTTTGTTCTTTTCTTGATATTGCCCAACCTGACGTCGCGTTCCAGATCCAATAAATCCGTCAACTTTGCCAATGGGATAGCCTTTGTCTTTCAAAGACTGTTGCACACCTCGGATAATTTCAGTTCGCTGTTTGCCTTGCCCGCCCCATTTGGTCACAAAATCGCCACCACCTGAAATGCGGTCAGCGAGGTTTCCAACGAACGTGGCATAAAGGTCCGATGTGTTGTAGCGCCGCAAAACCTTGAAATTTTCCAACACCAAAAACGATGGACCATATGCTCCAGCTGGCGACATCAAATAGGCGTTGTCTTGCAGCGTGTGATTGGCAAATTTGCGCCCCGCCACACGGCGATAACCCAGCGCCATCCATTCGCTGATTGGGCGCATGCCCGGTGGGCCTTCCAACGCACAACTGGATGATTTCGGAATGACGATCTCATAGCCCCACGTCTTTCCGCTCACCCATCCCTTATTTTTCAATTGCCGCGCCGCCGATGCCAAAGCGTCAGCAACGGAATCAAATAAGTCCGCGCGACCACCATCCAGCCCTTGAGCGTGTTTGAAATATTCCGTCGGCATGAACTGCGTCATACCAACAGCGCCTGCCCACGAGGCCCGCATTTTTTTACGTGGCACACCCTCTTGCAACATCTTCAAGGCGTGCAATAATTCATTGCGAAAGAGCTTCTTGCGTCGGCCAACATAAGCTTGGGTCGCCAAAACCGTGATCGCATCATGGGGAAGCTTGTAGCGCCCATAAGATGTCTCGCGCCCCCAGATCGCCAACACAGCGTAACGCCCCACACCAATTTCATCTTCGATACGCTTGAGAACACCAGCATGTTTGCGCGCCAACTTTTGCCCGGTGGCTGCCAGTCGGCCCAATGTTTTGGCGTTGAGATATCCGCTGGGCGGGCGGACAAATTCTGCTTGGCGGACTTTTGCAGGCTTCTTGCGATTGCCCAACACAAGGTCGGGCAGCGAATAATCTGGTTTCAGTCCACGAAATGCAGTATCGAACGTCGCGCGCGACACACCCATCTGTTGGGCTTGCGGCCAGAGACCATCGACAAAAACAGAAAAAGCCTCACGTGCTTGGACACGAGGCGCAAACAGGACCAACGCATTGACCATAATCAATACCATGGCGAAGGCAGAACCATACCAACGCCCGACAAACGGTCGTGGTCGGGTACGGATCTGGAAACATTCACTTGGTGTCACGCCGGTCTTGCTCCCGTTCGGGCAAACATCCACCCATTAGCACGAAAAAAGGCTATCGCATTATTTCGTGTGGGCAGCTTTCACGGCAATATTAGGGCATTTGAGCAAATGTGCGCCAATCGGTACGCGACACCGTCTGGCATCAACCAGTCCAACAAACTAGGCACGTTTTTTAAATTGAGAAAGGTGCTCTTCCCAGGAATAGGCACCCGTGACAATTTCATCTAAATTATCGTGTTGCGGTTGCCAACCAAGTGTTTCACGAATTTTCTCGCTCGCAGCAACGATTGCCGCTGGGTCACCGTCGCGCCGAGGTGCGTGTTCGACGGCAAACTGACAGTTGGTCGCTGACTTGACAGCATCAATCACTTGCTTGACCGAATAGCCTTTTGAATAGCCGCAATTGAAGACATCCGACTTGCCACCGTTGCGAAGATACTTCAATGCCGCAAGGTGGGCGCGTGCAAGATCTGACACGTGGATGTAATCGCGCACGCATGTTCCATCAACCGTTGGATAATCGGTGCCAAAGACTTGCATACCAACGCGTTTACCGGTTGCCGCTTCGCAGGCGACCTTGATGAGGTGGGTTGCACGTGGCGTAGACTGTCCAGAGCGCCCTTTAGGATCTGCGCCGGCAACATTGAAGTAACGGAGCGCAACATACGAGAAATCATGTGCTAGTGCAGTGTCCGCCAGCATCAGTTCCGTCATCAATTTCGACGTGCCATAAGGCGACATTGGTTTCAGCGGTGCATCTTCCGCCACCGGTTTTTCACCGGGATTGCCGTACACGGCCGCAGTTGAAGAAAAGATAAAGTGAGGAACCCCACCTGCCACGGCCGCCGCCATCAAGGCGCGTGATTTGACGGTGTTGTTGTGATAATAACCAAGTGGGTCTGTGACACTGTCTGGAACCACGATAGAACCGGCAAAATGAATAATGGCCGTAATGCCATGGTCAGCAATGATTTCGCCAACGAGCTTTTCGTCTGCAACGTCACCGACAACCAAAGTTGCCTTCGGAGGAACAGCCCAACGGAAACCTGTTGTCAGATTGTCGAGAACAACGACTTTTTCACCAGCATCCAACAGCTCCAACGCCATGTGACTGCCGATATAACCTGCACCGCCTGTAACCAATACCGTCATTGTGTTGTGCCTCGTGTTTGTTACGCAACATTGTTTTGACCGGCTCAAAATGACGCGTGTATCACTTCACAACACTGTAATACGCCATTATTGAACTAACGGAGCCGGAATGGACCATTTGCAGCTTTCCATTCATGTTGCGTACCAATTTATTAGATCAAGCCCTAAATTTTACCACACACAATATCGGAGCCCAGTATGACCGCCAAAGCCCGGCCTATTCGCAAAGCTGTTTTCCCTGTTGCCGGCTTAGGAACAAGATTTCTACCTGCAACCAAGGCCATGCCTAAAGAAATGTTAACGGTCGTCGACCGCCCCGTTATTCAGCACGTGGTGGATGAAGCAATTGCCGCGGGAATTGAACACTTCGTCTTTGTTACCGGGCGCAACAAAGGTGTCATTGAAGATCACTTTGATATTCAGTTTGAGCTGAATGCCACACTCAAAGCACGTGGCAACAAACAGGCTGAGTTACAAGAACTCGAACAACAACTTCCAGGCGCCGGACAAACGAGCTTCACGCGCCAACAGCAACCCTTAGGACTTGGTCACGCTGTCTGGTGTGCCCGCGAAATCGTCGGCAACGAACCGTTTGCATTGTTACTCCCGGATATGCTGCATCATAATAACACGCCATGCCTCGCTGAGATGATGGCTGCCTACAATGAACTTGGTGGCAATCACATCGCTGTCGCCCCCGTGCCAGAGGATCAAACCCACAAATATGGAATTGTCGGTGTGAAGGATGCCAACGCAAAGGTTTCACCAATCACCAGCATGGTCGAAAAACCACCCAAAGGTACGGCCCCATCGAATTTACACATCACGGGGCGTTACATTCTGCAGCCTGAAATATTCGACTTGTTAGAAAAACAAGAACGCGGGGCAGGCGGTGAAATCCAGTTGACAGATTCCATGCTGACCATGACAGACGATCCAGAGCAAGCCTTCCACGCCGTGCGCTTTGATGGGCAAATTTATGACTGTGGATCGAAAGTCGGATTTTTAACCGCCAACATGGCCTATGCTTTGGATCGCGAAGACCTGGCCGATGATTTGCGTGCCGAGATCGCCAAGCTTATTTGACCTTCCGCACCTGCCGCCACGCGATATCACGCTGCTTAATTGTCTCTGTTTGACGTTTTTTCGCCAGGCCGATTTTCGTCAAGCCGTTTTGTACGTGACCATTTGCAGCGGTTACCGACTGAGGCGCATTCCGACACGAACTTCGTCATCGATAAAGTCACTGTCGACAAAGTCTGAGTTAAAGACCGTGTGATCGTAGTCGGCAAACAACGTGACGCCACGGCGCATAAAGTATTCCACACCAAGGCTGGTCACGTATTCCTGTTCCTGCACATTGACCCCGCCATAATCGCGAAACGATGCGACGAAACCAGCCGAAGCGATTACATTTCGGCGAAAGGCGTGACGAACACCTGCACCAACGGTCCGACTGATCACACCCGCCGAACCCGCCGTCGTTGATTCCGAAATTCCGGAATTGGCAGTAAACAACAAAGACGTCAATTCGGTTGCTCTAAATTCAACGTCGCCATCCAATAACAAGCCATCGACGTCTTCGAGCAGCACGCTGTCGGGCGATTGATTGCCATAGCCCAGGCTGAACGAGCCGCGCAGATAAGACCCAGAGTTGCCAAAATCCAGACCGATGCGATACCGCTGACCATTCGAATCTCGCTCGATTCCATCCGCAACCAAAGCAATTTTTGTATCGCGCTGATTTATACCAGCTTCGCCGAATACCGATAAAGTTGGCTTAAATTCCCATGATGCACGCAATGTTTGCGTCGCGCTTCGAATATCGCGGTCATCATTTGTGACAAGGTTCACACCTTCCCCACTTGAGCCGAAGTCTTGGTCTTCAAAGCCCACAGTCGCGCGCAACCGCAATCTATTAAAGCGATGATTTCCCGTGACGACGACCTCATCGCTTAATATGTCAATCCGATCTCCGGTATTGGCGAGGTTTGAAGCATTGATGGCACTACGCGATTCTTGCGACAATGAGCGAGCGACACTCGCCTCGACATTCGAGCGCGATGTAATATCCACCCGTCCGCGTAGACCGAGGAGATATCCTGTCGCGTTCTCGGTTTCAAATTCGTTGTACCAAGCGAGATTTCCATCTGCACGAAACTCAAGGGCATGACGTGACCAATTGGATACCAGTCGGCCCGACGGCAAAAATTCCAAGGCCTGATCAGCGTTCGGGTCCGGTGCCGACAGCACATTCGATTTAAATTGCCCCGCAACCTCCAACTCAGGAAAGAACTGAAAGCTCCCGATGTTGATACCAAGGGGTTGGTAAGGGTCGTCTTCAAAAAGATCTGCGCGATCGTTTAACAACTGACGACCGGAACGAGTCTCAGTTGGGTTCAAGGTATTTGCCTGCTGGTTGGGTGCCGGAATCGTAAATTGGTCGCGATCATAGCCAGCCGGTGGACTTTCAAACGGAGCATAGTCCTCCGGCGGCCGGGTGTCGTAGCGTGTACTGTCAATACCATCCTGAACAACGATCGGTTCAAGGCCATCCAACACGCCATCGCTTTGTGGCGTTGGCTCGGCTGGATAGTTGAGGTCTCCATCTTGGATAATTGGGCGCGCGCCAAGCGGCACGCGTTCTTGGGCAGCCGTCTGGCCGGCAACACCTCCCACATCTGCCCCACCCGCACGGCGAACCGTTGTTGACCTTGCAAAGCCACCACCTGCAGTTGCTGCACGACCTTGAGGCGCACCAGCCGACCCAGAATCGCGAAATATCTGTGCCGCAGCAGGCGAAGGCCATCCCAGCGTGAGACAAGCGGCGCAGCTCAATGCGGCCAGCAGCCCGCTGGATTGGGCTTTGTTTCTAGAAATTTGGTTGGCAACGGCCACAGCAGCGCTCCGATTGAGGAGAATTCCGAATAAGAACGCGCACACAGGAGAATCAGTTGAGATAAGAGACTAGAAAGGGCCGGTTAACGGATCGTTTACACAGTCGTCATCGGGCCTTGCCCTTGGTTGAGGGAGACTTTGCCCGGTGCCGGTATTCAGGCAAAATCAACAAGCGATCGTTTCCTGACTTTGCCTTGGTAGCGGACTCTGCTAGGCAGAGTTGTAGGGCCGATCCAGGCGTGCACGGGTGCATTGCCAGGACCACCAAAACAACGAGGACTTCGATGCCCACTCCTGCGAACCCCGATAGTCGTCTGCACAGTATCGAAGGCGGCATATCCGACCCGACCGACGTGCAAATTATTGGTTCCGCATTGCGAACACTTGGGCTTGAAACCGAGGGATTGGAGGCCTTGCAACAGGCCCTCAAGACCAACTTGGCCAAACCTTTTACTGGGGCTGTTCAAATGCTGGCCCGTTGCAAGGGCCGCGTGATCGTCACGGGCGTTGGTAAAAGCGGCCACATTGGGCAAAAAATTGCGGCCACCTTTGCCTCAACTGGAACGCCTGCATTCTTCGTGCATCCGACCGAGGCAAGTCATGGCGACCTTGGCATGATTACGCCCAATGATGCTATTCTAGCGATGTCTTGGTCGGGCGAAACGGTTGAGCTCAAAAACATAATTACATTCTCGCGACGGTTCTCCGTTCCAATGATCGCGATTACATCAAACGACAGCTCAGCCCTTGGCTCACACTCCGATGTTGTCATTACCCTGCCGCGCGCAAAAGAAGCCTGCCCGCACGGGCTCGCGCCAACAACGTCAACGACCATGCAATTGGCGATTGGTGACAGTTTGGCAATCGCCCTGCTCGAATCTAAAGGATTTACCGCGCATGACTTTAAGACCTTCCACCCTGGTGGCTCACTCGGGGCCAACCTGAAATACGTGGCAGATCTTATGCACGACGCCAGCGCTCTTCCCCTTGCACCACAAACTGCAAAAATGTCGGACGCTCTGGTAACCATGACGCAAGGTGCGTTTGGTTGCCTTGGCATCGTTGATGAAGTTGGAGAGCTTGTCGGTGTTGTCACCGATGGCGACCTTCGCCGTCACATGGGTGATGACTTGTTGACGGCGACCACCGGCGAGATCATGACAACAAAACCCAAAACAGTTGCGCCAAAAACATTAGCCTCTTCTGCTGTTGAGATGATGAATGCCTCGCGCATAACGGCGTTATTTGTGGTGCAAGATCAAAAGCCCATCGGCATTGTTCATATTCACGATATGCTGCGGGCCGGCATTATTTAAACAGCAAGAAATTTTGAGAGCACCACCACTGAATAAAAAACGGCCAAACCCCGGCCACTCAAATTCCTCTAATCGGCCTCAACGACCAAAACCGTCCCGTCAACGGCAACCACCTTTACTTTCGTTCCTACAGCACTGTCGGGACCTTTTGCATGCCAAAGTGTATCGCTGACGTGCACCTTGCCACGCCCACCTTTGATGGCTTCAGCAACGGTGACTGAGCGACCAACGTACTGCGAACCACGCGCATTGAGATCGGGCAAATCGCTCTTTGAATTCGATGGGTCAGCATAACGGCGGAACATAAACACGCTACTGATCGACATGATGACAAATGCCAAGAGTTGCAGTTGCCATGGCACGAGATCGCCCAGCAGCATCGAGACAATGCCCACAATCGCAGCAGAAACGCCGAACCACAGGAAGTGAACGCCTGGAACGACGAATTCCAAAATAATCAGCGCAATTGCAAGAGCAAACCAGCTCCAGCCGCCAAGTTGCTGGAACAGTTCCACAACGTTTTCCATGCTTTAGAACTCCCATTTTATGTCGGTCCGTTTCGACCAGCTTTCTACCATTATATAGCAAACGGGCCGCCAACTCTAACACTGTGTTGGCGACCCTCTATGCAACTCACCTGATCATTTACAGATGGGTATTCGATTGACTTAAACGCGGGGCACAGAGCCAGAGCCTTTTGCGTCTTTGCCGTCTTCAAAGGCTTCCTTGGCAATAGCGCCAAGACCTGCGATTGAACCAATGACAGACGAAGCTTCAAGCGGCATCATGAGAACTTTTTGGTTCGGTGATGCGGCCAATTTTTCCAAAGCTTTCACATAGTTGTTGGCAACGAAGTAGTTGATCGCCTGGACGTTACCTTCCGCAATCGCCTTGCTGACCATACGGGTCGCTTCGGCTTCGGCTTCAGCCTGACGTTCACGCGCTTCAGCGTCTTTAAACGCCGCTTCCTTGCGTCCTTCCGCCTCCAAAACAACCGCTTGTTTTTCACCATCGGCTTCCAAAATCGCAGCTTCACGCGAACCTTCTGCATCCAAAATCTGCGCACGCTTCAAACGTTCCGCTTTCATCTGACGCGCCATCGCATCAACAAGGTCATTTGGTGGCTCGATATCTTTGATCTCAATCCGTGTGACTTTAACGCCCCAAGATTCCGTCGCAGCATCAACAACGCTCAACAACTCAGCATTAATTTGGTCACGGTTGGACAACAGTTCATCAAGATCCATCGACCCCATGACGGTACGAATGTTCGTCATCGTCAAGTTGACGATCGAAAACTCAAGTTGGTCGACTTCATATGCAGATTTGGCAGCACTTAAGACTTGAAAGAACGTCACGCCGTTGACGCGAACCATCGCGTTGTCCTTCGTGATGATGTCCTGACTAGGAATATCAATCACCTGTTCCTTCATGTTGATGCGGTGACCGATGCGCTCCATGATTGGAATAAGAATGTGCAGACCAGGCGTTAACGTGCGGGTGTAACGGCCAAAGTTCTCAACAGTGTAGTTGGTACCTTGAGGTACAATCTTCACAGTGGACCACAGCACAAACACGGCCAAAGCCACGAGGCCGAAAAGTACAATATCCATAAAATATTCCTCCTGTCAGGGTCGTCCCATACTGAAGATATGGGCACTCTGCGGAGGATTTTTAAGACCCAGATGCTGAAAAAACGTAAACAGAACGTTTCTAATGAATTAAATTGGAACCAATTAAAACGAAAAAGAAACCATAAATTTTTCAATTACCCTTTGTTTTCCGTGAGGAGTTTCTCTTTTTGCCAAAATTGGTTTTCTTTTCTATTTCTTTTTTTTATTTCTCCGAAATCCACCCTTTTAGCTCACGTCGAGCAATAGCCTCTATCACACGAAGCCCCTGCTCACTATCATTCAGCGCTGGCAGATAGGCGTAGTTATGGCCGCCATTTTCTTCAAAATATTCCCGGTTTTCGACATCCAACTCCTCAAGCGTCTCAAGGCAATCGGCTGAAAATCCGGGCGCAACAAGAGCGATATTTTTTACACCGTCTTTTGCGAGCTGCTTTACCGTTTCATCAGTATAAGGCTGCAACCAAGGGTCATTGCCAAATCTCGATTGAAACGTTGTCAACCAGCGATCTTTTTCAATTCCCAAACGCTGCCTTAAAAGTCTGGATGTTTTTTGGCAATTGCAATGATACGGGTCGCCCTCTTCTAAATACTTTTGCGGCATTCCATGAAACGTTGCGATAATTTTATCGGGAACAAAATCTAATTTGGCAAGATTTTGCTCCATTGAAACGGCAACAGCATCAATATACGTCGGATCATCATGGTAGGCAGGTGCGACGCGAACAAAGGGCTGCCATCGCATCTTCATCAAGGCTTCAAACGCCTTGTCACACGCCGTTGCTGTCGTGGCGGCAGCGTATTGGGGATAGAGCGGTACCAGCAAAATTCGTTCACAGCCTTGGCTTTGCAACCACTTCAATCGGCTCTTGGTCGACGGGTTGGCATAGCGCATGGCCCAGTCGACAATAATACGCGGGTCATCTTTGAGACGTTTGGCAAGACCTTCTGCCTGACCACGCGTTATTGTCTTTAGCGGGCCTTCGTCACGTTCGTTGTTCCAAATCGTTGCATAGTCGCGTCCCTTCGGACCTGGCCGTTTTGTGAGGACAATGAGGTTGAGTATCGGCCACCAAATAAGTTTGGGAACTTCGATAACACGCCGGTCAGACAAGAATTCTTTCAAGTACCGACGCATCGACCAATAGTCGGTGCCATCCGGTGTACCAAGATTGAGGAGCAATACGCCTATTCGCCCATAGTTTGTTTTGGGGTGGTCGGCTGGCCATGTCGAACGGTCTGGCACAAAATCATCAGTTGGCTTGGTATCGTTCATCGCTCGTACGTTCCTTGTTTATATGCAAACGCCGCAGCCCTACGAGCGGATCAACGTTATGTCCAAAATTCTATCCCACATTTTTGCTATGAAAATCGCGTGGCCGTGTGTCTCATGAGAAAAAAATTCTTGTCAACGCCGGAGATGCGAAGGCCAACTTGCTGTGAGGCACCTAAACCCTATCCTCACAACGGGCAATTATCCTCACTCGTGGCGATTTCGAACACCATCGGCCCACTTCAACCAACGTTGCACCTGCGCTTCTGGATCCTGAGCCGTTACAAAATCAGTGATCACGGCAATGCTGCTTGCGCCAGCTTCAAGAACACCAGGCGCGCGCTCAGGTGTCAGGCCTCCAATCGCGACCAATGCGATATCGCCAATGCGCGCGCGCCAATTCGTGACCCGCTCTAGACCTTGCGGCCGCCACTTCATTTTCTTGAGCTTGGTCTCATAAATAGGCCCCAACGCAATATAATCAGGCGCAACGCCAAGAGCTGTTTCAAGCTCAGACTTGTCGTGGGTGGAAATACCAAGCCGCAAGCCGGCGTTTTTAATGGCTCCAACATCAGCCGCGGCCAGATCTTCCTGGCCAAGGTGAATGTAATCGGCGCCAGCCTCGATCGCCTCACGCCAATAATCATTGATGATCAACTGGCATTGATGATCTCGGGTCATCTTGAGGGCGTCGTCAATTTGTCTGCGAACTTCGCCACCTACGGCATCTTTTAAGCGCAACTGGACCACGCGCAATCCCAATGGGACAAGCCGCTTTAGCCACACAATGTCGGGTACGATCGGATAAAATGGGTCCAAGTCCGCCGGCGTTGCCTTCGTCATGATGCAATGAGACCTAATGTAAAAAAGAAAACTTACTTCGTTTCAAGATCGAAGAAGGCTGTGCCTGCCACGGGCGTTGAGGGCTCTGCCATGTCACGTGGCAACATCAAGCCAGAGAGGTAAGCTTCGCGCCCGGCGTCGATGGCTCCAGCAAACGACCGGGCCATGCGTACGGGATCGTTTGCTTTGGCGACCGCGGTGTTCAACAAAACCGCATCATAACCCAACTCCATTGCCTCTGCGGCATGAGATGGCGCACCGAGCCCTGCATCCACAACCAACGGAATATTTGGAAAATAAGAGCGCATCATTTTCATGGCTGTTGGATTTGCAAGCCCACGACCTGTTCCGATTGGCGCGCCCCACGGCATCAAAACTTCACAGCCTGCATTCAAAAGACGCTCTGCGACGCTGAGGTCTTCAGTCATGTAGGGAAACACCTTGAAACCCTCTTGATTGAGTGTTTGGGCTGCATCAACCAACCCAAACACATCAGGTTGCAGCGTATCGTCGTTGGCGATCACTTCGAGCTTGATCCAATCCGTATCAAACAGCTCGCGCGCCATCATTGCTGTCGTAACCGCATCTTTTGCCGTGCGACAGCCAGCCGTATTTGGCAGAACCGGAACTCCGAGCCCTCTGATCAATTCAAGGAACCGTTCTCCAACACGTCCCCGCGCATTCTCTCGACGCAGCGAGACCGTCACCAGGCCAGCATTCGAGGCTTCGACAGCCGCCGCCATCACCTGAGGTGAGGGATAAAGGGCCGTACCCAGCAACAGTCGCGATGGCAACTCCACGCCATAAAAACTCACTGGCTCTGAGATTGGGCGGCTCGTTTCAATAGCGGTCATTTTCAGATCTTCTTTTGCTTCACTGTCATTGGATCTTGGAGACGGGTCAGCCGCCTTGGCGGGCGGTTAGAACTTCAACCTTATCACCGTCGTTTAGCTGAACATCTTGACGCATATCCACTGCAACAAAATCTCCATTGAGGGCTGTTGCACATTTAGATGTACCCAGTTGCAAATGTTCAATCAATTCGGCCAATGTTGCGACATGCACCGTTTTCGCTTCGCCATTGACTTCGAGCGTTATGGCGCTTCGCGTTGTGGTCTGCAATTCCACCTCCTGTTGCCTTCGCCGCGACCAGAATCAACGACTTTGGTTCGACACACGCTTTTATGTCGTCGGCCAATAGAGATAAGGAGTGTCGTTGGTGATTGGCAATAGCCTGCCTGGACATATCAGCCTTAGTGTGATGGCTCCACTGATGCTTGGGCTCAATCTCGGACCGTAACGGGCCCTAGACGACGCTAGCGAGCCCACCAGACGTTAACCATATAATTAAACGGTGGTCAGAAAAACACAAAATCTCGCTTCAGCTATTGAACGACGTTTATTTAGTGCCTATATTGTCGCTACTGAACATTGTTTATTTAATGCAGCTATAGGAGTGTTCGTGATGATGAAGAGATTGATTTCAAGGCTCCTTCGTCGCTATATCGCCATTGCAGATCCGGTTGTGCCGCCTTGCAATGACGACCAATCCGACCTGGTCGCCCCGAAAAACCGCCAACCGCTCTGGTCGACAAGGGCTGGTGGCGACGACATAACCCGACCCAAATCTGCCCCCCATTCTGGAGCCGCAGCACACATAGGACGACGCAGCGGAGCGCGCAAAAAAGCACATCCAAAAAGGCGCAAAATTTTCGACAACAGCTTTTCTTAAATTCCTGGCGTAAGCATCAGGCAAATTGAAGAATCGCGACATAGTTCGCGATCATCACCTCGTCTCAAAAAAAGCCACCTAAAACCGCCAACCAAGAAAGCCAAAAGGCCAAGCCCCATGTTTTCCAATTTAATGACGACTGAGCGCTTTGCACCGGTCTTTTGGTGTCAGTTTTTTTCCGCACTCAACGATAACTTCGTCAAAAACGCGTTGGTGATCTTAATCCTTTATCGCATGGCTGGCGAAGGTGGGGCATCGCTCGTCACACTGGCAGGTGCTGCTTTGATTGCACCCTTCTTTTTGTTGTCCGGATTAGGCGGCGAACTTGCAGACCGTTATGACAAAACAGTTGTGGCGCGAAAAATAAAGTTGGCTGAACTGCCCGTTGCCCTTGTTGCTGCGACCGGATTTTATTTCTTATCAATACCAATCTTGTTTGCAGCGCTCATTCTTTACGGATGTGGTGCGGCTTTGTTCGGACCAATCAAATACGGCATTTTGCCAATCCACCTCGAGCAACGTGAACTTGCCGCTGGCAACGCATTGGTCGAAGGCGCAACATTTCTAGCAATCCTTGTTGGCACAATTGTCGGTGGCCATGCGGCAACTTCTGATGGCGCATCATGGCTGCTGCCCGCTGTTGTGATCGTCTTAGCGGGCCTTGGCCTGACCGCCGCGCGCATGATGCCGCCAACCGGGCAAGCTGCACCCAATTTGAAAATCAATACAAACCTACTGTCATCAACCCTATCGTTGCTTTCTGACCTCAAAGCGCATCCTCGGCTTTGGCAAGGTGGCCTGATCACATCTTGGTTCTGGCTTGTTGGTGCCGTGTCGCTTTCTCTCCTGCCAACCATGATGAAAGAAGTTGTTGGTGGTCAAGAAAGTGTCGTGACCGCAGGCCTCCTCGTCTTCACAATCGGCATTGCCGTTGGCTCGACCATTGCTGCTTTTTTAAGTCGCGGCCGTCCGAATTTGGCGTTGGTGCCCATCGGAGCGGTGCTTATGTCTGTGTTTTCTCTCGATCTTGCCTATCTGGTTGCAACACTCGCGCCGAGCACGCCCCCAATCGATGCTTGGACGTTTGCCGCAACGTGGGCAGGTGGTCGTATGTTGTTTGATTTGGCGGGCCTCGCCACAGCTGGTGGGCTTTTTATTGTGCCGGCATTCGCCGCGGTTCAGGCCTGGGCTCCGGTTGAAAGAAAATCGCGCGTTGTCGCGGGTTGCAATGTCCTCAACGCTCTTTTCATGACCGTTGCAAGTCTCGCTGTCGCTGGACTGCAAAGCATGGGAACCGAACTCTCACTTTTCTGGCTTGCCATTGGTTTAGCAAACGCCGTGGCAACAGCCTTGATCATCTACGTCTGGCGACGCGAAATTGCTAACCAACAAAATACCTCATCGCAAATTTCGCAATAACGGCAAAGGATCACGCGACATGTCTATCCAAGTTGAACCTTCGCGCGCGGCAAAGATGCTGAAAGCTTTTGCATTGGTCGTGTTTCGCACGTTACTTCGCCTTGAAGTCAAAGGCGAAGAAAACCTTCCCGCACTTGGCGAACGTGCCATCATTGCCCCCAACCATGTCAGCCTGTTAGACGCGGGTCTGATGCATGCCATCATGCCCTCGCACGCAGCCTTTGCCATTGATACGACCATGTCCAAGAAGTGGTGGGTTCGCCCGTTCCTAAAACTCGTCAACGCGGAACCAATTGACCCAACGCGGCCTCTTGGCATGCGCGGCCTCATCAACGATGTCAAACAAGGCACCTCGCTTGTGATCTTCCCGGAAGGCCGTTTGACGGTGACCGGCGGCTTGATGAAAGTCTACGACGGTACAGCCATGATCGCCGACAAAGCCGATGCCGTTATCATTCCCGTACGCATTGACGGTCCCGAGCGCTCTCCGTTTGGTTACATGCGCCGAACACAACGTCGCCAAACCTGGTTTCCGAAAACAAAAGTCACAATTCTGCCGCCAGTTAAGCTCGACGTCGATCCAAATCTCAAAGGACGCAATCGACGCCAAAGCGCAGGACTTAAGCTGCAAGACATCATGGTCGATACAGCCTTTCAAACCGCCAACATCGATCAAACATTATTCGAATCCTTGCTTGAAGCCCGAAGACTTCGCGACACCGGAAAACCAGCCGTCACCGACCCGTTGGGCGCGACGTTGTCGTACAAAAAACTCATCGCTGGCGCGCAAGTGTTGGGCAAAAAGCTCAAACCCCTTGCAGACGTTGGTGACAACGTTGGTGTGATGCTGCCAAACTCAGCCGGAGTTGCTGTGACGTTTTTTGCCCTACAGTCCATTGGTCGTGTCCCAGCAATGTTAAATTTCACTGCCGGGGCAAAAAACATGTTGGCGGCCTGCCAAGCCGCAGAAGTCTGCGTAATTTTGACGTCGCGTGTATTTGTTGAAAAGGCGCGCCTTGGCGAGGTCGTCCAAGAGCTTGGAAAAAAAGCAAAGATTGTCTACCTCGAAGACATTCGCAAAACGATTTCGCTAACAGACAAAATCTTAGGGTTTCTCAACACGACAAAACCTCAAGTCTCGCGAGATCCAAACGACCCTGCCGCAATTCTTTTCACCTCAGGTTCAGAAGGCACGCCCAAAGGCGTGGCCTTGTCCCACCGTAACCTGCTCGCCAATTCGATGCAGGCCCTGACACGTATTGCTGTAAACGGTGAAGATAAAGTATTTAACGTGCTGCCCGTATTCCATTCATTTGGCCTGACGGCCGGACTCATCATGCCACTGATTGGTGGTGTGCCGGTATACCTTTATCCTTCGCCTCTGCACTATCGCATCGTGCCGGAGTTGGTGTACCAGACAAACGCGACCATTTTGTTTGGCACCGACACCTTCCTCAACGGTTACGCCCGTGCTGCACACCCGTTTGATTTTGCTCACGTGCGGCTCATACTTGCTGGCGCTGAAGCAATCAAAGAGCGCACGCGCCAAGTCTACATGGACCGTTTTGGCGTCCGCATTCTTGAGGGGTATGGCGTCACCGAAACCTCTCCAGTGCTTGCAATCAACACACCTTTGGCCAACCGCTCTGGCACAGTTGGCCGCCTCTCGCCCTTAATGGATTATCGATTGGACAAGGTCCCCGGCATTGATGAAGGCGGACGGCTTTTCGTGCGCGGTCCGAACGTGATGCTCGGCTACCTTCGCGCTGAAAATCCAGGCGTGCTGGAGCCACCCAAAGATGGCTGGCATGACACGGGAGACATTGTCACGTTCGATGACCAAGGCTTCATCACCATCCGCGGACGTGCCAAACGCTTTGCCAAAATTGGTGGGGAGATGGTGTCGCTGTCGGCCGTCGAGGCCATGACTAGCGAGCTTTGGCCGAACGCGCCCTCAGTTGTCGTCGCCCTTCCTGATGATCGCAAAGGAGAGCGTCTTATTTTGATGACCCCGGATAAAACCTGCGACCGCAAAGCGCTGCAAGCTTACGCAAAGAAAACGGGCGTTTCAGAGTTGAGCGTTCCAGCCGAGATTTTGTTGGTGCCGGCAATCCCGTTATTGGGCTCTGGCAAAACAGATTACGTCGGCGCGCTAAAGCTTGCCAAGGAAGTGAAAGGCCTGGTTGAAGCTGCTGCATAAAACCAGGCGACAATGTCTCACTTTCACCGCCCGAAATTCTTGGCAATTTCTTCGATATGACGTGGGTCGGTACCGCAACATCCGCCAAGCACTTTTATTTCAGGAAATTGCGTCGCCAGCGCACCAAGTTCTTGTCCAAGAGCAACTGGGTCTCCATTGTCCAATGTCTCACAACAATCCAATTCTGCATGGCTTTTGCGCGATGCATTTGCACGTAGCCCCATCAATCGATCGCGCCAGGGTCCAGACTTTGCAAGCGTTGCCTCGAAGTGGTCTGGATGGGCGCAGTTGATCATGTAGTAGGCCGGGGCTTTGTTCGTCGCCGCATCAACCTCTTCGATGGCCATTGCCAATTCATCACCCGTCGGCAGGCGGCCATCCGTTTCAACCGTGAACGAAATAACAACCGGCAATCCAGCAGCCGTTGCAGCCCGCGCAACACCAGTTGCTTCCGGTATGTTTGTCAATGTCATGGCCGTAATGACATCAACACCGGCTGCTTCCAATGTTGCAATCTGTTCACTGTGATAGTCCTGAGCCTCACCCTCGGTCATGAGCATACCCGGATCGTATCCATCTCCACGCGGGCCGATACAGCCACTGATAACAATCGGCATCTCGGGCGTTTCGCGTTTTTTCTGAACCGCAAAAAGGTCATCAATCAATATCTGTTGCACATCGGACAGTTGCTGCTTGGTAAATCCCAACTGCTGGCCCCAATCGCGACTGGCACGCCACGTCGCACTACCAAGTATGAAACCCATGCCATATCGTTCGGCAATATCGATATGGCGGTGGGCATAGGCATTCAACCAGTCACGTCCTTCGGCCGTCTGACCGAGGGGAAAAGACGCAAAACATGGCAGCTCTTTTCCTTCGTCAAACACCAAGATCGTTTCCATGCCACCATCGGTCAGGAAGCGTTGGCCGTTTAATTCCGGTAGGCAGGTGCGGTATTTGCTCATCGTCTTCGTCCTTTTTTGTTCAGGATCTGCGTTTGAAAATCGCCAACAGTTAGGGAAAATCTACATGCCCATCTGTTCCTTAGGAAACAAGACACAGCCAAGTGATGCACGAATTCGCCAAAGCCGACCTGCTCCATAGACACCAAGCGCGACCAAACGCCAGAACTCAATTTCCACATCGAGAAATGAGTGGCGTTATGCTAAAGACTGTTAAACCTTAAACGCAACGTAAATCGACGAAAGGCTGGCCCAGCCATGATGCAATGGAACATTTATCTCTCAGGCGAAATCCACACCGACTGGCGTGACCAAATCGAAGCCCAGGTGCGAGACGCCAAACTGCCCATAACCTTTTCTGCACCCGTCACAAATCACAGCTTTTCCGATGACTGCGGTGTCGAAATTCTCGGCCCCGAACCCAACAAGTTCTGGCATGACCACAAGGGTGCGAAAATGAACGCCATTCGCACACGCACCCTGATCGAACGGGCCGATATCGTCATCGTCCGGTTTGGCGATCAGTACAAGCAATGGAATGCCGCATTCGATGCAGGCATGGCCTCAGCACTTGGGAAATCGTTGATCATTATGCACGGGCCAAACCACGCCCATGCCCTAAAGGAAGTGGACGCCGCAGCCCTCGCTGTCGCTGAAACAGTGGATGAAATCGTCAATACGCTAAAATATGTCATTCGTGGTGAGCTGGACGTCGGGGCAAAGGCAGCCGCAGAATAATGCGGTCGCGGGCGAAAGCCGCGACGAAACGTCGACCCTGAAGGCGCAGCTGGACCAAACACTTCACATTTGGTCCAAACCGCCGTACAGCCTGTCGGAGCTTTATGTTTCACCGGCCAGCCTGGCGCCTGTCTGCACACCTGACACAACGAACAACGAGAGACACTCATGGGATTTAAATGCGGCATCGTTGGCTTGCCCAACGTTGGTAAATCGACGCTATTCAATGCGCTCACAGCAACCGCACAGGCGGAAGCAGCCAACTATCCCTTTTGTACGATTGAACCCAACGTTGGCGAAGTTGGCGTACCAGACGAACGTTTGGACAAATTGGCCAAAATTGCGCAATCAAAAGAAATCATCCCAACGCGGCTAACATTCGTCGACATTGCCGGTCTCGTGCGCGGCGCCTCAACTGGCGAGGGCCTTGGCAACAAATTCCTGTCGCACATCCGCGAAGTGGATGCGATCGCTTACGTGTTGCGCTGTTTCGAAGACGACGACATTACCCACGTCGACGGCCGTATTGATCCGCTGGCAGATGCTGAGGTTGTTGAAACGGAATTAATGCTGGCGGATTTGGAGAGCTGTGAAAAGCGTCTTGCTGGCGTTGAAAAGAAAGCCCGCACGGGCGACAAAGAAGCAAAGGCCCAAGTCGCATTATTGGAGAAGGTCTTGGAGCCACTGCGTGACGGCAAACCCGCGCGCAAGGCAGACATCAGCAACGATGACCAAAAAGCCTTCCAAATGTTACAACTGTTAACAGCCAAGCCGGTCCTCTATGTCTGCAACGTTGACGAAGCGTCCGCTGCCAAAGGCAATGCCTATTCCGATTCGGTCAAAGCCGCCGCTGAAGCGGAAGGCGCTGATGCTGTCGTCATCTCAGCAAAAATTGAAAGTGAACTTTCGTCATTGGACGTCGATGAACGCGATGCGTTTTTGCAAGAAATGGGTTTGGAAGAACCCGGTCTCAATCGTCTTATTCGCTCTGGCTATCAGCTCTTGGAGCTCGTCACTTACTTCACCATCGGCCCGAAAGAAGCCCGCGCCTGGACCATCACAAATGGCATGAAAGCGCCACAAGCCGCTGGCGTCATTCACACAGACTTTGAAAAAGGTTTCATACGCGCTGAAACCATTGGCTATGAAGACTTTGTTACTCTGGGTGGTGAGGCTGGCTGCAAGGAAGCAGGCAAGATGCGCCTTGAAGGCAAAGAATATGTCGTAAAGGACGGCGACATCATGCATTATCGTTTTGCAAATTGAACCGGGGCCAAGAAGCGCGCTTGCCCCCTCTGCTTTAAAATTCGCGAGTTTGACATCACCATGCCGCCAGACCTGACCCTGACCCACATCTTTGCTGCGATCTTCCTACTCGTGGCTTGGTTCGGACACGCGCTCATTTTGCGCCTCTTCGCCTCTGGCACACTCAACTCCCAGCTCAACATGGTGCGTCGACAATGGATTAGTCAGGTCACTCGGCGCGAAGGAAATCCCTACGATGCAATCCTACTTGGGCACACGGTAAATTCGGCAGCATTTTTTGGCTCAGCGACACTGCTTGTCTTGGCGGGTGTCATTTCTTTGTTAGCGAATTTGGATGCCACACACGTAACGTTGACCAAGTTGCCGATGATTTCCAATGTCAGTATCGAATTTTTTGCCTTGGAGGTAATGTTTGTTACGACCGTACTGGCGATCAGTTTTTTCACCTTCACTTATACGCTGCGCAAACTCATTTACACCGTTGTGTTGATCGGGGGACTGCCGCGCGAAAGCGACAACCACCCTGAACAGGATCGCCTGGTTGAAAGCACAGCCACTGTGTTAGGCGAAGCCATCAAGAGCTTTAATTTTGGCATTCGCGGCTATTATTATGCAGCAGCGGCACTCTTTATGTTTATCTCGCCGATTGCCTGTGTAATTGCGACACTTGTCATGGCCGCAGTCCTCTTTTATCGCCAACTCGCCACGCGAACATCCACGGCCATGCATGACTATGTCAAGGCTCTCGGGAACGGTTGATTTTGGAGGGGCAAAGACCGTTTGAACGGTGACGTATTACGCGCGAGCTTCAAAATCAGCCGTGAAAATTTTCATGCTAACCAGAACAACCATGCATGTTACCACGGCCTAGCTTTTCCTGCTTCTTCAATAGCATCTGCCTGGTACCGGCGCTGATTGAACCATTTTTGGATTGCTTCAAGCGCTTTCTTCTTGCTCGCCGCGATTTTCTTACCACCAATGTACTGGTGCTGAATATTGTCAAGTTCTAGTTTGCGAACCTTGGCATCAGTTTGCAGCTCATCAAAAACCTTCGTGAATGCCTCTTTATCCAATTCTGCGGTTCGCAGCTCCTTTACGTACCTCTCGACGATTATATCGTTGACATGCGTGTGCTTCGGTCGTTTGGCACTTTTTGTTGGCGTATGAAGTTTTTCCAACTCAGAATAGAATTCATCGAGAGTCATTTCTTCTACGCCGTCGAAAATTGTGAGAAATTCCTCCACGTCTGACGCAGCCTTCTTCGCATCTGCAGCCAGATAAATTTCTTGTATCTCCGTAAGGACGTCGATGAGCTGTTTAACTTGCATTCTCAATGGCCTTTTTTTGCGCCAAGGTTAGATACCAGACGCTAAATCTGCCGACGGCAATCTCAACAGTCTTCTACGTATCGCGAGTCGCATTTTTCTGATGTTGCTTCACAAACATTTTCACAGTTTTTCGATCAAAAGGTTGTAGCTGCTCCGCAAGGCGCGATAGTGCTTTGCTCTTCTGCGCATCCGCATTACCACTGTGGAGCGCGGCAAACTTCTCCAATACGTCTCTGAATTGGCTGATTTTCATGCCGCTTCCTCAAACCAGACCCGGGCCGCCACTTCATCACCGAGTTGCTTCATAACGCCAGTTCGGAAGTTTGCGTTTCGGAGATATGCGACATCTGTGCCCGCAACACCTGCAACCGAAGCCGTTCTTGGGATATGGCGTTTAAATATGTGCGGCTCAAGTCCTTGCCGCAACAAATCTTGCCTTATCGCAGAAACCGCTGCTTCCTCGTGAGGTTTCAGGTCTCGTTGCTGGGCAAGATTCAACACGACGCCCGCAAATTTCAATTCCGGGTTCAAATTTCCTTTTAGTGATTTGATTTGATTTGCGAAGCGCCCAACCGCTTCTGAAGACATCGAATCCGGCACCGTTGGAACGATCAGTTGGTGCGCGGCACAAATAGCATTGATCCCCGCAGTGGTCAGCCTTGGTGGACAATCTATAATCACAATGTCAAAGGCGTTTTGGACCTCATCCGATACCAGTGCCTGTCCCAAATTATAGCGAATATCGCCATCCACTTCACCAAGCAGCCACCGCAACATAAGTTTGTTTTCAAGTTGAGCTAGTTGATAGGCAGACGTTAAAATACTTGCGTCAGGCATTGCTGGATTTAGCGATTTAGCGACAAGCGGAATATCTTCACCGCAACGCGCGCCCGAAAGAAAATCATCAACTGTTGAACCCGAGAAATCCAATCCAGCAGCTTGTATCAGTGCTGAGGAAAGTGAACCCTGATAGTCGAGATCAATTGCCAGAACGCGCTTTTTTGCTTCCTGTTCCATATAGGCAATTAAATTCGAAGCTAACGTTGTTTTGCCAACACCACCCTTCAAATTCGCAATTGCAATTATCTTGGTTCGCGAGTTTTTTAACCTATCTTGAAAACCTTGTGGCGGCTCAGGTGGCGCAACACCCCAAAGATCAATTTCATCGGAAAGCAATCGTTCACGGATGTTCTCATATCGTGTCAACCGCCCTTTCAACTCTCTAATTTGTTTGCGGGCGTTCTGAGTTTGGGTTTTCGAATTTTGAAGTTCAGACTGTGAATTCTCTGCTAAGTTCTCGAGCTTTTTCTTGGACGCCTTCAAGTCTGCATCGAGTTTGGCCGGAAGGGGATCCATAATCTTTTGAAAGAAACGCCCGCCCAAGAATCCAATGCTAATAAATGCCATGGCAGCGCCAAACACAGTTGAGACTTGAGTGAGTATAGAATCGCCCGATGAAATTTGACTCCAAAAGGAAGTAAAACTACCCCACTCAACCGCAAGCAACTCCACAACTCATACCCCCAAACACGCACTACCACACTGCGCGGGCCTTCGCGCATGGCGTTAACTATGCCGCTAGAGGTTGTAGTTGTACAGACGAATAGTGCGAATTTGTTGATTTATTAAATTGCGCACAATGACACCAAACAGAACCGGGATGAAACAGCGGTCGCCGCCTCTCACCCCTTCTGAGCGCTCGCGCGGTAGCTTTTAAACCGCTCCAACACGTCGACCATCTGCTCGCCATCAAGCAAGTGGACGCCATCAATCGCCAGCACTTTGTAATATTGCTCCGCAAGCTCTTCGACTTCAGCCGCCATATCAAGCGCCGCCGTCAGCGTTGGCCCGACCGCAATCTGTCCGTGGTTCGCCATCAAGCAAGCTTCGCGTTCACTGACACCTGCTGCGACGTAAGCAGCCAGCTCCTCAGTTCCAAACGCAGCATACGGCACCAGCGGAATGTCATTGCCGCCTGCCACCGCCACCATGTAATGAAACGCTGGGATCGGCTTGTGAGCCGCTGCCAACACGGTCGCGTGCATCGAATGCGTGTGCACCACCGCGCCAACATCTGGTCGCGCGGCGTAAACCGATAAGTGAAACCGCCATTCACTGGAGGGCTTTGGACGTTTCTCATCAAACGAACCATCGTGGTTGACAAAGGCAATATCAGACGGCTTTAAGGTCGCATAAGCTAGACCGGACGGCGTGATTAACATCCCCTTGCCAAACCGGCACGACACATTGCCCGACAGGCCAGGTGTCAGCCCCAGATCACTCATGGCCCGCGCCGTTTCGATGACACTGCGGCGCACCTGGTTTTCAACGGACTTGGCTGCCGGCGCCATCCTAGAGCGTTTTACCGTTTTGGATTTATCGGCTTTGTCCTTTGCTTTTTTTCCCTTCGCCATCAGGCATGCTCCGGATAAAGGCCCTTCAGACCTTCCATGCTTGCCTCACACACGCCCCGTTCGGTGATGAGCCCCGTGACCAAGCGCGCTGGCGTCACATCAAATGCCGGATTTCCTGCAGGAGAATTGGCGGCGGCAATTTCAACCGATGTTACTGTGCCGTCTGGCAGCCGCCCGCGCATCGACAACACTTCATCTTGCCCGCGCTCCTCAATCGGCACGCCCATGCCGTCATCCAAGGCCCAGTCAATTGTTGAAAATGGCAGCGTGACATAAAACGGCACATTGTTGTCGCGCGCGGCAAGGGCTTTGAGATAGGTGCCAATTTTATTGACGACATCGCCGTTTGCCGTCACGCGATCTGTGCCAACGATGACAACGTCAACATCGCCGTGCTGCATATAGTGGCCACCAGCATTGTCGACGATGATTTTGTGCGCCACGCCATGACTGCCTAATTCGTAAGCGGTCAATGCTGCGCCCTGATTGCGCGGCCGTGTTTCATCAACCCAGACATGAACGTCAATTCCTTTATCGAAGGCTTGATAGATCGGTGATGTTGCCGTTCCCCAGTCCACTGTTGCAAGCCACCCCGCGTTACAATGGGTCAATACGTTGACCGGCTTGCCAGGCCCCTTTTGGGCCGCGATCTTTTCGATAATCGACAGGCCGTTCACACCGATCATGCGATTGGTTTCAACATCCTCCTCGCAAATGGCATCAGCTCGCTGATAGGCCGCAGCGACGCGCTCTTCGGGCGACAAATGGCGCACCGCTTTGTCCATTTCATTCAACGCCCAGCGCAAATTAATCGCCGTTGGTCGCTGTTTCACCAATTCTTCGATCGCGGCATCTAACGCAGCATCGGATGCATCAGTGCGCAACGCCAAACAGACGCCGTAAGCAGCCGTTGCGCCAATCAATGGCGCACCCCGAACCAACATGGCAAGGATGGCGTAAGCAGCATCATCAAGCGTCGCAAGCGTCACGGTTTTAAACTCATGCGGCAGTTTTGTTTGATCAATGATCTCGATGCGCCAGCCATCGTCATGACGCCAAATTGTCCGATACGGCCGGCCATTAATTTTCATCTCGTCGTCCTCTTAAACCCGCCATTGACCCACGCCGTCTGTTTCACCCAGGTCATTGGGCCCAGTCCCAAGTCCCAAGTCCCAAATCAATGTCCTGAAAATGCGACCAGAACTTCACTTTCAACACCGAGCGCTTCAAGCTTTTTGATGCCGCCAAGCTCGGGCAGATCGATCACGAATGCTGTGCCGACCACCTCACCACCAGACTGGCGCACGAGTTTGACGGCAGCTTCGGCTGTACCGCCCGTGGCGATCAGGTCATCGACGATCAAAATCCGTTCGCCTTTTGAAATGGCATCCTCGTGAACCTCAATCACATCCGTGCCATATTCCAGCGTGTACTCCATGGCGTGAGTTTTCCAAGGAAGCTTTCCTTTCTTGCGGATCGGAATAAATCCACACCCCAGATGATCGGCAACAGCTCCACCAAGAATAAAGCCGCGCGCCTCAATTCCTGCAACAGCATCAACAGGTTGCATGCGATACTTCTCGACAAGCTGAGCAATCGTTGCCTTAAAGCCTGCCGGATCGGCAAAAAGCGTGGTTACATCTCGAAACATGATGCCGGGTTTCGGGTAGTCCGGTATCGTACGAATCAGTGATTTAAGGTCAGTCACACGGGCTCTCCCAGTTGTTCGTCAAATTAGCGGCGCAAAGCAGTACTATCTCAAGAACACAGATAGAGCATCATCTGGCTTCGCGAAATTGCAAATGTGGCGAACGGATTGAAGCATTTGGCATGCTGAGCGTGATTGGCAGCCAGTTACTCACAAGAGGCCTGCTTAGCGGACCGGCCTTGAATTCAAAATTGGCCGAGATAACAGAGCTGTCGCCGCCTACAGCCCAAATGACGCCGGCAATCTTTGAAAGGTATCAATGACGATGACTGGGACGAATTACCCGCTATCTGCCGATGATGGCCCAGATGATTTGCCGCGCACTTTAAGGCGTGCACGCGAAGAGCGCGAACAAGCCCAGCGCGAAGCGGCGGCAAAAACTCAAGGCGCCTCACAACGCAAACCAGCAGCCCCCAGCATCTCACCTGACGCCCTGGCACCGATAACACCTGACGCACATGCAGACCGGTCCTCTGGTGTCGCATCAAGCAACAGCCATGCAAACACCAACGCATATGGAGAGACGTCCGTTACACATCTCGATATCCCGTTTGGTCACTTATCGATGTTTTTCGTCAAAGCTGTCTTTGCAGCAATACCAGCCCTGATCCTATTAATTGCCGTGTTATGGGGTATTGGCCAGGTGCTTGAGGTTTTGTTTCCCGAGCTCATCAAAATGAAAATTCAGATTTACTTCCCACACTAGTGTGCGGTTCTACGAGAACGCTGGCGAAGGCACCGTATCTTGTCATGACTGTGAACTGTTAAGCAGAGCTCGTGTGCGAAGCCTTGCCTGCTCAAGTTTAGGATTTAGAGTTCGTGCGATCATTTACAACGCCCGTCGCAATGCGCCCACCATCAGCCCAAAGCGTCGTACCGGTAAGATAGCTTGCTTCTTCACTTGCAAGCCAAACCACTGCCGCAGCAATTTCCTCTGACGTGCCAAGGCGTCCAAGTGGTGTCTGCGCTAACGTTGCTTCAACCCCATACTTATTATGAAGCAGTGCCTCAGAACCATCACTTTCAATTGCACCAACACCAACGGCGTTCACGCGAATGTTTTCTGGCGCCAATGCGACAGCCATCGACTTTGTGAGCGATATCTGCCCGCCTTTTGAGACCGCATAGGCGACATTGTCGCCAAGTCCATAGCGTGCATTTATCGAACTTACGTTGACAATTGCACCGGGCCCTCGATCCGGATCATCCCGGCGCTGTCTCACCATCTGTCGCGCCACGGCTTGTGTTACCAGAAACGTACCCTTGAGGTTGGTTTGCAAAACTCGGTCAAATTCTGGCTCGTCCAACTCAAGAAACGCCACGTCATCAATCGTCCCAGCGTTGTTCACTAAGATATCGATATGACCATATGTTTCCGTTGCAACGGTAACGAGGTTGTGGACGTCAAGGCGAGTTGCAACATTGACGTGTCGGTATACCGCTTCACGTCCGGTTGCCGTAATCGCGCCAGCCAGCACGCCTCCTTCGGAATCGGCAATATCCGCGATTATGACCTTGGCGCCTTCTCGCGACAAACGCTCGACGATGGCGCGGCCAGTACCTTGTGCCCCACCTGTAACAATTGCAACTCTGTCGAACAGAAGCATGAATGCCAATCCCAACTTTACAAATTCAACCTAATCTACACGAAAGCCATACTGGCGCTGGTGTGCTGTTGGAGAAAACACGCAACGGATTGGCACACCCAAAAACCAAACCTGGACCCAGCACAAATACGATTTTGGGCGCACAGATCACTTGAGAAACAACACCTCATTTGGAGCCCCCGAAAACCATGTTGAGCTTATCGAACCTTGGGAAAAAGACTGAGACCATTTTTATCGTTTGCGATGTCAGTACTGTTTCCCAGGGGTTTCATTTGCCTAAGTTGCAAACCCATGCGCTTTCAGGACTTCTGTAATCTCGTCGAGAATTTCTGGGTCATCAATCGTTGCTGGCATCTTCCAGTCCGTACCATCTGCAAGACTACGCATCGTCCCGCGCAAAATCTTGCCGCTACGGGTTTTTGGCAAACGAGGAACAATCATCACGATTTTAAACGCAGCAACGGGACCAATCTCATCACGGACCCTTTTAACAACCTCTGCCTGAATTTCGTCTTCGCTTTTTGTGACGCCAGAATTGAGAACGACAAATCCCGCTGGCAATTGCCCCTTAAGATCGTCTTTAACACCGAGAACGGCGCACTCGGCAACGTCTGGATGGCTGGCAACAACTTCTTCCATCTGACCGGTTGATAACCGGTGGCCTGCGACGTTGATCACATCATCTGTTCGCGCCATGATAAAGATATAGCCATCTTCATCGATATATCCCGCATCTGATGTGGAATAGTAACCGGGGAATTCATTTAGATAACTTTCACGAAAACGACTCTCGTCTCCCCAAATGGTCGGCAGACAGGCAGGTGGCAAAGGCAATTTGATCGCCAACGTGCCACTTTCATTTGCACCAAGGCGTGCACCACTGTCATCTAGAATATCAATCTGAAATCCTGGCATTGGCACAGTTGACGAACCATATTTAACCGGTAATAGGCCGAGACCAACGGGATTGCCTGCGATCACCCACGACGTTTCTGTCTGCCACCAATGGTCGATAACTGGAATTTTGAGCTGAGCTTCGGCCCACTTAATGGTTTCGGGGTCTGCGCGTTCGCCAGCAAGAAACAAGGTCCGAAAATTTGATAGGTCATAATCGCCAATCAATTTACCCTGCGGGTCTTCTTTTTTTATGGCACGAAAAGCTGTTGGTGCTGTGAAGAGGGCTGACACGTTATGCTTAGAAATTATGCGCCAGAATGCCCCTGCATCGGGGGTCCCAACGGGCTTGCCTTCATACACCACGGTTGTGGCCCCATGTAGCAACGGCCCATAGCAAATATAAGAGTGGCCGACGACCCAACCAACATCTGATGCAGCCCAAAAGGTTTCTCCGGGCGATATGCCGTAAAAGTTTTTCATCGTCCACTTGATGGCAACCATATGCCCGCCGTTATCACGTACAATACCCTTCGGTGTTCCCGTTGTTCCGGACGTATAGAGGATATAAAGTGGATCAGTTGCGGCAAGGCGCGCGCATGCAGCTTCGCGGCCAGCGGCTTTAGCCTCATCAACCGCCTCTTGCCAATTCAGATCCCGACCGGGTTGCAATTCGGCTTCTTGTTCAGGACGTTGCAAAACCAAGCAGTGAGAAGGCTTGTATTTCGCAACTTCTATGGCTTGGCTGTAAAGCGGTTGATAGGGGATTACGCGATTACCTTCGATGCCACAAGAGGCCGTTAGGATCAAAGTCGGACTCGCATCATCAATACGTGTCGCAAGCTCGGTGGCGGCAAACCCTCCAAACACAACAGAGTGCACCGCGCCAATGCGTGCACAGGCCAACATTGCCATCACGGCTTGTGGTACCATCGGCATATAAATGAGAACACGATCACCCTTCTTGACACCCAGATCGAGCATCACAGCCGCAAGTGTCGCCACCTCTGTTGTCAACTCTTTGTAGCTATAAGTTTTCGAACGGCCTGTAACGGGGCTGTCGTAGATAAGGGCAGTTTGCTCGCCACGCCCGGCTTCGACATGGCGATCGAGGCAATTGTAAGCCGTGTTGCATTCTGCTCCGGCAAACCAACGTCCATAGCTCCCCTGGTAGGGATCGAAAACCTTATCCCAGGGCTTAAACCAAGTGATCTCCTGCGCCGCCTTCTCCCAGAACTTTTCCGGATCCTGGGACCAATTGCGGTAGACATCTTGATAACTTCCGACTTCGCCGACCATTTGGTTTTTTCCTTTATAGCTTTGTTCGTTGACGTCAGTCTTGCTGCTTCAAAGGGTCAATCCTGGTGCCAAAGCCAACTTTCCCATACAAATAAGAGATTGGCATCACTTCAAGTATGCATATGCAAATGGTGAAAAATGCCCGCCAATTGGTCGCTGCTTTAAACGTTTCCTTACCCTGAACGGCTATGTTTCGGCAAGCTTGATTGAAAGCTGAAGCTAGTTTGCGTTCACTATGTTTGGGGTATGAGATGAGTTTGTCTTCGAGATCTTTGTGGATCTTTCTGTCCACATTGTTGGTGATCGACATCATTTGGCTTTGGGCTGAAGGCTTCACGGTTAATCCTTTCCCATTCGTCTTTATGATTATGAGTGTGATCATACTCGCAGGTATTATCTACTTCTATACCTACAAACGCCCTGATCAAAAAATCACCGACGCCTCGAAGTGTTTTTTGATCATGATCCTGTTCACGAATGTGCTCGCCCACTTTAGTTATGTTTCACTCTCTCTCAACCTGCCGCTGATTGATGCGACGCTGGCTGGGTTCGATACTGCGATCGGTTATGATTGGATGGCGGTCTTGGCTTGGACCAACGAGCACCCAACGATTGGATGGGTATTAACATTTGCTTACCGAAGCACCGGCCCGCAGGTGTTCCTCGTTGTGCTAATTTTAAGCTTTCTTCAACGCCAAAAACAGCTGCATGAATTTATATGGCTTTATATGATCACGGGTTCGACGGTCATTTTCATCGCTGCCATTTTCCCTGCCGCCGGAGCCTACATTTATTACGCTCCACCAGCGGAACTCTTTGCAAACCTCAATCCTGAAGCCGGTGTCTGGCATTGGCAGCACTTCCAAGGTCTGCGAGACGGTTCGATGCGCCATATCGATTTGTCAAAAATTGAAGGGCTCGTGACGTACCCGTCGTTTCATACATGCTTGGCGATCATCACAACTTGGGCGGTCGTCGGCATCCGCTACGTCTTTCCAATTGCATTTTTCATCAATACATTGGTGATCATCTCGACGTTAACCGAAGGCGGTCATCATTTGGCGGACGTATTTGCAGGAGCCGGTGTTAGCATCGTTGCGATGTGGGCTATGAGAGCCGACTGGCGCAAAATTTCCGCGTTCGTTGGCTTCCCTCCAAAGGCACAACAGATGCCGGTCGAGGCATAAAAGCAAACCAACGCCCATCGCTTGAATCTGCTGAATTTACAAGCAACGGCGCATGCATTTAGACCGGTTGCCAGATACTGACACCTGCCCTAACGTGATGCAGAATATTGCAATCAATATTGGACAGCAAAGCAGTAGATATGACCAGCAATCCGTTCGAAACCAATCTCGGTAAGCGTGACGCCAACTTCCAACCTCTTACACCACTCACCCATTTGGCACGCTCGGCAGCGGTCTATCCCGATCACACTGCAATCATTCACGGCAAACAACGCACCTCCTATCGCGACTTCTATAAACGCGCGCGCCAACTCGCCTCCGCGCTTGCTCAGCAATTCATTGGCCCCAGCGACACGGTTTCGGTCATGTTGTCAAATACACCGCCCATGCTCGAAGCTCACTTTGGTGTGCCCATGACTGGCGCTGTCCTCCACACCCTAAATACACGGCTCGACGCAGCGTTGATTGCTTTCCAACTCGATCATGCTGAGACGAAGGTCGTGATCTTTGATCGCGAATTTAACGACCTGATGCGAGACGCATTGGCCCAGGCCAAAGTTAAACCAATAGTTATCGACTACAACGACACAGAATTCCCGCAAGACGCCGAATCCATCTCTCATGAGGACTACGAAGCGTTTGTTGAAAAAGGCGATCCCGAATTCGCCTGGCGCATGCCCGAAGATGAGTGGGACGCGATTTCCCTCAATTACACGTCTGGCACAACCGGCAACCCAAAGGGCGTCGTCTACCATCATCGCGGCGCAACACTGATGTGCTATGCAAATATGTCGGCCTGCGAATTAACCCGCCACCCCGTTTACCTTTGGACACTCCCGATGTTCCATTGCAATGGATGGTGTTTTCCCTGGACGATAACATCAGTGGCCGGCACCCACGTCTGCTTGCGATGGGTGCGCGCAAAGGCCATCTACGATGCCATTGCTGACCATAACGTGACAAACTTATCTGGCGCACCAATCGTCATGTCCACATTGCTCAACGCACCGGAGGAAGAAAAACGCACGTTTTCTCAGACCGTCACATTCAACCATGCCGCCGCCCCTCCCCCAACCACAATCCTTCATTCTATGATGAAAGCCGGCTTTATACTGACGCACCTGTATGGCCTTACAGAAACCTATGGACCGGCAACCATCAATGAATGGAAAGAGGACTGGAACAATCTTTCTGACGCTGAAATTAGCGAAAAGAAGACTCGCCAAGGCGTGCGTTACGTCACCTTGGAAGATTTGACCATTATGGACCCGTCGACCATGAAACGCGTTCCAGCCGATGGCGAAACAATCGGGGAGATTATGTTCCGCGGTAATATCGTCATGAAGGGGTATTTAAAAAATCCAAAAGCCACTGACGAAGCCTTCCGCGATGGTTGGTTCCACTCAGGTGACCTAGGTGTGATGGACCCTGATGGTTACATCCAAATCAAAGACCGTTCAAAAGACATCATTATTTCGGGTGGCGAGAACATCTCTTCTATTGAAATTGAGGACACGCTTTACGAGAATCCCGCGGTCGCAGCGTGTGCCGTTGTTGCCAAACAGGATGAAAAATGGGGTGAGACGCCCTGGGCGTTTGTCGAGTTAAAACCAGGTGAAACACTCTCAGAACAAGACATTTTCACCTGGTGCCAAGAACGACTGGCCAAATACAAGCGTCCGCGCCATGTGGTTTTCACCGAGATCCCCAAAACTTCAACGGGAAAAATTGAGAAATTCAAACTCCGTGATCGCGCCAACAGTTGACGGACCACGTGCGGCGGCTTCAAAGGCCCACGACGCATTTGAATTTTGTTGGTTCAGTTATTGGTCCAGGCGCTGGTTCATGCGTCGCTTCAGTTTGAGGCGACAAAAATCGCAAGCCCTGATCGAGATGAAGGCAAGCCGCCAACACCACCTACACAGTCGACTGAGACCCTGTTAGCGCACGTCAAATCTGACGCGATACAGCGTGACATCGCCGAATTGCGCCGAGCCCGGCTGTTAAACCAGTGCAATCAATATAGACTGAATCATATTTTATGTTTTAGGAGAGGCCAGATTTTTCACGTAATCGCACGATCTGGTCTTTGAGTTCGAGCTTCTTTTGCTTCAAACGCCGAATTTCTGTTTCATCAACCCCTGGTCGACCAAGTTCCTGACCAATTCGGTGCTCGAGATTTTTATGCTTCTCAGACAGTTCCACAAGATGAGCTGCAAGTGTCATTCTGCACTCCGTGATTGTGTATGACACTAAAGAGTGTGACAGACCCATGACGTCATGTCCATATCCCTTTGACAGCGCATATTGGACATCTTTGACAAAGGGTTTGGGCAAGTTTTAACCGTTGATCAATTTCATCGAGCTGCCCTAAACCCCACAAAAATATTGTTTTTTTTGCATCATTGTACCCTCTAATGCTTGCGCATTACATAAAAGGTGGCGATAGTCCGCCGCAGAAAAAAACTGACAGGAATTTTTCTATTTTGAAGACTGAGACTGAGATGGACCGCGAACTTCGCGAGGAGCTGTTACAGCTGCGCTCTCAGCATCGCGCGATCGATGAGAAGATACTGGAGCTTGAGTCAATCGGTGCACTTGATCAGCTCACGATAAAACGCTTGAAGAAACAAAAACTTCAACTCAAGGATCGCATAAATTCCATCGAAATTCGTATGACCCCCGACATCATCGCTTAACAGACATCATCGCTTAAGTCAGGTCTCGGCGAGCAATGCATCTGGCACGCGACACGGGCGGGACGCACGATAGCGATCGTCACTCAGAAACGCCGGCCAAGCCACAGCACGGCTCGGCCTGAACAAAGCTACCCTACAGGCAATCTTTAATTCCGTCCCTCAAGCGGCCAGCGGCTTAAGTTATCAACCAAGAACCCTCGGCGGAATTCTCGTCAAGATCATAAAGATTCTCAAGCAAGACAACATCACGGAAATTATTTCCGTTTCCAACCTTAACCGAAACCAGCGTTCCATCACCGGTTTCCGTCAACACAAAGTCGGCATCTCTTCGTCCCGTTCCAAAATCTGAAAGATCAAGCTCATCTTCGCTGATATCGAAGTCGGCAATGATATCAGGATTGCTGCCGTTTTTCACGTGCGACTTGTCCCATGTGAATGTGTCTTGTCCAGCACCACCGCTCAGAACATCCGAACCCTTGCCGCCTGAGATGACGTCATCACCACCGCCACCGTTCAGGTTGTCATTACCCGAAGACCCGATAAGACTATCACCAAATTCAGACCCAATGAAGTTTTCAATTTGAGAGAAGATATCATTACCACTGCCAGTCGCTGTGCCATCTTCGACATTAATTTCGACCGGGCCAGTGACTTGTGAAAAGTCGAGCGTATCAAAACCATTGCCACCAACATAACGGTCGTTACCAGCGCCTTCGATCAGCAGGTCGTTATCATCACCAGCGGAGACATAGTCGTTGCCAGAGCCGCCAATCAAGGTGTCTTCACCGCGACCGGCAAACAGATAATCGTTTCCACCTTTACCGTCGAGCACATCCTTGGCGATTGCTTCGTCGGAAATTTCAATATCGATCGTAGCTGTGGCTGTCGCTTGCGAGCCGTTGTCTTCGGTTGCGACTGCAGAAACAGAGATAGAAAAATCTTGTTCCGTTTGCGCAGTGATCGTCAGCCCTTCAAGTTCAGCCTCAGTCAACGTAACCGAACCATCTGGATTGACATTTCCAGCCGATAACGTCGCACCTGGAGGCAAGTCACTGATCGTCACCAAAATGGTTTCAGAGCCGTTGCTGTTTGCCATCTCCAATGACAGATTAAGATCCGCTGTCACTGTCGACGCTGTTCCATCGAACAAAAAGTCATTGCCCTCGGTGCCCTCAACAATACCGTGACCGGTGGCAACGGGCGCTTGTGAAATCGTCAGGGTTGGTTGATCAGCGACAGCTTCGGTACGTACTGTGATGCGCTGTGTTGCGTATTCTCCTGACGGGTCAGTAACCGAAACTTCAAATGTATCTTCACCATTGTAACCAGCATCTGGAGTATACGTGAATTCACCCGTGTCAGCATTGAGTGTGACCGCGCCATTTACAGGTCCGCCAACCATTGCATAAACCAATACATCGCCATCGGCGTCGGTGCCTTCTACCTGGCCCGACACAGCAACATCTTCACTGGTGTCCATTGCAACTTCGGCTTCGACTTCAGGAGCGACGTTGAGGAACTGGTCAATCGGCGTAACTACGCCATTGACTGTGATCTCAAGGTCTTCGACGTTCACCAGAGTGAACCCGAGTTCCGATAGAACAAGCTCAGCACCTGCTACGTTCTGGCCCTGGCTAAACCAGTCGTTCAATGTTGCCAATTCTGAACGCGCAGCATCTGACAACTGATCCGTCGACAACATCAACCGAACGGTATCATATCCTCCACCACCATCGATTTCCGTTGTCGACGATTGATAGCGATGCACAAACGTGTCGTCACCAGATCCACCATCTAGCGTGTTCGCACCATCACCACCATCGAGGAAGTCGTTGCCGCTGCCGCCTATGAGACGGTCATCGTCGGCTCCGCCATACAGTGCATCGTTGCCGCCATCGCCAAAGATGTGGTCGTTGCCGTTTTCGCCCCAAATAACGTCATCGTTGCCGCCGCCAAAGAAGCCATCATTGCCGTCACCGCCATACAATTGGTCATTGCCAGAATGTCCGATGATCGAGTCATTGCCCGCTCCGCCGTAGACAATATCATCACCACCTTCGCCACTCAAACGGTCGTTACCGTCGCCGCCATTGATCTCATCATTGCCATCGCGGCCATAGATCGTGTCTTTGCCAAGCCCACCATTGATGATGTCAGCGTCGTTCGAGCCATAAATTTCGTCATCACCATCAGTGCCGTTGATCTCTGGATCATTGTCCGGAGTTGTATTGACGAAATCTGCCAGCGCAACCTCAACACCATCAACCTCGATGATGACGTTTTCGATATTGGAAACCGTAACGCCAAGTTCAACGAGTTGCAGCGAGCCGCCGGTTCCACTGTTCATCCATTGGCTCAATGCATCGACTTCAATACGCACCGCGTCGTTGACCGTCGCTGACTGGAATTGCAACACAAGCGTATCGTTGTCTGCTCCGCCATCAATAACAGACGTTCCTGTCATATGTTTGTGGGTCAGCGTGTCATCACCGGCCCCACCAACGAGTGTATCATCGCCGATGCCGCCAGTTAGACGGTCGTTGCCGTCGCCGCCCTGCACAATGTCATTGCCGCTGCCGCCGTCTAGACTGTCATCACCGGCACCACCATAAATGTTGTCGTTGCCGCCTTCACCAAAGACACCGTCATTGCCAGCGCCACCTGAAACCAAGTCGTCGCCGCTACCGGAGTAAAAGCCGTCGTTTCCGTCGCCACCAAATAACTGGTCGTTGCCCGAAGCGCCGATAATTATGTCGTTACCGGCACCACCGACAATGACATCATCGCCAGCATCTCCAGCCAACCGGTCGTTGTCGTCGCCGCCAAATATTTCATCGTTGCCAAGGCCACCACTTACGACATCACGACCGGTATCTCCGAGAATGGTGTCGGCATTACTTGTTCCAGAGATATTATCATCGCCAGATGTGCCTTGAATGAGCGTTCCTATGTTCTGCACCTGCGGATCATCGGGTGCTTGAGGATCGACGAAGTCGGGAGGATTGATGAAATCCTCAACAGACGTCTCGATGCCATCAACCTTGATAACAACGTTCTCGACATTTGAAACCGTCACACCAAGTTCAACAAGTTCAAGTGGCTGACCATTGCTGCCACTTGCTTGGTTGGCGGCGAGCCACTGGTTCAGCGTATCAATTTCAGCGCGCGCGGCCTCGGTGATGGAGGCTGAATCAAAACTAATGACCAACGTATCGTTGTCTGCACCGCCGTCGATGACCGACGGGCCGGAAAGAAATTCATGATGTAGTGTGTCGTCACCAGCTCCGCCGTCAAGGCTGTTTGCGCCCGTGCCGCCGTCTAGTATGTCGTTGCCGTCACCACCAACAAGCGTGTCGTCATCATTGCCGCCATAAAGCTTGTCGTCGCCAACACCACCATAGAGTTCGTCAGCGCCTGCATCACCGTACAAGATGTCTTGACCATCATCACCCGTGATAACGTCATCTCCAGCGCCGCCCCAGATGCTGTCATCATCGTTGCCACCCGATAGCTGGTCGTTGCCTGCATCACCAAAAAACGTATCGTCGCCGTCGCCGCCATTGACAGTATCGTTGCCGTCGTCCCCGACCAGCAAGTCATTGCCTGCACCACCGTTGATCAGATCGTCGGCTGTTGTCCCAAACAGCTCGTCGTCTTCCGGGGTTCCGTTAATATCAGCCACGACGTCTTCCTCTCCCAGTACCAGCTCAGTCTTCAGCTAGAGCTCCATCGGAAAACCTATCGGAGGGGGTTTGACATTAAATTGCTTGAAAGGCGACAATTGTAACTGTCGGCATGCGCCCCTTTTAATACGTATATTTTTCAGCTACTTAGATGTATTATTTCTTGCCATATTTGACTCTTGTGCCACGCCACAAGCATGTCGCCTAAATCGGAGAATTCTTGTCGCGCTGACCAATCCAGGTTGCAGCAGCGACGTCATCAAAACATCGGCCAAAGCCCCAAAGACTGACAAAACCCCCTATTTTTCAAACGCCAAGAGCCAAATGCACGGGCTCTACCCACATGTCTGTCAGCTGAAATGCTTGCGTTTAGCGCTCTAGTCCTCTAATTCCCGCTTTTGCTTTTTTGGAAACAGCGGCCTTGCGCGCCTGCCAAAATGGACATTTGTGATGAGCAAAAGAGACGTACGCGTTGGGATTATTATGGGTAGTCAGTCTGACTGGCCGACGATGCGCCACGCAAGCGAAGTTCTGGGCGAACTTGGCATCGCTTTCGACCGCAACATCGTCTCGGCGCACCGCACACCCGATCGCATGGTGACCTATGCGAAAACTGCTAAAGAGCGCGGCCTGCACGTTATTATTGCCGGCGCCGGTGGAGCAGCCCACCTGCCGGGAATGGTTGCCTCCTTGACACCACTTCCCGTGCTTGGCGTGCCCGTCCAGTCAAAAGCTCTGTCGGGCGTTGATAGTCTTTATTCCATCGTACAAATGCCCAAGGGCGTTGCCGTCGCCACGTTAGCAATCGGCTCATCTGGCGCGGCCAACGCCGGACTTTTGGCAGCCCAGATCCTCGCGTTGCACGATGAGGACATTGCAACCCGCCTGGCTGCTTACCGCAAAAAGCAGACAGCATCCGTTCCAGATACGCCAGAGGACGTTTAAACCCGTGCGCGCGCTTCCACCTGGATCGACCATTGGCATCCTCGGAGGCGGACAACTTGGCCGCATGCTCGCCATGGCAGCTGCACGTTTGGGTTTGGAATGCCACGTCTACTCCGACAGCTCTGGCCCAGCCTTTGACGTTGCCAAGACGACAACCGTTGGGCGCTTTGAAGACCTTGACGCGATCCGTACCTTTGCCAAGTCCGTCGATGTCATCACCTACGAATTTGAAAACGTACCTTTGTCAGCCGCCGCCGCTGCTGCCGAATTCACGCCTGTGCGTCCCGGTCCTAAAGCTTTGGAAGTCGCCCAAGATCGGCTCGTTGAAAAAAGGTTTTTGGCACACCTTGATCTCGCAGTTGCCCCGTTTGCAGAAGTCTCGTCGAAAACAGATCTCATCGCTGGCCTACAAACGATTGGCACGCCCGCAATATTGAAAACGACACGACTTGGCTACGATGGCAAGGGCCAAGTCCGCCTTCTCGACGCACAAGATCCCTCCTGGGCCCTCGGCGCCATCGACCACGCACCGGCTGTCCTAGAAGGCATAATTGATTTCGCCTATGAAGTCTCAGTATTGGCGGTGCGCGGCGGCGATGGTCAGTGTCGATTTTACGATATTCCGCTCAACACGCATCGAAACAGCATTCTCGATACCTCAAGTGTGCCCGCACCTCTCCCCGAGAGCCGAATTGAACAAGCCCGCTCTATTGCCCGCACGATTGCGACGGCGTTGGATTATGTCGGGGTGTTGGCTGTCGAGTTATTTTATCTGGGCGATGAGGCCTCGCCCGCCTTTATCGTCAATGAAATAGCGCCCCGCGTTCATAATTCCGGACACTGGACACTAGACGCGTGTGCGGTTTGCCAATTTGAAAATCAGATTCGCGCCGTCGCGGGTTGGCCACTTGGCCCCACCAGCCGTCACAGCGATGCGCGAATGACCAATCTAATTGGCCGAGATGTTGATGCCTGGATTGATTTGGCCTCCGGAGGCAAGCACGGCGACGAAGAAGGCTGCCTTCACCTCTACGGCAAGAACGAAGCCCGACCTGGGCGTAAAATGGGGCATATCACCCATTTAGACCCACAAAAATCAGGCTAAATTCGCAACTTTTGGGCGTTTTTCTGGGGCAAAACCGCCGATACGCTAGACAAGTCCCGAGGGCTTTGTTACACCGCCAGAAAGAGATATTTGAATTCGCGCATGGTCGTGGCCATGCGGCGGGTTTTTTTGTTTCATATCATGTGTTCCACCAGCACCAGAAGGAATGACACAGCGTGCAGGTTCTCGTCCGAGATAACAACGTCGATCAAGCTCTTAAAGCGCTCAAGAAGAAGATGCAGCGTGAGGGTATTTTCCGTGAAATGAAGCTGCGGAATTTCTATGAAAAGCCATCTGAGAAGAAGGCCCGCGAAAAGGCTGAAGCTGTTCGCCGCGCCCGCAAATTGGCGCGCAAGAAGGCACAGCGCGAAGGTCTATTGCCAATGAAGGGCCGCGGTAAGCCAGCCGCGCGCGGCAAACGCTAGGCACCGATTTCTTACGGTATAGAATAGATATTTAAAAACGGCTGGTGGTCAAAAACCTCCAGCCGTTTTTTTGTGCGCCAAGTGCGATGCAGCCATTTCGCATTTCTCTAACGCTTCGGGCCCGTCGCTAACCTGAAGCTGACAAACTTCTCTCGCTGCGATGCGATTTACGCGCCGAGCGAATGCGTTCCAACCAACCCAACATCGCTTCAAACGAGCCAAATTCGTCATGGTTGGTATGTCCGGCACCTGGGAATGTTTTCAATTCTGCTTGACCCGGCAATGCAGCAGCCACAGCTCGTCCCATCTCAACAGGAATGACGCCATCAGCCTCACCGTGAAGCACCAACACTGGTACGCCTACTTTGCCGATGTAACGCATCGTTTCGTAACGGTCGCGCATCAAGAGACGCGCTGGCAGATAGGGATAGTGCAATGCCGCGACATCAACAATTGCCGTGTAAGGCGCATCAAGCACCAACCCTCCAATTTCGTTAGCAATCTCAGGATGGGCCGCAACCTGAGTGGCAACGCCTGAGCCAAGCGACTCGCCGTATAAAATGATGTCACTGGCCGCAACACCCAGCCCTCTTACATGGTTATAGGCCTGAACGGCGTCTTGAACATTTGCCACTTCAGAAGCCGTGCCGGATGATCCGCCATATCCGCGGTATGTCATCATAAAAACACCAATTCCGGCATTCGCAAAACGCGCGATCCTATCGGCACGGTTCGCCAGTGATGCACCGTTGCCATGAAAATAAAGCACTGTTGGGCGATCCAGCTTAGCCGCCAGATACCAAGCGATGACGGTTTCACCATCTGGGGTTGGCAGGACGATTTCATCAACAACGTCACCAAGCCCAACACTCTCAGGCATCGTGCGTTGGGTATCTGGCGCATAAAGCAGAACATGCTCAATTCGACGTACACCCAAAAACAACACGGCACAAAGGATAAGCCCTGCAATCAGCCATACAAAAACTGCCGCACTCATTGCTTTCCAATCTTTCGATTTACCGTTGCCAATCTCACGTCTAGCCATACCAAGAACTACCCTTCCGCAGATCAGGATGGAACGAGAACAACCGATAGAATTCGCACAATCGCAATTGCCGTCAACACTTTGTTAACCACAAACCCGCCATTTTGAAGAAAACGCGCAATTTGAAGGATGTAGTGAGTATGCGCAGTCAGATATTAGTTCCCGCAAAGGACCGACCACTGTTGTGGGCAATGTTGGTTGCGACTGTCACAGCGACATTGTCGGGATGTGCCGCACCAAGCCTTACAAACAAAAGTTTTCCAGCTCTTTCCTGGGGCGACGATCGCAATCGCCTCGCAACCGGTTCGATTGAGCGACAAAATTTATCATCTCAACCCTCAGCACAAAACCGCCCGTCACTTGTACGCGCACCTAAAGTTGTTGCAACCCGGCCTGCTGAGACCGTCGCGAAAGCCGAGGCAACAGCCCCACCACCACCAGCGCCCCCCGTCATACCTTACGATGAGCTGGCAACCTATGATCCACTGCCCATGTACGCGGGACCGGACAGAAAACGCAATTCTTACCGCTGGAACGGGTCTCACAACCGCATCGCCATCGACAATCGAACGCGACAAGCAAAGCTTGCTGGGAAATCCAAAGTTTTCGTCGACGCAAACGGGCGGCGGACAGTACGTGTGGCCCCAGGCGACACGCTGTTTGGGATCGCTCACCGCAATGGCATTTCGACGAATAATTTAATGGGGCTCAACAATATGAAGCGTTCGGAACTACGCGCCGGACAAATATTGGTCTTGCCACCCAACGCGCACTAGTCGGTACTTTGCACGAAGTTTGCCGCTAGGTTGCCCCCACACTTCGTGGCGCAACACTTACTCCTCGTCATAACAAGCGAGAAGTTTTTCAGCGCGTTGTGGACCAGGCAGATGCCCCCACCTCGTCCCTTTGCTGTTGGCGAAAAACGGAGCAAACGCGCGCACGTCTTGTCGCGAAAAAAGTTTGCGATCGCGACCGTTTTTAATTGCCCAGCAATCGGCTTCCTGCTCGATGTTCTTGGTAATGGCATACCAATGCCCAAGTCTGTGGTGGGCGCATTCATGCTCGTAAAAAAACAAGCGCAATTTCGGTGGCAATGTCTTTAAGAGATCCTTGTCCATGACAATAAACGGCACGCCCCTTACCACCCAGGCACGACCAACATCTCCCAGATCACGAACCGACCGCAATTGAACCTGCCGGCCGCGTGTATCTTTGCAACTCACTTCAACGCCGGCGATTTTGGCTTTGCTGCGGCGAGCATCAGCCGAAGATGTCTGAAGAATGCTCCACGACAACACCAAAACGAACACGGAGATTGCGTAGGCGGTCAGGCTCTGGGGCATCGGTCTCTTTCGTTTTGTGAAAGCATAAGCGCTAACCTAACGCTATTGCCGGTCTTTTAAACGTAACGAAATTGTGAGCGAAACAGATTGCCCTTAACGTTGTAAAACGTCGTTTGTCGAGCATTTCACAAATGCTCCCCCTAACAAAGTCCAGCACAGCAAAAAACCGCACTCAGTTACGAGCGCGGTTTTTATGTTCTTGCAATCACCTGTGGCTGTCAAATTAATCAGCCATCGTTTTTGTGATTTCCTCTGTCATTTTCTTGGCATCACCCAGTAGCATCATCGTGTTGTCACGATAAAACAACGGGTTGTCTATGCCGGCATAACCAGATGCAAGCGAGCGTTTGTTAAACATGACCGTACCAGCTTTCCAAACCTGTAGAACAGGCATGCCGTAAATTGGCGATGCCGGATCATCTTCTGCAGCCGGGTTTGTCACGTCATTTGCACCAATAACATAAGCAATGTCAGCTTGGGCAAATTCACTATTGATGTCTTCAAGCTCGAAGACCTCATCATATGGAACATTTGCCTCAGCCAGCAGAACGTTCATGTGACCTGGCATCCGACCAGCAACGGGGTGAATGGCATACTTCACTTCGACACCGGCTTCTTTCAATGTATCCGCCATCTCACGAAGAGCATGCTGTGCCTGAGCAACAGCCATACCGTAGCCAGGTACGATAATGACCTTCTGCGCATTCTTCATGATGTAGCCAGCGTCTTCAGCCGAACCAAGCTTAACGGGGCGCTGTTCACCATCACCACCCCCAACCGCTGCAGTCTCGCCGCCAAAGCCACCGAGAATTACGGAGATGAAGGACCGGTTCATGCCTTTGCACATGATGTACGACAAGATCGCACCAGAAGAACCAACAAGTGCGCCTGTGATAATCAGCGCGATGTTGCCAAGTGTAAAACCAATACCGGCTGCCGCCCAACCCGAATAGGAATTCAGCATCGACACAACTACTGGCATATCCGCACCGCCGATGGGGATGATGATCAGCACGCCAAAAATTAGCGCGACAAGCGTAATCATCCAGAACAGGGCTGACGAACCGCCAGACAGGCAGAACCAGTAGATGAGGACGACCATCAAAAGAAACAGAGCGATATTGATGGCATGGCGTGCCGGCAACATGATTGGCGAACCAGACATACGACCTGAAAGCTTAGCGAACGCTATGACCGAGCCAGTAAAGGTAATCGCACCAATGGCAACACCAAGAGACATCTCAAGAAGGCTCGCGCCGGCGATGTCGCCAACCGCACCAATTCCGAAAGCTTCAGGTGCATAGAGCGCCGCAGCAGCGACAAACACAGCAGCCAAACCAACCAACGAGTGGAAGGCAGCAACAAGCTCCGGCATCGATGTCATTGGGATGTCGCGCGCGACCTTTCCACCAATAACACCACCGATAGCAAGGCCGGAAATGATCAATAACCAGGAGACCAAACCGTCAGGCGCTGCAACAAACAGTGTTGTCAGCACCGCGAGCGCCATACCGATCATTCCATAGGTATTGCCCTGGCGGGATGTTTCGGGATGGGACAGTCCACGCAGCGCCATAATGAAGAGGACGCCGGAGACAAGGTAAAGCACAGCAACGAGGTTAGCAGACATGATTGGAATGTTCCTCGCTATTCAGCACCAACGAATTGTATCGGAGACAAAATTTGAGATGCATTACGACTTTGGCTCTTTCTTTTTGTACATCGCCAACATGCGCTGCGTTACGAGGAAGCCGCCAAAAATATTGACCGACGCCATGACAAGCGCCATGAAGCCAAAGACTTTCGACAACACGCTGCTATCACCAATGAGCGAAATGCCAACGGCGAGAAGCGCACCAACAACAATCACAGATGAAATCGCGTTGGTCACGGCCATCAATGGTGTATGTAGCGCAGGTGTCACGCTCCAAACGACGTAATAGCCAACAAAGATCGCCATCACAAACACCATCAACTGGTATACGAATGGACTAATCGGCGCGCCGCCTGAGCCAGCCAATGCACTGCCTGCACTCATTCCCAGTAAAACAGCTACGAGACTGAGGCCTTTAAAAATTGTATTCATGCGCTGCATTACGCTGCCTTCTCTGTCAGAGCTGGATGAACAATTTTCCCATCCTTGGCGACGAGCGTACCTTGGATGATTTCATCGTCCCAATCGATTTTGAGCGACTTTTCTTCTTTGTCGATCATCAAAGTCAGGAACGATAACAGATTGCGGGCGTATAAACTCGAAGCATTAACGGGCAAATGACCAGCTAAGTTCAAAGTTCCGATAATCTTGACGCCATTGACGTCGACTGTCTCACCAGCCTTTGTGAGCGCAGTGTTGCCACCGCGCTCGGCTGCAAGGTCAACGATCACAGAACCAGGACGCATCGACTTGATCATCTCTTGCGAGATCAATTTCGGTGCAGGACGCCCTGGGATCAAAGCTGTCGTGATGACGATATCTTGCTTGGCAATGTGATCAGCGACAAGCTCGGCCTGTTTCTTTTGATAGGCCTCAGACATTGGTTTGGCATAACCAGCAGCGGTCTGCGCTTCGAGAAACTCTTCGTCCTCAACGGCAACAAACTTACCGCCAAGTGAGGCGACTTGCTCTTTTGCTGCTGGGCGAACATCTGTTGCCGAAACAATTGCTCCCAGACGTTTGGCCGTCGCGATCGCCTGAAGCCCGGCTACGCCGGCCCCCATAACGAACGTTTTTGCTGCCGGTATCGTGCCAGCAGCCGTCATCATCATTGGCATCGCTTGGCCAAATTCGGCCGCACCATCAATGACAGCCTTATAGCCTGCCAGGTTGGCTTGGCTTGAAAGCACATCCATCGCCTGCGCACGTGTGATGCGAGGCATGAACTCCATTGAGAACAATGACACACCGGTTTTCGCAAGCGGTGCCAAAGCATCTGCTGCGCCGTAAGGGTCGATCATCGCAGCAGCAATTGCGCCAGATTTGAGTTTCGACAACTCATCAACAGACGGACGCCGAACTTTTAACAGGACGTCGGCACCACTTAATGCAGCCTCAGCATCCGGTACGATCTGTCCATCCTTGCTCTCGAACTCAGCATCAGAGAAGTGAGATCGCGCTCCGGCTCCCTTTTCGATTTTTACTGTGCATCCAAGAGCTGTGAGCTTTTTTACCGTGTCTGGTGACACCGCGACACGAGGCTCGTCAGCGCCCTCAGCAGTAACTGCTATCGTTACCATAAAAATTCCTGATTTCGCACACTCATTACACCTTCGCTGTTCACGAAGGAAAAGAGTATTTCGAGCAAGACCGCTGTTCCCACCCAAAATCTAACAAAGAGTGCCACTTACCGACTTGAGAAGAAATTAAACGAGAAAAACATACATTCCGACCAACAACAGAATCAATGCAACAACTGAGATCTTCGTTAGTCTCAGAAAACCTGCATAAGTACGCGTGTGCTCTGCGTAATCCATTGCCTTATGGCCGCCAGACGTATCAAGGCTCATCTTCATCTCCAATTAGCCGGTCGTCGAAGGCATCGGCCAACGACGTGTTGTTCATTTCTGTCTCGTGGCGAAAACCAAGTCTTGGTCGCCGCACGAAACTGGTCGTTCTCTATGTCGCCATGCGACCAGGCGAATTTGATACAATCAGCCACATGAAACAAGCGGCAACCGTCGTTTTTTGGAGAATTTCCCCGCCAACGATCCAGCAAAGATGAATTTCCATCCCAATTCCTGCTAAGACAACGCCAAAATGTCCGCGAAAAGCCTCGTTTATCCAGCGTCTTTTACTTGCAACAGGTGACGCAAGATCGGACAAAGAGAATTTCGCCACAATATCACGCCAATTGAACTGATCGGCGAATTCCGACTATTTGGCCGCTGGGCCCAGCGCGACTTACGAATCGGGGATGCAAACAATGGCGACGAGCATTAAACACGCAACAAGCGTCAATACCATTAAATTTGGATCGCAAATGAAGACCTGCCTTTTTGGCGCAGCCGTTTTGTGGGCAACGTCACAACCTGTCACCGCACTTGATGCAATCAAAAATGAAAAAGAAAAACTCAAGACCTGCGAGAAGAGGCTCTGCGGTGCGATCTTATCAAAGTCGGCTGATGGTGGGGCCATTGCCTGCAAGCTCAACAAAACGTGGAACAAGAAAAAGATAAAGAAGGGCGCTGGTAAAAAGAGCCTCAAGTGGGGCTTTGGCGACGCGCAATGTAGCGTCGATCTCAAGCTCGAACGCAGATACATCGCCCATGCCATGACTTCAAAGAAGTACTCACTCATGATGCCGGATCACATTGTGAAGTGCATTGTTGAAACCAATGATGGCATCAAGCCTGTTCGCGTTAAGTTGGCTCCAAAGATAAAATTTAAGAAAGGCCGCGCCTATAAAGCCTGGCTCAAAGTTAAAAAAGTGGAAGGTCCAGGCATGGTCAAGGGTTTGATTTGGACCGCAGCACGCCTTGAAGACAGCTTAGGAATTTTTCATCGCGAGATCATCAAAGGTGTAAACAAGTTCATGCATGTCCAGTGCGTCGAACGCTACTCGAAAAAGTAGTGCGCCAAAGTCCGCACCTTACTTGACTGCAACAACACCACCAACAGAACAAGGCTTAAGGTCTGCTGGCGCGCGCTTCCAAATCATCGTTTCGCTCAGCGTTTTGAAGCCCGCATATCCCAACACTTGCAAATTGCCGTTGGCCAAAGGTGTCAATTCAACATCGAATTCTGAATCCAATTCCGGATCGTAAATCCAGCCTTGGTCCCACTTTCCGTCACCAACGAATTTGACATCGCCAATAATTTCCTTGCCGCAAGCCTCTGGTGGCTGTCCATCTTCGATCCAGACGATATGCCCACACAACTTTCCAGCACAATCCTTGATCTCAACGGCTCCGCGACCCGTATGATCAATCCAAGTACCCGTTGGATTTGCCCCAGCGCGCGGCGTTGTTGGTTCCGCATTCCCGCCATGGGGGGTGAAGAGCAACGCAAGCCCAAAGGCATAACAACAAACTCGCATTTTGCTGGCCAACGACGCCATAGCTTTAAATTCCCCGTAAAATCACAAATAGGTGTCAGACCAATCGGCCCGGCAAATTGCTGCGCTGGCGCCTTGCGACTCACCTTGCACCCAACGACTATGGCGCAATTCGACCCAGGTTGGAAAAAGAAAACACCAACAGTGCCAAAGACTTCGGCGTCTGAGTCCTTTCAAACACAGAACGGAAACTAAATTTCAGACAATGAGCCGCGCGTGATGGACAAAGCGCGTTCCCTTTATGGGCGTTTTCGCCAGCTGGCCCGACCGATTGTGAGGTGTATCAGGGGCTTTCTTTGATCGCGAAGCAGGGCACGCGTCACCAATGGAGCTTCAAGCGGCGGCTGAAAGGTAGGGTGCATCGTCAGCCATGGCGCGCAATTCAGAATTGCTTTGGTCCAAAGCCATATGCGGTCCGATGGCTCGAAAGACAGGGCCGAAGACCGATCCGGTGTGTTTGAAATAAATCCAAGACCGTTTCAACTGGCAACCCATGCGCGATTTAAGCTGATACGTCGTCTGCCCAACCTGCATCATTGAAATGCTGCGTTCCAGGCAATAGCGCACACTCTCCAACCAATTTACGAAGTATAGGTTATGTCGCCGTGCAAATTTGTAATCCAAACCGATAAATTTTGCGATGACCCGGTCTTCTTCTTCCAGGAAAAGACTGAAGCCGACCAAACGCCCCTCGACGCGCATCAACAAAACCCGGGCCTTGCCGCCCATCTGGCGCATGACCTCACCGAAATAACTATCTGGAACTTCGTCGAACCCTTCGTAGTTCGCTTTTCGCGATTGCTGCGTTGCTCGATAAAGAGAAATAATTTCTTCTTCAAGGTCTTCAATGCAGTCTACAATTTCAACTGCAACATTTTTCGATTGATTGAGCTTGCGACGAATGTCTTTACGCATATTGGGACGCAGGCTTGCAAGGTAGTTGTCAAGGTTTTCAAACGGCAATGGTAGCGTTGCAATCGGCAAAGACGCCATGCGTGCAAAGCCACGGGCTTTCAAATTTGGTGAAAAGCGTTGGCCGTCGCGATCGGTCACATCTTTCAACGCCAGCACCTTGATGCCTTTGGTGGCTGCAAATTTTTCAAACCCAGAAATGAGTTTTTCAAAAACACAATCCTTTTCAGATTTGCTTAAGCCCGCATCAAGTCCGATCGGGCATTCTTCACTCATTGGCGAGCCAAGCCCAGCAATACGTACGCTGACAACGCCAGGCACAGTCCGCGCCAACCAGTCGCGCAGTCCCCGAAAGCCTTCGCCAAGTGTCATATCGAGGCGATACTGCGTCTCAAACATTAAAACGCCACCAACCAATCGCCCCGCGCGATATACAGCCAATGCAGAAAGTTCAAAATTATCGGGCGCTGTATTTTCACAGGCTTTGAAATATTGCCAACCTTCCGATAGGCCAGGAAACAAATTGTCCCATTCCTGCGCCGTCACATGAGCGAGACTTGGCAAATGGCAAATTCTAAGTTCTGATTCAAATGCGGAAGTGGGAGTTGTGGTGGCCCAATCGACGGGGGTCTCGCACCCGTGGCTCCAATTATTTAAGCAAACGATTTCCGGCATGTCCAAATCTCCGCTAAACTGCTGCTTTGGCGTGCAAACGCACGCAAATGGTTTCAGAGGTGACATTGGTACAAAACGACCCCGGCAGCTGTTCCCCGCGAGACTCCGGGCCTACGCCTCTTGCTGGAAAAATCAGGCCTGCCACCGCCAGCTATTGGCAAGACCAATATGACAACCAGAAAAGGTTTTCAGGTTCTGAACGCACCATTCCTGGCGACGTTGATATCGCAATTGTCGGCGGTGGATTGGCAGGACTTACGACTGCGATAAAGATCCTTGAACGCAAACCATCAAGGCGCGTTGTTGTCCTCGAAGCCCATTTTGTCGGCTATGGTGCCAGCGGTCGCAACGGTGGCCTCATGTCGCCCACTCCAGCCCCCATCTGGTTTGCTTCGGCACGGCACAACGAGGAACATTCCTGGGCCATGGGCCACTTCAACAAAAAGGTGCATGACGCAGCTGGATGGCTGGCACAACAGGTTCCAACAAGTGAAATCAAGCATGCGCCGGTTAGCATCAAAGCCTCGGGCAATCTCACCCGGGCCATCGTCAATGAGATGGCGGGCACACTCAGTCATTGTGATATCGAGCATATTGTAAATTTTGATCCAATAAATCATCGCCCAGTCTCCGTCGATATGCCGGGCTATACCGTGCAACCTTTCGGCTTGGTCCAGGGTTTGGCTCAACGGGCGCAAGAGCTCGGGGCAGAAATTTTCCAACACGTGTCGGCACAAAAAATATGGCGGGACGGCTCTAAAACGAACGTATCGCTGAAATCAGGTGATGTTGTGCGTACTCAAAAAGTTATTGTGTGCACCAACGCCTATACCAAAGAACTCAACCTTGGGGCGACCAAAGTGCGTGCCAAGCCTGTGCACAACTACATGCTGGCGACAAGGCAAATTCCGGCGCAAGATTTAGGAGATCACACCCAACCCGACCTGTTCACTGTGGAATTGAATAAGGCGTACGTTTTTTATCGCTCGCATAGCAACAGAATTATATTCGGCGGTATCGAGAAATTATCACAACAGACCAACGACGACTTCGAAGTCCCTGATGATGTTCTCAAAGATTTACGCCAACATTTTTCGAATTCGTTCCCATCGCTTAAGTCTGTCAAAATTTCGCAGGCCTGGGGTGGTAAATTTCATCAAACGCTCACCGATCTACCGATTATCCAAACCACTAAGGAAAATTCGAACCTGATCTTAAATGTCGGATATGGCGGAACCGGAGTCGCCCTGACGCTGACGTGCGCCTCGCTTGCCGCGGCCTTGGCGCTAGATGGCCATTATGAAAACGACCATGATCAACGCCTGCACGACGCGATTACCAAGACACGGCTGCCGATAACTGGCGCTTTGCGAGCTGGTGGTCGTATCGCCATGGACCTAATACGCCCGCCAAAGTCTCACGTTTCTTCGTGAGCCAGCGCGTTATCAGCGTGGCCAAGAGTTCAAACGCAATGGCTCGGTTTATGCCGCTATTGCGGTTTGTGAGCTTTCGGCACGGCTCGTTGGCACATAGGCTTGCGGTGTGTCGTCTTGGCTTTGGTGCAACAGCGAATAAACAATTTTTTGTGGGTTGAGGCCTTGGCGCGCGTTCAATCTTTGAGCAGCGGCAACTTTCGCCAGTCGGCGCACAAACATGAAACCCTCGTTTTGCAACATGTTTTGCAATCGGCGTTGCGCCAGCACATCGACCATTGCCCACAAGCGAACGAGAATAGCAACGCCGAGGCGGGTCTCACCTGAAAAGTGCTGCCAAAATTCAGTCTCAAAATTTTCTCGCACTCCAGCAACATCGCGACCCAGTAACAACTCGGCATGGCCCGCTGCAACCAATTGCTCAATGACAATGTGGAGGTCATTGGCGGCAACACGGGGAATATCATCAAGATTGAACGTTGTTGTTGCGTTGGAAATTTTCAACATAATAAAATCTCATCAATGAATTGCGTGAATTAGGCTGCGTTCTTTTCGGCGAATACAGTCCATGCTGTACCGGTCAGAAGAATGATGTCTTTTGGTTGTTTGCGATCGGCAATGAAATCAACTTCGTGCCCAACCAGGCGACCGTTTAGATTCAAAACTTGTGTTTTGCTAAAGCGGTATTTGTTGCCATTCTTGGCGACGATGACACCCATGTTGATGTCCTCGCGAAATTTGGTGATTTGTCCTTGCATCGTCGGCTCCTCTCATTAGATCACCCCCAAACGGGAATCGCTTGGGCGTTGATGAGAGTGTGCACGCGCGGTCATATTGCCGCTGTTCCCACCGGCACATCCTGAACCTGATTTTTTGAGCGTTTTATTTAGGGTTAACCGGGCGTTATAGCGCTCAACCCCTTATTTTTCGGACCTAAAGCCCGTTGCCAGAACATAAAGCTCTGCAGAATCTTTCCGGCTGGCAGGCGGTTTGACGTGGCGTACGGTCTTGAAACTACGTTTTAAAAGCTCCAACAATTCGCGCTCCGTTCCGCCCTGGAACACCTTGCAAAGAAATGATCCATTTGGTGTTAGAACATCGACTGCAAAATGAGCGGCCTCCTCAGCGAGACCCATAATACGAAGGTGGTCTGTGCGGGTGTGCCCTGTTGTTGGAGCGGCCATATCTGACAGGACGATATCTGCGCGACCGTCTCTGAGAGCACCTTTCAAAGCCGCATCTGTTGCTTCATCTGTAAAGTCTTGTTCAAAGATAACTACACCTGGCAAAGCCTCGAAACCAAGATAGTCTATTGCGATGACCTGGCCGTTGCCTTGTGCTGATTTTACGCGTTCAGCGGCAACCTGGCTCCAACCACCAGGAGCAGCCCCAAGATCAACAACGCGCATTCCAGGTTTTAAAAGTTTATATTTTTCATCGATCTCGGTCAGCTTGTAGGCCGCGCGTGAGCGCATGCCATCTCGCTTACTTGCCGCAACATAAGGATCGTTCAACTGCCGGTCGAGCCAGCGGGCAGACGCATTTGAGCGTTTGCGCGCGGTCTTCACGCGCGTTCGCAACAAGCGTTGGCCGCCTGTTGGGCCAACGACCGTGCCTTTGCCTCCTCGTCCCCTTTTGTCCTTCATCGTTGATAATTCCGTTTCATTCGCATCGTTAAACTATGCATTTATTCGATCTCGCAGAAAATTTTGGCCCACAGAAAACCTTGGGTGGCTTTAGTCCTTGTTGTTCGAGCCAGACCTGCGTCTTCGTCCTGATCGACCACGGCGGCGGCGGCGGCCGGACCGGAACACGCCGTCTTCGGTCATCAGTGTTGTCAAGATCCCTTCTCTCAAGCCTCGATCAGCAACGCGTAATCTTTCACACGGCCACAACCGGATTAAACCTTCGAGAATGGCACACCCTGCCATAACCAAATCAGCACGCTCAGCTCCGATACATGGCTCTTGCACGCGCTGATCAAACGTCTTTGCCAGCAATGATGATGTCACACCACGTGCCTCGTCGACATTTAACCAACAGCCATCAACTCTCGCGCGATCATAGCGTGGCAATCCGAGTTGGACGCCAGCCAATGTTGTAACCGTTCCTGAGGTCCCCAGAAAATGCATCGGCTGGCCATCAATGCGTTCGCTAATGCGATGCTTTTGTTCAAATGGCCGAACAAGGTCCATGACATAGGCCACCATTGCCTCAAACACGTCAGGTGTGATGAGGCGGCCGCCAAATTTTTCAGACAAAGTCACCACACCAACTGGTAATGATGTCCAAGCTAGCATGGCATTTTCGATTTGGCTGCGATCGGACCTTAAAACTTTATTTTTGTCTGTAGCACGGTTGAGATCAAGCCATATGATTTCTGACGAACCCCCGCCGATATCGAAGACCAACACAAAATCTGTCTTGGCATCAATGAGTGACGCACACCCAGAGACAGCCAATCGCGCTTCCATCTCTCGGCTGAGAATTTCGAGTTTTAGTCCCGTTCCAAGATGAATGCGTTCAAGGAAATCTTGTCCATTCTCTGCAATGCGGCAGGCTTCTGTCGCAACCAATCGTGCGCGTTTCACCTTAAGGCGGCGCATCTTGCTGGCACACACACGTAACGCCTCATCGGTCCGTTGCATGGCCCCGTCTGACAAGCGCCCCGTTCGCGATACCCCCTCGCCGAGCCGAATAATGCGCGAGAAGGCATCAACGACACGAAAACCGCGCCGCGTCGGTTGGGCCAAGAGCAATCGACAATTGTTGGTACCAAGGTCCAGGGCCCCATAGACCTCTTGGCTTAAAATGGAATGGCCTTCTTGAACCGGCCGTCGGGATGACTTCTTTTGCTGGCTTGAATTTTTACCCGCGGACGCTTTTTGTTCACCACCGGTGGAATTGACCTCAGCGCGCTCGTTACGAGAGCGGCGACGACGGCGCTTTTTTCCTGACGGAGATTTTGTTTGGGAATGAGGTTTTGTTGGAGACTCTTGAGACGAAGCGTTGGGCTCGTCCTTGTCGTCCTCCCGATTTTCGGGTTGATCTGCCACGATCATTCTCCAGCGTCTGGCTTGCGCCATTTCACTGCATTATTGCAATGCACGGCGCTGTCATCAGACGGCTTTCTGGAATTCTCTTGAACCCACCTTAGCATCTCTTACACTGACGTAAAGTATTCCCTGACGGTCAGAGAATATTGAACACGGGCAAATCTTGGAGTGGCTGTTGCCGAAGAATCAGAAGGAATGGCTTGTAAAATGGCCTCGTAATCACGTTTTCATTGTTGCCTTCATGCTGGCCACAGTGACATTGACGCTTCATGTCAGCGCCCAACAAACACGGGATGAAAGCAAAACCCAGCCAAGTTCTACCCCAACGCCCCTCTCCCGCCTTTTGCAATCTTACCCAGATGCCCTCAAAGAGATCACCGCAAATGCATTGTTTTGGCGCGATGGCACTGCGATGCCACTGGATGCACCGAATGGGGACGTCGATGCGCCGCCGTCAACATCATCCGACCCGCTTATCCGAGCCAGCGTGCGAGACATGGTGGCTCTGCCATACCCCATCGGCGAAGACACCACGATCACAGCACCAACGACTGATCCGGGCCGCTCACGTCCCTCAAAGTTCTTTCTCAAAATGTACGGTGATTGCCGCAAAGGCGAGGTGCAAAAACATCTGACCAAGATCGCCTGGCTTCCAGGACGCACCAACAAAACTTTGCAGGTGACCCGCATCAACGGAGTCGACAAGCAGTTGTCGGCCATCAGCCGCAAGCTCGCGAAGCTGCCGACAAACTTGCAAAAGTTTCTCAAACCCGCCGGTGGAACATTTAACTGCCGCCAAATTGCCGGCACCGACCGACTGTCAGCTCACAGTTACGGTATTGCGATTGATATCGCCGTCAAGTATTCCGATTACTGGCGATGGCACAAACCCAACGCCGCTGGCAAACGTCCCTATCGCAATAAAATCCCCTTGCAGATTGTAGAAATTTTTGAGGCGCATGGTTTTATTTGGGGGGGACGTTGGAAACACTATGACACCATGCACTTTGAATACCGGCCGGAGCTTCTGCCTGCAATGAAGCCCGTGGAAAAATGAAGTCCGTGGAAACGCGACAGCCTTTACAACGCTGATGCTGCAATTGAACAGCCTCGTTTGCAGCCTTATATCTTCTCGATATCCTTTGGCTGATGTGCCTTGCTGGGCAAAAGGCAACCTGCTAGAAGCCGGATCTGAGCGTTGCCATGACATGCCGTCTTAGCGCCGCCAATATATGTCATCGTGGTAATCGATGTGATTGGGGAATAGGTTAACGGTAGACCCACGGACTCTGACTCCGTTAGTCCAGGTTCGAATCCTGGTTCCCCAGCCATAAAATCCTATTCAATAAGGCGATCCAACCGATGTTTGATTTGCTGTCGGTTCTTCGCCCGGCGAATTCTGAAAGTGACCACGAATTACGCACGGTACAAAAGTGGGCACAGTAACGATCCCGAACCTTCCCGGTTTACTCGCTCAAACGAACATATATTTCTTGACTGTCGGGGGCTCTGTTTAGGAGCGTTGGCCAAACGTGCGCTCTGGTTGTGATGGCGCTTGACGACTTGGCGTTTCACCGAACGCATTTGGTTTCTTGCGCACATCCGCAACCCGTCGTGTCCGGTGTTTGGCATTGCGTTGGTGATAGGCCTTCAAGGCTTCATCCATCGGCCCTTCAGAGATGGGTGCATCAATGTCCGAATTATTCGCGATTTCTCGAATGAGAAACAAACTGAAAGCTGCAGAAATTGCCAAGAATAACAAACCAAAGCTGGCGACGTAGCCAAACGACTGGGGTTCAGTGTTTGACGTTTCAGCTTTGGTGGAGGTCTCTTCCAACACCTCAGGTATAGTGTCGGCTGCAACGTGGGTGTTCATATTTGTCCGATTTACGTCTGCCATCTCTGCCACCTGGCGAGTTTGGGCAAACTGGCGACCAATCTTCCAACATTTTTGATAACGCGGGCGTTTGTAGTCGGCGGTGTCAAACTTTGCCTGGCGGCGGCTGCCGCTGCGGTATTCATTGCGTAGCAAGGCACCCGCACGGTCTTCAAATTTGTGACATGAGATGCGGGTCAGTCCGGCTTTCGCTGCACGATGCATTTTATTTGCCGTCTCGCGCCAAATTTCCGCGTGTCGGTTTTCATGTGTCGTAACCGTTTGCGATACGCATGAAAACACCTCTTGCGCACCGTCTGTTGAAGCATATTTCGACAACCATTCCGGCAATCTCAGTTCTACGTGGACGTTTATATCGAGGTTGGAGATGCTACACAGATTGCCATCGCGGCGAACTTTGTACTTCCACTTAAAGTCGCCTTCTGCCTGTCCAAATACAGTGGTGTTTTTGCGATGACTATACGGACCCCATTTTTTAATGGCACGATAGATATCCTGCCACCGCTCAATGTCGGTTCCTAATTCATAGTGTTGAACTGATGTCGTAAAATTCACACCGGCCAGGGCTGGAAAACTTCCGGCAAAAAAAACCAGACAAAACATCGCCAACCAATTACAAAACCGCTTATGCATTCCAGCGAATTCCATCTATCTCTCAGGCAACAAACACTAAAAAAAAGTCGCGCAAGGTGCCAGTACTCTAATATGGACGATATTGGACCGCACAACTGCTTTTCATCGTGTTAAGAATGTTGATGTCGCGAGGACATTTGAGCGTGATGGTTTATAGACCGTGTGATTGGCGTTAATGCAATCCAAACCGATGTCCTAATATGGCTTATTCAAATGGATGGACAATGCTATTCACAAGCCGCCATATAGCTATAGAGAATTTACAGAATTTCGTTCGCGCCGCTCTTTTTACCGCCACAGCAATGGGCCTGACACATCCTGCAATGAGCCAACAGCCTTCTAAAAGCCGCGCCTTTGCAACCGGTGCCGAACGCCTCGTTGCATCTGCCTTCGCCCCGCTCAAAGGTCTTCGGGTTGGCTTAGTTACAAATCAAACCGGCCTTGTTAACAGCGCCCATTTGGCAGACATGATACATCAAGCCAAAGGTGTGCAACTCACCGCGATCCTGGCTCCTGAGCACGGCTTTCGCGGGGCCATCGAGGCCGGCGCCAAAGTCGCCGGCGGTGTTGACCCAAGCACCGGCATCCCCGTCTATTCTCTTTATGGAAAAACGCGAAAACCGACGGCTCACATGTTGCGCAATATCGATGTTCTCGTTTTCGATATTCAAGATGTCGGCGTTCGCTTTTACACCTATATTTCCACGATGGGTTTGGCGATGCAGGCTGCCGCTGACGCCAAAATTCCCTTCGTTGTGCTTGATCGCCCCAACCCCCTTGGGGGCAAATACGTTTCCGGATTTATACTCCAACCAGCGCAACATTCGTTTGTTGGGCAATATCCAATCCCGATCGCTCACGGCATGACTGTCGGTGAGTTGGCGCTGATGATTAAAGGTGAAAAGTGGCTCAAGGGGCTTGAGACACTCGAACTTGAGGTTATTGAAATGTCAGGATGGAACCGGTCGATGATATGGCCTGCAACACGTCGCAAATGGGTCGCCACCAGCCCAAATATTCCAACATTTGAATCTGCCCTCGTCTACCCTGGAACAGGCCTTGTTGGCCTGACAGCCGTCAACGAAGGACGAGGAACACCAACTCCATTTTCCCTCATCGGCGCGCCCTGGCTTGACGCCAAAGCATTGGCGCAGCGCCTAAACAAGCTTGGACGCCCTGGCGTTAGCTTCCACACACAGTCCTATGTGCCCCGCTCAATCAAAGGTGTGGCAGCTCATCCACGCTTCAAAAACACAAAACTCACAGGGGTGCGGATCAATCTGACAGACATTAATGCATTTGAACCCTTGGAAACCGGCATCCATATCCTCGCCCAATTGGTTCAAGAGGCAAGGCGTGTCAACCGTGCGCGATTGTTTACGGAACTTAAGATGTTCCATTTGCTCGCTGGAACAAAAGACCTGCATCGCATGCTAAAATCTAGAAAAAGCGCCAAAGAAATTATTGCAAGTTGGCAAAACGACATTTCGAAATTTAAAGACCAACGCGCCCATTACCTTCTTTATCGATAACCTGAACCTTTATCACTCGCCACGACGCGTGACAGGTGACGCCACAAGCGCAACGTTGCGCGCCGGGCTGGAAGCACCACACGGCTCCTCCAACCCAAAGCTCAACAAAAATTCCACAAAGTGACGGCCGCGGTCCTAATAAGACTGCTGTGCGCCATACTTGAACTGATCATGACGCATGGACTTTCTTGTCTTTGCCCAGTTTTTGGCGTCGAGCTGTCCGGCTTTTGTCCGGTTCTTTTTTTCAAACTCGGCAAGATTTGGCGCACTGTATTCTTGCGCTTTATCGCGCAGGTAAGCCGCGTTGGATTCCAAAATCTTACGTGCCCCTGCAATGTCGCCTTTATCACGCTGGACGACAGCTCTTTTATAACGCTCAGTTGCAATTTGCGTCGCAACCTGTGACATGACCGATTTATTGACGCTGGCCTTAGCCTTAGATTTGTCACTGGACACCTCGGCTTGCACTTTTTTGTTAAACCCACGCCGTTTCTTTGTCTCGAGGTTCAAGTAGTCAATATCAACTTCGGCTATATCGGCCAAACCTGTAGTGCCCACTGGTGAACCATCAAGTTCAACGATCAGATATTTTTCTTGTGCGGCATAGAGTTGATTGAGTTTTAGCTGAATGCGGTTGCCATCGATTTTTGCGTCTCGGCCGAAAACGCGCTTGGGTTTAAAACCAGGGCGGCATTCAATGTTGATGATGATGTCTGTCGCGACAACAGATAAGACATCACCAAATTCTGAGTTAAAGATCTTTATGAGATCTTCTGGAGTTTCAGCAAACGCGTGGTTGCCATCACTGGCCAATGCCAGCTTACTCATCAGGTCTTCGTTATATTGCAATCCCAAACCAATGGTCGTAACAGAGATCCCTTCTGCACCAAGTTTGCGTCCTAGGTCACCCAACTCCTCTGGGCTGGAGGGACCGATATTGGCCTGGCCATCTGAGAGAAGAATGACTCTGGAGACCTTATCGGAGGCGCGAAATTCACGCACCTGCCGTCCGCCCTCCACGACGCCTGCATAAAGGGCGGTTCCACCTTGTGCCGTTAGCTCTTCAATACGATCTTTAAGCCGGGAGAATTTGGTCAGGCGTGTCGCCGCCTGCAAGGTTGCAACCTTATTGTTATAGGCGACAACCGAGGCCACATCACCTCTCGATAGTCGATCAAGGGCAATTTGGGCTGCGTCCTTGGCTGCTGCAATCCGATCACCCCTCATCGAACCAGACCGATCAAGAACCAACGCGATATTGACGGGAGCGCGCTGTTTTTCTTGTAACCGCTTGATCGCTTTTAGACTGAGGCGCAAATAAACGCTTCCATTGTCTTCAGACTGAATCACTTCAGCGCCGAGGTCGGCACTCATCGAAACCTCAGCTGTGGCCGGAAATGTGACACTCAAAACGCCCGTTGCACAGAGGGCTGCGAGCTTCGAAAATTGGCGAAGTGCTGACAACATGTTTCCTATCCCAAAAAATTGTTTATCCAAACTGGCCGGAACGTGTCGCGAATCTGTGCCTGTTGTTGGGCAGAACTGCGGCACAGCATTGACCGTTGTTTGCAGAACTTGTGAAGGGGGTTCGCTGTGGCAAGCGTGGCGGCTGGATTGCCATTGGCTCACCGGTATTTACACGCAACAAGCGATAATTGATGTGACTTGCCACTTGCTGTGTTGTTCACAATTGTTGGCTGGTGTTGCGCCTTGGCACCGTGCCATAAACACATGGCCGGAAGTTAATCCTTGCGCGCCGAAAATATTTACCCCGAAAACGCGCTTCGAACCCATCGTGCCACTTCAGGAGACCTTTATGTTTCGTTGCACTTCTAGATTGACAGTCATCATGCTCACCGCAGCGCTTTCCATCACAACACCAGCCGTTGCACAGCAAGACAAAGCCGCCATGCGAGAGGCCGCCTGCGCAAAACTCAAGAACGCCACCGAACGTGAAATCTGTCTTGACCGCCATTTAACGCGCGATGATGCAGCAATGAACGAGGTCTACCAGATCTTAAAGAAGAAACTCAGCAAGGCAGACTTCAAAGCCTTGCGGGCTGAGCAACTTGGCTGGCTGAAAGAACGCAATCGATGCGGTAATAACTATCAATGCATTCGTGATGCCTACGCTGATCGCCTCGCAGTGATCGAGCAGGAGTTAGAAAACCTCGAATATCCAAATAAAAGCCACGTCGAAATCGGCTGCGAAGGTGATCGCCATATGGTCGATGGAGTTTGTGTCAAGAAATCTTCCAATGCCGCCAACGTCAACAATCCGCAAGAAGAGCTCGAAGCTGGTATGATTTGGCAAGCTCACCGCATACCGGATGCAAAAAACAAGAATGGGTTTCGTCGCGCCGTTTTGAGCTATGGCGTGCCAGAGACCGACGCGGTTTTGTTTGAAGCCAGTTGCGATGCGGGAAAGACCACGACCGCACCAACCACGTTGATGAACTATCAACTGACATCCAGTCCGAACGCCACACCTGTTATGATCAATCTCGCTTCTGGCACCTATGCAAATTCCTTCGTCGGCGAAATTTATACCGGCGCTGATACCGATGAAGGCGTCGTGGGCCTGAAAATGAAACCCGCATTCAACAACGTCTTTTGGACCGTTTTGGCGCGCGGGGGAACATTGACCTACGCCATTGCTGGCGGCCAATCGATGACCCTGCCCCTTGTGAATCGGGGCAGCAATCGTGCTGTACGCCAGTTCTTGAAAGACTGTGTTGTGTTGCGTGCAATCAATTCGCCGCGCGCCAAGCTAAAGTGTGACGACTGGGGGAAGCTCAAATCGAACAAGAAAGGTGCGCCCGTCTCACTGACATTCAAAAATAACTCAGACGGGTATCGTGCGGTCATGTGGCTCAACGCTGAAGGGACACCGATTGACAAGGCAGCACTCAACAAAGGCGAAAGCTTTTCCACAAAAACCCAGAGTGGCCATATCTGGATGTTCACCGATGGACCTGGCAATTGCATCGAACTCTACACAGCCCAGGCCGGGGTCTCACAGTTTGACATCACAACTCCGAGCCCAGCGTTTGGTGAGGGAAACGACTAACGCTGTTTGAAGAGAGAATGGCGCACAACAAACACCTGCTTAACTGAAAATTGGTATATCCTGGGAAAGCTTTGCGGCTGTCTGTACACTCAGCCAACAATCATCAATAACAGATTGCAAGAGACGGACGTTTTCGTCTTGCTTAGCCGTTAACAAATCAATCGTTGGTAACCATGATTATTCCCGTCATCATGTGTGGTGGCTCTGGAACGCGGCTTTGGCCACAGTCGCGCGACGAGATGCCAAAACAGTTCATGCCCTTGTTCACCGCACGGTCGACCTTTCAAGACACCCTTGCGCGTCTTGATGTGCCTGACCTTTTCGACAAGCCAATTGTCATTACCAACGAGCGGTTTCGTTTTATCGTTGCCGAACAAGCGCGCGCGATCGGGATTGATTGCGAAATCATCCTCGAACCCATCGCCCGAGACAGCGCGCCAGCCGTCGCTGTCTCAGCGCTTCGTGCCTTTGCCCGTGACGCGACGACAACCGCACTCATCCTTGCAGCCGACCATGCGATTGCAGACGTCGCAACCTTCCACAACATCTGTCGACAAGCTGATGACGTGACCAAACAAGGTAAAATCGTCACGTTCGGCATCGAGCCAACCTACCCTGCAACCGGGTATGGGTATTTGAAGCCAGGAGCTGCAATCGCCAACACGCAAGCATTTCAACTTTCTTCGTTTGTGGAAAAACCCGATGCTGCAACAGCCAAGTCCTATTTGACCAATGGCTATCTGTGGAACAGTGGAAACTTCATGTTCCAGGCTAACGATATGATCGACGAATTGAACGTTCACGCGCCAGCTATTTTATCAGCGGCACAAGCTGCGATCTCGAACGGCCAACAAGATCAAGACTTCCTACGCCTGGCAGAAAATGAATTCAAAAAGGCACAAAAAATTTCAATTGACTACGCTGTCATGGAGAAAACGGAACGGGCAAGCGTGATACCGGCAAGCATGGGCTGGTCCGATATCGGCAGTTGGGATGCAGTGTGGACACTGTCAGACAAAGACACAGAAGGAAATGCAACCACGGGTCACGCGATTTGTATCGACTCGCAAAATTGTCTCGTTCGCAGTCCAGACACCATTGTCACAGCCGTTTCAGGCTTGGACAACGTTGTCGTCGTCACAACGCCGGATGCCGTATTGGTGACAACACGGGACAAATCGGAATCTGTGAAACAGGTTCTCGCGGCCATCAAAGAAAAACGCGCCGGCTAATTAGTTTTGCCGGATAAATCGATCCAACGCCCACGATCCACCACCTGCAAACACCAAATATAGAAAAATAAAACAGTACAGGATGGCGGCGTCACCGCCGTTCAATGTCGGGTAAAAATCGCGCGGCGCGTGAGCAATGAAATAGGCCGCAGCCATCAGTCCTGACAGTACAAATGCCACCGGTCGCGTGAACAAACCAACAAGAAGCAATGCCCCACCAAACAATTCCAATACACCGGCGGTCCAAATCATTGAAAACATTTCAGGCGCTGGACGGGTCGATGCTGGAACGCCCAAAAGTTTTTGTGAGCCATGCAGCAAGAATATAAACGCCGATACCATCCGTAAAACGCTCAGAATGCGCGGCTGCCAAGTGTTCAGCATAGATCATTCCCCCTAAGCCATAAGTTGCTGCTGCAAACGGTATCCGATATTCGATGTCACAGTCGACCGACAATCGCCAATTCCACTGTAATTTGGCTGACGAGACGCGCAAACTAGTATGTGTGCTGCTGAAAAATCTGGCCCGCCCCCGCAAGAGCGTCACTTCGGCTCGATTATCCCCTTTCCTTCTTGCCCCGCGCTCGGTATACAGCCCCGTCCGGTTATCGTCGGACCCAGATGTGGCACCCTTGGAGGCAACGTCTGGTCAATGGTCCCCATTCCGACGTGGATTGGGGCCGTTTTTTATTAGGAGACGACCCATGGCTCAAGAGCGCATTACGCTCTCTGCCACGGTGCGCGAGCGTGTCGGCAAGGGGGCCGCACGCCATGTTCGCCGTGAAGGAAAAATTCCAGCCGTAATCTACGGCAACAAAGAACCAGCTCAGTCCATTGCTTTGGATTACCACACCTTTGCTGTGGAGTATTTCAAAGGCAAGCTCAGCTCTACTGTCATCGAGATTGATGTAACCGGTAAAAAAACACTTGTTATACCGCGCGACTTTCAACTTGATCCGGTTTCAGACAAACCCCTGCACGCTGATTTCATGCGCATCGCAGCCGACGGTCGTGTGACCGTTGAAGTTCCACTGCATGTGATAAATGAAGAGAAATCACCAGGCCTTAAACGTGGCGGCAACCTCAACATGGTTCGCCATGAGATTGAAGTCACTTGCCCGTTCGATGCAATTCCTGCCGAATTTGTTATCGACTTGGAAGGTCTCGATATCGGTGAGACGATCCACGTTTCAGCCATCACTCTGCCAGACAACGTGAAACCGGTTATTGATGACCGCGACTTCACGCTTGCTACGATCCAGAGCCGCGGCGGTAAAGACGAGGCTGAAGATGCAGCAGAAGAAGCTGCTGCAGCCGAAGCCAGTGCTGAAGCTGGCGGCGAAGCCGGTGACGAAGACAAGTCAGGCGAAGAGAAAAAAGAAGATTAGAGAATTTAGGAATTCTCATCTCTTTGAAATATTTAGCGGCCGCGATCTTTTTCGCGGCCGCTATTTTTTTGCCTCTCAGACGAACTTCAAATAAAACCACCACATGAAACTTTTGGTTGGACTTGGAAATCCTGGGACGCAATACGCTGGCAACCGGCACAACGTCGGTTTCATGGCGCTTGAGCGCATCGCAGATACAAACGCACTGTCACCTTGGCGCAAGCGCTTTCAGGGCGAGGCCTTGGACGGGCGGATTGGCTCAGAACGCATACTGCTGTTGAAGCCACAAACTTACATGAATGAAAGTGGACGCTCGGTTGGCGAAGCGGCGCGTTTTTTAAAGATCAATCCGCAAGACGTGATCGTGTTCTACGACGAAATCGATTTGGCGCCTGGCAAATTAAAGGTGAAGACCGGCGGTGGCAATGCCGGGCACAATGGGTTGCGCTCGATTTCCGCGCACCTCGACAACGACTACGTGCGCGTGCGGATTGGGGTTGGTCATCCAGGACGCAAGGATCAAGTTGCCAATTATGTTCTCAATAACTTTGCCAAAGCCGAACACGACTGGCTTGATCCACTGCTTGATGCAATCGCAAGTGCTACGCCGAACCTCCTGAACAACGATGCCGCGCGCTTTACCGCCGACGTCGCCCTCAAACTGGGAGGGCATGCGTTGGATAAAAAGCCAAAAAGAACCAAAGCTGAGCCAAAGCCTTCCAGCTCCCAAAGCAAGCCGAAAAGTAGCCCTGCTAAAGCCGGCCATCCGGCTGGTGAGCGGGCCCAAAAACGCAAATCGGCGCTGGCAGAAAACCTACAAAAGTGGCTGGCTGGACAGGGAGATAAGAAGGAATAGTCGCCAATAGCTGGTCGATGAGCAAAGTCCGCTTTTGTATAACAGCTACCTACGCGCGCCTGCTGCTTTGCAGAGCAAGCCGACATCGCGACGCGATGTTACGACCGTAATGTTTGCTCCAACCTGTAGCGGAAGTAACATTGCAAACGGCGATGCACACTGTTGACCCGGTGCGGACATCCACATTGCTCATG